>CANRLW010000001.1 GCA_947631575.1 uncultured Clostridia bacterium
GGCAAGCGCGATAAAGGGTTATATTTCGGGAGAGTTTGAATAATGGTAAAGCACGTTATTATCTGGACTTTAAAGGAAATGCCCGAAACGAAAAAAGCCGAGCGCAAAAGGCTTATAAAAGAGGGACTGGAGAGCTTAAAAGGGAAGATAGACGGACTTCTTGACATAAAGGTAATAACCGACACACTTCCCACCTCAAACGGCGACCTTATGCTTGACAGCACGTTTTCTGATTTTAACGCGCTCAAAGCATATTCTGTCCACCCCGAGCATGTTAAAATCGCGGACGGTTATGTCAGACCGTTTACGGCTGAAAGAAAATGTATTGATTTTGAAATGAAGGAGAATTGAAATGAAAGCACACGGAATTGTACATAAATACGGAGATAACGTCGATACGGACGTAATTATTCCCGCGCGTTATCTGAACACCGCCGACCATAAGGAGCTTGCCGCTCATTGTATGGAGGACATCGACAAGGATTTTGTAAAGAACGTTAAAGAAGGCGATATAATCGTTGCGAATATGAATTTCGGTTGCGGAAGTTCACGTGAGCATGCTCCCATAGCGATAAAGACGAGCGGAATAAGTTGTGTAATAGCGTCTACTTTCGCGAGAATTTTCTACCGCAATTCTATAAACATCGGTCTGCCTATTCTTGAATGTGACGAGGCAGCAAAGGATATTGAAAACGGAAACGAAGTAGAAATTGACTTCGACAGTGGCGTTATAACAAATATCACAAAGAATAAGACATATCAGGCTCTGCCGTTCCCCGAATTTATAAAGGACATTATAAATAAGGGCGGACTGCTGAATTCTATCAAAAAATGAAAAGTCTGACCGAGCTTAGTAAGTTTATTGCGCTTATTCTGCGACATAAGCCCGAAACTATCGGCATTTCGCTCGACCAAAACGGTTGGGCAAATGTTGGGGAGCTTATAGACGGAATAAACCAAAGCGGACATTCAATTGATATGGAAACACTTGAGGAAATAGTCCGCACCGATGAAAAAGGACGGTATTCCTTTAACGATGATAAAACAAAGATCCGCGCAAACCAAGGTCACTCGGTAAACGTAGACGTGGAGCTTAAAGAGGTTGTTCCTCCCGAAATACTTTTTCACGGCACGGGAGAGAGATTTTCCGAGTCAATAAAAAGCGAAGGCTTAAAGCCTATGTCGCGGCTGTATGTTCATCTTTCAAAAGATTTTGAAACCGCCGTAAAAGTGGGCAAAAGACACGGAAAGCCCTTTGTGTTCGTTGTCAAAACGGGCGAAATGTACAAGCGCGGATATAAGTTCTGGATCTCGGAAAACGGCGTGTGGCTGACAAAGGCAGTACCGCCCGAGTTTCTCGAAGAATATAAATGAAAAGAGGTAATTCCCGATGGAAAAGAATATTGCTGTTATCAAAGGCGACGGCATAGGACCCGAAATAGTAACAGAGGCTATGAAGGTACTTGATAAGGTCGCGGAAAAATTCGGTCATAAGTTCAATTACGAACAGCTCCTTATGGGCGGCTGTTCTATTGACGCAAACGGCGTTCCGCTCACGGACGAAACCATTGCCCGCTGTAAAGCGTCCGACGCTGTTTTAATGGGCTCGATAGGCGGTAATACCACCACATCTCCGTGGTATAAACTCCCCGCAAATCTTCGCCCCGAGGCAGGGCTTTTAGGACTTAGAAAAGCATTAGGACTTTTCGCAAATCTTCGTCCCTGTGTGCTTTATAAACAGCTTTCCGAGGCTTGCCCGCTGAAAAAGGAAATAGCGGACAAGGGCTTTGATATGCTCATTATGCGCGAGCTTACGGGCGGACTTTATTTCGGCGAACGTAAGACCGAAGAAGTAAACGGCGTTATGACAGCTATTGACACGCTGAAATATGACGAAAACGAAATACGCAGAATTGCGAAAAAGGCTTTTGACGTTGCAATGCAGAGGAAAAAGAAAGTAACGAGCGTCGATAAGGCAAATGTCCTCGACAGCTCGCGCCTTTGGAGAAAAGTAGTTGAAGAAGTGGCGAAGGAATATCCCGAAGTTACTTTAGAACATATGCTCGTGGATAATTCTGCAATGCAGCTTGTAAAAGACCCTGCGCAGTTTGACGTTATGGTGACCGAAAATATGTTCGGTGATATACTGTCGGACGAGGCGTCAATGATAACTGGCTCTATCGGAATGTTGGCGTCAGCGTCAATGAACGAAACGAGTTTCGGACTTTACGAGCCGAGTGGCGGCTCTGCGCCCGATATCGCAGGTCAGAACAAGGCAAATCCCATAGCTACTATTCTTTCCGCCGCAATGATGCTGCGCTATTCGTTCAAAATGGACAAAGAGGCTGACGCAGTTGAAAACGCAGTCAACAGCGTGCTTGAAAACGGTTTCCGCACGGGCGACATCATGAGCGAGGGTATGAAACTTGTTTCCTGCTCGGAAATGGGCGACAAAATAGCGGAATTTGTCTGATCTTTGGAAAAATTTAAAAAAGCGGTTGAAATAAAGTTGATTTTATGGTAAAATTATTCTATGATGATCTGAGCAAAACTGCTTGGTCAATTTCTTGAAAAAGGAGATTTTTATGTACAACGATTTGGTGGATACTATCGGCTTTCTCGGACAGTATGACAAGGAAGTTGCCGACGCAATGGGTCTTGAGCTTGCGCGTCAGAAACGCAATCTTGAGCTTATAGCGAGCGAGAATATCGTTTCTCCCGCTGTTATGGCGGCAATGGGCAGCGTCCTTACAAACAAATATGCGGAGGGCTATCCCGGAAAGCGCTATTACGGCGGCTGTGAAGATGTAGATATTGTCGAGAATATCGCAATAGAGCGCGCGAAAAAGCTTTTCGGCGCAAAGTTTGCGAATGTCCAGGCACATTCGGGCGCACAGGCAAACACGGCGGTCTATGTTGCGCTTTTACAGCCGGGCGATACCGTTATGGGAATGAGCCTTGCACACGGCGGACATCTTACCCACGGTTCTCCCGTAAACATTTCGGGAAAGTATTTTAACTTCGTTCCCTATGGAACGAACGACGAAGGCTTTATTGACTATGAGGAGCTGTACAAGCAGGCTAATAAGTGCAAGCCTAAGCTCATTGTCGCAGGCGCGTCTGCTTATCCCCGCGCAATTGATTTCGTAAAGCTTTCGCAGATAGCGAGAGCGGTCGGCGCATATCTTATGGTAGATATGGCGCACATCGCGGGTCTTGTAGCAACAGGACAGCATTTAAGCCCCGTTCCTTATGCTGATATAGTAACCACTACCACTCATAAAACTCTCCGTGGACCTCGCGGCGGTCTTATACTCACAAATAACGAGTATCTTGCAAAGAAAATAAATTCGGCTATTTTCCCCGGAACTCAGGGCGGCCCTCTTATGCACGTCATAGCGGGAAAGGCAGTTTGTTTCGGCGAGGCGTTAAAGCCTGAATTTAAGGCATACGGTGAGCAGATAGTAAAGAACGCAAAGGTTCTGGCTGATACTCTGCTTGAAAAAGGTTTCGACCTCGTTTCGGGCGGTACGGACAATCACCTTATGCTTGTTGACCTTCGTCCGTTCAATATCACGGGCAAGGAGCTTGAAACAAAGCTCGACGAGGTTTACATTACCGTAAACAAAAACGCAATTCCGAATGACCCGCAAAAGCCTGCTTATACGAGCGGTGTCCGCATAGGAACTCCCGCTGTAACAACGAGAGGTCTTAAAGAGGACGATATGAAGATAATCGGCGAGTGCATTTATCTTGTGGCAAAGGATTTCGAGGGCAACGCCGAAAAGGTTCGCTCTATGGTAACCGAGCTTACTAAGAAATATCCGCTTTACGAGTGATGAAATATGATCTGAATTATGTTCGAGAGCTTTTCGTTTCGGGAGAACGCTTAAAATATGTGTTCTTCTGGAGCGGAAACCCCGAATATGACCAAAGAGTTTCAAAGGCTTGTTTCAGTCAGTGGTGGGACTGTAAATTCACTGTTGACGGCGTGGAATACCATACCGCAGAGCAGTATATGATGTCTCAGAAAGCGCTTATGTTCGGTGACAAGAAAACGTTTTCGGAAATTATGTCTGCCACTAATCCCGGCGAATATAAAAAACTCGGAAGAAAAGTTTCGGGTTTCGTTCAGAAACGTTGGGACGAGAAATGCTGTCAGATCGTTATCGAGGGGAATATTGCCAAGTTCTCGCAGAACGAGGAACTAAAGGCATTTCTGCTCGGTACGGGGAACAGAGTTCTTGTTGAGGCATCTCCTCTTGACAGGATATGGGGCATAGGTATGGCTGAAAACGACAATAACATTGAAAATCCGTTTTTTTGGAAGGGAACAAATTTTCTCGGTTTTGCGCTTATGGAAGTACGCGACAGACTTTCGGAAATGTGATGTTACTGCAAAGCGACAAAACGGATCGAAAAGGAAGGACAAAAATGACGACTGTTAAAAACACAGAGGTTCTTTATAAGGAATATAACGAGGTAGCCCCTCTCGGACTTATCGCGATGAACGGAACCGAGGAGCTTGCCCAGAGGATAAACGGCTATCTTACTAAATGGAGCACCAGAAACGGAAAGCCGTCCTATAACTATATGATAGAGGCGGAATGTCCGAGATTTGCCTCGGGCGACGCAAAGGGACTTATCAAAAACACCGTCCGCGGAAAAGATCTGTTCATTCTTGTTGACGTGGGAAATTACAGCATAAAGTACAAGTATTTCGACAATGTGAACTATATGTCTCCCGACGACCATTATTCCGATTTAAAGCGCATAATCCAGGCGGCATCGGGAAAGCCTCACAGAATAAACGTTATTATGCCGCTTTTATATGGCGGAAGACAGCACAGACGCTCATACCGCGAGAGCCTTGACTGTGCGTTTATGCTCCAGGAATTGCAGGATATGGGCGTAGAAAATCTTATTACTGTAGACGCTCATGACCCGCGCGTCTGCAACGCTATCCCGCTTATGGGCTTTGACAATGTCATACCGTCATATCAGGTCTTAAAGTCAATGTTCAACGCCTTTCCCGACCTCATAGTCGATAAAGATAACTTTATGATAATCAGCCCCGACGAGGGTGCTCTGAACAGAAATATGTTCTACGCCTCCGTTTTGGGAGTAGAAATGGGAATGTTCTATAAGCGCCGTGATTATTCTACAATAGTAAACGGCAGAAATCCTATAGTTGCACATGAATACCTCGGAACTTCCGTTGAGGGAAAGACAGTGTTTGTTGCGGACGACATTATTTCGAGCGGAGAGAGTATGCTTGAGGTAGCGCGTGAGCTTAAAAAGCGCAATGCAAAGCAGTTCTTTGCTTATGCTACATACGCTATCTTTACAAACGGTCTTGAAGAATTTGACAAAGCATATGAGCAGGGACTGATCGACGCCGTATTCGGAACTAATCTTACATACCGTTCTCCGGAGCTTAAAAAGCGCGAGTGGTTCAAAGAAGTTGACGTGTCAAAGTACATGGCGTACTTTATCGCCTCATTAAATCATGACATCTCCGTCAGCAGTCTTATCGATCCCCACGCAAAAATAGACGCACTTCTTGCGGAGCACAGAAAGAAATAAAATGCCGCTTGCTGATAAAATACGTCCCGAAACGCTAAGCGACGTTGTCGGACAGCCTCATCTCATCGGTGAAAATAAACCGCTTTTAAAAATAATAAATTCGGGAAAAATTCCGAATATGATTTTCTACGGTCCGTCCGGCGTAGGAAAGACAACTATCGCGCGCATAATTGCAAATTCCGCGAATATGCGGCTCCATAAGCTGAACGGAACTTCCGCGTCGACTTCTGATATAAAAGAAATAGTCGGAGAAATAAACACATTTCTCGGAAACAACGGGATATTGCTTTATCTCGATGAGATACAGTATCTCAATAAAAAGCAGCAGCAAAGCCTTCTTGAATATATCGAGGACGGCTCTATAACGCTTATAGCCTCTACGACGGAAAACCCTTATTTTTATATCTACAACGCTATATTGTCGCGCTGTACTGTGTTTGAGTTTAAACCCGTAGAGCCCTCGGAGCTTGAAAAAGCCGTAAGGCGCGGATTTGCGGAGATGACGAGAGAAAACGGCGTAAATTATGAGGTTTCCGATGAAGTAGTAAATTACATCTGCCACGGCGTAGGCGGCGATGTGAGAAAATGCCTTAATACCGTTGAGCTTTGCGCAATTTCGGCAGTTGACGGCAGGGTAGACCTTGAGCTTGCGAAAGAGCTTACCCAGCGCAGCAACATGCGCTATGACCGCGACGGAGACCAGCATTATGACCTCTTGTCGGCATTGCAGAAATCCATAAGAGGTTCTGACGAAAACGCCGCGCTCCATTATGCTGCAAGGCTTATAGACGCGGGAGATATCATATCGCTTTCCAGGCGGCTGCTTGTAATAGCCTCAGAGGATATAGGGCTTGCTTATCCTCAGGCTATCCCTATAGTAAAGGCTTGTGTTGATAGCGCTATGCAATTAGGGCTCCCCGAGGCGCGTATACCGCTTGGAGACGCGGTCATACTTCTCGCGACCTCGCCAAAGTCAAACAGTGGATATAACGCCATAAATGAGGCGCTCGCTGACGTTAAGAACGGCGCTGTGGGAGATTTCCCGCGCCATTTGCAGAACAAGCATTGCGATGGTGAAGACGCAGAGGTACGCGGTCAGAATTATCTTTATCCCCATGATTTTCCGAACCATTATGTTAAACAACAGTACCTGCCCGATAATTTAAAGGACAGGGTATACTACCATTTTGGTGATAATAAGCTTGAAAGAGCCGCTGAGGAATATTGGAAGAAAATAAAAACAGAGCGTTAAGCTTGTCAGCGGTTGACAGTGTAAAGTGTTCAGTAAATACTAAAAGGTGTCCGTATCGCAGATGCCTTAGCTGTTTACTGTTAAATATACACTTTACACTGACAAAGCGTTGAACACAGTCAACACGTGAAATTTTTAAATTTAAAATTTTTTTCAAAAAGTGCTTGACAAACATTTTCAAATATGGTATACTATTAAAGTCGTTGGGAATTCATGCTGGTGTAGCTCAGCCGGTAGAGCAGCTGATTTGTAATCAGCAGGTCGGGGGTTCGAATCCGTCCACCAGCTCCACGTATTGAAAAACACCGCGGGCGGTGTTTTTCAACACTGCGACATTTTTACTTTGAATTGCCCTTATGGCAATTCAATTTTGCTGACGCAAAACCGTAAAAATGCGCACTTCCCGAAAAGTAAGTGTTTGGTAGAAATTCTTACCTCTTACTTCTTATATCTTACATCTAAATGGGCGCGTTCCCGAGTGGCCAAAGGGGGCAGACTGTAAATCTGTTGCGTTTCGCTTCGGTGGTCCGAATCCACCCGCGCCCACCATGCATTGAACCCCGCTGTTTTACAGCGGGGTTCAACATTGTATATTTTTTACTTTGAAATTTCCTAATGAAATTTCAATTTTGCTGGCGCAAAACCATAAAAATGCGCCACTTCCCGAAAATTGGTTTTTGCATATAGCTTAAAAATTTTTAAAGGTTAGTCAACAATCCCCGCTATGCTTTGTATAGCGGGGATTTGTCAATATACAGTGTACAGTATTCAGTAAAGGTATCCGTTTATGTGGAAAATATCAGATTGTTTTTGGTTAGTATTTACGGTTACGTCAAATGATGTTTAATGTTCAGTACATTGCGCAGTATCTTCGTCTTCCTTCGGCAGCTTTCTGTACAATGTTATCAGCATTGTCAAAAAGCACGCAAGTCCGCCGACAACATTTGATATAGGTTCGGCTGCAAATACTCCGTCCGCGCCCATTCCCAGCCTCGGCAGAAGTATCGTAAGCGGAACGACAATTATTGCCTTTCTCAAAAGTGAAAAGAATATCGAGCGTTTTGTACAGCGCAGAGCCGTAAAGGACGACTGCCCCGTAAACTGCAACGCCATAAAGCAAAATCCGAAGAAGTATATCCCCAGCGCATGCGATCCAAGCTCTATAAGCTTTTCGTCCGAAGTGAATATTGAAACGATAAAATGCGGGAACATCAGCACAATCACCCACGCAACAAGCGTATACGCAA
Organism: uncultured Clostridia bacterium; assembly: GCA_947631575.1. GTDB lineage: Bacteria > Bacillota > Clostridia > Oscillospirales > Ruminococcaceae > CAG-115. The sequence continues at coordinate 8,086 of CANRLW010000001.1, forward strand.
TTCCAACAAGCGCCATAAACCTTATACCTTGCCGCACGCGCGCGTATTTTCTAGCTCCGTAATTGTACCCGATAACAGGCTGAGAACCGCCCGTGAGCGACTGTATAGGTAGCGTGAAAATATCCCTCACCGAATTTATCACCGTCATAACTCCGACATACAGGTCACCGCCAAATTCACGCAGAGTTCTCGTGCAGACAGCCTGTACCATACAGTTTGTAGCCTGAACTATAAAGCCCGCAAGACCAAGCGCGGTAATACTTTTTATAAGCCGCAGGTCGGGTATCAGCGTACTTTTTCGGATTCGGTAGAGCGTTTTCTTGCCGAAAAAGAAAGACACCGCCCAGACCGCCGAAACCGCCTGGCTTATTACCGTAGCAAGCGCCGCGCCTTCTACTCCCATTCCGAACACGAAAATAAAGATCGGGTCGAGAATTAGGTTCATAGCCGCGCCGATAAAGATCGTTACCATTCCCGTTCTGGGAAAGCCTTGTGCATTGATAAATCCGTTAAGACCTGTTGAGAGCATTGAAAAAGTTGTGCCGAGAAGATATATTTTAAGGTACGCGTCGGCATAAACATAACTTTGATCGCTTGCGCCAAAAAGGTATAGAACGGGTTTTCTGAATATCATGCACAAAACGCAGATAATGACTGAGCTTACTGTCAGGAGCATAAAGCTTTGTCCGAGGATTTTTTCGGCACGTTTTTCTTCGCCTGCGCCTCTTGCAATTGAAAAAAGGGGAGTACCGCCCTGACCGAAAAGGTTAGTAAACGCGGCGATAAAGGTAGTCAGCGGAAACGCCAGACCTATGCCCGTAAGCGCCATATCGCCTATGCCTTCGAGGTGTCCGATATAAATTCTGTCAACGACGTTGTAAAGGAGCTGAATAAGCTGTGCAAACAGGAGCGGTACTGATTGCGAGAGGATATTTTTCCAGACCGCGCCCTTTGAGAAATCGTTTTTCATTAAGTCACCAAGCCTTTGGAACAAATTTCTACCCTCTAATTTTAACACAAATTTAGTTTAAAGTCAAGACCTATGACGAACAAACTAATTAGAGGCTAGATGCTAGAGGCAAGGGGCTGTTTTGAGCGGCAGACAACTTTTAATTCCTGCCCCTTGATATTTAACATCTTTTTTGAAAACAATGGCAATAAACGGAATAATTCTCCCCTTATCCGCCAAACTATTTTCAAAAACATTCGGGAGGAAATTATGGTAAAAATTGAAAAAGTTAAAGGACGGGAAATTCTTGACAGCAGGGGAAACCCAACGGTAGAATCCGAGGTCTGTTTGTCCGACGGGACAGTAGCCCTCGGAAAAGCTCCCAGCGGCGCATCAACAGGCAGGTTCGAGGCGCTTGAACTGCGCGATGGCGATATGCAGCGCTATGGCGGAAAGGGCGTTAAAACTGCCGTTATGAATATAAACGAAACCATAAACGCCGTTGTTTCGGGACTTGATATAACCGACATCGCCGCAATTGACAATGCAATGATAAAGGCAGACGGAACTTCCGACAAGTCAAAGCTCGGCGCAAATGCAATTCTTGCCGTATCTATAGCCTGTTCAAGAGCCGCCGCAAAATCTCTCGGTATACCGCTTTACCGCTTTTTGGGGGGAGTAGGTGCAATGTCGCTGCCCGTGCCTATGATGAATATTTTAAACGGCGGCGCGCATGCGACAAATACCGTTGACGTCCAGGAGTTCATGATAATGCCCGTCGGTGCAGGCTGTTTTAAAGAGGCGCTGCGTCAGTGTTCGGAGGTGTTTCATTCCCTCGGAAAGCTTTTAAAATCGCGTTCTCTGGCAACCTCGGTCGGAGATGAGGGAGGATATGCTCCCGATTTAAAAAGCGATGAAGAGGCGATAGAGTGTATTCTTAATGCAATTGAAAAAGCGGGGTACAAGCCCGACAAGGATTTCAAAATAGCCCTCGACGCCGCGGCAAGCGAGTGGAAGACCGACAAAACGGGCGAGTATCTTCTCCCGAAATCGCAGCAGCGTTTTACTTCGGACGAGCTTATTAAACACTGGGAAAGTCTCGTCAACAAATACCCGATAATTTCAATAGAGGACGCGCTTGACGAGGAAGACTGGGAGGGCTGGCAAAGGCTGACGAAAACACTTGGAAATAGAATTCAGCTTGTAGGCGATGATTTGTTTGTGACGAATGTAAGCAGAATAGAAAAGGGAATTTCGCTCGGCTGTGCAAATTCGGTGCTTATAAAGCTTAATCAGATAGGCACGGTGACCGAAACGATAAAAGCCATAAACACCGCCCACAAAGCGCATTATACCGCCATTGTCTCACATCGTTCGGGAGAAACGGGGGATACCTTTATTGCGGACCTTGCTGTGGCGTTGAATACAATGCAGATTAAAACAGGCGCACCATCGCGCTCGGAGCGTGTTGAAAAATACAACAGACTGTTGCGGATAGCGGAGCAATTGGAGAAATAGAGTAAAGAAATAAGAGGTAAGAGTTCAAACCGAAAGGTGTTTGGCTTGGATAAAAGTTTTGCTATAAAAGAAGATAGAGGTTAGAACTACAATTCTAACCTCTAGTTTCTAGCCTCTTTTTTTGAAATTACCCCTTGACAAATCGAAGAGTTTGTGTTATAATACAAAAGTTGAGTAGATAGAGTTCTAAATGGAGAGGTATCGAAGTGGTCATAACGAGGCGGTCTTGAAAACCGTTTGGGAGCAATCCCACAAGGGTTCGAATCCCTTCCTCTCCGCCATCAGAAGTAAGAGGTTAGAATTTAAACCCTAGCCTCTTATTTCTATTTATTACGTTATATTCAACATAAAGCCTCTTGATTTGAATTCTTACCTCTTACCTCAAAGGAGTAAAAATGTCAAAAGTAAAAAATAAAATTTTATCATGGCTGCGCGAAAATAATTCAAAAATACTTTGTATATTGTGTTTGATTGTTTCAAACATGTGTCTTATATCATACCTGTATCCGTTTGACCGACCTTTAGTCGGTCATGATTATGCGTATCACTATCTTCGCGTTGAGGCATTGAAATATAATATTGAGAACAATAATCTTTTTACGGGCATTGATTACCTCTATTTCGGCGGGGGAGGCTATGCGGGATTTTCTTATCCAGAAATATTTTTGTTCATTCCAGCGCTTTTAAGGATCGCCGGTGGCAGTATAGGCGAAAGTATGACGGTTTTCCTCATCTTGTGCAATGTTCTGGCATATTGCTTTATGTACATTTTCATGAGTGATGTTACAAAAAGCGATATCTGCGGTACTATGGCGGCAGTATTATACGTATTGTCAACATACCGTATTGACAACATCATAACGCGTTTTGCGCTCGGAGAGATATTGGCGGGTGTATTTCTGCCGCTTGTTTTATACGGGCTGTACGATTTTATTTTCGGCGAATTTAAAAAGCCGTATATCTTGTCCATAGGCTTTGTCGGATTATTGTTAAGTCATTCTATTTCGACCCTGCTTGCTCTGATATTGACTATAGTCATTTCGGCATTTTTTATAAAGCGCATAATAAGCGACCGCAAAAAGCTACCTAGGCTTTTTATAACGGCTTTGTGCTCAGTCGCTGTTACAACATTCTACTGGCTACCGTTTTTAGAACTTTTCACGTCATGCGAAATGTCTGTTCAGAAATCTGCGTATAACACAATAGATTACGCTGTTCCGTTCTACGGCTTGTTCAGGGAAATAATGCATAACGGTATCGCGGGAATGAAATTTCCTATTTATCTGCTTTGCGTTCCGAGAATTTTTATTACAAAAAGTTCTCCTATTTATAAAAGTTGCATAATAGATGAGAAAACACAAAAGCGCAAGGATATTTTTGTTCTGGCAGATGTTTTATTGATACTGGGTATAGTACTTTCTGTTTTGTCGACGACGCTTGTTCCATGGGAATATTTATCCAAAGTTCTGAATTTTATGCAGTTTCCGTGGAGATTTTTCCTGTTTGCACAGATCTTTCTTGTAATTGCCGGAACGGTATATGTATACTGTATCGCCAAGTATACAAAATCGACAAAGATCACTCTTGTACTGATTACCGGTATTTGTATGCTTATAGCGGGAGTTCATGCCGAGGCAACGGTAGTTTCGCACACGGAAAATGCGTATGAAAACGATTATTACAGCGATGTCTCCAAGACTTGCTCTATTGGCTGCGGCGAATGGCTACCGCGCGCGGCAAACCGCGAAGGAGTAAACCAAGTTATGGCAATGGGAGACAGAGTAAAACTTGACAACGGCATTTACGAGGACTGTACGCGAATAAACGGAACGCTCACATTTGAGCTTGACAAGACTGCCGAATATGCAATAGTGCCGTATATCTGGTATAAAGGTTATAAAGCGTATGATGAAAATGGAGATCCGCTTGAAATAACAATGTCCGAACACGGACTTGTAAAGGTAGATCTGCGCGGAGCGAGCGGGGAAATTACCGTCAAGCATTCTCCGACAACGATTCGTATTGTTTCTGAGATAATTTCGATTGTTTCGCTAGTCAGTATCATTGTTTTAGCGGTAATATCAAAGCGAAAAAAGGCTCTGAAAACCAGGGAAGAAGTTAAGCTGAATTAAGAGCGTTATTCAGCATTAAACCCGCTTAAAATTTTCCTTTAAAAAAGATATTCCCGACCTGTCCGCGGTCGGGAATTTTGTTTTTTAGTTAATATTTGTTAAAAAGGAAATTAAGTTTAATTATACAACTTTTTACTGTGTAACTGTGCTCTACAAATGGATAACGACAAAGAGAACACTTTATTTTTCGCGTCCGCGCTGTCATCTCTACCCTCTGCTTATTCTCTATCGTCTGCCCGCACAAATCCCTTGGCTTTTTCGGGGAAGATATTTTCAATAAACTTGTACAGCGCCATAAGCCGAACGTCGGAGGATCTGCCGTTGATACAGTTTTCGATGTCCTCGGTCTCGATGCGGTCGTTCAGTTTTAATTCCATGTCCTTCACTTTGAAAACGATTTCAAGGCGGCTGTTATAGCCGACGCGCGTAAATTCGGAAACCACCGTATAGTAAACGCTGTCCATTTCATTGAAATTCACCGTATACCTGAGCCAGAGCCATTTCCAGCTTATCTTTTCGCTGTCGTATTCAATGGTTGTCCAGACGCAGGTCATAACAGCGATTATCAGCCAGACAGCCAACAATATCAGTAATAACAGCGCAAGCGCTTGAATTTCCTCTAAGGTGTTGATTAATACAATAGCGACGACTATCCAGAACAATACGAGAGCTATTGTTATCGGTTTGATAAAATACGGGGCATGAGATACTTCAAATTTTTTCATAATTTCACCACCTATTAGATGTAAGAGGTTAGAGGTAAGAGGTTAGAGTTGAACCCTAGCGGCTTTTTTATACGCCAAATTCAGCAAACTGACTTAGATATTACTGTACCCTGTCTACTGTCAACTGCCAACCCGCCTACGGTCCCATAATTGATATAAGCTCAACATCGGGATTTTCTTTCATCATGTTTCTTATATACCCCGTGAACCGCCTGTAAAAATCAACCACACAACTGATGTTGCGCTTTATTGTTACGGGGCTTGTAAGTCCCGCTATGTGGTCGGGGTCGTCGCGGTCGGTCATATAGAAGATAGAATAGCTCTTCATTATCGGTTCAAGATAAGGGTTGTTGAAATCATTTTCAAGCGCGTCCGCCGCCCATTCTATCTCACTGCACATACGCTCGGTCTGAACATAGGTGTAAAAATTCGACTCTAAATTCCACTCAAACGCGACTTTGTCAAATCTGTCTCTAACATACATACACCCGTCATGCCTGTTTATATTGTAGGGAAGGGAAGTGTCGAAATATTTATAGAAGAAATATTGCAAAAAGCACTCAACGTCGCCTTCTTCAATTGAAATTCTGTAAGCGTATCTGTACTCAATTTCATCTTCGCCTATCCTCTCGCAAGGCTTTACCTTTGCAGGCTCTATCCAGAAATACGAGCTTGAGTCATGACCTTCTTTTATTTCTATCTGCATTGTTTTGCCTTTCCGAACTGTTTATTTTACCTCTATCCGTCCCTGTGGCAGAGCGTATTCATCTCCCACAGCGCCGTTTAGTCCGTCCGTGAGATAAGTCATAAGTATCTCATAGTCCGTCATTCCCTCATCAGTTGTAAGCTCATTGTCAATAAACATATTCAGCCCGTCACCGCCCTCTTTGATAAGGTAGTTGTGAGACGCTACAGTATATATTTTGTACGGCAAAAGCTCCTTATAGTTCCCACTCTCGTCAAGGACCATAACGTCCTTTACTCTGCGGCTGTTCCCACAGGAGAGAAAATTTCCCTGTTCGTCGGTTTCTACCGTTGATATGACAGAAGTGTCAATACTGTATTTAAGACCCGATACCTGCAAAAAGCCTCCACATTCTCCGACCGCATTTTCCCCGTCATCGGGGTTTTGCATGCAGAAACGGCTCGCCATTTCCAAAGCGTCGAGTATTTCCTGTCCCGTTGCCTTTGCTACACAGAGGGAATTTCCGTAGGGGTGTACGTCCAGAATATCCCCGTAGGTTATCTCTCCCGCGGAAATATCCGCGCGAATGCCGCCGCCGTTTACTATAGCGATATCCGCCCCCGATACAGCCCGATAAGCGTCCGCGCAGAAATCTCCGAGGTTGGTTTCCCTGTTTCTGATAAGGCGCATACCTGAATCGGAAACGGTCGTAAGCGCAACTTCCGAAACGGCTATGCTTTTATTAAGCTCGGCATTGAACTTATCTTCCATATTTTCTATAGAGCTTGACATTTCGCTGTCTTTGTCAGGATATTCTCCGACAAGCCCCGTTTGGATATTCCCGTTTGCGGTTATAGTAAGACAGCCGATATTGTTAAGACCCGTTCCCGTTGAGGACAAAAGCACATTCTCGCCGTCTGCATTTTTGACAATATCACAGGATATCTCGCTGTGTGAATGACCGTCCAGAACGGCGTCTATACCCTTTGTATTTGCAATAAGTTCACGCGATGTAAACGGCGATGAGGACATATCCGTTCCGAGATGTGCAAGTATTATGACATAATTCGCGCCGTCTTTAAGACAGGCGTCCACGTTTTCCTGCACGCAATCGTATAATTTCTCTCCGCTTTCTCCGCAGAAGTCGTATATGTAGTTCCCGTTCTCATCACAAAAGTAAGCGGGAACGGATTTTACTATGCTCTCGGGAGTTGATACACCGATAAAGGCAACTTTCACTTCGCCGTAGGAAACTATCTTGTATGGTAAAAGGCGTGACAGAAACGCCGCTTTATCATTTCCCGTGCAGCTTATATTACAGCCAAGATACTGCGCGCCGCTAAGCTTCATAAGTTTGTCTATCTGCTCCATGCCATAATCGAACTCATGGTTTCCGAGTACCGCGAAGTCATATCCCGCGCGGTTCATAAGCTCCGCGGGATATTCACCCTTGGAGATTGTTCCTATGGCGTTTCCTTGCAGAGCGTCTCCGCAGTCTACCAGCGTGACATAAGGCGTGCTTTCCTCGCACTTTTGTTTGTATGCCGCAAGCCCCGCGTAGCCGATGTCGTCGTCAACCGCGCAATGTACGTCATTTGTATATAAAATGATAATGTCATTTGTATCTGGTTTATCATTTGTTTTGCACCCGCCCAAGAGCAGTACCGCCGCAAACAATACAGCCAAAAGGCAGGACAGTTTTTTTGCCTTGATATTCATTTTTATTGTTTATTGCTCCTCATTGAAAGCGAAATTCTCCCGCGCTTTAGGTCGACCTCAAGCACCCTTACTTTTACTACGTCATTGACCTTTACAACGTCAAACGGATTTTTTACAAACCTGTCCGCAAGCTGCGAGATATGCACAAGTCCGTCCTCGTGAACGCCTATATCCACAAACGCACCGTAATCAACGACGTTGCGCACCGTTCCCATAAGTTCCATTCCGGGCTTTAAGTCTTTAAGCTCCATAACATCGCCACTTCTCATAAGTGGGGGTGGCAGTTCGTCGCGCGGGTCGCGTCCCGGCTTTTCAAGCTCTTTTGCTATGTCTTGCAAGGTCGGCAGTCCCGTGCCCGTTTCCTCGGCAATGCCTTTGAGCTTTACGCTTTTAAGTTTATCGCGGATAATTTCCGCTTTTCCGAGCTCGTCGGCTGTTATCCCGCTCTTTTCCATAAGCAGTTTTGCGGTTTCATAGCTTTCTGGGTGTATTCCCGTGTTGTCGAGGGGGTTCTTGCCGTCGGAAACGCGCAGAAATCCCGCGCACTGTTCAAAAGCTTTCGCACCTAATTTCTTGACTTTCAATAGCTGTTTTCGGTCGGTAAACTTTCCGTTCTCCTCGCGATAAGCGACAATGTTTTTAGCTACCGCCGAATTTATCCCCGAAATGTAAGACAGCAGGGAATAAGACGCGGTATTTAAATCAACTCCAACCGCGTTTACGCAGTCCTCGACAACGCCCTTCAGCGCGTCGTCCAGCCTTGCTTTGGGCATATCGTGCTGGTATTGTCCTACGCCTATTGCTTTGGGGTCAATTTTAACAAGCTCCGCGAGCGGGTCTTGAAGTCTGCGCGCAATGGAAACTGCGCTCCTTAGTGACACATCATAATCAGGAAACTCCTCCGCGGCAAGCTTAGACGCGGAATAGACCGACGCTCCCGCCTCGGATACCACCATGTACTTTACGTTGTCGGAAATTGATTTCAGCATATCGGCGGTAAATTGCTCCGTCTCGCGCGAGGCAGTGCCGTTGCCTATCGCAATTGTGGAAACGTGGTGTTTTTCGATCATTGCGGAGAGTATTTTCTTCGCCGTTTCAGCCTCGCCCTTGGAGCGGGTAAGATAAACTATAGCCGTATCAAGCACTTTTCCCGTGCTGTCAACTACCGCGCATTTGCAGCCGTGAGCATATCCCGGATCAAGTCCGAGCGTTACGGTATTCTTAACGGGCGGCGCCATGATAAGCTGACGAAGATTTGAGGCAAAAACTTTTATTGCGCCCTCTGCGGCGTTTGCGGTAAGCTCGTTTCTGACTTCGCGTTCAATTGACGGGAAAATAAGGCGCTTGTAGCTGTCCTCACAGGCGCTGCGCACAAGCTCTCCGCAAAGACTCGTGTTCTTGACAAGCTCCTTAATGCACATCTTTTCTCCTACGCCCTCTTCAAGCGACACCGAAACTTTCAGCGCCTCTTCTTTTTCGCCTCTGTCAAGCGCTAAAACTCTATGTCCTGCGATTTTGCCTACAGGCTCGGAATATTCAAAATAGTTTTTGTAAACGTCATTAGATTCTTCAGATGACGCAATTGACGAGATAATTCCGTGTGCGAATATTTCCTCGCGTATTTTCTTGCGCAATTCGGCATTGTCGGAGAGGTCTTCGGCAATTATGTCCATTGCGCCTTGAATTGCTTCGTCTGCGGAATTTACGCCCTTTTCCTCATTTACAAAAGTTTCTGCTTTTGCTTTTGGGTCAACGGCGGTGTTCTGTTCAAGAAGGATTTCAGCAAGCGGTTCAAGACCTTTCTCGCGTGCGACAGAACCGCGTGTTTTGCGCTTGGGCTTAAACGGGCGGTAAATGTCCTCGACTTCTACGAGGGTCTCGGCGTTGGAAATTGCGAGGGCAATTTCGTCGGTCATTTTGTCCTGTTCAGTGATAGACGCGGAAATTTCCTCTTTACGCTTTTCGAGATTTCTGAGGTAGTTTAACCTGTCGGAAAGTTCGCGTAGGACGGTGTCGTCAAGCGAGCCTGTCTGCTCCTTTCTGTAGCGCGCAATGAAAGGAATAGTCTTGTCGTCGTCGATGAGAGCGATGGTGTTGTCTACCTGTTCAAGGCGCAGATTAAATTCTTTTGCAAGTTTTTCGTTAATGGTCATAGTAAACTCCTAAAAAGTTTTTTATTAGTGGTTGAGTTTGGAGGAAAAGCAAACAGCGTTTCCTCTATTCGACCGCCGCGCAAGCGGCGGCATTTGGGTTTCCAAAGGGCGCATTGCACCATTTGGTGGGGGCTCGGGGAAGTGCTTATAGTATGAAAAACCTTAGAGCGGGAATGAATACTGTACATTGTCCACTGAATACTGTCTACTGACAGCGGTCGGTAAGATTCACCAACAACGTTTGGTTAACCTCGAAACGTTTATTCTCTCCTGAACTTCTCCATTATCCTGACCGCTGTTTTCACCCCGTCGACTGCCGCCGACATTATGCCGCCCGCGTAGCCTGCACCCTCTCCGCAGGGGTAGAGGTTTTCGACCGAAAGGGATTCTCCAAGGTCGTTTCGCGGTATTCTGACGGGCGAGGAACTTCGCGTTTCTATGGCGGTGAGAACGCTGTCATTGTCCGAAAAGCCCTTTATTTTGCGGTCAAATTGCCTTATACCTTCGGCAAGACTTTCCGAAATATATTCGGGAAACAGTTCACGAAAATCCGCGCTTTCTATTCCTAAAGGATAAGTCGGAGTTACCTTTCCAAGTGAGAAAGCGCCGCTGTTGCCGATAAATTCCCGCGTAAGCATTGCGGGCGCTCTGCCTGTGGATTTTCCGAGGGTAAACGCCCTTTCTTCCAGCCTGTGCACAAAGTCAACCCCCGAAAGCGGATTTTTCGGGCTGTCAAAATCATCGGGCGTTACGGAGACTAAAACCGCGCTGTTTGCGTTTTTTCCTGCACGGTCAAAGTTGCTCATGCCGTTTGTGAGAACAGTTCCCGCGCTGTTCTGCGAGGCTACAACAAATCCTCCCGGACACATACAGAACGTGTAAACTCCGCGCCCGTTTATGTGGCAGGAAAGCGCATATTCCGCGGGCGGCAGGGCAGGGTGCCCCGCAAATTTCCCATACAGCGCATTGTCAATGTCCGACTGTAAATGCTCAATTCTTGCTCCTACAGAAAACGCCTTCGGCACAAGCTCAATTCCGCATTTCAAAAGCTCTTTGAACGTGTCGTGCGCCGAATGTCCAAGCGCAAGCACAAGCGCGCCGCACGGTATCTCCTCGCCGTTTACAGATATCGAGCTTAACTGTCCGCTTTTGATGTTCAGCCTTTCAACAGGCGACAAAAACCTTACCTCGCCGCCAAGCTCGATTATCCTGTTGCGAAGATTTACCACGACATTCCTTAGCTTGTCCGTTCCTATATGCGGTTTTGCTTTCGTGAGTATTTCCGCGGGCGCGCCGAATTCCGCGAATTTTTCCAGAACTCTTGTGCAAAGCGGGTCGTTTATTCTTGTCGTTAGTTTTCCGTCCGAAAACGTTCCAGCGCCGCCCTCGCCGAATTGAACGTTCGCGCTTTCGTTGAGCCTTCCTCCGTTCCAGAAATTTTCTACGGCGGTTATCCTCTCGCCCATTTTTGCTCCGCGCTCAAAGACAATGGGCTTATACCCGAACTCGCACAGCGTAAGCGCACAGAACATTCCCGCAGGTCCAAAGCCCGCAATGCAAATTTTCCCCGAAAGCGGTTTTGTTCCGTATTTCAGCGACAGTTCCCGCGTATCATATGCTCTGACGTTCGGATAATTCTTTACAAGCTCCGATTCTTTATCGTTGTTGTAAAGCTCGATAAATACCGAGCTTACAAAAGTTATCTCGTTGTGCCTTGCGTCAACGGAGGTCTTGTAGAGCTTTGCGCTTTTTATCTCCGAGGCTGACAGCCTTAAACGCGCGAGAGCCTTTCCGACCGCATTTTCATGTGGCTCGGAAAGGCTTGTTTTAATTTGTGAAACAATAACCGCCATTTTTTAGCTGTCCTTTTGTGTTGCTCTTATTGTCACTTTATATTCTCCCGAGATCCAGCATTTCTGGTTTTCACCTTTGAGCTGGGCAGTTACGGTTATGTCCTGTGAGCCTTCTCTAAGCGAAACTCCCAGAAGATCCGCATTTACTATGATGTCATTGCCCGAAATTCCCGCCAGAACATCAGACGGTCCTACAACGGTAAAGTTTATGTTGCGCGTTGTAAGTGAGATGTCATAATTATCGGGAGCGTTTGTAATTACAATGTTCTCGGTTTTTACGGGTATGCTTAATGTTCCATAATTTTCCGTTTTCCATTCTACCGTTACGCTGTTGTTTCCAGAAAGGTTCTTATATCCCTCGGGCAGGGGAATGGTGAAATAGGTCTTTCCAAGGCTTATGTCGGAAAGGTCAACTGTTCCTATGTCAAGCTTGCTTAGATTGTCAATAAGATTGCCCGGAGCAGCGACGATTATAGAAGAGGGCTGTATCTCGTATTTGAGACTGTCTATATCGAAATTGTCGGGATAGTTTATCACGATATTGAGTGGAAGTTCTTTCTGCCTGTAAATAGGTATATCCACGGTAACATTTTCAGTCGAGAACTTCAGCCCGTCGGTGATTATTCTCGAGCCGTTTTCGCCGTAAATTATAAGCTCGCTGTTTGTCTGGAGCGATCCGGTAAGCTCGCCGTGATATCCCGAGCGCGCCTCAACTTTTGTTATTTTGTCTATAACAGACGCCGAGCCTGTTATGAACAGCTTTTCGGGAGAGGCGGTTATATCTCCCGCATAGTATCCTTCGGGAAGGCTTATGTCGGGGGCAGTTCCCTCTATCTCAAATTCCTTTGTGATTATCTCATCTACCGTAAGCGTTATTTCCAGAGGCTCCTGCAACGTAATATTACATTCGGCATTCGTATTCGGAACGACGTTTACTTTAAAATTATATGTTCCTGCCGCGCGGACGCTCGACAGATCTATTTCCGTTTTAAAATCGTCCGCTTTAAGACCACTTATGTCAAAACGTTTTCCCTCAATGCGAATAGTCGCAACTTCATTAAGTCCTCCGACTATTTCAAGATTGTTTTGTTTCATAAATTCGGTCTGTTCAGGCGTTATTGCTATCCCGGTAATTTCCGTTTCTATCATGGGAAATACCTGTATAGAAACGACTATCCAGAAAGCCGCCGCAAGTATAAACGCAATAATAAGCGTTTTGTAGTTGCGTTTAAGATCACCGAGAAAGTTAAACAACAAATTCTTCATCTTCCGTCACCCCCATGTTATTTCTTTCCCCTGGTCTTTTTCTTCTTATCGGTCGACGCTCCGGGCATATACTTTCTCAAAACAGAAATAAGACTTTCCTTTGAAAGGTCGCGCGAAAGCTGACCGTCCAGCGCAACGGAGATGTTTCCCGTTTCCTCCGATACTACAACGACCAGCGCGTCAGAGTTTTCGCTCATTCCGACAGCGGCTCTGTGTCGCGAGCCTAAGTCTGTCGTTAGATACTGGTCCTTCTGGGTGTTCGGAAGGAAACACCCCGCCGCGAATATCCTGTTGTCGCGGATAATAACCGCGCCGTCATGGAGAGGCGCTTTGTTGTAAAAAATGTTGCAGAAAAGCTCGGGCTCACATTCGGCGTTTATAATGCTCGTGGTTTCCTTTTCGATAATGTCGCCGAGTTTAGTAGAGCGCTCAATGACAATAAGCGCGCCCGTTTTTGATTCATGCAGCCTCTGACAGGCGTCCGCTATGCCGTTTATCGCTCTTTCGCGCACAGAAGTATTGCCCGCGCTTTTTTCTACAGACTGTGCAAAGGTCGTAACCTTTGTTCCTCCGACTTTTTCAAGTATTCTTCTAAGCTCCGGCTGAAATACTATCATAAGCGCAATTATGCCGACCTGCAAGAAGTTGTTGAAAAGAAAGCTCATGGCTTTCAGTTGGAAGATCTGCACCAGAATATAAAGTACAACGACAATAAGTATACCCTTTAAAAGCTGCATGGCTCTTGTTTCGCGCATCAGCTTTATGATGTAGTATATGAAAAACGTAAGTATAAGGATATCCAGAACGTCAAAGAAGTTTATAGACTGAACTATCTTTACGAAATTTCTGAATATATCCTTTACATATTCAACTGTTTCCAATTATTGCTCCTTTTTGTTTTAAAGCATTGCTCAGTTCAGACTGTGGTCTTTTGATTTTATAAACACGCCGATGAAATCGGGTCCCGCGTTACAGCTTACGACAACTCCGCACTTGCTCACATAAGCGGGCGGGTAGCCTATCTTTTTCGTTAGCTTTTCGATAAGCTCCTTTTCTAGTTCGGGGCGCGTCGTTGTTACAAGACAGTAGGGCGTCGAGGGTATCATTCTCGAAGTGACAGTTTCAACCGCCGTATCAATAATAGCCTTTTCGCCGCGTGCTTTCTTAAGTACTGCCGTAACTTCCGCATGGAGCATTATAAGTGGCTTAAGTCCCATAAGCTCGCCAAGGAACGATTTTGCCGCGGAAATTCTTCCCGACTTTTTCATGTGTTTAAGCCCAAAACCCACAATAAACGCCTCGGAATGTTCCGCCCAGTCCTCGAGATACGCTACTACGCTTTCGGTGCTTTGCCCCTCGCTTAATTTCTTGCAGGCCTCGATTATGGGATAGCCGTAGTGAATGGAATAATTCTTCGAGTCGACGTTGTAAATTTTAAGGTCTTTAAGCTCCTCTTTTACATTTTCCGCCGCAAGAACCGACTGCGAAAAAGTCTGCGAGCCAGCTCCGTCAATTACGTCTACTATTATCTCCCTTGCGCCGTCTGCATAAAGTTCGCGGTATTTTTCCTCAAACTGGAGCTGGGTTATCTGCGAGTGTTTCGGGATCTCCTCTTGTTCTTTGAGGATCTTATAAATTTCCTCCTCGGTTATCTCTTGTCTGTCGAGATATTCTTTTCCCTGTACAGTCACGACAAACGGCATTATAGTAAGGTATCTTTCCCATTCCTTTTCGGATTCGCGGGTAATGTCACAGCCGCTGTCAGTGATTATTCTTACTTTTTCGCTCATAAATATATTTCCTTTCAAAATTATTTCCTTTTTGCTTTAGGTCAATTATTTACTTATCATTGACCTTAATAAATTTCGTTAGTCCACACTATTCCAGTCAAATTTTGTAAGCTGACCCTCGTTCTGAAGTTCGGGAAAATCCCACTGTCTTAATATCTCGTAAACCGCGATAGCGACGCTGTTCGAGAGATTAAGACTTCTCAAAGTCGGCATCATCGGGATTCTTACGCAGCTTTCTTTGTTATGTAAAAGCAATTCTTCGGGAAGTCCCGCGTCCTCTCTCCCGAACATAATAAAACAGCCGTCGGGATAAGAAACGTCCGAATATCGTTTCTGCGCTTTGGTTGAGAAAAAATAGACATGCTCGCTGTGCTTTGCGAAAAAATCGCCGTAGCCGTCATAATACGATATGTCGAGATATTTCCAATAGTCCAGCCCTGCGCGTTTAAGCTGCCTGTCCGTAGGGGAAAACCCCATAGGCTTTATTATATGGAGAGCCGCCCCCGTAACGGCGCACGTCCGCGCAATATTCCCCGTGTTCTGCGGTATCTGCGGCTCTGCAAGAACAATGTTGAGCTTCAATTATCATGTCTCTCTTTCAAATTTTTTGCTCCAAATTTAAGTATACCATAAATAAACAAGTTTTGCAATAGCTTTTTTTACTTGACAATTACATTTTTATATGATAAAATTTATACAGATTGATTTTTTATAACAAGTTAAAAAGGGCAAAGAACAGATGTTAAATAATATACACGCATCAAACATAAAATTCCGCGGTGAAAGGAGCTCGGAGATAGCTCTCGCCTGCGATATAACGGCAAATTCGGCAGTTGTAGAGCTGTTTGATATCGCGCTCCGCCGTCCTTATTCGAGGACAGCGCTCTACGGCATAAGACCGACCTCGGACAATATCGCCGAAACAATGCGCCGACTTTCGGTGACTGCGCTAAGAAACGCGGGAGTTCCTTCCTCTGCAATAAAAGGAGCGGTCTTTTCCGCGGGACTTCATATCTCCGACAGCCTCGAACAGGAGCTTTCTCCGAGCGACTTGGGGTTATTGCCCGAAACGGAAATTATGTTCGTTCCGTATATTTCCGCGAGGCTAAGCGGGAGATTTACGGCGGCACTGCTCACAGTTCCCGAAGACGATCTTCTTGTGGTGGACATAGGGAGCAGCCTTTGCGTCGCGGAAAAATGCGGCGGGGCAATAAGGTGCGCTGGATTTTCACTTTCGGGCGCATTCGACGGTACTGCCTTAGAAAGCGGAATGCCCGCAGAAAACGGAGCAATAGACGCCGTCCGCAGGGAAAAGGGCGGCGCGATAGAATATGAAGTTGTCGGTGATGCCGACAGCATAGGCATTTCTCCCGCGGGAGCGGTCTGCGCGGCAAAGATAATGCTTTCCGAGGGGATAATTGACGAGGACGGCATTATGACCGACCGCGACCTTTTTGCCATAGGAGAGGACTTTTTCATCTCACAGAGCGATATCCGCGCGATACAGTCCGATAAGGCAAAATGCGCCTCAGTCTTTGAGTTTTTTGCCGGTGAAAAGCTGTATCTTTCGGGAGCGCCTTTTGCAAACGACGAGGGCTTTCGCGCAATGGCGGCTATCGGCGCTGTACCGAAAAAGAAAGCCAGCTTTTGCGGAAATTCGGCTCTTCGCGGCGCGGAAAATTATCTTCTCTCGGAAAAATGCAGGGAGAATGCGCATCAGATAATAAATAGTGCCGAGGATATTTCGGAAATGCTCGAAGAAAAATTCGACGGGAAATATTTTGAACATTTAAGTTTTAGGAAAATATTAGAAAAAAATTGTTAAAATTCTATAAAACTACTTGATTTTTTTTATCAATAGTGTTATAATAATTAGGCATTTGGTATCCGTTGGGATAATTGTGCCTTGCTGTAAAAAGTGAAAGCACAACTTCCGGCGTGTGTTTAATGCAGAGAAGAAGTTCTCAACATTAAAAAACGGATAGTCCGCTGAACATAAAAAGGAAAGAACCTTTTGCGGATTGTGTTCCTGCATATTTGCAGGCGGCGCGGGATAAGCCCTGTTCAAGAATATCCGAAAATCATCAGGAGGAAGAAATGGACGCACTGAAAATCATTGAGAAGAGCAGTATGAAAGAAACTGCTCCCAAAATCGAGGTAGGAGACCTGGTAAAGGTTTATGTTCGCATCAAAGAGGGCGACAAGAGCCGTATCCAGATGTTCGAGGGAACTGTTATCGCCAAGAAACACGGCGGAGTAAACGAGACCTTTACTGTAAGGCGCGTTGCTCACGGTTGCGGCGTTGAGAGAGTTTTCCCGCTCCATTCTCCGTCAGTGGACAAGGTAGAGGTAGTCAGAAACGGTAAAGTCCGCAGAGCAAAGCTTTATTATCTGCGTGACAGAGTCGGAAAGGCTGCAAAAGTTAAGTCCAAGGTCTGATCCGGCGGATATCCGTCGGGAGAGCGCAAGTGTCGGGGTTATGCCGGAAATAAGGCATAGCCTTCGCACCGGCGCTTAAAACGCGAAAAGAGTTGTGCTATGAACGAGTTTGGCGAAAAAGATGATCAGAAAAAATCGGTAGACGATCTTGTCGACGAGATATTGAAAGAAAGGTCTGCGAACGCGGACAATTCGGAAAAGTCGGACAGGTCTGACATGTCGGACTATCCTGAAACCGAAGAAAACAGGACGACCGTAACAGAAGACGTGAGCGAACAATACGGCGAAAAGTCCGACGCGTCAAGCGATACGGCAGATGAGGAAGAAACAAAGCCGTTTGAAAACGCGGTGGACTGGGTATGTTCAATTGTATTCACGGCGGCGGCGGTCATACTTATAAATCTGTTTTTGTTCCGCGCGATAACCGTTGACGGCACATCTATGTGTGATACATTACAGGATAAGGATGTTGTTATTACAACAAACCTTGTGGCAGAGCCGAAGTTTGGCGATGTTGTGGTGGTAGAGGCAGACAGTCTCATTCATTCCGAAACGGGGCTTTACGGAGAACCTATAATAAAGCGCGTTATAGGAGAAGAGGGCGATACAATCAGGTTTGACCTTGCAGCGGGCGATGTTTACCGCAACGGAGAGAAACTCGAAGAGGACTACATTTTAGGTCCTACAAACCAGAGCCACAGAGGCTGGGTCGAAAGCGGAGTGGATTACGTTGTGCCGGAAAACTGTGTCTTTGTTATGGGCGACAACCGAATTGTGTCCCACGACAGCCGCGACCTCGGTCTTATCGGCTTTGTGGATAAAAAATACGTTATGGGAAAAGCGCTGTTCAGATTATTCCCGCTCGACAAGATGAGGTGGCTGTAAAAGCTATGAGCGAGGTCGGGAATATACAGTGGTTTCCGGGTCATATGACCAAAACCAAGAGGCTTATAGAGGCTGACTTAAAGCTTGTAGACGCGGTGGTAGAGGTAATTGACGCGAGAATACCCGAAAGCAGCAGAAACCCCATGATAGACGAAATATGTTCGGGAAAGCCGCGCGTTGTGCTTATGAATAAAAGCGACATAGCAGACGAAAGCGCGACGGCTCTCTGGAAACTGTATTATGAAAAGCGCGGGGCATGCGTTGTTGTGTGCGATTGTAGGAGCGGAAAGGGACTGAACAGGTTTGTTCCCGCCGTGAAAAAACAGCTTTCGGACATTATCGAGCGCAGAAAGTCGCGTGGCATGATAGGAAAAGCATTGAGGCTTATGGTCGTAGGTATCCCGAACGTCGGGAAATCTTCGTTTATAAACCGAATGGCAAATTCAAAGCGCACAAAAGTCGGCGATAAGCCCGGAGTTACCCGCGGAAAACAGTGGGTGTCCATTGATAAGGACATGGAGCTTTTGGATATGCCGGGGATATTGTGGCATAAGTTCGACGACAAAGATGCGGCGCAGAAACTGGCGTTCACCGGGGCGATAAAAGACGAGATAACCGACACGGCGGCTCTCGCAGAGGCTCTCGGAGAATTGCTGTTAGACCGTTTTCCCGAGCTTATAAAGGCAAGATATAAGATAAGCGGCGAAGGCAATATTTTAGCCGAGATAGCAAAAAAGCGCGGAATGCTGATATCGGGCGGAGCACCCGACACCGAGCGCGCGGCAATTACGCTCCTCGATGAGTTCAGAAGTGGAAAGATCGGCAGGATAACGCTAGACGAGCCGCCTTATTATGAGGGAAAAGCAGATGAGCATACATCATAAAAGCAAGGACACTCTTCTTTTATTAGAGGGGCTTGAAAATGCTGAAAGCCTGCGCGATTTTGACAGGATAGTGTCGGAAAAGTACGGAGTTGTCTGCGGTATAGACGAGGCGGGCAGAGGTCCTATAGCGGGCGCTGTTTATGCCGCCGCAGTCATATTAGACCCCAACAAGCCGATAGAAGGCTTAAACGACAGCAAAAAGCTCACTCCCAAAAAGCGTGAAAAGCTGTTTGAGGAAATTTGGGACAAGGCGCTTGCGGCGAGCGTGTCCTGCGCAACGGCTGAGGAAATCGATCAAACCGATATTTTGTCGGCGGACCTGCTTGCAATGTCAAGAGCGTTTGAGGGCTTATGCATAAGTCCGAAGATAGTTTTGGTGGACGGAGATGTTCTCCCCGAGCTTAATGATCCGATGAACGCCGATGTTAAATACGGCGGCGAGCTTAAAAACGTCATAGGCGGCGACGCGAAAAGCGAGGCGATAGCGGCGGCGTCTATACTTGCGAAAGTGACACGTGACAGGGAAATGGCAGAGCTTGCTCTGAAATATCCGCAGTACGGCTTTGAAAAGCACAAGGGCTACGGCACGAAAGCTCATTATGAATCCATTGAGAAATACGGGCTCTGTCCTATTCATAGAAAGTCTTTTCTAAAGAAATATCTTAATAAAAATGAGTGACAAACAGGAAAAAGGCGCGCTCGGAGAAGACGCGGTATGCGCGGAGCTTATCCGTCGCGGACACAGCATAATCTGCCGTAATTACAGAAAAAGGTTCGGAGAGATAGACATAATTTCAAAGTCGGGCAGATTTATTGTTTTTACCGAAGTCAAAACCAGAAAATATAACAGCCTGATAAGCGGCGCGGAGGCAGTAAATCCTGCAAAACAGAGGAAGATAATCCTGACTGCCGACGCTTATCTTTCGGAAAACCCCACCGACCTACAGCCGCGCTATGACATTGCGGAGGTCACTGTAGACAGGGGAAAGGTCGCGAGAATAAGCATTTATGAGGACGCATTCTCGACCGACGGGGTCTATACCGTAAATTGAAAGGAACAGAAGATATGAACTATGCGAGCACAAGAAATTCTTCTTTGAAGGCAACAAGCGCACACGCTATAGTAAAGGGACTTTCCGACGAGGGCGGACTGTTCGTTCCCGAAAGTATCCCTGCGCTCACAAAAGAAGAAATAATTAGCTTTGGAGATAAAAAGTATTCGGAAAGAGCGTTCGAGGTGTTCTCGAAATATTTGACCGATTTTACCGCCGAAGAGTTGAAGAATTGCGTTGAGAGCGCGTATAACACAAAGAATTTTGACAGTGAAAATATCGCCGAGATAACAAAACTTAACGGCGGAAGATATGTCCTTGAACTCTGGCACGGTCCTACCTGCGCATTCAAGGATATGGCTCTCCAGATACTGCCGTATCTTCTTACAACCTCCGCTAAAAAAGAAGTCAGCGGAAAGCAGATCGCCATTCTCGTTGCAACGAGCGGCGATACGGGAAAAGCCGCGCTCGAGGGCTTTAAGGACGTAGACGGAACTTCTATCTGCGTTTTCTATCCCGAGGACGGCGTATCTCCAATGCAGAAACGCCAGATGACCACGCAGGAGGGCAAAAACGTAAACGTCTGCGCAGTAAAGGGCAATTTTGACGACTGCCAGAATGGAGTAAAGGCGATATTCACAAACCGTGAAACCGAGCAAAAGCTCCTTGAAAATAATATTCTGCTGTCAAGCGCCAACTCAATTAACTGGGGCAGACTTGCGCCGCAGATAGTTTATTATGTTTCGACATATGCACAGCTTGTAAAAGATGGCGAAATTGCTTTCGGCGAGAAGGTAAATATAGTTGTTCCCACGGGCAATTTCGGAAACATTCTGGCTGCTTATTATGCAAAGCTTATGGGCATACCAGTAAACAAGCTCATCTGCGCATCCAACAGCAATAACGTCCTCACCGATTTTATCAACACGGGCGTTTACGACAGAAACAGAAAGTTCTATACGACTGTTTCTCCGTCTATGGATATACTTATCTCGTCAAATCTCGAACGTCTGCTCTATCACTTTACCGGAGAAAATGACAAGCTCATAAACGAGTGGTTCACTTCTCTTAAAGATACGGGAAGATACGAGGTAAACGAGGACGTAAAGAAAAAGCTCTCTGAGGAGTTCTTTGCTGGTTTCTGCACTGATGATGAAACAAAGGCTCAGATAAAGAAAACGTTTGAAGAGGAAAATTATCTTCTCGATACGCATACGGCTGTAGCAGTCAAGGTTTACGAAGATTATAAGACGAAAACCGGCGACACTACAAAGACAATTATTGCCTCAACCGCAAATCCATATAAATTCGGCAGGGCAGTTTTCGAGTCGGTCGGCGGAAATGCCGAGGGCGACGAGTTTGATGTTATAGCAAAGCTCGAAGAGAAAACCGGCACAAAGATCCCCGCGCCTCTTGCTGCGACAAGAGATAAAGCCGTAAGATTTACGAACAGTGTTGAAAAGCAGGACATGAACAAGGCTGTCCTTGACTTTCTCAAAAGCTGATGCTGTATACAATAGGCGACCTTCATCTTTCGCTCGGAACAGATAAGCCTATGGATATTTTCGCGGGCTGGGATAATCATGTTGAGCGCCTGAAAGAAAACTGGAACTCGAAAATAACCGACGAGGATACCGTTGTGCTTTTAGGCGACCATTCGTGGGCAATGAAACTCGAGGACACGGCGGCTGACCTTGGGTTTATAAATTCCGAACTTAAGGGCAGGAAAATTCTCACCAAAGGCAATCACGACCTCTGGTGGCAGACGATGAACAAGATAACGGCGTTCGTTGAAAAAAACGGCTTTTCAAACATAAGTTTTTTGTTTAACAACGCTTTCCTTGTAGACGGCTTGTCTATCTGCGGAACGCGCGGCTGGATAAGCGAAAACGGCGAGCCTGCGGACGCAAAAGTTCTTGCAAGAGAGGCAGGACGGCTCGAAATGTCGCTCCAGGCGGGCGTAAAACTCGGCGGCGAGCTTGTGGCGTTTATACATTATCCGCCCGTATACCGCGGAGAAGTGAACCAGCCGATAGTAGACGTTCTGAAAAAATACGGCGTAAAGCGCTGTTATTATGCACACTTACACGGCGGCGCAATAAGAGGCGCAGTCGAGGGAATGTACGGCGGAATTGAATATAAGCTCGTTTCGGCTGATTCTTTAAAGTTTGACCCCCTGGCGGTAAACGGGAATTTGATAAAATAAATAATTGGAGCAATGCTCCCGAAAATAATAACCGTCCTTAAAGCTATAGCTTTTTCGGACAAGGAAGGAAATTTAAAATGGAAATTGTATCAAAAAACAACACGGCAGTAAATACTTATGCGCTCGAAATAAAGTTCGGTGCGGACGAGTTTGAAACGGCGATAAATGCCGCTTATAACCGTCAGAAGTCGAAGATCTCCGTTCCGGGCTTTAGAAAAGGAAAAGCGCCGAGAAAGATAATCGAATCAAAATTCGGCGAGAGCGTTTTCTTTGAGGAGGCTGTAGATATCCTCTATAAGGAAAACATCGACAAGCTTGTCGAAGATTTTGAAAAAGAGGTCGTAGATATCCAGAACTCCGAGATTACCGAAGTTAATAAGGAGAACGGCGTTACATTAAAGACCGAGTTTATCACAAAGCCCGATGTTGAAATTTCCGATTATAAGGGTTTAAAGATAAAGAAAACCGTCAAGACTGTAACCGATGAGGATATATCCAAAGAACTTGACAACATGCGTGAAAGAGTTGCAAGACTCGTCAGCGTAGAGGACAGAGTTGTTGAAAACGGCGATACGGCTGTAATTGACTTTGAGGGATTTGTAGACGGGGTTGCTTTTGAAAACGGAAAGGGCGAAAAGTTCCCGCTTGAGATAGGCTCAAACACATTTATTCCCGGCTTTGAAGAACAGATCGTAGGAAAGAATATCGGTGATGAATTTGACGTAAACGTTACTTTCCCCGAGGATTATCAGGAAGAATCTTTAAAGGGAAAGCCCGCAGTATTCAAGTGCAAGCTCCATGAGATAAAGTCAAAGGAAATGCCCGAGCTTAATGACGATTTCGTAAAGGACGTTTCCGAAAAGGACACTGTTGACGAGCTTAAAGCGGATATCCGCGAGAAACTCGAAAAGAAAAACGCCGAGGATTCCGAAAACGAGGCTGACGCGGCTCTTATGGACGCAATGCTTGCAAATATGAAAGTGGAGATCCCCCAGGCTATGTTTGAGCGTCATATTGACGACCGTATCCGTGAGTGGAGCGCACGCACCCGCATAAGCGTACAGGATTACCTCAAGTATACGGGAATGACAGCAGTCCAGTTCCGCGCGAATTTTGAAGAATCGTCAAAGCGCCAGGTTCGCATGAGACTTGCGCTTGAAAAAATAGCAGAGCTTGAAAACCTCGAAGTGTCCCAGGAAGAAGTTGACAAGGAAATTGCTGACCTTGCCGAGCAGTATAAGGTAGATGCTGAAAAGGTAAAACAGCTCATTCCCGAAAAGACTATAATAAGCGATCTTAAGATAGAAAAGGCGTTGGATCTTGTAAAGAACAGCGCGGTTATAGAGGAAGTTACCGAATAATTCCTCTCAATTTGAAAGGAGAGTACTATGGCTTATATCCCTTATGTTGTAGAGCAAAGCGCTCACGGAGAACGTTCGTATGATATTTTTTCCCGTCTGCTCAATGACAGGATAATACTTTTGCATGACGAAGTAAATTCCGCGACAGCGAGCGTTGTTGTTGCACAGATGCTTTATCTCGAAGGTCAGGATCCCGACAAGGATATTTTCCTTTATATAAACAGCCCCGGAGGATCTGTGTCTGACGGAATGGCAATTTATGATACAATGCAGTATATAAAGTGCGATGTGTCTACTATCTGTATGGGAATGGCTGCGTCAATGGGAGCGTTTCTGCTTTCATCGGGCGCAAAAGGAAAGCGCATAGCTCTTCCGAACAGCGAAATAATGATACACCAGCCCCTTATAGCGGGCGGCGGAATTTCCGGACAAGTAACCGACATTATGATAAGGTCGAATTATTTGCAGCGCACCAAAGAACGCTTAAACCGCATACTCAGTGAGAATACCGGAAAGCCCTATGAAACGGTTTGTCAGGATACCGAGCGCGACAACTTTATGACAGCCGAAGAGGCTCTGGCATACGGCCTTATTGATAAGGTGTATAATTCTCGTGACAACGGCGCGAAATGATCTGAACGGAGGAATGGTTCTATGATGACCTGCTCGTTTTGCGGAAAGAGCGAATCACAGGCGCGAATGCTGTTCGGCGGGAACGACGGAGCCGTTATTTGCAGCGACTGCGTTGTCGCCTCGTATAATCTGCTTTTGGAAAGCGGAGACGTAAAGCCCCCCAGGAGCATAAAACGCACATCAAAGGGAAAGCAGACGGATTTTCTTTCAGACCCCGAAAGCATCATAACTCCCGAGGAGATAAAAGCGTATCTTGACAGGTATATTATCGGTCAGGACGATGCGAAAAAAGTTCTCGCGGTGTCTGTTTATAACCACTATAAGCGCATTTTCATGCAGTCGGACGAAAGCGACGAGGTCGAACTTCAAAAGTCGAACGTGCTTTTGCTCGGACCTACAGGCGTCGGAAAGACACTTCTTGCGCAGAGCCTTGCAAAGCTGCTGAATGTTCCGTTTGCAATTGCCGACGCTACGACGCTTACACAGGCGGGCTATGTCGGAGAGGACGTTGAAAACGTCCTGTTGCGCCTTGTACAGGCGGCGGATTTCGATATTGAGGCTGCCGAGCGCGGAATAATCTACATTGATGAAATAGATAAAATATCCCGTCGCAGCGAAAACACTTCTATCACAAGAGATGTAAGCGGCGAGGGAGTCCAGCAGGCGCTCTTAAAGATAATCGAAGGCACGGTTTCAAACGTACCTCCCCAGGGCGGCAGAAAACACCCCCAGCAGGAGTTTATACAGGTAAACACAAAGAACATTCTGTTTATCTGCGGAGGAGCGTTTGAGGGAATAGAAAAGATGATAGCACAGCGCGTTTCAAGCTCGGCTATGGGCTTTGGCGCGGACGTTAAATCAGCAAAGGCAAAGGAAAGCGCCGACCTTTTAAAGCAGGTCAATCAGCAGGATCTTGTAAAATTCGGTATAATCCCCGAGCTTATAGGAAGACTTCCTGTTGTTGTGCCGCTTGAGGCGCTCGACGAAGATGCGCTCGTAAGGATACTTGACGAGCCGAAGAACGCGCTTATAAAGCAGTATAAGTGCTTGTTCAGCGCGGACGGTATCGAGCTTGAATTTGAGCCGGAGGCATTAAAGGCGATCGCTAAAAAGGCAATTGAAACAAAAACAGGCGCAAGAGGACTTCGGTCTATCGTTGAGAACACTTTGAGAGAAGTTATGTTTACAGCTCCCAGCGACCCGACGATAACAAAGATAACAATAACCGAGGGCTGTCTTGACGGCGGCGAGCCTACGATTACACACGACGATTCCCGCGGAAAAACAGTGAAGGTCACAAAAAAGAAAACAGGCTGATGCTTAGTTGAACTTAAAGCTGTTCGGTATCAATTTTCGGATATCGAACAGCTTTTGATTATCAGGAGAAAAAATGGGAAAGGTATATAGAAAACAGCAGATAGAGGGAGTTACCGTTCCTGCCGTTATTCATAACAGACAGTATTTCTGGCTCAATATGGCGGTCTACGAGGACGGTACAATAAGCTGTTGGGAAAAGACGGATCTTTGTGACGTTATGCGCCAGCTTGAACGCGGGTGGCTAACTCCGATAATTCCCGATGGCGAAAGTTTGAGCGTTCACGGCTTGTGTACGCTTGAAATAATTTCTGCAAGTTGGAATTTTGACAAGGAGAGCTATCGCAGGTTTATCGAGGACACGGTGCGCTCTATAAATCCCGAAATGGCGAATATCTACGAGACCACCCAGCGTGAAAAAGACAAATGGAAAAAATATCACGTCGGGTTTTCCGCATATCCCACGCCGTTTAAACTAAGCGGAAATTTCGGCTATGAAACTTCGGACGGCAAGCAGATGAACATTTTTCTCCGCCAAAACGGGGAAATAATGCTGACTTCTGTGTCGGTTTTTGCTGACGGTACATTTTCTGTTGACGGTCTTGACGGGGAAGAATATATAACGCTTGAAAAGATTCGCGAGCTGTTTAACGAAGACGTCCTTTGCGTTAAACCCTGTGATAATGAAACCGTGAGTTTCGGCGCACTCGGAAAAGCCCGCTGTAAGACAATTTATGACGTGCTGAAAGATGAAAAAATAAAGGAAATAGAAAACGAACTGCTTAGGATTCAGAACAAGCCCGATGCGTTTGAAACCGCCCGGCAGGCTTATATTAACTATCTTATATACCCGTCAGAGCAAAACAAAGAAAAACTCCGCTCGGCATACGAGGCAGTCCCCGAACATCAGAGAATGTACCTCGGCGATATGGACACTCGCGACAGGGATTATATACGGATACTTTATACAAACGATAAACGTGAAGTTTAAGCACAGGAGAATGGCATGGGAACATTTGAAAAAATCTACGAGATCGTAAAGAAAATACCATATGGCAAAGTCGCAACATACGGGCAGATAGCGTGTATGTGCGGAAATCCCCGCTTGGCAAGGGCGGTCGGCTATGCTCTCCATTCAAACCCCGATCCCGAAAATATCCGCTGTTATCGCGTTGTAAACCGCTTTGGAAAGCTCGCTCCCGCGTTTGCCTTCGGCGGTCAGGATAAGCAGGCGGAGCTGCTCAGGGCAGAGGGAATTGAAGTAAGCGACGATTACACGGTAGACCTTGAAAAATATATGTGGAATGGGCTCTAAAGTAAAAGAGGCAGGGAGAAATTCCTGCCTCTTGTTTTTTATTTCGTTAAGTATTCTTCAACAGCGTTTACAAAAAGCTGCGACAACGACAAGCCCTTTTAGAGGTTAGAGGTTGGATGTAAGAGGTAAGAATTTCGGGGAACTTTTGATAGTTAAAGTTTTTTTGCGTTCATAGAAAGGGGCTAGAGGCTAGAGCATAAGCCGAAAGGGTGTTTGCTGAATATAACGCATAAAAAAGGGATAAGGGTTTAAACTCTAATCTCTAGAATGGCGGGTCGCAGGGCGCGCCTAGCGCCGCGAACTGCCCCCTTCCCCTTCGGGGAAGGGGGTTAGGGGGTTATGGCAAGATAACGTTATTGAGAAAAATACCGTTTGCAAAGAATCACAAATAGGTTTTAAAAAACAAAGTTTTTTATTTCGCTAAGTATTCTTCAACAGCGTTTACAAAAAGCTGCGACAACGACAAGCCCTTTTCCTCGGCTATTTTTTTATAACGCTCTTTTTCGCCTTTTTTAACAAGTACGTTAATATGGTCGTAAGTTTTTGCATTGTAGCGGTTTTTTACGGCGGCAGATGTTTTGCCCATTTTATCACCCCCTTGCATTTAAAAATGACCGTTGATTATTATTTACTTTTTGAAGAGATCAGAATGTGTTCCCGTTTGAGCTAATGTCAATGTCAGAACATCGTCCTCAACAAGGTATATCAACAGCCAGTCGGGCTTAATATGACATTCTCGAAAGCCTGTGAAATTTCCCGTCAACTCATGGTCATGGTATTTAGGCGCAAGCGGGTTTCCGTTGCTAAGCTGTACTAAAACGTCATCAAGAGCGGTTAGATCCGCACCGCGTTTTTTCATAAGCTTATAACCCTGTTTAAAAGCAGACGTGAATTTAATTTTGTACTTCATTCGTCCAACTCCGCCTTTAAACTCTCAATATCGTCAAATGCCTTTGCATTTTGGTCGCGGGAAATGCGCCTTGCCTCTTCCATTGCCTCGAGCGTTTTGGCGTTATACATCGGCATTTCCACCGCAAACGGCAACCCTCCGCGCAAAACGCACTGATGCAAGAACATATTGACCGCCGACGACATATCCAGTCCGAGATTTTCAAAAAGCGCAGACGCTTCTTCTTTTACTTTTGCGTCGATCCTTATTTGCGTAGGTGTTGTAGCCATAATATCACCCCTTTTAGATGTAAGAAATTAGAGGTAAGAGGTAAGAATATGTTACCCCTTACTGCTTTTATTATACACCTTTTGGTTTACATTGTCAAGCATTTTGATAAGAAAAGAACGCTTTTTTACAAACAACGTGAATTGCTCCTGCTTTAAATTAACCAAACTTTTTCCACCATATTGTGCACAATTAACAAAAAAGCATGGCAGAATTCTTGTAAATCCGCATTGTGCAATATTTCTACTTGATTTTTACGGAAAAATTTGTTATAATAAATAGGATTGTGTATAAAGTCCGCTTTCGGGAGTTATATACAGCTTGAATAAAAAAATATGTTTTTTAATATAAATAATTTGAGGGAATTCAAATGGCACAGTTTTTTGATTTTAAAGAAGATTATTACGGTTTGACTTCCGCAGATGCGGAAAAAAGACTTTCAACATACGGTCCGAATATATATACGAAAAATGCTGTAAAAAGCCGTCACATATACACAGACGTTATATTTTCGCCTTCGGTCATTATGATGCTTGCGGCGGGCATTATCTCCTTTTTCGGCATAGGCATTGCGGCGGGAATTTTTACCGTTATTATTGACGCCCTCTATTGCGCGGGAGAAATTTATTTCAGAAGATCCGCTGAAAAGCGTATTGCTGAAACAAATGAAACGTTCACAATAAAAATGCGCGTTATACGAAACGGAAAAGTAGAGCTTATAGAAAAGGAAAAAATAGTTCCCGAAGATCTAATTATCATACAGGACGGCGAGAGAGTGCCTGCGGACGCATTTATACTCGAATCGCGGGAGCTTACCTGCGACGAAAGCCTGTTTACGGGTAGCCCCACTCCTGCCGCAAAATACGCGGGAGGTATTTCAGCTAGCGAGTTTAAGCCTACCTTTGTTTATGCCGAAACATCTGTACTTTCGGGAATGGCTGTATGTAAGGTCAGCGCTACGGGAGTTGATACGAAATATTATCAGCATATCGGAGAGCCGCCCGAAAGAGAACCGTATTTTACCGGCATTGAAAAAATAATTCGTTCGATCGTTCCCACGAGCAGCGTTATTGCGCTTGTGATGACAATGTTTACGCTTGTTGTCGGCATTATAAATAAAAACGAAACCATACCTACTGCCGTAAGCGCGCTGACGTTGGGACTTTGTTTCGTTCCCACGGGAATAGGTTTAGTTTTGAGGTTCTATTATTCGCGCGGACTTTCTGAGCTTTTAAAGTGCGGCGCTGTAATAAGGTCGTATAATGACATTGAAAAACTCAACAGCCTTTCGATAATGTGCGTTGAAAAGGAAGGCGCTATATCAAAAGATGCTCTTGAGGTGCGCGCAATATATGCACAGAGCGAAGAGCTTTTGTATGACGTCGCGGCACTTGCGATAAACAGAAATACCATAGACCCTTCAGAGCGTGCGCTTTTGGTGAAGGCGTCGTTTTCTTCGGAGAATTTTTCCGATATATATTCACGGTTTGAGTTTATTGAAGAACTTCCCGATGACGGGTCAATAAGCGGCGCACTGTGGAATGTCGGCGGCGACAGACTGTATTGTATAAAAGGCGCTCCGGAGCAAATTCTCCCCATGTGCCGAATGAAAAGCGAAAGGCTTATTTCCGCACAGAAAAAATATCAGAGCTATTATGAAAAAGGCTGGTCGGTAATTGCGTTCGCGTGCGTAGAGGCAAAAAGCGAAGAGCTTGATAAAACCGCAGGATTCAGCTATACATTTGTCGGATTTGCGGCATTTTCCGCTCCGTTGAGAGATTCGGTATCAACCGCCGTAAAGACCTGCCAGAGCGCGGGAGTGAGAGTCGTTATGCTTTGCGAGGACTCGCCCGACATTGCGGCGGTAACAGCTAAAATGATAGGCATACGCTCCGACAAGACCGTAACAGGCGCTCAGCTTGAAAGCGGTGAGGCAACAGACAGCGACATATATGCAAATATTTCATCTGCTCAAAAGCGTGAGATAATCAGACGGCTTAAGGCAGATGGAAACGTTGTGGGTATGCTCGGAACGCGCGTCGCTGATACCGAACCGCTGAGAACTGCCGATATAGGATTTACTATCGCGGAAAATTGTTCTCCAAGCGTAAGAGAAACGGCGGATATCGTTATGGATAATGACAATTTCTTCTCTATCGCAGACGCAATTGCCGCCGCTCGTCAGATACACAGAAACATAAAGCGCGGCGTGTCGCTGATAATATCGGGCTATATAGGTTTTCTGACGCTGGTAATAATAAACCTGTTCGCTGATTTTCGGCTTATGCTTGACCCGCCGATACTTGCGCTGTTTACTATGCTGCTCCTGCCGGTTTTCGCTTTAAGCTTTTCACGAAACAAGTCGGACATGACCTCTAAAATGCCGAGTTCGGACTTTATTTCCCATAGAAGGTTCAACTACCGCTATCTTGTTATGTGCGGTATAACGGGCTTGTTTACGGGCATAGCCGCGGCAGTATCATATGCGCTGATGTATAATGATACGATATCGGGTCTTGACCAGGGCGCGGCAAGGAGCTGTGGATTTATAACGCTTATGATATCGATCTGTGCTTTTGCTTTTATTCGTCATTCTGACACGAACCCTCTGAAGGAGTTTATAAAGTCGGGAAAGGTGTCGATAATATCTCTTTGCGCGGCAATTATTTGCTCGGTTGCTTTTGTTTTCATTCCGTTTACGGGCAGTATCTTCGGATTTTTGCCGATAGACCTTTTCGCAGTAATAATAAGCATTCTTATAGGAATATTCCCCGCAATAATATTCTTTTTCGTTAAATATTTTCTAAAGATAAAGGAGTAAAAATGAAGAACATAACTCAGTATATCAAGTATTTTTTGTGTGGTATAGTTTTCGGAACTGCAAACGTTATCCCCGGAGTCAGCGGCGGAACAATGCTCGTTATTTTCGGTATCTTTGACAGGCTGACCGAATCTGTGTCAGGAATAAAGAAGATTGTAAAGAATTTACCGTTTCTTATAACTTTCGCTTTGGGTGCAGGAGCAGGCATACTTGTTTCCGCAAAGGTCATTTCTTCGATGTTCGAGATGTTCGCCGTACAGACAAATATGTTCTTTATCGGGCTTATTCTCGGCGGTGTTCCGCTTATTTACAAAATAGGCACTTCCGAAAAAAAGGTAAAGCCCTTTTGCATTCTGCCTTTTATAATAGCAATGGCGGTAGTTATAGGGCTTTCTGTTCTGGATAGGCTCAAAATCTTCTCGCTCGGCGTTGAAAATGAAATTACCGGCTTTGATCTTGTGTTTACGATAAAAATAATGTGCTGTGCGGCTATTGCTGCAATAACTATGATAATTCCCGGAATTTCCGGCTCGTTTGTCATGATGCTGCTCGGAGTTTATGAAACAATAATCGGCGCGGTAAAAGATCTGAATATGTGGGTGCTTGTGCCTTTTGCAATAAGCGCCGTTATAGGTATAATGGTCGGCGCAAAGCTTATATCAATGCTTATAAATAAAAACAGACTTATGGTATATTCAGCGCTAATGGGGCTTGTTATAGGCTCGGTCTATGCAATTCTCCCCGAAGGTTTCGGATTTAACCTAACTACCGGATACGGCTTTGTCTGCCTTATCTTCGGAGTTATAGTTTCCGTGCTTATAGAGAAGATAGGTAAGACCGACGCGGCAGACACTCATTAAAAACTAAAAACTTTTTCGGTATATTAAAACCACTTTATGACAATAATACTTGTACAGTTTATTGTCGGGGGTGGTTTTTTTGTACTATAACAAAGTTGAGATTAGCGGCGTAAACACGAGCAAGCTCAAAGTTCTCAAAGAAACGGAGAAAACAGAGCTGCTGAAAAAGATAAAGCAGGGAGACATGAACGCCAGAGAGGAGCTTATTCGCGGAAATCTAAGGCTTGTTCTCAGTGTTATACAGCGCTTTACAAACCGCGGAGAAAGCGCTGACGATCTGTTTCAAGTCGGCTGTATAGGGCTTATAAAGGCTATAGACAATTTCGACATTTCCCAACAAGTAAGGTTTTCCACTTATGCTGTTCCTATGATAATGGGTGAACTCAGGCGTTATCTTCGGGACAACGCCTCTGTAAGAGTGAGCCGCTCAATGCGAGACCTTGCATACAAGGCTATGCAGGCAAAGGAAAAGCTCACTGTTCAGAACGGACGTGAGCCTAAAATAGAAGAAATAGCAAAAGAAATCGGCGCTCCGAGAAAAAATGTTGTTATTGCTCTCGAGGCGATAAGCGAGCCTATTTCTCTTTACGAGCCCGTATTTTCCGAGTCGGGAGATACTATTTATGTCCTCGATCAAATAGGCGACCATAACGACGATATGAACTGGCTGAATGAAATATCACTAAAAGAGGCAATTGCACAGCTCGGAAAGCGTGAAAAGCGCATTTTAAATCTTCGTTTTTTCAGAGGAAAGACGCAGGTCGAAGTTGCAAAGGAAATAGGCATAAGTCAGGCGCAGGTGTCGCGTCTTGAAAAAGGCGCGCTCGATAAGATCAAGAATAGGATCTAACCGCATTATATCAAGTTTTTTCCTAAGTTCGAAAATTTTTCTTGACAAATATCCGTTTTTGTTGTATAATATACTAAATAAACAGTTTCTATAGTATAGTATATTTAACGTTAAGCTTGTTGTTACAGGTCTATCAGCATTAAAGAAAGGATCTGAAAAAATGAACAACGATCATATATTCAGGGGAAAATTATATCGCGATATAAAAACAGCAATCGAACAATGCAAGGTGACCTTTGTCACAGGTCCCGCAAAATGCGGTAAAACCGTATGTTTAAAGCAGCTTGCGGCTGATTTGCCGAACGCCGTTTATGTAAATATAAAGACCGATTTTTCTTCCGACAAGGATAAATCCGAGTTCATGAAAAAGATAGTAAAGGATATGTCAGAAGGCGGAGATAAAATTTACCTTTTAGATGATGTATTAAAAATGCCTCATGCCGATATAGAGATATTCAGAACTGACGCCCCGTTTTCCGCAATTTCAAACATAAAGACTCGCGTTGTGTTTGCCGACAGCAATTCAAAGGTTCTTGAATTTATCGCTCACATCGGTTTCGGGGGATTTTCGGCGTTTGTAAGAGAGAGCTTTTTAAGCTATCCACAGTGGCTTGAATACAGAGAAACGACAGAAGTTTCAGAGGAAACCTATCTTGATTTTCTTTTTAATGTCGGGGAATTTTACTCGAGCTTTAAAGGTACAAAAGAATACCTTCAAGATCATCTCAATGAAACGCGCGCGCTTTATAACAGCGATATTGAGTACATAATAAAAGATAATATCGAAAACTTAGATGTTGAAATGCTGCTGAATGTGCTCTATGCTTATCTTATCGTCATAAACAGCGATATCGAGCGGTTTTCGGAAATGCTCGCACAGAATTTCGGCGTTGATGATAATGATACAAAAGACCTGCAAATAAAAATTGCAGAAACATTAAGCAAGCGCCGCAGAGCCTTTTTTGAAATGTCGCCCTACGACCGAAAGCGTTCTATAGTATTTTTATATCATCTCAGGTTTATAACCTTGGCTTTTGTATCGGAGCAATTATTTGTTTGTGGGGATTTTAGCTTTGAATTAAAAACGGCAAATGACTTTTTAAGAGAACACAGCGAACTGTATTTAAAGCCCGATATCTTTTTGGATATGAGGCTGACAATAAATCATCCCATGTTCTGTTTTGATCTGTTTGAAAAACTTATAGGCAGACCGATAAAGAAAATGCCGACAGAATTGCTTTGCGTTATTGTCGAACATCATTTGAGAGGTGTGCTTTCCGAAGACTACTGCTTTATTTATCGCGACAGCACCGGCAATGAAATCAGCCGCGTCAATTTAACTGAAGAGGCAATAGAAATGTCATTATCGGAAAGTGGAGCCGAAAAACTTAATTTACTTCCCGAAAGCTATAAAAAAATCCTGCTCACAAGGGATATTTCCTCAGATGAAAACGGAATAGAACGTATTCCGTATTATAAGTATATTTATGATGTTACAAACTTTATCGATCGGTTCGGGAGAATCTGATAGCCTTTTAGACCGAACGAGCGAATTATTAAAGTCAATAACTTTTAATGAAAGGAGGACGACTGTGGATTATCGCAGAAGATACAATCTGACGGTTGATGAAAATTTATTTGTCGCAAAACGGAATATTGTCGACAATATCTGGAAAATCGCATTGATAGAGGGCCTTAGCCTTGGCTATCCCGAAACTTATGCAATTTATAACGGTATGTCTGTGGCAAATAAAACAGTAGACGAAATAATAGCCGTCAACAATTTAAAGCACGCCTGGCAGTTTATTTTCGACACCGTAGATTATCCGACAGATTTTGATTACATATGTAAACTGAACGGTTATGTAGGCGATGGAAAACTGTTTTATAAAGCGGGGCAATTGCGTAATGTTCCGGTTTCTATCCGCGGAACTATTTGGAAACCCGATTATCCAGATGAATTCAAGATAAAAGAAAGCCTTAGAAACATAATGAGTACAGAAAACCCGACAGAGCGCTGTATAACGCTTATGCTCTATTGCATGCGCGCACAGATGTTTTCGGGCGGAAACAACAGCACAGCAATTCTTGCGGCAAACCATGAGATGATAAGAAACGGCTGCGGTATCATTTCCGTGCCTGTTGAGCGTCAGACGGAATTTTCAGAGCGCCTGATCAAATTTTATGAATCGAACGAAATGTCAGCTCTTAAACAGTTCGTATATAACTTTTGCATTGACGGAATTGATTTAGAGACGCAAAGAAAACATGATAAAAAACAATTATCTTTAAGGAGGAAAACAATGACCTTTAACAGAAAGAAATTCAATTTTCCCGTTCCCAAGGAAGTCGAAAACGCAATAACGGAGCTTGAAAAAGCTGTTCTGTCAAATTCATCTGATTTGGACATTTACCTTGATTGGTTTAAACAGTGCGTCCGCTCGGGCACGGGCGGGGAAGACGGAATGACAGACGAACAGGCGGACGAGGTCTTGCATTATTATTACAATAGGCAATATCTGAAATGAATTTCAGAAAGGGGCAATTTAAATTCCGGTCGATAGAAATGGTGTAATTTTGGATAAAAGAGACTCATTTGAGACATTTAAAAGCAATATTTGCCATTTGGTAAAGGACATGGGGGAACTTGACTTTAGTGAATACTGATCGTGCGCAACACAATCAATACATAGGAGGTTTTTAAAATAAGTTTTTACGTTGCGAATGTTGGGGAAGTAATCATAAAGCCCGAATTCAGAGAGGATTTCGGTTATTTCTTTGAGGAAAGATATTTAGCGGTAAATAACCCGCTGTTAAAGAAATTTATTGTTGACAATATTCTGCCGGATATTGATGAGATAAAATATGATAAAATGCATGTGTTCGGTGATGGCGAGTATGACGATTATAATTCGTGGGAACCGCTCAGAGGCTGGGTGCATGATAACAATAAAGAAACGTGGCGGGGAAAATATAAAACGTCTTATGACAAAGAAACAGGCAGATTTACTTACGGCATTTGCTATAATCAGCGCAGAGGCATTTGGTGGGCAATAACCGAATTTATTTATGACATTTTGCCCGAGCTTTCCGAGCAAGAGCTGTTTCATGACGAATGGGACGAAGATATGCATATTGTATAAAAAGTCAAATCTCAGACTGTAGAGAAAGCCCCAGATACGATAAAGCGGTACTGCGGCTAGGCTTTGTACCTGCCACAGTACCGCTGACAAAGTAGATGGGGCTTTATATACAGTCTGTTGCTAGTTGCACACTTTTTCGAGTTCTTCCCTGAGTTGTTTTATAATGCGCTTTTCAAGCCTTGAGATATAGCTTTGAGATATTCCTATCTCGTCGGCAACTTCTTTTTGCGTTTTTTCCTTACAGCCGTTCAGTCCAAAGCGCATTTCCATTATTTTCTTTTCCCGCGCTCCTAGGTGGTCTACCGCCTCGTGCAGAAGTTGTTTTTCAACTTCGTCTTCTATGTGTGAATTAACGCAGTCACTTTCCGTTCCGAGAACGTCCGACAAAAGCAGTTCGTTTCCGTCCCAGTCAACATTCAGCGGCTCGTCAATTGAAACATCATAGCGGTATTGACTGTATTTGCGCAAAAACATAAGTATCTCATTTTCTATACATCTCGAGGCGTATGTGGCGAGCTTTATGTTCTTGTCCTTACTAAAGGTGCTGACGGCTTTTATAAGCCCCACAGTCCCGATAGAAGTGAGGTCTTCGAGCCATATGCCCGTATTCTCAAACTTTTTCGCTATGTATACTACCAGTCTCAGATTGTGGATAATTAGCGTATCTCTTGCTTTTTCAAAATCCGTGTCAAGCATTTCGAGAGCTTTTTCTTCTTCCTCTTTTGAAAGCGGCGGGGGAAGTTGCTCCGAGCTGCTTATATAGTGAACATAGTTCTTTTTTCTGCGGCTGAAAAAGCCGAGCAGTTTCTTGAATAATTTCTTTAGCATAACTGTTCCCCCTATAATGAAATTATCTCGGGATCGAAAACGCAGTCGATATCTTCGCCGAGTTTTTTCTTTGAAACACCGACAAGAGCGTTGGTGTTTTTCCCGTTTATATAGATACTTTTTGCTTTGAATATCGGCAGAAGTGTTTCGTCCGAAACTGTGTTCAAAGGTATAAGACGTATTTTTTCTACAGCTTTTCCCATAAAATAATCCTTTATGCTTTGCGGAACAATTTCCGCTATCTTTTCAAATTCGCATATTATAACGGGCGTTCCCGAAAACAGATCTTTCGCCCCGCAGCCCGTATCACAAAGCCCTCTTAGCGCAGCTTTGCCGTTTTCGGCGGTAATTTTAACTTCGCATATTTTCTTGTGGTGCGAAAGCCTGCCCGAAATCAGCTTTATAAGTTTTATCAGGAAAAACGCCGCGGCGGTAAAAGCAATAATTGCCGCAATAGGAATGTCAAAATAGAAAACTCCGTTTTCGTAGATCATTCCTATCGGCGAAAATAGCGCCCAGAGCGCGTTTATAACTCCCGCGAAAATAAAGTTCACCAGCAGAAAAAACAAAGCGCATACCGCAAAGTCCGCGGGCTTTTGTTTTCCAAATGCAATAAGCGTCATTGCCGCCCCGAGTAGTATTTTGTAAATAAGCGAAACGACTAAATTCAGCGTCGGAAGGAGAATAACAAGCGAGCCGAAAGCCCCTATAAGCGCCGCTAAAACAAGCTTTTTACGGGAAACGCCGCGCTTTAATATCAAAGCCGTCGCATAAAGCAAAAGGAAATTTATGTATAGGTTAAGAGCAATAAGAACGTCGGCATAAATTACCACGGTCTTCACCTCGCTTGTACTTATTATACAGCCTTTTACTCGCGATTTATGCCGAATTTGCCTGTCGTATATAGGTTTTTTGCCACGAAAATAAAAAAACACGCGCGAAAAAAATCGCGCGCTGGCATGAACAGATGTGGCATTATCAACAACAAAAATAAGCGCCTTGCAGCTTTTTGCAAGACGCTTTGTTTATTATTTATAGACCCAGTCACGTTGGATCGCAAAGCTGAAGAAGAACAGTATCGTGTCGATTACCACCTTTATTAGCGACTGCCAGCCGCTGCTCTGAGCGCCGAAAAGCATTGACAGTCCGTTTACCAGCAAGAACGACACCAAAAGCTGTCCTGCCGCCAGAATATAGTATCTCACAATACTTTTCTTTACCGATTGCTTTGATTGGAAAACGCCGCGCTGGTTTGCAAAATAGTTTGTGAGCGAGGAGATAATTCTCGCTATCGCCGTCGCCGTAAACACTCTGAACGTTTCGTTTTCCCCGAAAACGGGAATAGCCAGCAGATTTATCAGCGTAAACAGCCCTATGTCAATAAGCGAGCATATAAGCGAGCTTGCGGCATATTTCAGGATTATCGCGTAAATTTTTATCGAGTCGGTGAGGGGATTGAAGTGCGTGCCCGAATTATTGTCGGAATATATCGTTGATATGGTTTCCTCTTCAAATTCAAGCGATGCCTTCTTCATTTCGAGCAGCATATTCGTTTCATATTCAAATCTTTCTCCGCTTATCTTGCAAAGCAGAGGAAGATAATTTGTCGGAATAGCTCTCAGTCCCGTTTGAGTATCGGTTATCTTTATTCCGCAGACAAGCCTGAAAACAATGCGCGTCATATTATTTCCGAATTTGCTTTTCGGGGGAACATTGTCCTGCTTGAAATCCCTTGCACCGAGAACAGCTTTTTTGTCTTTCGCCATTCTTTCCGCGCACCGCATAATGTCCTCGGGCGTGTGCTGACCGTCGTCGTCAGTCGTTACAACTCCGTCGCAGTCGGGAAAATTCTTTAAAACATATTCAAATCCCGTTTTAAGTCCGCGCCCTTTTCCTTTGTTTACTTCATGTCGTAGCAAAATGCATTCGGGGATTTTCTCTATCCTTTTGAAAATATCTGCACATTCCGCTTTACTTCCGTCGTCAATTATAATGATGTCCTTAAAACCCTTTTGGGAAAGACCGTCGATGACTTCAAATATTTTTTCTTTGGGATTAAATGTCGGGATTATAACAGGAACATTCATTTTTCCAATACCTTCTGTCAATTATTGTTCTGTAGTTTTGGTATGTCAGCATTTAAAATTTGAACAATTTTTAGTTCTGCTCAAGATATTTCATCATTCCTTCTGCGGCTCTCTTAGCCTCTTCTACCGCATGTACGACAGTGTGCGCGCCTTGAACAACGTCGCCTGCCGCAAATACGCCCGGAACTGTCGTCATACAGTTTTCGTCGGTTATTAGCAGACCCTTTTCATTTGCCTGAAGTCCGGGAGTTGTAAGTATAAGCTTGTTCTTAGGACCATTACTTATAGATATAACAGTAGAGTCTACTTCTACCTGTTCAAGCCCGTCCTCGTATCCTGTGACCTTGTTGTTTTCGTCAAGAATAGCCGTGCGGAAAACAGGACCCTTTTCGGTGATTTCCATAATCTCCTTGCCGAAGATCATTTCCGCGCCTTCCATTGTCGCATATTCGACCTCGCGCGGGCTGGCGGTAATTCTCTTGCTCCTTGCGTAAAGCGTAACGCTCGTAGAGCCGTGCCTCAGTGCAACTCTCGCTACGTCCATTGCCGCGTTTCCTACACCGATTATTGCGACCTTTTCGCCGAGATCATAGCCGTTGGGGTTTACGAGATAGTCCATGCTGTAGTGAACGTTCGGAAGGCTCTCGCCCTTTATACCGAGAGTTTTCGAGCGCCATACGCCCGTTCCCGCAAAGACAGCCGAATATCCGTCTCTGAACAGATCGCTTATTTCAAGCGCGCCGCCTATCGTAGTATTCGGACGTATCTTAACTCCTGTATCAAGGAGTTTTTTGGTGTAGCGGTCGCAGATAGAGCGGGGAAGACGGAAGTCGGGAATACCATAGCGAAGTACGCCGCCGATGCCGTCGCGTGCCTCAAAAATTGTTACGTCATATCCCTCGGCTATCATCTTAAATGCTACTGTTATGCCCGCAGGACCGCCGCCGATAACAGCGACTTTCTTTCCTTTCGGAGCTTTTTTCTCAATGGTCATGCTGTCGAAATAAGCGTCGGAAACAAATTTCTCTATGGCGTTGAAGTTTACGGGAACGCCCTTCTTTCCGAGAACGCAGTTTCCTCTGCACTGTTGGTCATAATCGCAGACGATAGAGCATACCAGTGACATAGGATTGTTTTCAAACAATATCTTTCCCGCTTCGCGCAGCTTATTTTCCTTAAAAAGCTTTATGACCTGCGGGATACAGGTATGCACGGGGCAGCCCCTCTGGCACATAGGCACTTTACAGCCAAGACAGCGGTCGGCAGTTTCCTTTACATAAACGGACATAGTGAAATACACTCCTTATTTTTTATTTCAACAGACGTACCACAAGTCAAATAGTCAACATTTTGAGATTTGACTTTACGTACATTGAATTCATTTACATTTTAACATAAATAAAAAAAATAGTCAATAGCTTTTTATTTTACATCAAAAAAGGTTTAAATTTAAACTATACAATATATGACATTAAAAATTGTGAAAATATACAAAATTATTTTTGTTTTCTTTATGCTTATTGACAAATTAATAAAAAAGAGCTATAATTAAAGTAGTATGTTGGGGGGTAATATTATAGTGAAAAAAGAATTGTTCAAAGAAATAACCGTAACGGACAAGCTCTATATCCAGTCTGCGGATTACGGATTTTTACAGTTTACGGGTCTTGATATGAATGCCTGTATCAAAAGCGTGGTAGATCCTGACGACTTGCCGTCGATAACGAATATTGAAGACAGGATAATGAAAGCACCTTTTGAGGTAGTTCTGCGTATAAAAAAGACGGACGGGAAATACTATCCGTTTCTTGTTACACTGAGCAGCCTGAAAAGCGTCGAGCAGAAGAGGTTTCTCGTGCAGATGAGGTTTGTCGAGCTTTCGATGCTCACCGAAAACAAGCAAATTTTCGACGATACGAAAAAGTTGTTCGAGGCGTATCTTGATGTTATAGGCGATGTTCTTGTTGAATACGACCGTAAGTGCGATGAACTTGAGGTGTTTTACATAAGCGACTCACAGCGTCATCAGATCTTAACGGGCAAATTAGACGAGGTCGCCGAAAGCAAGAGAAAGGCTATCTACCCCGAATATCTTTCGGAATATGAAGAACTTCTCAAAAATATGAAGACCTCGGAAAAGAGTTTTCGCTCCAAGCTGAAGGTCATAAAAGGCGAGGAGAATGTTTTCTGCACTGTTTTGTGCAAGGTTGTCGGAACAAAGGTAATAGGCTGTGTTGAATTTGAGCCGTTGGACGATCTGAAAAACGTAAATATCGACATCGTAAACGATAAAGACGTTTTCCTCGATATGCTTAATAAGCGCGCGATAGTAGAACAAGCCGAAAGACTTATGTCGCGCGGTTTAAGGCACGTTTATTTCATACTTCTCGACCTCGACAACTTCAAGAATGTAAACGACACATACGGTCATATGGTAGGTGACGAGGTCCTTCAGACCGTAACCAGGATAATAAACGCAAATATTGTCGGGCGCGGAATTGTCGGCAGAATGGGCGGCGACGAGATACTGATAGTGACGGAAAATGTTGAAAATCAGACCGAACTGCGTAATATGCTCAGAAGTATCAGAACGACAGTTGAGTGGACCTTTAAAAACGATCCGCGCGATATAAACGTAACTTGCTCTATGGGCGTATGCGAATTTCCCGATTACGGAAAGGATTTTCAGACGGTCTATGCGATATGTGATAAAATGCTGTATGTCGCAAAGGAAAAGGGCAAGAACCGTTATATAATCTACACGCCCGAGCTGCACGACCGCTATCTTTATGCAAATTCCGAGCAGAACGACAATTCCCAGTCGAACGACTTTATAAACGACAAAATAGGAATAATGCACAGGCTCGTAGACAATTATCTCACCCAGCATTCTTACAATAACGAAAAGATCTTTTCACAGATAGGAAATGCTTTTGCGTTAAGCGAGATATTGATGATCTACGAAAACTTTACCGTGGCATTCCAGTGGACTCCCGAAGGGGTATTTTCCGATATAGGAACGATAGTTCACTTCAAGCCCGGAAACGATTTTGCCGAGCTGTTCAATAAGGACAATATCCTTGTTTTAGACGGTCTTTATAAGCTCGAGGGCAACTGTCCGGAAATAAGAGAATGCCTTGAAAAGAAGGACGTAAACGCCGCCATTTTCTATAAGATTGACCGCTCGGATAAGTTTTCGGGCTATGTTATGTTCGCAAAGCCGTCTTCCCGCCGTCAGAGCTGGTCGGAATACGAGATAATGGCACTGTCCACAGCGGCAAAGGTATTTGATGTATCCATGCACGATTAAAATTTAAAACGCACTTGTTGCTTTGAACAGGTGCGTTTTTTTGCCTAATTAAAAAAATTCGCTTGACTTTATGAGTTGTACGTTGTATAATTAAATTAGCGTACTATATATTATTTAAAAAGGAGAGTTTTACTATGGGTTTATTAAAAGCAGGTATTGGCGCTCTTTCGGGAGTTCTGGGCGACAGCTGGAGAGATTATTTCTACTGTGACGCTATCGACAACTCGACGCTTGCCGTGCGCGGACACAAGAAGATCGGCGGCAAAAGCTCGAATAAAAACGGTTCCGATAATGTTATTTCAAACGGTTCTATCATCAATGTAAACGAGGGACAGTGCGCCCTTATCGTTGAAAGCGGAAAGGTAGCAGAAGTCTGCGCCGAGGCGGGAGAGTTCGTTTATGACAACACCGTTCAGCCGAGCATTTTCTACGGCAATCTAAGCGAGTCTATCGCCGATACATTCAAGGAGATCGGAAAGCGCTTTACGTTCGGCGGACAGGCAGCTACCGACCAGAGAGTTTACTATATAAACACAAAGGAAATCATGGGCAACCTCTACGGAACAGCGAATTCCATTCCTTTCAGAGTTGTAGACAGAAACATAAATCTCGATGTTGACGTATCTCTTCGCTGCAACGGCGAATATTCGTACAGGATAACAAACCCCATTCTGTTCTATACAAACGTCTGCGGAAACTTCTCCGAAAGATATGACAAGAAAAACATCGACAGCATGCTGAAAAGCGAAATCGTTACCGCTTTACAGCCCGCCCTCGGAAAAATTTCCGACAGCGGCGTAAGACCGAGCGCGCTCCCTTCGCATACTCTTGAGATCTGCGACGCGCTGAATGAGGTATTAAGCAAGAAGTGGGGCGACCTCCGCGGACTTACCATAAGCTCGTTCAGCGTGAACGCGCCCTCTATTCCGCCCGAGGATCAGGAAATGCTCAAAAAGCTCCAGACTACCGGAGCTATGCGCGATCCCGGCATGATGGCGGCAAACTATGCTATGGCGCAGAGCGACGCTATGAAGATCGCCGCGGGCAATTCGGGCGGCGCAATGATGGGCTTTATGGGAATGAATATGGCTCAGCAGGCAAACGGCATGACCCCCAACAATATGGTCGCTATGGCTGCACAACAGCAGCAGGCACAGCAGGCTCAACAGCAAGGCTCACAGTCTCAGAACAGCGGCTGGACCTGCTCTTGCGGAGCTACGGGAAACACCGGTAAATTCTGTTCTTCCTGCGGAAAGCCTGCGCCCACAGATAACAATTTCTGGACTTGCTCTTGCGGAGCAAAGAACAAAGGAAAGTTCTGCGTTGACTGCGGAAAGCCAAAGCCTGCGGGAGTGCCGCTCTTTAAGTGCGATAAGTGCGGCTGGGAGCCTGCAGATCCCTCTAATCCTCCCAAATTCTGCCCCGAGTGCGGCGACCCGTTTGATTCAAACGATATCGTATAATAATGCACATTGTATTGCACCTAAACGAAAAGCTACAGCCGAAACACCGTTTTCCGCTTGAAGATATGATAGACGAAACCTTGAAGAAAAACGGTCTTGGCGAGGTCACGGGCGGCGGAACTTTGATGAAGAAAAACGGCGAGATAGAGTCCTGCGATATTGAGATACAGTTTAAGGACGGCGATCCCAATGCCGAAGAATGGTTCAAGGATTATATAAACAGCCTTAATATCGCCAAAGAGTCAACTCTCGAAATAGACAACAAGCACTTGTTTTTCGTAGGAAATTTTGAGGGTATGGCGCTTTATCTCAAAACGAACCTGCCCGAAGACGTTTATAAAAACAACGACATAAACTCCCTTATCTCAAAGCTGAAAGAGACTTTGGGAGAGGAGGGAGTTTTGAGAAGTTGGCGCGAGCATAAAGATTTTACGGCACTTTATTTCTACGGAAGATCTTTCCTTGAAATGAAAAAGCTTGCAAAGCCTGTCTTAAATGAAAATCCTCTCGCCAAAGGCTGTAAAATTGTACGCATTGCCTGATCTTTTTCGGCGATATTCGGCAAAATAACTACCCCCGCTCGGAGCAATTCGGGCGGGTTTAGTCGTGAGCAAAAAAACAACGATAACAAGAGGAAGTTGTAAAATGTCAGTTTTCGATATTTTTAATAAACTTGAAAGTGAAAGAAACGAGCCGAAAGGCGCGGTCGAATATATAATCTGCGGTCTGGGAAATCCCGGCACGGAGTATGAAAACACTCGGCACAACATAGGCTTTATGACAATTGACACGCTCTGCGAGAAATATAAACTAAGCTGTAAAAAAATAAGGTTCAAATCGCTTACCTGCGACGGGGTTATTTCGGGAAAGCGCTGTCTTATAATGAAACCGCATACTTTTATGAACAACAGCGGCGAGGCGGTAGTAGAGGCTATGAATTTTTACAAGATCCCGCCCGAGCGAGTTATAATTGTATTTGACGACATTTCTCTTGAGCCCGGGCATCTGCGCATTCGCCGAAAGGGGAGCGACGGCGGTCATAACGGTATAAAGAGCATAATCTACCTTTCGGGGAGCGATATGTTTCCGAGAATTAAAATGGGAGTCGGCGCAAAGCCCCACCCTGACTATAATTTAGCGGACTGGGTGTTAGGGCATTTTAAAAAAGAGGACAAAGAATCCCTCGAAAAATGTTTTGACAATGCCGTTTCGTCCATTGAACTCATGGTAAGCGGAAAGACGGACGAGGCAATGAACAAATACAATTCGTAAAACAGAGGTCAGTATGAACTTTTTTGTAAATGCCGCCGAGCAGAATAACGAATTTTTGCGGCTGCTGAAATATCTGAAGACAAATCATACCTT
Organism: uncultured Clostridia bacterium; assembly: GCA_947631575.1. GTDB lineage: Bacteria > Bacillota > Clostridia > Oscillospirales > Ruminococcaceae > CAG-115. The sequence goes on from CANRLW010000001.1 coordinate 52,869, forward strand.
ACCCGCGCTTGTCACGGGCGTTTCGCATATCCATAAAGCGTTTTATATCGCGGCTTTGCTAAAGCGCATTGACACTCTCCCCGCGTTTATCATTACCGAAAGCGAGAGCGACGCGGTGAAATTGCTTTCGGATATAAATATGCTCCTCGGAGAAAACGCTGTTTTATTGTATCCCGAAAAAGATCTGAACCTGACGGGAACGGACGCAGCCTCACTCGATTATGAGCATAAGCGGATAGAAACGCTGTCTGCTATGCAGAGCGGAAAATGCCTTGCGGCGGTAGGCTCTGCCTTAGCCGCAGCACAGTTTACCATTCCGCGCGCCGAGCTTTCAAAGAGGACTCTTAGTCTTTCTTCGGGAGGCAATATAGAAAAAGACGAGTTTGTTTCATTGCTTTTCAGCGCGGGATATTCAAAGTGCGACCAGGTCGAGGGCAGGGGACAGTTTTCCGTGAGAGGCGGAATAATAGACGTTTTCCCGCCCAACAGGAATATGCCTTTAAGAATTGAGCTTTTCGGAGATGAAATTGACAGCCTTTGCGAGTTTGAAACTGATTCGCAGAGGAGAACAGCCGTCCTCGAAAGCGTTGAAATATCTCCCGCCAGAGAAACTCTGTTCGGTAGCGCCGAGGAGCTTGCCGTAAAAATAGAGGGGATAATTAAAAAGCTCCGTTCTAAAAATTCCGCCGAGGTAAAGAAAAATCTGGAAAACGACGTTGCTCTTTTGCGCGGCGGAGCGCAGATACTTTGCCCCGATAAATATTTCCCGCTTTGTTATGACGAGGAAGAAACGGTTTTCGATTATGCAAAGAGCGTTTTCATTTGCGAAAACAGCGCTGTCCGCGAAAGTTTTCGCGCCTCCTGCGTTCAGCATTTAGAAGACCTGAAGATACTTCTTGACGAAGGGAAAATATCTAAGGGTCTTGACCGCTTTATGCTCTCAAAAAACGAGTTTACCGAGCTTTTAAAGTCGCGCGCGGAAATTTATTTCGACAGTTTTCTTAGCGGCGGCGGTATAGAGCTTGGCATTTCCTTAAAGGCACTAAACGCAATACAGACTTCCCCCTGGAGCGGAGAATATAAGATACTTGAGGACGGACTCAGGCACTATCTCAATAATGACAAGTGCTGTTTCATTTTTGCAGGCACCCAAAAGGGCGCGCAAAATCTCGCCAACGACCTGAAAGAAGACGGTTTTGACGCTGATTATTATGGCGCTCCCGAAAACGTTATAAAAAAGAAAATAGTCGTCTGCGAGGGAACTCTTTCCGCGGGCTTTGAATACGGCGATCTCGCGGTATTTACGCATACCCCTGTACATGCGGCGCGGCGAAAGATACCAAAAAGGCAGAAAGGCGAGGAGATACGTTCGCTCGAGGATATAGCGGTAGGAGATCTTGTCGTTCATTACGCTCACGGTATCGGCGTTTTTGACGGTGTTCACAAGGTAGATGCAGGCGGCGTCTCAAAGGACTATATCCGCATAAAATACGCGGGAACGGACGTTCTCCATGTTCCCGTAACACAGCTCGACCTTGTTTCAAGGTATATCGGAACGGGAGATAATTCGTCCGTAAAGCTCAATAAGCTCGGCGGCGAACAATGGCAGAAATCCAAGGCAAAAGCCAAAGCCGCCGTAAAGGAAATGGCGGCAGAGCTTATAAAGCTCTATGCCGAGAGAATGAAGAGCAAGGGCTTTGCGTTTCCCGAAGATGATGAAATGCAGGAGGATTTTGAACAGCATTTCCCGTATATCGAAACAAATTCACAGCTAAGATGCATAGATGAAATAAAGTCGGATATGCAGCGCGAACAGCCCATGGAGCGCCTGCTTTGCGGCGACGTTGGCTTTGGAAAGACGGAAGTTGCGCTCCGAGCGGCGTTTAAATGCATAGAGGGCGGGAAACAGTGCGCACTTCTTGCGCCGACAACTGTCCTCGCGTGGCAGCATTATCAGACGGCGACTTCCAGAATGGAGGGCTTTCCGATAAATATCGCCCTGCTTTCGAGATATAAGACCCCGAAAGAGCAAAAGGAGATACTTCGTGGCATTGCATCGGGCAGAATTGATTTTGTCATAGGAACACACAGAATTGTCCAGAATGATGTGAAATTCAAAGACCTGGGTCTTGTTATAATTGACGAGGAACAGCGTTTCGGCGTCGCACACAAGGATAAATTCAAAGAGACCTTCACGGGTGTTGACATTCTTTCGCTTTCTGCAACGCCTATCCCTCGGACGCTGAATATGGCTATGAGCGGCATACGCGATATGAGCGTCCTTGACGAGCCGCCGCAGGACAGACAGCCCGTTTCAAGCTATGTTATAGAGCATGACATGGGAGTTATTGCCGCGGCAATACAAAAAGAACTTCGCCGAAGTGGCCAGGTGTATTATATCCATAACCGGATCGAAAGCATATACGGCTGCGCGGAAAAGCTCTCGGCATTGCTCCCCGATGCAAAGATAGGAGTTGCACACGGAAGAATGCCGGAAAACGAACTGCTCGATGTATGGAGAAAGCTGTTGGACGGGGAAATAGACGTGCTTGTCTGCACGACGATAATTGAAACAGGCGTTGATGTTCCGAACGTAAACACGCTTATTATCGAGGACGCTGATTATATGGGACTTGCACAACTCCACCAGCTCCGCGGAAGGGTAGGGCGCACAAATAAACGCGCTTATGCTTATTTCACCTACAAGCCCGGAAAAATACTTTCAGAAATATCCCACCGCCGCCTTGAGGCAATACGCGAGTTCACGCAGTTCGGAAGTGGATTCAGGATAGCGCTCCGCGACCTTGAAATACGCGGCGCGGGAAATATCCTCGGTTCATCTCAAAGCGGTCATCTGTCGAATATCGGATACGATATGTATTTAAAACTTCTTGACGAGGCGGTAAGAGAAGAACGCGGCGAGAAAGATGTTCACAAAGAAGAATGTCTTGTAGATGTGAGAATAAACGCCTATATTCCCGAAGATTATATTTCAAACCAGGCGCAGCGTGTGGACTGCTACAGGAAAATTGCCAGAGTAAAGACCGAAGAAGACGCTCTCGATATGACCGACGAGCTTATAGACCGTTTTGGAGAGCCGCCCGAAAGCGTTGTCGGGCTTATAGAAGTGGCAAGGCTCAGAAATATTGCGGCTGAATGTGGCATAAGCGAGATAACCCAGGTCGGCGAGGAGCTTACGTTCTTCCTTTCGAGGGTAGAGCCTAACAGGCTCGCGGCGGCAGGAGCAGTTCTGGGAAAGAAAATGCGCGTTGAAACAATAGGAAAGCCGAGGTTTACCGTGCTCCCCGATAAGGACAGCAATACTCTTGACGCGATAAAACAAACTGTTAATGCAATGTACAAGTAAAATTGAACACAAAAATGCGCTCCTCATTTTCGTTGAAGAGCGCATTTTTTATTTAATTTTCTTTTCCTCTTGTAAAATCGATCGTCTTTGTAAACGGGTCGTAAATTACGTCCGAAACATCTTTGTCGGTTATAAAGAACTCATTCTTATAGTAAATGGGAATAAACACGCAGTTGTCAATGATAAGCTGTTCTGCTTTCCGATAAATTTCCGCTCCGTCGTCTTTGGACAGATAAGCCGAACTTAAAAGAGAGTCAAGCTCTTCTTTGTTATCGCCCGCGTTTAGTTGCTCAAGATACGCCTCGGGGCTGTCATAACCGCCCGAAAGCTCTGTTATAGCTATTTCATAAGTTCCTTCAGAAAGCCTGTTGTTAAATTCGCTTTCGGATAGGCTTTCAAGCTGGCAGTAAAATCCAAGCCTTTGCCATTCCTGGGTAATATATTGAGCCGCTGTGTGAGCGTCGTCGCTTTTCGTTATTACTCTCGCGCCGCGCAAAAGCTTTGAGTCAATTGTAGATCTTATGGTTTTAAAGAGCGTTTCTGCTTTGTCGGGATCATATTCAGGAATATCGCAAGTTCCCGCTTGTTCTCTGTAGTTATCACCATATAGGTTAGTGCCGCGCGGGATAACTCCTTCTGCCTCTTTGAAATCCTTCATGGCTTGTTTTAAATTTTCACGTGGAATAGTAAGTTCGAGCGCCTTTCGGAAATCCGTGTTTGCGGCAAGCTCGTATTTTTCATTGAATGTAATTCCAACTGTTATACTCGAAAATTCCTTATAAATATAATTGCCCGAAATTTTCGATCTTTCTTCATTTGAAACGGCTATGCAGCTTGTGTCGCCGTTCAGAAAATCTCCTATAAAATCTTCCTTGTCCTCGATAAACAACTTTACGGCGGCGGGGCAGACCTCGAACACTTCGGCGTTTTTAGAATTTCTATACAAGAAAACGTGGTTTACGTCCGTAGCAGCATAAGGGTCATAATACCATTCTCTCACATAAAACGCCCCGTTAGACGGTGTACATTCGTCGGAAAGCCCGTATTTTCCGCGCGTTTCTTTGAAAAATTCCTCGTTGCAGGGCATAGCAGGCGCCTCGCATAAAAGCTGTAAAAAGCGCGGGTCGGCATATTCGAGCGTAATTTCAAGCTCGAAATCGTTTATTGCCTTTACGCCGAAATTTTCTTCCTTTATATATTTTCCGCTGTACATTTCTGCGGCATTTTTTATGCAGAAATATTCTTCTGCGCGCGGGGAATTTGTGTTTGTATCAAACAATCTTCTAAAGCCGAAAACAAAGTCTTTCGCCGTGCATTGTCTTTCAAGCTTGGCGCAGTTTATCCAGTAAACGTCATTTCTCAGCTTAAAGTTATATGTCAGCTCATCTTCCGACACCGTATAGCTTTCCGCAACTCCGAGCTGTACAGAGCCGTCCACTCCGTATCTCATAAGACCCATAAAAACATTCTGAACTAACTGTACGGAATTTGGGTCGTTTGCTTGCTGAGGGTCTATTGTTTTGGGATTTTCACCTATATCATAGGCTAAAACAGCGTCAAGTCCGTCGTCCGAGCAGCCGCTCAACATCGTGACAGCCATAAGCGCCGCCAGTATCACACATAATAATTTTCTCACATTCACTCCAAAAATAATTCCTAGATATTCTCCGCTAAAACGGCATGACCTTCTTTCAGGCTTTTTTGTACGTCTATGAGTCTCTGATTTTCGCTCCCTCTGAATTTCAGTGAAAGAGAGCGTTTCTCGATCATAAATCTTCCGTCAACAAGAATGTCCGTTATCTCTAAAAGTTTTTTAACAAATTCCTCTTTTTCTCCCTTTTTTTGTAGCTCTTCAAATGTCCATCCGCTGTAACACATCAGATGATAACCGTCGTTTTTCAGTCTTTTCCCAAGCTCATACAGCGCTTTTGCCTGACAAAACGGCTCTCCGCCCGAAAAAGTTACGCCTTCTTGCAGCGGGTCTTCCGTACACTCTTTATAAAGATCGTCCGTGTCTACGCATTTTCCTCCCGAAAAATCGTGAGTTTCGGGATTCTGACAGCCCTCGCAGTTGTGCGGACAGCCCTGCGTAAAAACGACATACCTAAGCCCCGGACCGTCAACTATCGACTCGCTTACAGTCCCCGCTATCCTAATTTCCATACTTCCTCCGTTTTTGCCTTTTGACTCCTGCACCGCGCTCTTTACGACTTGTTCAGCCGATAATTAAAGCGCGGTGCTTTTATATTATATTCGGAAATCAAACGTTCGATACTGTCTTGAAATTAAACAGCTTATTACAGCATAAATCTCTTCGGACGCTCTACTCTGTCAATTATAACTTCGCTGTCCTTGCGGTGGCAGTTCGGGCATTCGTCGTCGATTATTCCCGTAAATCCGCAGCACGGATCGCGGTCGATCGGGTGATTTATCGCGCCATAGCCGATACCTTGTTCTTTCATAAAGCGAACTATCTTTTCAAATGCATCGAGGTTTTTCAGCGGATCTCCGTCAAGCTCGACATAGCTTATGTGACCGCCGTTTGTAAGCGCATGATAAGGCGCCTCGAGCCTTATTTTCTTAAACGCGCTGATGTTGTAATAAACGGGAACATGGAAAGAGTTCGTATAGAAATCCTTGTCGGTTATTCCGGGTATAATTCCATAGCGCTTTTTGTCAATTGCGATAAAGCGTCCCGAAAGACCTTCTGCGGGCGTTGCAAGCAGCGTGAAGTTAAGACCCGTTTCCTTGCCCTTTCTGTCAGCCTTTTCGCGCATATGCGTGATTATCTCAAGACCGAGTTTCTGCGCCTCTTCGCTTTCTCCGTGGTGCTTTCCGATAAGAGCCACAAGCGTTTCAGCAAGTCCTATAAATCCGGTCGAAAGACTTCCGTGTTTAAGTATCTCTCCGACCTCGTCGCTTTCCGAAAGCGTTTCGCTGTCGATCCAAACGCCCTGACCCATAAGGAACGGATAGTTCTTAACATGCTTTCTCGACTGTATCGCAAGTCTGTCTAAAAGCTGCTGGAAGACCATGTCCATCATCTTGTCGAGGTCTTTGTAGAACTTGTTTATATCGCCGTGAGCCTCAATTCCGAGCCTCGGAAGGTTTATCGTCGTAAACGAAAGGTTTCCGCGCCCTGTTACTATTTCACGCGTCTTGTCGTGATTGTTCGCGATAACTCTCGTTCTGCAACCCATATAGGCGATCTCGGTGTTGCAGTCGCCCTCTTTGTAATACTGGAGATTGAACGGCGCGTCAATAAAGCTGAAATTCGGGAACATTCTTTTTGCCGAAACGCGGATAGCAAGTTTAAAGAGATCGTAGTTAGGTTCACCTTCGTTGAAGTTTACCCCGTCCTTTACCTTGAAGATATGAATCGGGAATATCGGCGTTTCGCCGTTTCCGAGACCCGCCTCCGCCGCAAGAAGAACGTTCTTTATTATCATTCTGCCCTCGGGAGAAGTATCCGTGCCGTAGTTTATGGAGGAGAAGGGGTTTTGTGCGCCCGCGCGGCTGTTCATGGTGTTGAGGTTATGAATAAGCGCTTCCATTGCCTGATAGGTCGCTCTGTCAGTCTCCGCCTCCGCAAGCTTTTCCGCCTCGTCCTGTATCTGCGAGAACTTGTCGCCATAGTCCGACGCAATAAGCTCCCATTCTTTCGCCTTGTAGTCGTCATTGTTGTTGAGCTTGGGGCAAAGACCGTATTCTTCAAATATCTTCTCCGCAACATCTTTGAGCTTTTCGGATATCTCTTTGTAATCACCGCCGAACGTATACCATACGCCCTTTATGAGGTTTGCGGTATAGAGCCTGCGGAAAGTCTTTCTGATACCGTCCGCCATTGCATAGTCGAAATTCGGAACGCTCTGACCGCCGTGTTGGTCGTTCTGGTTGGACTGAATAGCGATACACGCCAGCGCCGCATAGCTGGAAATATCGTTCGGCTCGCGCAAAAATCCGTGTCCGGTAGAAAATCCGTTGTGGAAAAGCTTTTGCAGATCTATCTGACAGCAGGTCGTCGTAAGCGTCAGGAAGTCAAGATCGTGTATATGGATATCTCCGTTTATATGCGCCTCGGAATGATCCTTGTCAAGAACATAAAGCTCATTGAACTGCTTTGCGCCCTCACTTCCATATTTCAGCATCGTACCCATAGCGGTGTCGCCGTCAATATTTGCGTTTTCGCGCTTAAGGTCAAAATCACCCGCCGATTTAAAGGTGAGGTTCTCATATGTCTTCATAAGCTGAGTATTCATTTCGCGCGCTCTTGTGCGTTCTGCGCGGTAGAGAATAAACGCCTTTGCGGTCTTTGCGTGACCTGTTTCTATCAGGACCTTTTCGACCATATCCTGAACCTCTTCGACAGAGGGATTACGTCCGATAATGCTTTCTGAAAGCTGCTGGCAAACCTTGTCCGCAAGGTCCATTGCTTCGGCATAATCGCGACCGCCGACAGATTCCGCGGCTTTGTAAATCGCCTTGGCAATTTTTTCGATATTGAACGGAGCCTCACGTCCGTCGCGCTTTTTTATCATGGTTATCATTGACATTCCCGATACTCTCCTTAATTAGTCTTTAACACAATATCTTGTAAAAAAATCGTGCATATGCTTATTATATAGTATTTTATCGCTTTTGTCAATACGTTTTTTACAATATTTTACGCATCATTTTAAATTGATTTGTGGTTGATATTTTTCCGGGAATGTGATATAATCGGCTTATAAGGGCATTTTAAATAGAAAAAATACTTTCGGAAAATCAGATAAAACGAAAGTAGAAAAATGACGCTTAAAATTATACATATTGACGAAATTAAATAGTTCGCTTATTGTAGTGAGCACTAAAAAGGAGATATGAGCGGCATATGATGAAAAATAAAAAGAAAAATAAAGATATATTAAAGCGCCCTTGTCCAAAGCCCGAAGATCAGATCCCCGAAGACGACAGAGCTGTACAGTTTATGTCTTTTGAGGCACTGAAGGGTTTTGACGAGGAAATAGATGAAACGGCAAAAAAAGAAAGGGAGACCGAAACAGTCTCTGAGTTTGACAAGTACAATCAGGACTGACAATCTTCCGCAATCTTTTCAAGTTCCTCGCCTTTAATCAGTGAACATAGAATGTCAAGATAGTTGAAAACAGGCGTAGCTCCATCGCGTCCGAGCGATGCTACTCCCATATAACGCGGCGACAGTATGTCCCGCGGAGGAATGTAAAAAACCTCTCTGCCTTGTTCGCAGGCATGATTTGCGGTTAAGAGTGCTCCGCTTTTTTCGTCTGCCTCAATTACGAGAGTTCCTTTTGATAAGCCCGAAATGATACGGTTTCTGTATTTAAAATAATCAGCGGACGGTCTTGTATACGGCAAAAGCTCGCTTATTACCGCGCCGCCGTTTTCTACTATAGCGCGTTTAAGTTTTGCGTTGTCTGCGGGATAGTTTACCATAATGCCGCAGCCCAACACGCCTATAGTTCTTCCGCCGCTGTTCAGGCAGGCTTTGTGAACCTCATAGTCTATCCCCACTGCAAGTCCGCTTGTAATCACAGCCCCAACTTTGCAAAGCTGCGGGATAATGTGCCTTGTTACAGCAATACTGTAGTCCGAGGGTTTTCTTGTGCCGACCGCGGAAACAGTGATCGCGTCATCAAGCCCATTTAAATTTCCTGCGCAGAATAACACTATCGGCGGGTTGTCAATGTTCTTTAAAAGCACGGGATATTCGCTGTCGTCGAAAGTAATTATCTTTATGCCGTTTCTGCGGCAGATGTCAATAACCTCGCGCACAGAGCCGTTTCGTGTTTCCGCTGCGCGTTTCTTTTCATCATCGGTAAGCAACACATTGCCGTCGCGTATAGCCGCGGCGGCTTTTTCAGCGTTATAGTCAAATCGTTCGAGAATTTCGAGCGTCTTGCGGTTGTACGGCTGCATAACGATCAGCAGCCAAATCCAGACTTCAACAGGGAATGCCGTAAAACCACCTCGTCTTATAACAATTGTCCTCGTTCATTGTCTGTATACAAAAAACAGCTTAATTATCTTCAAGGGTTTGCTGGTCGTCGTCGCCGTTAAATGCAATTCCGAGATGCTTATATGCAAGCGCCGTCGCTATTCTTCCTCTCGGAGTTTTTGCCACAAATCCAAGCTGCATAAGATAAGGCTCGCAGACGTCTTCCAGCGTTACTGCCTCTTCATTCAGTGCCGAGGCAAGAGTTGAAAGCCCCACAGGTCCACCGTTATAGCCTTTGATTATCATTTCAAGGAAATTTCTGTCCAGGCTGTCAAGCCCCAGCGCGTCTACCTCTAATTTTTTCAAGGCAGTGTCCGCTATTTCGCGCGTTATCTTTCCGTTTCCTATGACCTCGGCAAAATCCCTTACGCGCTTTAGCAGGCGGTTTGCAATTCGCGGAGTACCTCTCGAACGCCTCGCTATTTCAAGAGCGCCGTCTTTCATACACGGTATACCTAAAATAACAGCCGACCGCTGAACTATATCGCAGAGCTGTTCGGGAGTGTAAAGCTCCAGCCTCTGCACAACGCCGAATCTGTCGCGGAGCGGCGCGGAAAGCTGACCCGAACGGGTCGTAGCTCCGATGAGAGTAAAATGCGGAAGGTCAATTCTTATGGATCGCGCCGCAGGACCGTTTCCCATGACAATATCAAGCGCATAATCTTCCATAGCAGGGTAGAGGACTTCTTCTACCTGCCTTGAAAGGCGGTGTATCTCGTCGATGAATAAAACATCGTTCGGCTGTAAATTTGTCAAAAGCGCCGCAAGGTCGCCCGCTTTTTCTATCGCAGGGCCCGAAGTTATGCGAATATTAACGCCCATTTCGTTTGCGATTATGCAGGAAAGCGTTGTCTTTCCGAGTCCGGGAGGACCGTATAAAAGAACGTGATCCAGACATTCTCCGCGTTTTTTTGCGGCTTCAATATAGACCGACATGTTTTCTTTAACCTTGTCTTGTCCTATATATTCCGCCAAGGATTTCGGACGGAGCGTAAGCTCTATGTCGCTGTCGGACTCGACAGCCCTCGACTCTACGACTCTGTTGGTGAAATCAATATCATCATCTGACATCTCAAGCATTTTTCTCACCGCCTTTGCTTTCAATTCTCCTGTAATACAGTTTCGGCAGATCCTCTCCGCTGAATTGTGTGTCCTCAAAACTAAGCATTGCTTTTATCCTGCGGTTAAGCTCTTCGGGGTCTTTATATCCGCAGATCTGCGCTTTTTTACATTCTTCCTGTGCTTTTTCGCTGTCGCCCGTCATGGCATAATAGCTCGCATATTCAGCGTGAGCCAGTGGGTGATTTCCGTTTACTTTCATAAGCGTTTCAAGCAATTCATGTGCTTTGTCATAGTCGCCCCTTATTAGAGCTATCCTGACCAGACTGTAATACGGATAACCATCGTTCGCGCTGTATTTAAGAGCCTCATTAAAACAGTATTCCGCTCTGTCAAGGTCGCCCTCCGTCAGATACGCATGACCGAGCCTCGATTGTGTTCCCGCGTCATCGGGAGTATACTCGACGGCTTTTCTGAAACACCACATAAGCTTTGCGTTGTCCTGTTTTGTTTCATAAAGTTTTATAAGCCATTCTAAACAGAATTTCTGATTTTGTCTTATAGTAGAGTTTGAGAGAGCTTTTTGTAAATAATCCTCGGCGTCGGGATATTTTCCGCCAATCAATGCATAAATGCCTTTATATGCGAGTTTTGCGGCATAGTCATGTCGCATTATTTTTATGCCGTCCTTTCCCAAAGCCTTTATTGCGGCGTCTCTCCGTTTCAGATACGGCTGGAGAAATTCTTGTATCAGAACAACCGCAAGATAACAGGGTCCGCTAACCACCAAAACTATCAGAAGGGGCATTATATCCTGAAATTCAAACATAACGCCTGCCGCGGTTATACCTATCATAATGCCCAGACACATACCCGCGATATTTACGGTTACACGATTGCCGTTGTTATTATTGTTGTTCAAGAAAAATCCTCCTTTCCGAAAATTTAAATTTTTATTATGCAAGATTTTTAAGAGCAAGTTTGATAAGGTCTTCTACGGATGCATTCGGATCCGCTCCCATAAGAGCCGAGTTTATCTGCGAGGGCAGAAATCCCAATACCGCCAGAGCCTCCATTGCCTCCGCGATATTATTAGAGCCTGCCTTTGATACTCCCACAATATCCGCAGAAGAAAACCGCTCGTCTTTTGCAATTTTATCTTTAAGTTCAAGAACTATCCTTTGCGCTATCTTGGGTCCAATACCCGGAGAGCGGGTGAGCGTCTTGCTGTCGCCGGTAGCAATACAAAGCGCAAGCTCGGTCGGCGTCAGGTCGGAAAGAATTGAAAGCGCAGCTTTAGGACCTACTCCCGAAACGGAGATAAGCTGTTTAAAGCACGAAAGCTCCGACTTGTCCGCAAATCCGAAAAGATCCGCCGCGTTTTCCGTCAGATGAAGATAAGCATACAAAACAACTTCCTTTTTGTCGCGGATCTTTGAAAGGGTATTCGCTGTCGTGCGGCAGGCGTATCCTACTCCCGAACATTCGATGACCGCAAGTCCCGGCTCCGTTCCCATAAGTTCTCCGTGTAAACTGTAGATCATAGCTCTTACTCCTTGTTGTTTCTTATTATTTCCGACAGTCTCGAGCCGCCCGTATGCCCGTGACAAATGGCAATAGCCAGCGCGTCTGCCGTGTCGTCGGGTTTTGGTACTGCCTCAAGACGTAGGATATTTTTCGTCATTTCCTGCATCTGGTGTTTTTCCGCTCTGCCATAACCCGTTACCGCAACTTTCACTTGTAGCGGCGTGTATTCAAAAACGGGTATGTTCTTTTTTGCTGCGGCAAGAAGTATAACGCCCCTCGCTTGCGCAACGTCAATGGCAGTTGTCGTGTTGGTGTTGAAATACAGCTTTTCAACGCTCATACAGTCGGGCGAAAACTTTTCGAGCAGGGTGTTCATATCGTCGAATATTTCCAAAAGCCGCCTGTCAAACGGCATATCCGCGGGAGTCGTTATCGCTCCATAGTTTACCGTGCGAAACCGCACGTTGTCAAAATCCAGCACGCCATATCCGACAATGGCGTAGCCGGGGTCAATTCCTAAAATCCTCATTATGTATAGCTCTCGTTGTCGGTCACATAGTGCCTTACACGCAGCGGTATGCCAAGCTTTTCAGACAACTTTTCACACTCGGAGATCTCCTCTTGTGAAATAACGTCGACAACCGTAAACCCTGTTTTAATGCCAAGATTTTTCATGTCAACGGAAAACTTCAGCATTTCTTCAAACGCATTATTGTTTTCAGAAAGTCCTTTGTTCGGTCGCGTTATCTCATTATAGCGCGCGGCATTCGGCGCATTTAGCGAAACGGAAACCGAATCAATAAGCCCCTTAAAGCGGTTTATGTCAAAACCCTTGTGTATGAGCCTTACAAGACCGTTTGTGTTGAGCCTGATTTTAAGATCAGAATTTTCCTTGATATACTCCGCGGTTTTAAGCAGCATATCGGCTCTTACTGTCGGCTCGCCGTATCCGCAGAATACCGCCTCGCTAATGTCTGTCTTGTCAAATTTTCCGAAAGCCTCGGTTATTTCTTCAAATGATGGCTCATGCTCGAGCCACAGGCTGTCGTTGTCGGTAATGCTGTCGCCGTTTTTCCTTATGCAGAAAACACAGTCGCACGGACAGCCGTTCGTGATGTTTATATACATCTTTCCTTCAAATCTGTAAAAAATTGTCATATCTAAAGCCTCGTTAAGTTATGGTTTTGATCTTGTCTATGAAAACCTATTTATCCTTGTTCTTTTCAGTAAGTCTTTTGTGAAGGTCTTTGACCTTCGTGCTTATAGAGCGCTTTTTGTTTTCCGTTTCAATAGGCGGCTTTTCAGGCTTTGGCGGCTCGGTATAAACATAGTCAGGGGTAATATAATCGACCTTTCCGATATAGTTGTTCGTGTTCTGCGGAAGGTTTCGCTTTTTGAGCCTGTTTTCAATGTAGTCCTTTATCAGCATATAAACGACCGCGCAAATCGGCACTCCCAGGAACATTCCCAACATGCCGAAAAATCCTCCGCCAAGAATTATCGCAACAAGTATCCATACTGCGGGAAGTCCCGTCTGGTCGCCGAGTATCCATGGCGCAATGATGTTTCCGTCTACCGTCTGAAGTACAACGACAAATATCAAAAACCAGAGCGCCATTATCGGGTGGTCGCTCAGTACAAGGAGCAGACAGCAGGGAATAGCGCCGATAGTAGGACCGATAAACGGTATAAGGTTAAAGACGAACATAACTGCCGAAATAAGCGGAGCATAAGGCATACCCATGCATATAAGTCCTATGAAATAAAGCATCGCAACAAGCAGCGCCTCTATTATCTTTCCGATGATAGAGCCTAAAAACTTTTCAGAGGCCTCTTCGCAGATGCCGAGAAAACGCTGTGCTCTTTCTACCTTTAAAAACGCAAATATCATTTTCTTCATCTGTCCGACAAACATTTCTTTTTTCGCCAGCAGATATACTGAAAGTACCAGTCCTATGAAAACATTGCTGAGAGTATTTATGACAGACCAGATACCTGCCGCAACGTTTCCCGCAAAGTTCATAAGCTCTCCCGAATATTTAGCCCACAAATCGGAAATGAACTTTGAGAAATCATTCAGCGGGTTCCCGAGAAACTCGGCTATCTGCGGATAATCGTCGGAAATGTCCTGGATAAATCCGCGGATATTTTCTATATAGGTGTCCATGTTGCTGAAAATAGCGATAATGTTTGTAACGAGTTGAGGAATTACAAGAATTATGATAAGTGCCAGAAATGCAAGAATGATAAGCATTGTCAGCGTCAGCGCAAGAACTCTCGCCGCTCCTTTTTTCTTCGGATCAGCAGAATGTGAGAGCTTTCTAAACATTCCGTTTTCAAGCTTTGTCATAAGAGGATTGAGCAGATATGCGCAGAAAATTCCGATAATAATAGGCGTGACTATGCCCGTAAAAACGGAAAGTTTTTCAAAAACCGCGTCAACGTTAAATATGAGCATAACGGCAAGCGCTCCGAGAACTATCGTAAGCAGAGCATAAGCCGCAATCGTAAGATATTTTGAATTCCAGTTTATTTTCATAAATAAAAACTCCCGACCAGAATATGTTTAATTTTATTTTAGCACATTATTTCGCGTTTGTCAATAATCTGAGCGCGTTTTCACCCAGTATCATATTTCGTTCATTGTCCGTGAGCGGGAGCTTTTCAAATCTTTTGAGCTCGTCCGAATAGTTCCACATAGGATAGTCCGTTCCCCACATTACTTTGTCCGCGCCGAATTTTCTGATAAGCTCCGCGGCGCGTTCGGGAGACATAGCATAAAGTGAGCTGGAACAGTCGGTGTATATCCCCGTCCCCGCGAGAGCTCTTTCTGCTCTTTCCCACATGCTCCAGCCCGCAAAATGCGCGCCTATTACCGTAAGTTTCGGAAACCTTTCAATAACCTTCACAAGCCTTTCCGGACAAGACAGATCGCTTTTCGTGTCGCCCATGTGCATAAGTATAGGAAGTCTGCCTTCCGCCGCCTCGTATATCGGAAACGCTTTTTCGTCGTCAATTGCGAACCGCTGAAAATCGCTGTGGAGCTTTATTCCTTTAAGACCCAGAGAAATTATCCTGTCGACTTCTTCAGGAATATTTGGAAAGTCGGGGTGCATTGTTCCAAAGCCGATGAGCTCGGGATTTTCCGAAACGCTTTCGCTAATAAAATTGTTTATCGACTTTACCTGTTCCCATACCGTCGCAACGCTCTGAACTATAAACTTGTCTACTCCTGCTTTCTTTCCCTCGCGCAGCAGGGTAGAAACTCTCCCGTCGTATTCTATATGCATATTATAAAAGTTTTCTATTCCCATAACCGCCTTATCGGCAATTTTTTCGGGATAGATATGAACGTGTGCGTCAATTATCATTGCTGTCGCCTCTTATTCTTAATAATGAGTTAAATTATAAAAGTACAGTCGCCGAAAGAAAAGAACCTGTATTTTTCTTCGATTGCCGTTTTATAAGCATTGAGCGTTTTCTCACGCCCCAGAAACGCCGAAACCAGCATAATGAGCGTGCTTTCGGGAAGATGAAAGTTTGTTATCAGCCCGTCTATACATTTAAACTCATATCCGGGATAAATAAAAATGCTTGTGTCGTCGGTGGCTTTTCCCGTCTGAGCATAGCTTTCGAGCGTTCTGCAAGAGGTCGTACCAACGGAAATAACTCTCCCTCCGCGCTCCTTGCAGGCTTTTATTTTCTCTATCGTTTCATCGGGTATAACATAATGCTCCGTGTGCATCTTGTGATCAAGAATATTGTCCTCTTTTACCGGACGGAATGTTCCCAGCCCCACATGGAGCGTCACAAACGCCGTATCAACGCCCATTTCACGCGCCTCGTAAAGCTCCTTTTCCGTAAAATGAAGTCCCGCCGTAGGCGCAGCCGCCGAGCCTGTTTCTCTACAGTAGATCGTGTTATAGCGGTCTTTGTCCTTTAGTTTTTCGGTTATATAAGGCGGGAGCGGCATTTGTCCTATTCTGTCGAGAATGTCAAAGAAATCCCCCTCAAATGTAAACCTTACGAGCCTGTTTCCGCCTTCAAGCGTGTCGAGTATCTCCGCCGAAAGTTCCTCGGGAAAATCGACAACAACTCCGGGTTTAAGCCTGCGTCCGGGTCTTACCATTGTCTCCCATTCGTTCAGGCTCCTGCGCTTTAAGAGCAGAAACTCGCTAACCACTCCCGTGTCGCGCTTTGTACCGAATATCCTCGCGGGAAAAACCTTGCTGTCGTTCATAACCAGCAGGTCACCTTTTCTGAGATAACTGCATATATTATAAAAGCGGTCGTGTGTTATATCTCCGCTTTCTCTTGAAATAACCATAAGCCGGGAGCTGTCGCGCGGTTCTGCGGGAGTCTGCGCAATAAGCTCCTCGGGCAGCTCATAATAAAAATCGCTTTTTAACATCATTTTTTCTCCATACATTTAATATTATCATTTTATCACTTTATACAATTTTTGTCAATGTTGTTTGTTCAATTTTTTGAATTTTTTTAAGTTTATCTATTGACAAAAACAGGGTTATGTGGTAGAATAAAAAACAGATAGAGGCGCGGTGATGAATAGTAGCGGCAAAAAGGCTTTTCGGAGAGCCGCCGCAAAAGGCATTACCGCCGAGGAGCGCGCATTCCGAAAATGCGTGTTATCCGGTTGTACGTTAAATAGGCGTATGACTGTCATCGGCTTGCTTGATGGAGTGCTATCAAATTATGACGAGCATTAAAAAGCATTTCCGATGTGTTATCATCGGATTTATTTTTGCCCGAATTTATTACATAACTGAAAGGAAACAACTATGAAAGAAAAGTACAATGTCGGTATCATCGGCGCGACGGGTATGGTCGGACAGCGTTTCGCCATACTCCTCGAAAACCACCCGTGGTTTAATGTAACAGTCCTCGCGGCGTCCTCGCGCTCGGCGGGAAAGACCTATAAAGAGGCAGTAGGGGAGCGTTGGTTTATGGATGTTCCCATGCCCAAGAGCATGGAGAACATGATTGTAAAGGACGCTGACGCAGATATAAATGAAATCGCATCAACTGTAGATTTCGTTTTCTGCGCGGTAAATATGAAAAAGGACGAAATAAAGGCTCTCGAGGAAAAATACGCCAAAGCCGAGTGTCCCGTTATGTCCAATAACTCCGCAAACCGCGGTGTTCCCGATGTTCCCATGATAATCCCCGAAGTAAACGCAGACCATGCCGCTGTTATCGAAACACAGAGAAAGCGCCTCGGCACAAAGCGCGGCTTTATTTCCGTAAAGTCCAACTGCTCGATACAGAGCTATGTTCCCGCATTGTCGCCGCTCAGAAAATTCGGCATAACGGACGTTCTCGCCTGCACATATCAGGCTATATCGGGCGCGGGAAAGACCTTTAAGACATGGCCCGAAATGGTGGATAACATCATTCCTTTTATCGGCGGGGAAGAGGAGAAGTCCGAAAAAGAACCGCTTAAGGTTTGGGGTAAGATCGAGGACGGCGTTATAGTAAACGCCGAAAAGCCTTCCATAACGACCCAGTGCCTGCGCGTTCCCGTTTCAAACGGACATTTTGCGGCGGTATTCGTAAGATTTGAAAACAAGCCCACAATGGACGAGATAAAGAAGATATGGAAAGAATATTCGGGCGAGCCACAGGCATTAAAACTTCCGTCCGCTCCTAAACAGTTCTTAAACTATTTTGAAGAGGACAATATGCCTCAGACTACTCTCCACCGCAATCTTGAAAACGGTATGGCAATTTCTATCGGCAGACTTCGCCCTGATACCCAGTACGATTATAAGTTTGTCTGCCTTTCGCATAACACATTGAGAGGCGCTGCGGGAGGAGCCGTAGAAATGGCTGAACTTCTCTGCGCAAAGGGCTATCTTGATTGATTTTCGGCAATTTTTCTGGTACATAAACTTTTCGATAAATACAGAAAGGTGTTTTTATGAGTAAAACTATTTTTACGGGCTGCGCTACGGCTATCGCAACGCCTATGAATTCGGACGGAAGTATAAACTACGAGGAATTCGGAAGACTTATAGACTATCAGATAGAGCATAAGATAGACGCGCTCGTTATCTGCGGAACAACGGGCGAAAGCGCGACAATGACGGACGAAGAACATATCAGCGTTATCCGCTATGGTATAGAGCGCGTAAATAAACGCGTTCCCGTTATAGCGGGCGCAGGTTCAAATGACACGGCTTATGCTGTCGAGCTGTCAAAAGAAGCCGAAAAAGCGGGAGCAGACGCGCTTTTACATGTCACGCCTTATTATAACAAAGCCTCCCAGCGCGGTCTTATAAAGCATTTTACGGCAGTAGCAGACGCGGTGAATATCCCAATAATGCTCTATAACGTGCCGTCAAGAACAGGCTGTAATATCGCGGTCGACACTTATGTAGAGCTTTCAAAACACCCGAACATAAGAGCCGTGAAAGAGGCGAGCGGAAATATGAGCGCCGTTATGGGAATCGCCGCAAAGACGGATCTCGATATTTATTCGGGAAACGATGACGAGGCATTGTGCGTTATGGCTCTCGGCGGAAAAGGACTTGTTTCCGTTACGTCAAATGTCGCTCCCGAGGAAAAGCACAACGAAATTTCGCTTTATCTTGAAGGCAAGCGCGAAGAGGCCCTTATGCTCGCAAGAAAGCTCTATGCCCTCGACAAGGCTATGTTTATGGATGTAAACCCCATTCCCGTAAAAGAGGCGCTTAATATCATGGGTTTCAATGCGGGAGAATGCAGACTTCCTCTCTGCTCTATGACGGAGGAAATGAAAGCTAAGCTCAGGGCAGTTATGGAAGAGCTTTCGCTCTGCGGAAAAGTCTGATAAACAAGGGCAATTGTCCATGATCAAAAAGGAGTAAAAAATGACAAGAATTGCAATATCGGGTGCTTGCGGAAGAATGGGCAGAGTTATCGCCCGTCTTTGTAAAGAGCGCGAGGACTGTACGGTCGTCGCGGGAATAGATAAGCTCGCCGAAAAGTATGATGATTTTCCCGTGTATAAGAGCGTTTTCGATATGACCGAAAAGCCCGATGTTATCATTGATTTTTCTCACCCTTCGGCTCTCGACGATCTTTTGTCATACTGTAAGATAAACGGCGTACCCGCGGTTTTTGCTACTACGGGATATTCCGACGAGGAACGCGCGAGGATAACTTCCGCCTCGGCGGAGATACCTGTTTTCTTTACGTTCAATATGTCGCTCGGAATAAATCTGCTCGTAGAACTTGCAAAAAAAGCCGCGCAGATACTAGGAAACGATTTTGACATTGAGATAGTGGAAAAACATCATAATCAGAAAAAGGACGCTCCTTCGGGAACAGCTGTTATGATAGCAGAGGCAATAAACGAAGAATTAAACAACACAAAGCACTATGTCTACGACCGCCACTCCGTCAGAAAACCGCGCGACAAAACTGAAATAGGTATGCATTCCGTCCGCGGCGGCACAATAGTCGGAGAGCATGACGTTATATTTGCGGGACACGACGAGGTAATAACGCTTTCACATTCCGCGCAGAGCCGCGAGGTCTTTGCGGCGGGCGCTGTAAACGCGGCGGTTTTCCTCTGCGGAAAGCCTGCGGGACTTTATGCAATGAGCGATCTTATAAAGGAGGACAAAAATGAAGATTGATGTTACAGAAAACGTTTCCGCCGTTTCTTTCTATAACGTTCCTCTCGACAGGACGATAATGGAAGATACGCTTAAAATTGTTGCTGACGCGGGAATAAACGTTGATATGATCTCAATGACCGCGCCTACCTCGGAGATATTCAGCTTTGGTTTTACGGTCAATGATGATGAGATACCGAAACTTCTCGGAGTTGTAAAAAAGCTCCGTGAAAAAGACTGCGTTTCTCCGATGATAAACAGCGGTAACAGAAAGATCGTTATAAAAACCGGTGAAATGACAAACAATGTAGGTTATGCCGCAAAGGTCTTTGAGATACTGAACAAGCTCTCGGCGATGATACTTATGATCACAACGGGGATAGACGAAATTTCCGTTCTTATAAGAAACGCCGACGCAGACGCGGTTTGTGCGGCATTTGAAAAGGAGTTGTCTTAAAATGAACAATATTTATATGTTATTGAGCGAAGTAGCTGATTCGGAAGTAAATTCCGAGCCTACGCTGAACGATGCCGTTCAGGACTTGGTAAATAAGCCCGAAGATGCTATCGGTTCTATCGGAGAATTCTTCGCCAGCCTCTGGCAGAATTTCTTAAACGCTATCCCGTCGATTATACTCGCGATAGTAGTTCTTATCGTAGGTCTTATTCTTTCAAAGCTCGCTGTAAAGCTGATGTCGAAAGGACTTTCAAAGACAAAGCTTGAGCTTACGGTAGTAAAGTTTACTACCCAGATAGCGAAGATAGTGCTTTATGTGCTGGTTATTACAATTGTACTGAGCATTTTGGGAATACCTTCGACTTCAATTATAACCGTTATAGGCACAGCGGGAGTTGCGATAGGTTTAGCATTGCAGAATTCGCTGTCAAATGTTGCGGGCGGATTTTTGCTTATGATTACAAAGCCGTTTAAAATAGGCGATTATATCGTTACAAACGGGGTAGAGGGAACTGTTTCGCAGATATCCATTCTCCATACCCGCCTTGACAGCGTTACAAACCAGGCGATATTCGTTCCCAACGGTCTTGCGGTAAATGCTACCGTTATAAACAATTCGGGCAATGACACCCGCCGTGTTGACCTTTCGATTTCAATTTCCTATAAGAGCGATTTTGAAAAGGCGCAAAAGGTAATAACCGACGTTATAAAGGCGCATAAGCTGGTCGACAAGGCTCTGCCGATAGACGTAAGAATAAACACGCTCGGAGATAACGCCGTAATACTCACGGTTCGTTCGTGGTGTAAGACAGGCGATTATTGGACGGTATATTTCGACCTCACCGAGCAGATAAAAGCGGCGCTTGTTGCAAACGATATCGAGATACCCTTTAGACAGCTCGATGTACATATCGATAACAATAACGCATGATTTTTTAAAAACCGCTTGACATAATCGCGGTTAATGTGTATAATATATTCGTAAAGTGTTCGGAGTCGAGGTATTTTCCGAGATTTCGTCAGCTTTATAAATTAAATATTCGGTAAACTCTGACGGTAAAATTTATTGCGCCGAAAGACAGCTGATTACAAATTATGGTGATACTGCGTCTTTCGGGGCAAATCCGAAAGACGCGTTTTTTTATGAAAGGAGACGTCTATGGACAAGGAAAACCGCGTCGCCATAATCTCAATGATAATAAGCGACAAGGAAAGTATCCAAAGCGTAAATGAGCTGCTCCACGAATACGGAGAATATATCCGCGGCAGAATGGGACTTCCGTATAGGGAAAGAGGATTAAACATAATCTGCATAGTCATTGACGCGCCTATGGACAGCATATCCGCGCTTTCGGGAAAGCTCGGCAGACTCAGCGGAGTAACATCAAAAGCGGTCTATTCAAAATGAGTGCTGACCGAAAGAGCTTGTCGGAAAGAAAGGAAGATTTTTTATGAAGAAAAAGTTAGGTTCGGTATTGTTGGCGGCGGTGTGCGCGTTTGCGTTTTCCGCATGTAACGGAGGGAACGACAACAGTTCATCTCCATCATCGTCAGATACTTCGTCGTCTGTAAGTTCGTCTACCGACAGCGAAAGTTCCGTACCCGAAAGTACGCCCGAAAAAACACCCGAAAAGGTAAATATCTCCGCATTGAACGGACCTACGGGCATGGGTATGGTAAAGCTCATGGACGACAACGAGAAAAACAACTACGGCTATAATTTCGAGCTTGCGGGAGCAGCCGACGAAATAACGCCAAAGCTAATTAAAGGGGAGATCGACATAGCGTGCGTTCCCGCAAACCTTGGCGCTGTTCTTTATTCAAAGACAAAGGGCGGAGTAGAAACGCTTGCGGTAAATACCTTGGGTGTTCTGTATATCGTTGAAAACGGTAATACTGTAAATTCAATAGAAGATCTTGAAGGAAAAACCGTCTATTCTGCGGGAAAGGGCGCTACTCCGCAGTATGCACTTGAATTTGTACTCAAAAACCACAATATCCTTGACAAAGTTAATATAGAGTGGAAGAGCGAACACGCAGAGTGCGTAGCGGCTCTCGAGGCTAACCCCGACGCGGTCGCAATGCTCCCTCAGCCGTTTGTTACTACGGCAATGAGCAAAAACGAGAATATGCGCGTTGCAGTAGACCTTAATGACGCATGGGACGACCTCGGTTTGTCCAGCTCTCTCCTCACGGGAATTGTTATCGTAAGAAAAGCGTTTGCAGAAGAATACCCCGCAGCCGTAGAGGAGTTCCTTACGCGCTACGGCGAGTCTGTCGATTATGTAAACAATAACGTTTCCGATGCAGCGCAGCTCGTAGGAAAATATAACATTGTTCCTGCGGCGGTAGCAGAAAAGGCAATTCCAAATTGTCATATCGTCTGCATAAAGGGAAACGAAATGAAAGAAAAGCTTTCGGGCTATCTTAATGTTCTGTTTGAACAGCTCCCCGAATCAGTCGGCGGGGCAATGCCGGGCGATGATTTTTATTACGGAGCATAAATAAAAAATTCGGGGCAAGGCAAATACCAAACCCCGAATACTTATTAAAATTATCATAGGAGGTGAGCGCATGAAAAAAACATTGCTAACGGTGGCGGGAATAGTTTTCTGGCTTGTTGTCTGGCAGGTTGCCGCAATGCTTATATCGAGCGATATACTCCTTGTTTCGCCGATAGACGTTGTAAAAAGGCTTGCGGAGCTTGTTATTACTGCGGATTTCTGGGAAAGCATTCTGTTTTCCGCAGGGAGAATAATGCTCGGCTTTTTCCTCGGACTTACCGCAGGTACGGCGCTCGCGGTGCTTTCGGGAAAATTCCGCATTGTGCGAGTCATTTTTTCACCGCTCATTTCCGTTATGAAGTCCATACCCGTAGCGTCTTTTACAATACTCGCGCTTTTCTGGATAAATTCGGAGAACCTGTCTGTTCTCGTAACGTTCCTTATATGCACGCCTATAGTATGTTCAAATATGCAGGCGGGAATAGACAGCCTCGATCCTAAACTAAAAGAAATGTCAAAGGTCTTTAAAATCCCCGTATGGCGAAGATTTTCGGGAGTTTATCTGTCGCAGCTCATGCCGTATTTTCGTTCCGCCTCGGCTCTTGCAATAGGGCTTTGCTGGAAGTCTGGAGCAGCGGCGGAAGTGATAGGCATACCCGATGGCTCTATAGGTGAAAAGCTTTTTATGTCAAAAATTTATCTCGAAACAGCCGACCTTTTCGCCTGGACAGCGGCGGTCATACTGCTGAGCCTGCTTTGCGAAAAACTGTTTTTGCTTATAGTGAGTATTGCTCAAAAGCGAATAGAACGTATGTGAAGGAGAGGACGAAATGCCTAAAGCCGAAAATATCTGCAAATCATTTTCAGAAAAAACTGTCCTCGAAAACTTCACGCATGATTTTCCCGAAGGCAAAACAACAGCGATAGTCGGACAGTCTGGCTGCGGAAAAACAACGCTCCTGTCAATTCTCATGGGTTTAATAAAGCCCGACAGCGGCACGCTTGTCGGCTTTGACAGGATGATAAGCGCCGTTTTCCAGGAGGACAGGCTCTGCGATAATCTCACGGTCTCTGCAAATATCCGCCTTGTAACCGGAAAGCGCTATTCAAAAGCGGATATTGAAAAGGAGCTTTGTCTAGTCGGACTTGACGGCTGCGCGGAAAAGCCCGTCCGCGAGCTTTCGGGCGGAATGAAACGCCGAGCGGCAATTGTCCGCGCAATGCTCGCCGAAAGCGAGATAATGTTTTTGGACGAACCTTTCAAGGGGCTTGACCTTGACACAAAGCAAACCGTTATGGAATATGTCCGCAGAAAGACCAAGGGAAAGACCGTGATTTTTGTCACCCACGACAGGGAAGAATGCAGTTTCCTTGCGGAGGAAATTATCAGTTTATAATTGCGGTTGCAATATTAAGATATGCCGCAAATATTACCCACACAAGATACGGAATGTTTATGTAGGCGGCAACGCGCTCGATTCTGAAAAATTTTACTATCATCACGATTATAAGCACAAGCAGCGCTAAAATCACAATGACCGAAGTCCAGAGCGCCTCAAACCTGAAGAAAACTATGCTCCAGAAGAAATTTACAATAAGCTGTATCCAGTAGGTCCTAAGCGCGCTTTGTTTTTCTTTTTTCTCGGCATATGAGCAGTAGACGATACAAGCCGAAATGCCCATAAGCGCATACAGTATAGTCCAGACAATAGGGAAAACTATTCCCGGAGGCGAAAGCGGCGGCTTTTCGAGAGTTGAATAAACATCGCCGAAATTCCCCGAAAAGAGGCTTGACAGAACGCCCACAAGCTCGGCGGAGAGAATAAAAATCAACAGGTCGCTTATCTTACATTTTTTCATAACGTTTGTCCTTTCGTTTTTTGTACAGTATATGGACAAAACCTTTGATTTATTACTAAGGCTGTAATATAAAAATCCCCGCCTGCGGCATTATACCGCGGACGGGGTTTTGATTAAATTAAAACATCGGGTTGTTTAGAAAGCCGTCAGCTTTGAACCTCTTTCATCGTCTTATTCTTCAGATAAATATACATCTTCGGCGATACCTTTTTCAGCGTTTTCTTCGCTTTGATAAACGCATCCTCTTTTGCCTTTGCCGCCTTGTATAACATCTTTCTCGGGTAGTTGGGCGAGGTTATCTTTTTGTCAAGTTTAGCCTCGGCAATCTTCGCTTTTTCATCGGGAAGTTCGTATATAGCCTTGTATTTCTTTACGAGCTTGTTGAAATTGTACGCCATATAGAGAATATCATATTTCGGATACTGCGGCATACGGAGCTGTACGGGGTCGTTAGGATCAACAGTCGGGTCTATAAATCCTCCGTCGCGCGCCGTCTGTTCGAGTATCGTCATAGGATAGGGGTAGAAGATGTTCGGAATGACCTTGTCAACGTCGAGCTTTGCATTGAGCTTTACGGTTTCAAGCGAAAGTTCAAGAGTTTCATACGGCAAGCCCACGATGTTGTAGGTCAGCGCCGTTATCTTGTATTTTCTGAACCACTTTGATACTTCTATCATGTGGTCGTTCTTCATGTTTCTGTGGAGATACTTTTTGCGGAATTCCTCGTTTCCGTTTTCAAGACCGATGTCAATCATATAACAGCCGCCCTCTTTGAGCGTCTTTACCATTTCTTCGTCAAGAATATCGAAACGCAGATTGCAGTTAAACGGTAGATGTATCTTTTCAATGTACATAGGCATAAACTCATAGAACCAGTCCTTGTACATATTAAAGATAGCATCGCGGAACTCTATAAACTTTATCCACGGGTGATTTTTGATAAGCAGTTCAAGAAGTTCTATTGCCTTTTTCGGACTTCTGAATCGGCAGTATTTTAATTTGTTCGGATAGATGTTGCGGAACTGCGAGTTGCCGCAGTATGTGCAGGCAAACAAACAGCCGCGGGAGAGCATTACCATCGCCGTATAGTTTTTCGAGCGGTCAAGATTGTCATAATCGAAAAGCTCAAAATCCGGGAATGGCAGCTCGTCAAGATCTTCGATGAGCGGACGCACGGGATTTTTAATTATCTCACCGTTTTCGAGCTTGAAATACATGCTCTGAATGTCCGTTCTCTTAACGCCGTCGCGCAGACTGTCCATATATTCGAGCAGGGGATATTCACCCTCGCCGACGGTGACCATATCCACACCGCGAATTTTTATGCACTCATCCGGAACAAGTATCGCATGATATCCGCCGACCGATACGGGAATATCGGGTAGCTCGTCGTCCAGCCAGCCGCACATCTCCGATACAAACGGAACGGCAGTCGTTCTGAGAGTAAAGCCGATAGTATCGGGAGCGAATGATTTCACCTTTGATATAAATTCGTCCTTGTCAGGCATATAAAGCTCGTGATAAAGCTGAACATCATAGCCGCCCTGTTTTAATACCGCGGAAATGGATGCAAGCCCCTCGCTGTAGTTTCCGAGGTGCGTTTTGTTATATTTTCCCTCTTCAAGAAAATCGGGATAGATAAGAAGTATTCTTTTTGGCGTCATATAATTTAAACCTCCTGCCTATTATCCATCATATCACACATTATTGTACCATATTTGTGGTTAAATTTCAATAGCTTTTTTTAATTTTCGTTATTGTCCTAAAAATAAACAAGATTTAGAATTTTGACATTGACATAAATAGAAAATAGGTATATAATTAAAAATAGGGGAGTGATATTATGCTTGAGTTTCTTTCGGAGAATTGGGGAACAATAGTTGTAGCCGCTTTGCTGATATTGGCATTGACTGCGGCGGTTATAAAGCTTGTAAAGGACAGGCGCTCGGGAAAAGGTTTGTGCTGCGGCGACTGTTCAAAATGTCACAGTGCCGAAAGCTCCTGTAAAAAGCGTCAGTAAGCCTATTCAATTAAAACAAATAAACAGCCGTGTAAAGTTCGCTTTTTTTGCAAAGACATTACGCGGCTTTTATTATACAAATTGTATATAATTTAAGATTGTCAGAAAAGCTCGATATTACTACTTGACTTTTTTATAACTATATGTTATAATAAGTTGTACTTCATTGCTTTAACGCTTGTATGCTTTTATGCACAAAACCGTTAAAGCGGAAAGGATTTTTTATGACATATGTTATTCTGGCAGTATACCTTGCGGTAATGATCGGTATAGGTATATACTGCCGCAAGAGAGCGTCTTCCGTGTCAGACTTTGTTCTTGGCGGAAGAAACATCGGTGGTTGGTTTACGGCGTTTGCCTATGGAACGTCTTATTTTTCGGCGGTCGTATTTATAGGCTATGCGGGGCAATTCGGCTGGAACTACGGCGTTTCGGCTACATGGATAGGCATAGGAAACGCGCTTATAGGTTCAATGCTCCCGTGGCTCATAATGGGCAGAAGAACAAGAGTTATGACAAAGCAATTAAACGCGTCTACCATGCCCGAATTTTTCGAGAAACGCTACAGCTCAAAGGCGCTGAAGATAGTCTCAGCAGTAATTGTTTTCGTGTTCCTTATTCCGTATACGGCGTCTGTTTATAACGGACTTTCGAGATTGTTCAACATGGCGTTTGCTCTGCCTTATGAAGTTTGCCTTATAGGTATGGCAGTACTTACGGCGGCATACGTTATTCTCGGCGGCTATACAGCTACGGCAATAAACGACTTTGTACAGGGAATAATCATGCTTATCGGAATTGTCGCGGTCGTTATCTGCGTTGTAAACGGAAAAGGCGGATTTACCGAGGCGCTCAGCGGTCTCGGACAGATAACCGATAAAGGCGTTCCCGCAAATTCTCTCAATACGCTTTTCGGTCCCGACCCGATAAACCTCATAGGCGTTGTCATTCTTACATCTCTCGGCACATGGGGACTTCCACAGATGGTGCAGAAGTTCTATGCGATAAAAGACGACGCGGCGATAAAGCGCGGCACTATAATCTCTACGGTTTTCGCGCTCGTTGTAGCGGGCGGCTCGTATTTCATGGGCGGTTTCGGCAGGCTCTATGGAACGGGCGCAAACGGCGAAACGCTTATTGAAAGCGTAAACGGAAAACTTGCGTTTGACTCTATCGTACCTCAGATGCTCAAAGACGCGCTCCCTGAATTCCTGATAGGAGTAGTGGTAGTGCTTGTTCTTTCGGCATCAATGTCAACCCTGTCCTCGCTCGTTCTTACTTCAAGTTCAACGCTCACCATTGACCTTATAAAGCCCATGATGAAGAAAGGTATGAGCGACAAAAAGCAGGTGCTTATAATGAGAATACTTATCGCAGTGTTCCTGCTTATATCCGTAATAATCGCACTTAACCCCAACGCGTATATAACGACCCTTATGTCAATTTCATGGGGCGCTCTTGCAGGAGCATTCCTTGCGCCTTTCCTTTATGGACTGTTCTCAAAGAAGATAACAAAAGCCGCCGTTTGGGCAAGCTTTATCTCGGGCGTAGGTATAACCGTTATTCATATGTTTATATTCAGCCTCGGTTTCTTCCCCGATGCGTCTGCGGCTGCCGCGTCGCTACCGCTTAACCTCGCGTCTCCGATAAACGCGGGCGCGATTGCAATGCTGTTCGGATTGATAATCGTTCCTATAGTGAGCGCAGTTACCAAGAATAAAAACCTTGAAAAGGACGAAAAACTTTTAGAGGACTGCAAGAAAGAGCTTGGATAAAAAGGCGGCTAAAGTTTAAATTTAAAACAGCCTTATCTCCCAAAAACTCCCCAAAATTCTTACCTCTTTTTCTATTTTTGTGTTATATTCGGCGGATAGCTGTTTGGCTGTTACTGTATACTGTACACTGTCAACTGCCAACAGGGCGGGGTGCGGGGCGCGTCAGTGCCCCTCAATTTTCCCCCTTTCCCTTCGGGGAAGGGGGTTAGGGGGATAGGGCGAATAAACGTTATTTTGAGAAATAGTATTTGAAAAGTGCCACAAATGGGTTTATGCATTTTGAAAAGAGCCGCAAATACTTTTTATACATGCCGTGGCAAGAATTTAAATTCTTGCCTCTGACTTTTAAACTACTTGACAAATTTCGCAAATAGTGGTATAATCGTATAGTATGCAACAAAAGAATACGAAACTGGTTAGTAATTTATAGGAGGAAATTTTAAATGAAAAAGAAAATATTGAGCGCGTTTCTTGCGCTCTCGATGACGCTCGGACTTTGCGCCTGCGACAACACAAATAACAACAGCGGCACAGGCGGCAATACAGGCGGAAACGGCGGCAATACGGGTGGCGATAAGCTCAAAATAGGCGTTATCCAGTATGCTGCACATCCCTCGCTCGATAACTGTTATGAAGGAATAAAGCAGGGTCTCGAAGAAAGTGAGTATAAGGATAAGTACACAATTGATTTCCAGAACGGACAGAACAGCGGCGAAAACTGTGACCAGTATGCAAATAATATGGTCGCTCAGGGATATGACCTGATATTTGCCATAGCTACTCCCGCGGCGATCTCCGCATATGCGGCGGCAAAGGACACGGATATCCCCGTTATTTTCTGCGCGGTTTCAGAGCCTGTAGCGGCAGGACTTGCTACAAGCCTCGACGCAGGTCTTGAAACCTGCAACGGCACGGCGGATATCTTAAACCTCGAAGAGCAGCTTAACCTCATTCTTGCCTGCCAGCCCGACGCAAAGAAGATAGGAGTTCTCTATACAACTACCGAGGCTAACTCCGTAGCTCATCTCAAGAAGTTCAAAGAGATCTGTTCGGCAAAGGGAGTTGAGGTAGTAGAAAGCGGCGTTTCGGGTTCTGCCGATATCCCTCAGGCTGCCGCAGACCTTTGTTCAAAGGTAGACTGCATAAATAACTTCACCGACAACAATGTTGTAAACAGCCTGTCTGTCGTTCTTGAAAAGGCAAATGCCGCTGGTATCCCCGTCTACGGCTCCGAGGTAGAGCAGGTAAAGAACGGCTGCATCGCATCAATGTCTATCGACTATGTAGCACTCGGAAAGAAGACAGCCGAAATGGCAGTAAAAGTTCTCGGCGGCACAAAATGCTCCGCATTGCCCGTTACTCAGGTTAGCGACGTTACTCCCGTAGTAAATACGGAAGTCCTCGCAAAGTTCGGCATCGACCTTCCCGAGGCGTATAAGGACGCCGAAAAGGTGACAACAAACAGCTGATAAATTATACCCAAAAATAAATGACCGAAAGGGCGTGCAAAAGTGACTGTTTTCTTAAATATTCTTATCGGAATAGGCGAAGAGGGTCTGATGTATGCCCTTTTGGCTTTGGGAATGTATATTTCCTACAGCGTTCTTGATTTCCCCGATCTATCGGTAGACGGAACGTTCCCGCTCGGCGCGGTGCTTACCGGTGTGCTTATAGTAAACGGATTTGATCCGTGGCTGTGCCTTGTTATTTCATTCGCGGCTGGAATGCTCGCGGGTATGCTCACGGGCATTATGAACGTAAAGCTCGGCATTATCCCACTTCTCTGCGGAATAATCATGTACACCGCCATGCTCTCCGTAAACCTTGTACTTATAAAGACGGGAACAGACGGAAT
This sequence comes from uncultured Clostridia bacterium, assembly GCA_947631575.1. GTDB lineage: Bacteria > Bacillota > Clostridia > Oscillospirales > Ruminococcaceae > CAG-115. The sequence continues at coordinate 82,925 of CANRLW010000001.1, forward strand.
GGCAATAGCCTCGTTCTTTACAAAGGACACTATTTTCAACAGCTCTCTCGCGGGTCTTATCCCCAAAACTTTGGGCGGTTTCGCTCTAAGAACGCTGCTTATCTCGCTGCTTATTGTCATTGTGTGCAAGATACTGCTCGACTTGTTTCTTAAAACCAAAAGCGGGTTATTGCTCCGCGCGACAGGCGATAACGAGCGTTATACGACAATGCTAGGCAAAAATCCCGGCTCTGTAAAGATATTCGGACTTATGCTCGGAAACGGTTTTGCGGCGCTCGCGGGTTCTGTAATTGCCCAGAACAAGGGCAGCGCAGATCAGCAAATGGGAACGGGAATGGTCGTTTTAGGACTTGCGTCGGTTATAATCGGCATAAGCCTTTTCAAGCGCGTTCGCTTTATGAAAGGCACGACAATGGTCATTCTCGGTAGTATTATCTATAAAGCGTCTTATCAGATAGTATTAACTCTCGGAATACCTACGGAGTGGAACAATTTCGTAAAAGCGGCAATATTCCTTATTGCACTTATTCTCGGCGGTAAGCATGTCGGAGAGTTTTTCAAAAAGCTGTTCAGGAAAAATAAAACGAACAGGGAGGGTAAAAATGCTCTCACTGAATAATATCCAAAAAGTATTTAATGCGGGAACGGTCGATGAAAACAGACTTTTTACCGGTTTTAATTTAACCGTAAACGACGGGGAATTCGTGGCTATAGTCGGCTCAAACGGCAGCGGCAAGACCACGCTTTTGAATATGGTCTGCGGAACGAGCCTCCCCGACAGCGGAAGAGTTATCTTCAACGGAAACGACATCACGGATATTCCCGAATACAAGCGCGCAAGGCGCATAGGCAGAGTGTTGCAAGACCCGAAAATGGGAACTTGCGCGAGCCTTTCCATTCTCGAAAATTTAGCCCTTGCGGACAATAAGAATCGGCGTTACGGGCTTTCTAGAGCGGTCAATAAACAGCGCGAGGAATATTATAAGACCTTGCTTGAAATGTGCGGAATGGGACTTGAAAACCGTCTGGGTGTGCTTGCGGGTTCGCTTTCGGGCGGACAAAGACAGGCTCTCGCCCTTATAATCGCTACAATGACCGACATCGACCTTCTTATTCTTGACGAGCATACGGCGGCGCTCGACCCAAAATCCTCCGAAACGCTCATGGAGATAACAAAGCGCGTCATAAGCGAGAAGAAGTACACAACGCTTATGGTAACGCACAATCTTCGTTTTGCAGTAAGCTACGGAACGCGGCTTTTAATGATGCACGAGGGAAAAGCAGTTATGGACATTTCTGGCGAAGAAAAAGAAAAGCTCATTGTTGAAGATATTTTAGGAAAGTTTAATGAGATAAGCATTGAATGTGGTAATTAAAATTAAATGTCGGTCTTAAAACTCGGTATATATCGGGTCTTAAGACCGACTATTTTGACTAAGAGCAGGTTTAAAAATGGACAAAAACGAAGTTTTGCATAAGTATTTCGGTCACAGCAGTTTTCGCGAGGGGCAGGAGCAGATAGTAGACAATATCCTCAGCGGCAGGGATTGTCTTTGCGTAATGCCTACGGGTGCGGGAAAATCGCTTTGCTTTCAGATACCCGCGCTTATGATGAACGGAACTGCGATAGTTATTTCTCCGCTCATTTCGCTTATGCAATGTCAGGTAGAGGATCTCCGGGAGATCGGCATAAACGCCGCATACATAAATAGTTTGCTTGACAGCGCGGAATATTTTGACATCTGCCGCAGAGCATACGCGGGAGAGCTGAAACTTATTTATGCTGCGCCCGAAAGGCTTTCTTCCGAGAGCTTTTTAAAGATGTGCAGTGAAATTGAAATACCGCTTGTGGCAATAGACGAGGCTCATTGTGTTTCACACTGGGGGCAGGATTTTCGCCCGTCATACCTGAAAATAGCGGGATTTATCCATTCACTAAAAAAACGTCCTGTCGTCGCCGCATTTACCGCTACAGCAACGGCTGCTGTAAAAAGCGATATAAAGCGCCTTCTTGAGCTTAACGACCCTTTTTCTATAACCACAGGCTTTGACAGACCGAACCTGTTTTTCGAGGTGAGAAAGCCCGAATCGAAAGACGCGGAGCTCCTTAAAATTTTAAAGAACGTTTCGGGAGCTATTGTTTATTGTTCCACAAGAAAAAATGTCGAGTATGTAGGGGAAATGCTTTTGAGAAACGGCATTAAAGCCGCGGTATATCATGCGGGATTTACTTCCGAAGAACGTAAGACCGCCCAGGAGGATTTTCTTCATGACAGAGTTGATGTAATTGTTGCAACAAATGCATTCGGAATGGGCATAGATAAGAGCAATGTCCCGCTCGTTGTTCATTATAACATACCGAAAGACCTTGAAAGCTATTATCAGGAGGCGGGCAGGGCAGGGCGCGACGGCTCTCCCGCACGCTGTATCCTTCTTTATAGTAAAAGCGACGTTGCAATTGCAAAGTTTATGATAGAACGTTCTCACGAGGACAGCGAGCTGTCTTACGAAGAACAGAACGAGCTTAAAAAGCGAGACTATATACGCCTGAAAAAAATGACAGCGTATTGTGAAACAACAGCCTGCCTGCGCAGGGAGATACTTTTGTATTTCGGCGAGAATTATCCGCATAGCTGTAAAAACTGCGGAAATTGCGTCAATAATGTCGAGGTCGAGGACGTAACCGTGGAAGTACAGAAGATATTGTCCTGTGTTTACCGTCTGAAACAGCGCGGCAAAACCGAGAATATAAACGTTATTAAAAATATCCTCCTCGGGATATCCGACAGCTATTCCGCAGAAAACGGTTATGAAACGCTTTCTACCTACGGCATTATGAAGAATATAAAGCCCGAAAGATTACAGCTTATAGCCGAGCATATTTTAAAAGAAGGTTATATAGAGCAAAACGGACAGTCATGCGTTCTTACTTTAAAAGCGGACGAGTTTATAAAGAAAAAAGGAACTGTCATAATGCGTTTTGAAAAGCACAGTTTTGCAAAACAGACAGTCCCGGAAAATAAAGAACTATTTGAAAAGCTCAGAGAGCTCAGAAAAAAGATCGCCCAGACTTTAGGCGTACCTCCTTATGTTGTGTTTACGGACGCAACGCTTTGGGACATGTGCGCGCTACTTCCGAAAAATTATGAAGAGCTTTTGAGAGTATCGGGCGTCGGAGTGAGAAAAGCAGAACGTTATGGAAAAAAATTCCTTTCGGTTATAAACGAATATTACAAAAAAACATGTCCTTTTTAGTATACAATTAAGGCTTTTTTGTGTATTATGCTGAAAATTGACTAAAGTCCTTGACGAACAATTTAAAATATGATAATATGAGATATAAAGTATTTTAAGCTGATAATTACTCGAACTAAGACTGGTTGTGAAAAGGACGGTGACTGTTATGCCATACGGGAAAAATCGACACGGCGTAGACAAAAGGGTTGCACGCACAAAAAAAGCCATAAGGACCGCGCTTTTTGAAATCGCGGAAACAAAGGATATTGCGAGTATAACGGTGAGCGAGCTTTCGCGTAAGGCGGGAGTAAACAGGCGCACTTTTTATACTCATTATACGAGCATAACGGATATTGTAAACGAGATAGAAAGTGAGCTTGTAGAGGCATTGAGGGGCATTGTCCTGAACTTTCACGACAACAATTTCCGCGAATGCATATACGGGGTATTTATAAAGCTCAATGAACTTGTGTCGTTTGATTTCGATTATTATTTCCGCCACCTGAGATTTGATATGGAGGGTGCTTTTGTCGGACGTGTAAGCGAAATTATCGACGAGCTTGCGGGAAAGATAGTAAAGAGCGTCGGTGATATTTCGTTTGATAAAGCGAGATTTGCCGCGACATATGCGGTCGGCGGATTTATTACGGTATTTTTCGAGTGGAAGAACAAAAAAATACCTACGCTTGAAGAGGCTGCTACATATGCGAGCTTTGCAGCAGAAGAGAGCATAAAAGGAGTAGTTTTAAACAAGGTAAGCTGAGGTGAACCTATGGACATGTTGGATACGATCCCTGCGACAGGCTTTGACGATGCAGGTGTTCTGATATCGGTCGCGGCTGTTGCGCTCGCGATAGTGCTGGTGCTTATATTTACGAGGAAGAAAAAATAATCAACAGGGACTGTGAATAAAACAGTCCCTGTTTTATAGTGTACAGTGTACAGTTGAAAGTAAACAGTTATGGTATCGCCTTCGGCGGATAATATTAGATTGTTATCAAACTAAAGCGTTTTTCGTCTTTCGTCCGCCGCTCAAGCTAAAAGTTTTGGAAAAGGTCTAAGGGGGAACCTTAAAAAAGGTTCCCCCTTGCGCTCTTTGTTCTTTAAATCAGCCTACCGCCTCAATAGTATAAGTAAACGTTTTTTCTTCTCCCGCTTTAGCTATAACGACTCCCATCTTCTCCGCGAAAATGCCCGAGCAATCGTCATAATCCTGCGAGCCGCACCACGGCTCAATGCACAAAAAAGGCGCATTTTTTGCCTGCCATAAGCCCAGCCCCGTGAAATCCGGGAACTTAACGCAAAGCCCTTTTCCGTCCTTGTCTAAGAGCGTGACCGCGCGCGAAACGGGGTGCTCCATATGCAATACATCGTTCATAAACATATCATGGTTAAGCGGCATTATCTTGCTGTTTTCAATTATCGTGCGGCGGTTGTCGTGTTCATAAACTCCCGTCTTGGTGTTGTAGTTCGGAATGACCGCTGTTTCTTCCTTTTCAAATTCAAGATGATAGTCCGTAAATTCTCCCGGGCAGGCAAACGCAGGGTGCGCGCCAATGCAGAACGGCATATCTTCAGAACCGTTGTTCTTAACAGTCTGAGTTATTTTGATCCCGTTCTCCATGAGAGTATATGCAATCGTAAACTTAAAATCAAACGGATATACCGACTTTGTGGTTTCGTTCGGTGTGAGCGAAAAAATTACCTCGCTTTCGCTTTCACTTTCTTTTGTCAGGAGAAAATCACGCGCAAAGCCGTGCTTAGGGATACGATATTCTTCCCCTCCGATAACGGTTTTCTTGTTTTTAAGTGTGCCGATCATCGGAAACAGCAGGGGAGAAGTGTTCGCCCAGAACTTGGGGTCTGCGTTCCACATAAGCTCTCTGCCGTTTACTACGAGCGACTTCAGTTCAGCGCCCTTCTGACAGATCTTCGCGGAACAATTTTTTGAACTAAGAACGATTTTCATAAAATAAACCTCCTTGGATTTAAAAATTTTCTATTTCAATTATACATCATATGGTTAAAAAAATCAAGTGAATTTCGGAGTTTTGTCCGAATGTTTTTTGATCCATGCTCTTAAAATAAGAACAAGGAAAACTATAATGGCGATAAACAGCAACAGCTTTAAAACAATTGTCAGTATATCGTTTTCCCTTATGGCGAGAACATAGATCTGCCCCTTTGCATCGCGGAAATACATTGTTCCGCTTTCAGATACGGCAATTTTCCCGTTAGTAAAATCTATTATCTTCACTATCTCATTCAGCGACAATTCGTCCTCATTGTCAAGTACGGAATAAAGATACCATTTTCCTTCGCTTTCAACCGGGCTTACAACATAAGTCCTGAATCCGCTCCCCGTTGTAATAATCGGAGAACAGCCGTTTTTAAGTTCGGGATAAGTTTTCGTTACTTCCATATTCAGCGCGTCAACAACATAAAACCCGTTTTCTGACGAAACAAACAGCTTGTTATCTATCTCTGCGGGAGCGCTTATGCCGCTGCCTATTTCCAGTTCTGAAAGCGCCTCGGCATCTCCCTTGTCATTCAGACGCAGCTTATACAACATTCCGTTTTCCGCGGTCATAAACACCGCATATTTCCCCGCATAAACATATTTCAAAGTCCCGCCGATTTCGTTTTCGGAATATCCGCTGTTATCTATTTCGTGAACAACGAGCTTGTTATTGCACCCAAAAACCACAAACTCCCCGTAAAGTCCCGCTGATGTAACGGGGTATTCACTTTTGTATTCCCATAGTATGTCGAAGTTATTGCCATAATCAGCGCAGATAAACGAATATCCCACATCATTTTTCACGCCGAAGTAAACCAGCTTGTCTATAGCCGCAATGTCCGTTGTTATTTCTCCGAATTGCTTTGAAAGATTAACTGTCATATTTTCAATGTCAACAGCAGCTATCTTCGTCCTTGTCGCTTGGAAAAGAATGTCGTTCATTATAACGCCGCGCGAGTTTTCCGAGACCTTTTCATCAAGCTCGGCGGTCATTTCTGTTTCGCCCGTTTTTTCGTTTATTTTAAAAATTTTGTTTCCGGTCGGCGAGAGCAAGAATTCCTTGTACGCAAGAGGCACGCCCGCAGTTTCCGCCTCGCCCGTGCTGAAACGTATCTCTACATATCCCTTGTCGTAGGGCGTTCTTGCGTTTAAGACATTGCTTTCTCCCATAAAACCAGCGTTTTTAATAGATGTCGCGCTTTCGGCAATGGCGCATATGCTTAACATAATTGAAAGCACGACCGCAACAAATGCATACTTTTTCAAATCTTTACTGCCTCTCCGTTTGCAAAGGAATAGAGATATATCTCCTTTACGGGCTTTCCGAAAAGTTTTGGAGCTACAGCCGCGTAAATTTTGACCTGAAGTGAATAATTCTCTTTTTCCTTTATTAAATTTTCCTTGGAGTCGGACTTGTAATCCACTATCACAATTCCGTCGTCCTCTTCAAAAAACATATCTATCTGCCCTTGTATAGCCGCATTTTTGCCTATATCGGGAATGCCCGAGTCGCTTTCCGAGATCTCCGCATAAAATGAATGTTCGCGTTCAATGCGGCGGCTGTTGAGCATTCTTTGACCTAAATCGCCCGAAAAGAATTTAACGATCCTTTCGCTGTTTACGAGCATTCTTTCTTCTTCGCTAAGTTTTCCTGCATTGCACAATTCGGATACCGCCTTTTTTACAGCGGCGTTCATATCCGCAGAAGAACGTATCGCCGAAAGGGAAATATGCTCCATGGTGTGGTGATAGGCGTTTCCGACGTCAGTGCCTTTAACTTTAGAAGTTGCCGCAAACTTAGGCTTTGTAAGCACAAAAGGCATTACTTCGTTTTTGTGCGCAAGCTCTGTTACGGAATACTTTATTCGACTGACGGTTTCGGGTTCGTTACAATATTTTTTGTCAATTATTTCTTTGAGTTCATTTACCATTGTACGGTCAATTTCAGGTACTTCAGTGGCGATATTTTCCGCTTTTGTTTCTTTGTTATTCTTATCGGTAATAAACGTCGTCTTATAACCTTTTCCGATAAGATTTCTCCATATCCACTTAAACGGAATTGTCCCATTGTAAAAATCTGGGTGAAATGTCGGAGTTTCTTCTTCCTCTTTAAATTTTCCGACCATAATGAGCTTTTCCATTGCTCTCGTCATAGCAACATAAAGAAGTCTAAGCTCTTCGCCTACTGGCCTTTTCTTGTTTAAAAGTCCTATGGCGGTGTGTGCAAATGTATCAGCCTGATACCGCGCGTCTTTGTCAACAAAACTTATCGAAAAATACTTGTCGTGGTTTAGGAGAAATTTTCCCGAATAGTCCTTATTGCTGGACTTATCCTGTAGCTCGGCAAGTATGCATACAGGAACTTCAAGCCCCTTGCTCGCGTGAAACGTCATTATTCTTACGGAGTTTGCCGCGTCCTCCGGAGCGGACGCCTCTTCGATCTCTCCGCGCTTTGTTTCTTTTGACCTGTTTAAAAACCTCAGAAAATCGCAGAGCGTCCCGCCGTCACGAGAAACAAAATCCTCTGCCGTCTTTTCAAAAAGTCGGAGATTTGCGGTCCTTTTCGCACTTTCATCAAGTGCGCATACTACCGAGTAAATGTCCGTATCCGCGCATATCTTCCGTATAAGGTCAACGACCGAGTTGTTGCTCATAAATTTGCGGAAACGTTCTATATCGTTTTCTGCACAAAGCGCCTTTTCATTTATTTCTCTTATTATGCCTTTTTCATAAAGCGCTCTTTCACATTCTTCTGCTTTTTGCTTTTTTTCAGAGGTATATTCCGACGGGTCGTCTTTTGTAGTAGTGCAGAATTTCAGACATTCAAACAGCGCATAGTTTTTAAGGCTTTTGGAAATATCTTTCGTATTCTCTTCGTCTAAATCGTCCGGAAAACCCAGCGTGCCAAGTTTCAGCTTTGCCGTTTCATCCGCGCTAAGCCTGTAGAGCGGCGACATGAGAATATGCAAAAGTTCCTTGTCACAAAGCGGGTTGTCTATAACTTTCAGATAATTTACGAGTATAGCTACTTCTTCAGATTCGAGTATATCTTTCCCACTTGAAACCACTGACGAAATGCCAAGCTTTGAAAGAGCGTCACGATATTCAGAGGCTTTATTGTTTTTCCTTAAAAGAATAGCAAAGTCCGAATAATTCGGTCTGCAAAGCTCACCGTTTTTGGTTATCTTAAAGTTTTCGTCGCTCATAAGCTCTTGTATCTTTCGCGCGACAAACTCCGACTGAGAGAGCGTCTGCGAATATACCGAATAAATTTCCGCATCGTATATCGAGTTGTCTTCTGTGTCGGGATAATTCGCCCCATAAACGAGCTTTGTCCTTTCTCCATAATCAACGCCGCCGTATTCTTCTGTCATAAGACCTGAAAAAGCGTCGTTCACTACGTCTATGACAGACGGTCTGCTCCTGAAATTTTTCGTCAGTAATCGCTCTTTAAAGCTATGATCGCCTTTGCAAAGCCCCGCCATAATTTCGGGATCGCCTCCGCGAAAGGCATAGATAGATTGTTTTATATCGCCCACATAGAACTGGCGTTCATTTCCGATAAGCCTGAAAATTTCCGCCTGTACATCGTTGCAGTCCTGAAACTCATCTACTATAACACACGAAAATCTCTTTGAAAGCAGCTCGCGGAAATCATCGTCTTTTTTCAGCTTGTCAAGTAAGAGCAACTCGCAGTCAGAAAAGTCTATATATCCTCCCGCGCGTTTTATATCGCGGAAATAATTCTCGTAAATCCTAAGCAATTTTACAAACGCCGAAATTACCGTTTTGTTATGAGAAAGGTTATCTTCTTCTTCGGCTTTTGAAACAGCTATTTTACCCAGCTCGTCAAATATGATATCCGTATATTTTTTGTAGGCGGAAAAAGCTTTTTTTATGTCGTTTTGCGGGTCCTCTCTGCCGAGTGTGGGCGCGCCTAGTTGAGCGGCTGTCGTCAGCTTTTCGAGAGTATCGAGCGACGGAGAGCTTAAAAATTCCTTTAATAGGTTTTCTATGTTTGACAGACAGCCGATATAGTCGGACATTTTGTTTAAGACATTGAGCTTCTTTTCCTTTTTCTTTTTGTCCTTTTCAGTTTCACAAAGTTTGCTGTATTCTGTATAAGCATCAGTCATATATGGGTGATAGTGTAAAGCCCTTTTGTACTGTTCTTCTGCAAATTCCGTATAAACCGGCATATACAGCTTTACGAGATTTTCAATGCTGTCATAAATTCCTACCGAATCATTGAGCCATTTTTCACTGTCTGCATAAGAACTTAGCTTGTCTGCTGCTGAAACTATCTTTTCAAAAAGCGCCCTGTCGTCCTCAAAATTAAACGAATAGAACAGAAGTTTTCTCTCGTTTTCGCCAAAGATATCGCCTGTGTAAAAATCCTTTTTTGCTAGCTCAATTGCGTCCGTCTGCATAGATGCTATCTTTGTTTCGTCTGCGATAGTAACGTTTACGGGAAGGTCGAATTTTTCGATATTGTCCCTTATTATCCCTAGACAAAAAGAGTTTATTGTAGAGATACAGGCATTTCTGAGCCTTGAGGACTGTTCTATGAGAAAGTCGCGCTCGCTCCCGTTTTCAAGCTCTTCTATGCGCTTTGCAAGAGCCGCACTTAGCTTGTCGCGCATATTCTGCGTTGCGTTTACAGTAAATGTAAGTATAACAAGAGAATCCGCTCTCACGGGGTCGTTATAGTCGGAAATAAGCCTCAATACTCTTTCTACAAGCATTGTAGTTTTTCCCGTGCCTGCCGCCGCCGAAACAACCGTTGGCTCTTGCAGAGCGGCGTTTATTGCTTTTTCTTGTTCAGGCGTAGGCTTTTTTACGTCGTTATTATTTTCACTCATTTTCTGCTCCTTTATGATTTGCTGGTACTGTTCTGACAGATATCGCCGAACTCACAATATTTGCACGGGTCGGGCTGGTCATTCTTTTTATCCTTGGAATTTTTCTCCGGAAGGGTTAGCGGAATGGCGCTTACGTCGCCATTATATATCTGTTTCAGCTTTTCGGTTATGTTTGATATACATTCTTCCGAGAGCGTTTTAAATTCATCAGCCGTCACTGAATTGTATTCGTTCAGAGAAAACGAGCCGCTTATTTCTTCGGCGATCTTTTGTTTCTTTTCTTCGTCATCGATCTGTATACAGGAGATGAGTTTGTCATTCAGTTTTTTCAGGTCGCTTTCAATTATCTCGTCATTTATGTAAAGCCCTTCGGGACGGTAGTTCATTTCGAGAAGATAGAGCGCTTCCTGGCGGCTTTTTGCCGAACCCGCATTTTTTGAATTTATATAGCTTATCTCACCCGGAACAACGTCGATCGTCTCATTTTCGGAGTTTGCTTTACAAAGTGCCGTCAGATACAAAAGCATCTGGACGTTGACTCCGCTTTTAGCGTTATTCTTGTCAAATGACTTTCCGCTTGATTTATAGTCAATTACCCTTAAATACATGCGAGGTCTGCCGTCTTTTTCGGCATACATAGCGTCGAGTCTGTCGAGCTTTCCTCCGATATGTACTTTGGTATCGTCCGAAAGGTCTACCGCTATAGGCTTTGAAAATAGTGTAAAACCGCTTTCTTTTGCCGTGCTAAGTTCAACCTTGTTTTCGCTTTCTTCTGAAATATTCATCTCAAAAAACTGGGGATAATATTGCCTTACAGAAAGCTCGGTCTGTATCGTCAAAAGCAGATCCGCTGCGGAAGTAGCAATGTTTGAAAAAAGAAACATTGTTCTCTTGTCGTCCTCGGTATCGCCGTTTGTGTTAAGTTTCAGAAATTCAAAAAGATAATCTCTCGAAAGTTTCAAAAGCTCCCTGTTGCCGAGTTTTAAGAACTTGTCGGTCTTACCTTTATATTTTTCAAAAACCTTCTGCATTATATAGTGCATTGCATTGCCGCGGCTTAAATTGTTGAACTCGCGTTTATTTATCTCGCGGATACCAAGTTCTTTCGTGCAGAAAAATGAAAACGGACAAAGCATGAGCTTTTCTATCTGAGTTGCGCCAATCGCGATGTTTCCGTTTTTGGCAAGTGAGTTTTTAAACAGTTGTTTTGCCGAATTCTTCGACATTTTAAACATGTCGGATTTTCCCGGACCGCGCTTATCTTTTATCTCGTCTAGCTTTTTCACAAAATCCGCGTTCCCGCTGTTTTCAAGATACGCGCGCATCGCCGCATAAGACTTCGTGTTCTTTCTTAGACTTTGTGCATAGCGCTGTTTTGTTGCCTTTATCGAGCGGCAGTAAAACAGGTCGTCAAGCTCTTCGGCTTTTATTGTCTTGATATTCGGAAAAACGCGCTTTATATCGCCGAAAATCGTAGAACGCGAGATATTGTTTCCCGAAGAGTCATATTCCGGACAACTTACGCTCAAAAATTCGGTCGGCAGGGAAACAGCCCTGTATACTCTGTACAGTGAAAGGCTGTATTGTTCTTTCATGTCTTTCAGCGACCGAGCGCGTATATCGTCGCCTGTCGTGTTTTCTCTTATAAGGTTTGTGACAAGTTCAGCCTCGTATTCCGAAAAAATGCCCATGCCCGAAGAAACCTCGGGGATCTTTTCATAAGACGCTCCTACAATAAACGCGGCTTTTATGTTTCCCGCGCGCGTTCTGCCTATATCGCCGACCAGAACGCAGTCGCGGTATTGAGGCGGTTTTGCAAGGGAAGTCTGAGAGCAGATGTCTGAAAACAGTCTGTAGTATCCCTCAAGTGAAATGTTTTCTCCCGAAAGTTCCTCCTCGAGTACGCTGAAAATTTCTACAAGCGAGTTCCAGACCTGCTGATTTATATCTACAGCCTCTTTGTCAAAGTTTCCGTTTCTGTCATAACAGCGCGAATGAAGTGCCCTTTCTATGTCCGCTTTGTTTACGGCAAAATCATAGAGAGCGCGCGTTATCCCCGCACCGTCTTTGTTTTTCAGTTCTTCTCTAAGTTCCAGAATAGGCACAGCCACAGCTTTTCTTATTGTTTCGGCTTGTAAACGGTTAAAGTTATTTTCTCCGCCGAAAGTGAATTCTTTCTTCAGATGCTTTGCCGAAAGGTTCCATTCAAAAATGTAGTTTTCAAAAGTGTCAATTTCCTTGTTTGAAATTGCGCTTATGTCGTCGTCGGTGCGCTTGCAGTAAAATCCTGTTTTAAGGCAAATAAGAACATTATCCTCAGTGAAATTTATCACCGCTTTCAAAAGCGTGATAAAGAAGTTTACAAGCGGACGGTAAAGTATAGGCTCAGGTATATCGAGGAAAAACGGTATCTCATATTTTTCAAAAGCGTCGCGGATATATTTCCCGTTTTCTGCGTCTGCACACAAAACCGCAATGTCGCGGTATAAAAAACCTTTGTCGAGGCAAAGTTCCTTTATCTTCGCCGCGGTATAGTCCGCCTCCTCATAAACTCCGCGCGCACTTACAAGCTCACAGCAGCCGTTCGGATCTTCTTCGCTCTTTGTGTTTCCGAAAAGTTTTTCCGAAAGCTCGCCTATCGGTCCGCAAAGCCTTTTGCTTAAATTTTCGGTCAATGTTTCGACTTCAATGTTTTCGCTCTCGGCATAGCTGCATATCCTGTCACGCTGAGAGCGCGTCCTGTCGAAAACATTTGCGCGTCGGTCTTCTTTCGTTCCTGTAACAAATGAAAAAACAACGTTCTTTGCTTTCGGTATCATTCTCCGTATAAATTCCATCTGGCTGCCTGTAAAATCGTTAAAGCAGTCAACAAATACCGACGAGCCCTCAAAAAAGTTGTTGTCCTTATCTGAAATTATCTTCGATGCCTTTTTTGTATAATCAAGACTGTCCGCATATTTTGAAAGAAAATTGTCATAGCTTGCAAAGATCTTTCCGACGTCGGAAAGTTTTCTTATAACAGTCGACATGCCGTTGTTTTCGGACATTAAAAGCCCGCCCTCATCGCATAGATCTTCTGCTTTTAGACCTGCCGCCTTTAGCTGACCGACAGTATCGACCATCTTTCTGCAAAAGCCCGCTTTGTCCGCTACACTTCCGAGAGCTGAGAGCAAATTTTTCTGCTCGCGTACAGCTTTGTTCATTATAACGTTTTTTACCGTATCGTCTGCGGGCGGCATATTTTCGCCCTCGCTTTCGAGTATCTTCCGCGAAAGGGAAGTGAACGTAGTTACATTCACCCTGCAAAGCTCCGTCAGCAGTCCGCTTTTTTTAAGGTCGGAATATATCGTCTTTTCAGTTTCAAATTCAAACTGGTCGGGTACTATCAAAAAAACCGATTCATCGGTTTTGGAAAGCGTCTCGCACAATTCCTCGCGCATTTTCCTCGACACATCATAGACCGCGCTGTTCTCGATGAATTTAATCATACTTCCTCCGTTTTATACAGATATTCTTTTCCTCTTTTTCCGATACGTTTTATTATTTCCGTTTCTCTGAGTATCTCAAGTTTAAGAGAGCTTTTTGGGTCGCCCGATATTTTCAAAAATTCTTTCTTGGTATATTCTTCGGGCAAGTTTTCCGGCAGCAGTTTTTTATACCCGCTTTTTCCCCTGAACACTATCTCATCAACTAACCTCACGGGAACATTTTCTATAAAACACTTTTTCTTTTCCGATTTTTTCCGCATGTCGGAAATATGCTCACCCTTGTAGTAAATTCTCTTTTCCGCCGTAATCCGCGCGATTATGATCGTCAGATTTTCGTCGCAGATAAATTGCCTTATCGAGTAAATTTCTTCATATGCCTTTAGTAGGGAATTGTTTTTCCTTATGGGAGTTTCCTTCGTTTCTCCGCTTTCTGTATTTATGTAGACCGTCTTTGTTTCACAAATCAGCGGATAAACAACATTAACCCTTGCCGCAGGGAGAAACGCTTTCAGCTTTTCGGAAAGGCGGTAAAGCTGTCTTGACTGTATTTCAAATATCCCGTCCTCGGAAACCGCGTCCGCAAAATAATTTGCGATCTTTATTTCCTGCTCGTCAAAAAACGGCGCGTAATAGTTTTTCAGCGCCGCATGTATCAGCTTTTCATTCTGCGTACCGACCGAGCCATGTGCGCCCTTTATGCGGTCGAATGCCGCTTTTACCGCTTTGTCAAAACGGTCATTTCTGTCTAAGAGCTTGCTTTCCCGCTGTTCAATAAATCTTATTACCGAGTCGTCTTCATTTTTTTCAATAACAATGTCCGCCGTCATTTTGAGTTCTTCACAGCCGTTTTCGACCGCAACTCCAACGTCCGCAAACTTCAGCATTTTCATATCGTTAAAGCTGTCGCCAAAGCAGATAAGCTCTTTTGCACCTAAGAGCTTTTTAAGCTGTAAAGCAGCCTTTTCCTTGCCCGCGTTCTTGCTGTAGATCTCATACCATATCATGTCGTCATAGTCATCAGCCTGAACATTATGGGAAAATCCGTTTTCCTCACAAAAGAACGCATCGCATTTTTTGGCGTCAGTGACATTGAAAAGCGTTATGTAAAAAACATTCCCGCAGAAAAGCTCTTTATAATCAGTAACTGCTCTAAGCCTGCTGTCGCCCTTTCTTGAATTTACATAATTAAAAACGTCCGAAAGCCTGCCTTCGAGATAAGAAACGCGCTCCTTTCCGTCTATGTATGAATAGACTAGCGGCGCTAGAGCGTTTTCCTTTATAAATTTTTCGGCGGCTTTAATCGCTTTTTTCGTAAAAACATTTTCTATGATATGCCTGCCGCTTTTCGGGTCAACTACAAAAACCCCGTTGAACGTGACAGCGGGGAAGTTTAGGTCAATCATATTTACGAGAGGACTTGCGCTCGTAAAAGAACGCGCCGTCGCATAAGTAACGGCAGCGCCGCTTTCAATAAGCCTGTTCAGCGTTTTTACGGAACGCTCCGAAATCGTCTTGTCGTTTTTCAGGAGCGTTCCGTCAAGATCCGTTACATAAAGCGTCATCAGCATTCACCGTATAAAGCTTAGAAATCCTTACAGCCGTCCACCACAAACCTGTGTGAAAGCATATATTCCCTAAGTTCAGCAGAGTTCGGCATATATACTCCCTCATGTTGTATCGCGATACAGCCGCAGGCGTTTGCCCTTACAACAGCCTCTCCGAGCGGAAGTTCGTCCGCTATACCGCTTATAAGTCCCGCAGAAAATGCGTCGCCCGCGCCTGTCGTATCAATTACTTTGTCCGCGCGGAAAGTCGGCGCAGTCCCGCATTCAACGCGGCTTTTATAATAAGCGCCCTGCTTGTCCAGCGTCACAACAACCTTATGCGCCCCGAGCGACAGATAATGCTCCGAAATTTCTTCGGGATCTGTCATATTGCACAGCCTTAGCGCGTCCTCCGACGACGGCACGAAAACCGTAGAACTTCTCGCTATTTCATTTAAGTTGTCAACATCTTCACATTCGCAACCGGGGTCGAAAATAATCGGTATCTCAAGCGCTCTGTACTTGTCCGAAAGCTCAATTATAAGCCCCATTCCGAAATTATCCGAAACAAAATCTCCCGTTATAAAAACCGCACTTATTCCCGTGTCATCGAGCTTATAGCTATCCGTAAAGAGATTGTCCTTATTTATCCCGTTTTCGTCAAAGAACGCGCACACTTTGTCATATTCGCTTTCGTTTATCTTTGCGAAAACAGACGCGCAAAGTCCGAGCTTTACAAGCCCCGCCGCAACATAAGCCGCCGCTCCGTTTATCTTTCCGCCATTTTCGGAAATTTTTCCGAACAGTAAAATTTTCCGCATAATATCACCCGTTAAATTTAAAAATTCCGAATATTTCCGTCCTCATATGCAAATCCCACATACCCGCTGTTCTGAAGTCTGTCGAGAAAAGCTTTCATCTTTTTCGGCTTTTTGAAAAGCGCCGTGTCATATTCGCCTCTCAGCTCCTCCGCCTTTTTATAGGCGTCCGAAAAGCTGTTTTCATAAAGCACGGCAATTTTCTTTCTTGTACCCGCCTTTTTCTTCATATCGCACAGAATGCTGAAAATGCGCTCAAATCCTATCGAAAATCCGCAGGCGGGAATATCCTCGCCGATAAACTTTCCGATAAGTTTGTCATAGCGTCCTCCGCCCGCGATTGAGCTCCCGAATTTTTCGCTCCTCACTTCAAAGACCGTTCCCGTATAATACCCCTGACCGCGAACAAGCGACGCGTCATAAACTATCTTGTATTTTCCGTCTGCAATTATCTCGCTTTGTTCAATTATTTTCGTCAGACGAGCTGTTTCTTCCTCGCCGACTATCTCCGTCATTTTCTGAAGGTCAAGCGGTAGCTCTGAAAGTATATCCCCGAATTTCTCAACAGCAGACGTTTCAAATCCCTTTTCATTAAGTTCCGCAATAACGCCCTCCGCGCCGATCTTGTCGAGCTTGTCAAAACTTATGCATACCGAAGAAAGTTCGTTTTCTCCAAATCCGCATTTTTCGAGCATTGAGTTAAGAACGCGCCTGTCGTTTATCCTGACTGTAAATTCGCCTATTTCGAGCACTTCGATAGCCTGCGCCGTTACAGCAATAAGCTCAATTTCACACTCAGGCTCGGGGTCGCCTATAACATCAATGTCGCATTGCATAAACTCGCGCAGTCTGCCTTTCTGCGGGTTTTCCGCGCGATATACCTTGTCGGTTTGAACAGCTTTAAAAGGCATAGTTAGGTTCTGCCTGTTTGCTGCAAAATATCTCGTGAGCGGAAGTGTAAGGTCGTATCTAAGTCCCAGGTCGCAAAGCTCACCGCCTGTTTCTAGAGCCTTTGAGAGCTTTTCGCCGCGCTTTAATATCTTGAAGATAAGGTTCAGGTTGTCGCCGCCGTCACTTTTGTCGAGGTTTTCAGCGTCTTCTACCGCAGGGGTCATTATCCTCGAAAATCCGTTTTTGCGGTAGACTTCGAAAATTTTGTTCTGCATTTCCTCTCGGAGCTCCGCCTCTTCGGGTAAATAATCCCTCATACCCTTGACGCATTTTATTTTCATAATTATCTCCTTTTTGAACATTAAAAAATCACTTATTTAAATATAAATAAATTATATCATTTATTATTGTTTTTGTCAATAATTTTCACTATAGATAAAAAGTTTTTTGAAACAGGCGGCAAGTGATCAAAGTTAAAATGGTAAAAACATTGTGAAATAATTGTTTATATTACTAATTGTAATAATATTGTACAAAGATTTATCAAAACATAGAAATTGAAACAAATTCGTCTTGACATTTATAAAAATTTCTGTATAATGATATAAAGAGATATGTAACTTTGGTTACACGGATATTTAGGGAGAGGTATTCTTATGAAAGCGTCGAACAATAATTTTATATCCCGAGACGGGAGCAGGTTTGTTGAAAGCCTGAACGAGGTCAGCTATCTGTACGGAGAGCTTGTTTGCCGTGATATGGAAAAGATAGGGATGCGTTATTCTTATCGTCACATTCTTAAACCGCTTATGGAAAATAAAACGCTTACTCAGTTGGAGCTTGTAAACCTTACGGGTCAGAAAGCGCCGACCGTAAGTATTACGTTGCGGAACATGGAAAACGACGGTATCGTCCGCCGTGAGAAAAACAGCACCGACCGCCGCGAGACCCACGTTTATATAACCGATAAAGGCAAAAAGATGTACAAAAAAGTACTAAGCGCGCTTGAGAAAGCTGACAAGGCAATACTAAAGGATATATCGGAAACCGAGCTTGAATCGCTTGTAACCGTCCTCGAAAAAATGAAAGAGAACATTAACCTATCTTTCAAATAATTATTTGTTATAATTGTATAAAAATCGGCTGTAACATTACAGCCGATTTTTTAGATGTTAGAAGTAAGATGTAAGAGGTAAGATTTCAGTAGTATTTTTGAAGATTAAGTTATCTGATTATCAAAAAAAGAAACTAGAGGCTAGAATTTGTTTTGAAAGGAAACTAACTTTTTCTTTCAAACTCTAGCCTCTGATATATTACCTTTAAAACGGTATTATTCTAAATAACGTTTACTCGCTCCAACCACCTGCCCCCTTCCTTGATGGGGGAAGGGGGCAATCGCAGGGCGCTGCGCGCCATGCGACCCGCCCTGTTGGCAGTTGACGGTGTACGCATTATGTCCTTCGGGCAAAACGTTGTGTACAGTATTCAGTAATTGACAAAACGTCGGCTTTTGTCCGCCGCGCAAGCGGCGGCATATAAAAGTTTTGGTAAGGGGGTTCAAGGGGGAAAACCTTTTTCAAAAGGTTTTCCCCCTTGCGTACTTTGTTCCTTTAATCGCGCTCCAGCGCCGTAATTCCCGACCTAACCATTTTTATTATCCCAAACGGTTTCAGCAGGTCAATAAAGCTGTCGAGCTTTACAGGCTCACCCGTAAGCTCCAGCATGATGCTGTCCTTTCCAACATCAACGGGCTTGGCGCGGTAAAGATTCGCTATTTCAATTATTTTGTGCCTGTCCTCTTCACTTTTTCCCGCGCGTATAAGTATATGTTCGCGCGTTACTGCGTCGTTCAGTATCTTCACTTCGTGTACATCGTAGAGTTTCATAAGCTGATTTTTAATTTGAGTTATAACTTTGAAATCACCTTCGACAACGATCGTAAGTCTCGATATATCGGGCTCTTCCGTTTCCGCAGCATTAAGGCTCTTTATGTTAAAGCATCTGCGGCTGAACAATCCCGCAACTCTCAGCAAAACGCCGTTATTGTTATTGACCTTGACCGAAAGCACATATTCCTGTTCCATATTACGCCTCCAAATCTATCTCTGTTATGGGATCTATAACGGGCTTTCCCGCAGGTATCATCGGCAGAACGTTTATGTCCTTGTCGATCTTTACTTCTATCATTACAGGCTCGGTCTTTGAAATTTCGAGCGCCTGCTTTAATATCGGCTCTATATCCTCGTTCTTTGCGATTACAAACGCCTTTATCCCGAACGCCTCTCCGAGCTTTACATAGTCGATATGACGATTATCAAGTGTCGTCTGCGAGAAGTGCTTTTCATAGAAAAGCCTTTGCCATTGACGAACCATTCCCAGAACATTGTTGTTTATAACAATTTCAATTATCGGTATCTTGTGAGCATAAGCCGTGATAAGCTCGTTTAAGTTCATCGCAAAACTTCCGTCGCCCGCAATATTAACTACCGTCTTTTCAGGACAACCGACCTTTGCACCGATAGCCGCGCCAAGTCCATAACCCATTGTTCCAAGACCACCAGAAGAAATAAAGCTCCTCGGTTTTGTAAACGTGTAGTATTGCGCCGCCCACATCTGGTTTTGTCCGACTTCGGTAGCTATGACCGCTTCGCCGTTTGTAAGCTCGTCGAGCTTTCTTATTACCGACTCTGGTGTTACGGGAAATTCGCTCGTTCCTTTCTGAACAGGCTCGTTGCAGTCGCGCTCAATAATTTCCGCCGTCCACGCGTTTTTCTTCTGCTCAACCTTTTCGCAGAGCTGCGCGAGAACTTTCTTTACGTCGCCCTTTATCGCCGTGTTAACTTCTACATTCTTGTTAAATTCGGCAGGGTCAATGTCTATGTGGATTATCTTTGCATTTCTTCCGAAAACGGCAGGCTCGCCTATTACTCTGTCAGAAAAGCGCGTTCCTATGCCAATAAACAAATCACATTCATTCAGAGCTGCCGCGGCTTTTACCGTACCGTGCATACCGAGCATACCGATATAACGCCTGCTGCGCTGGTCAAACGCGCCTTGTCCCATAAGAGAGCAGGAAACAGGCGCGTCGCAAAGTTCAGCCAGTTTAGCGAGCTCGCTTTCCGCCTCCGCCGAAACAACGCCTCCGCCCGCATAGATATACGGTCTGACGGACTCGGCTATAAGCTGTACCGCTCTTGCTATATATTCTTCGTTCGCATCTTTCGCCGATTCGGGAACAGATTTTCCTAGCGAAACATATTCCGTTTTCGCGGCGGTTATGTCCTTTGGAATGTCTATAAGAACAGGACCTTTTCTGCCGCTGCCCGCAATTTTAAACGCAAGGTGAATGGTTTTTGCAAGCTCGTTTATGTCCTTTACAATAAAGTTGTGCTTGGTTATAGGCATTGTAATGCCCGTCGTGTCAACTTCCTGAAAGCTGTCAAGTCCGAGCAGACCGCAGGAAACGTTTCCCGTTATAGCGACAAGCGGGATAGAATCCATATAAGCCGTAGCAATTCCCGTTGTAAGATTAGTTGCACCCGGTCCCGAGGTAGCTATAACAACGCCCGTTTTACCCGTCGCTCTCGAATAGCCGTCTGCCGCATGGCAGGCGCCCTGCTCGTGAGAAGTGATGATGTGGCGTATTCTGTCGCTGTATTTATAAATACTGTCGTAAATATTCAGGACTGCGCCGCCCGGATAACCGAACACCGTATCCGCGCCCTCGTCGAGCAAACATTCTACAATTATGTCCGCACCCGTTAAGATCATAGAAACAAAACCTCTCTTTTTTCTTTAATTATACAAATTTCATTATAGCATATTTTATACTTAAAGTCAACTTTATTTTTATTTATCGGCAGTTTTCGATTTTTCAGTCAAATTTGGAAAAAGTTTTTGTGCAGTTTTCATATACAAATATTGATATAAATCGACAGCCTGCGCATAATAATTCGGGGTGATATGATGAAAAAGTTTTTCGAGGGAACATTGTGCGGATTTTTAAACGGATTTTTCGGCTCGGGCGGGGGAGTAATAGCCGTTCCCGTGCTTGAAAAAGAGGGTTGCGATACAAACGAGGCGCACGCTACATCTGTCGCGGTTATATTCATATTGAGCCTTGTGACTGCGGCGTTTTACGGACTTTCGGGGAATCTTGACTTCAAGGCGGCATGGGGTTACATTCCGTTCGGACTTGCGGGAGCGCTTTGCGGAGCGTTTTTCTTAAAGAAGATACAAGCCGTCTGGCTTAAAAGAATATTTGGCGGCATTGTCACTGTTGCCGCCGTGAGGATGTTTTTGGTATGAATTTTCTGGGGCAGGCATTAGCGGGATTTTTAACGGGCGTTCTTGCGTCAATGGGACTTGGCGGGGGATTTGTACTTGTCGTGTGGCTGACGCTGTTTATGGATATAGACCAGCGCACGGCGCAGGGAATAAACGTTCTGTTTTTCCTGCCCATAGCGTTCACCGCGCTTATTATGCACCTCAAAAACGGATTGATTAATAAAGAGCTTGTAAAACAGCTTTTGTTCGGGGGAGTTGTCGGCGCGGCAGTAGGAACATTCGGCGCGCAGATAGTTGCAAACGAATTGCTGAGAAAGCTGTTCGCGGGGTTTCTGCTTGCATTCGGTTTGAGAGAAATTTTTACGGCAGGGGAGAAAGGCACAAAGGGCGCAAGGGGGAAAGAAACAAGGGGGAAAACCTTTTGAAAAAGGTTTTCCCCCTTGAACCCCATCTAGAGGCTAGAGGTTAGAGGCAAGAGGCTAGAAACTGTTCAGAGCGGCGAGCTACGTTAAAATCAAAACCACCGACCGGGCGGCGCACATAAGTTTTTTGAAAAGGGAGTCCAGAGGGGAAAAATTTTTTACAAAAAATTTTTTCCCTTTGGTGGGGGTACGGGGGCAAAGCCCCCGCAAACGCCAGTTAGCGCTAAAGGGTGCGGGGAAAACAAGAGTTTTCCCCGCATTGCCGTTTTCAAAACGAAGTTTTGAAAACGGCAATCTTACAAAGATGATTTGAGCGTGAAATTGCTTACAGAGTGAAAAAACCTTTGAGCGAAAGAGAAGTTCGTTAAGGTTTTTCAAAAGTTACAAATGAGAGAAGTTGGTTGCGGGTGTGTGCGTTTGAACCAAAACTTCGCAAAAAACCACCACACCTTAAACCCTATTGACATCAGTTTCAAAAAATGTTATACTGTAATCAGCTTGAAATTCTGCAAAGGTGTTGACGGATATGCTTGACGATATAATAGAGTTTATTTTGGAGCTTTTTGGAGATGAAATTTTTGAGGGATTTTTCAAGCTGTCGTATAACAGCCGTGTTCCAAAACCGTTGAGAATTATTCTCGGAATATTGAAAATTGCTCTCTGCGTTGCGCTTGTCGTTTTTGGGATAGTGAATATTCCCGATAACACTTTGTTCGGCGTTATTCTGATTTTTTTAGGTGTTTTATTGTTTGGTGTTTTCTCTGTGCTGGGAAGGGCGCGAAAATAATAGAAACATTATTCCCGGTAATATTTTTGACATTCACATATAAACGGAAAAACTATGCTCTGAATTTAGCAGGGCTATACTTTCGGCGCCTAACGGATTGTTCTTCAAATGTAAGAGCTTAAGTTCTGCAAAGCTTTTAACAGGCGTTATGTCGTTAATCAGATTGTCCGATAAAAACAGGTATGAAAGCCTTTTGAGATTTTGGAGCGGAGAAATATCGCTTATACGATTATTCTGCAAATACAGATATTGCAGATAGTCTAGCCCTTTGAGCGCAGTCAGATCTTCAATGTTGTCATTCATTAAACTCAGGCAATAAAGATTTTCCAACTCAGAAAGCCGAGAAAGATCGCTGAAATTATTTCCCGACAACCCCAGGTCTTTTAGTTTTATAAGTTTGTAAAGCGGCGAAAAGTCGCTTATTTTATTGTTGTTCATCTGTAGATATCTGAGGTTTGAAAAATTTCCGACACAAGAAATATCAGAAATTCCCGCGTCGTTTATACCGAGAAACTCCAAGTCGGAAAGCCCCTCTAGCGGTGATATACTGCCGATATTGTTGCCCGACAATGTCAAAGCTGTCAGCTTTTTAAGTCCTGAAACAGGCGAAATGTCCGTTATGTTATTGTCCTCCAAAGACAATTTTTCAAGTTCATTCATATCTGCCAGCGGAGAAATATCGCTTATCCGATTGTGACCAAGATTAAGCACCTCCAGATGTTTCATCTGCGAAAGCGCGCTTATGTCGGTTATGCAATTTACACCGAGATATAATTGCGTAAGCTTAGTCAGATTTTTAAGGAAAGAAAGGTCGCTTATTGAAACACAAGGCTTTTCTTTAAAAGAACATTCCGGATATTCATTTTTCCTCACATTGTCCAAAAGTCCCGGTTCAGACAGATCAAGAAGTGTGAGATTTACAAGTTTTCCGATTTTTTCTATATCTTCGCTTGTATAAGACATGTATTCAAGTTCTAATTTAGTGGTCGTTTCAATGTCATAGTCAACGCCCAGAATATTTACAAAGCCCATTGTTTATCCAAACCTCGCTATCGAAGTATTCCCGCACGGCAGCGCAAGCCCCGTCTGCGTTACGGGAAGTCCTATCTCCTCGCTGCTTATCGTTATCTTAAAGCGCTTTCCTACTGTCATCTGCATGAGATAGTCCATGACCGACGGCGAAAGCCCCGTTGTGTAGCTGTTAAGAACAACGAAAAGCGGCTTATCGCTAAGCAGCTCCGTTATGTCGCTCATTAGCGTGTATATGCAGTCCTCAATTTTCCACATCTCGCCGTTTGTACCGCGCCCGTAGCTCGGCGGGTCAAGGATTATTCCGTCATAGCGCGTGCCTCTGCGTATCTCGCGTTTTATAAATTTGTTCGCGTCGTCAACTATCCATCGTATCGGCTTTTCGGACAGCCCTGAGAGTTTCGCGTTCGTTCTCGCCCAGTCAACCATTCCTTTTACCGCGTCACAGTGGCAGACGCTTGCCCCCGCATTCGCACAGGCGAGCGTAGCCCCGCCCGTATAAGCGAAGAGATTTAGAACGTTTATCGGGCGGTTCGCTTTTCGTATAAGGTCGGCGCATAAATCCCAGTTCACCGCCTGCTCGGGAAACAGCCCCGTGTGCTTAAAGCCCGTCGGCTTTACAAGAAAGCGCAGATCTCCGTAGCTTATCTGCCAGCTTTCGGGTAGCTTTCCTCGAAATTCCCATTGCCCGCCGCCGCTCTGCGAGCGTATGTAACGGGCGTTTGCGGTTTGCCACGTGTCGGCTTTCCTGCTGTCTTTCCAGATTATCTGCGGGTCGGGGCGTATAAGGACGACATTCCCCCATCGCTCCAGTCTTTCGCCGTCGGAAGTGTCCAAAAGCTCATAATCTTTCCATTTATCCGAAATCCTCATAATTTTCTCCGTTCGTGTTTTTTAGTTTAATTATCAATTGCAGGCGAAAACAGCGTTTTCTTATCCTGATAGTTTCCAACGATAACTATACTCGTATATTCACGTTTTTATTTTACCATTTTTTCTTTTCTTTGTCTACAACATTTTCTAAATATTTCTTTGATTTAGGAAAATCTGTTGACTTTTTCAACATAGTGATGTATAATATTAGCATGGGTAATATGTTTTTAAAACGGAAGGAGGTGTTAATATGAATGAAATTGAAAATGCTCAGAGAGAGCTTTGCGAGTTTCTGATTTCTATGATGCCCGTTGAATGGAGCAAAATTTGCTTATATTCTGAATGTTCGACTGGTTATTGTAGTTATTGGTTCGCTCTTATTGAGAAAAAAACAGGGGCGATTTGCACACAAGAATCATTTGGGAAAAGATATAATTCGTATCCGCAAATACAAGAGTTCGATTTGTATAGACGAATAAAAAAGCTCTATAACTCTTATTTAGAAAAGTTTGGTGAGGAAAAGATATGGCGTACTTGCTTTTTAACGATTGAAGAAGATTACACTTTCCACGTTGAACTTGGTTACAAATTGCCCGAGGGAGATATTATACAGAAACACGACGCTATTTTTGAGAAGTTTTTCAATACCAAATATGAGTATCTCCAAGGCAAATATCCGTACTAATTGAATAAGAATAGTAATAGTCTTTCTAAGTCTATTCATTTATGACAGGAGTATTTTATGAATAATAACAACAATAATTTAAGACAAAGTAAACTTTTGGCAGAAAAAACAGCTTTCAAATTTTCTAAAGAAGATATGTCCGACGTTAGCTTTGAGATCGGCAAAAGCAGTTATACCGCTAAAGTACTCGGCATGATAGTTTTATTTGCCCTCTTTTTCGGAGGAAGATTCTTGATAAGAAAGCTGGCCGGAAACACGAATAATAATTTATCTGTAGTTGACATTATATTCTGGGGCTTAATAGCGTTGACAGGCATACTTGTTGTTATATCCATTATCCGCGAAAAGAACAAGCCGACAATTTTTGTTATGGGTAAAAAATTATTCTACAACGGAGACCAATGGACAAGTGACGAGATCGCATTAGTCAGGTGTACAAAGTGGCTTGAACGTATTGAGGTTTACTCGCATGGCAGGAAGATTTTAACTTTCTCATGGGAAATGGATAATGCCGAGCTGTTTATTGCCTGGGTCAACAAGTGCGGAATAGCATTTGAAGATAATCGTATGACTGCTTTTCAATAAGTTTGTTTCAGGTCCTAATATCGCATACCCTTTTGAAACCGATATCCCTCGAAAACGTCAAAGTTTCCGAGGGATTTTTGTTTGTAGAGTTTACGCTCATTTTCCGAAAACATGTCCGCAGAATGCTTTCATTTTGTCTACAATTTTTTAATTAAAAATACTTGACTTTGGGCTTTGGTTTGTAGTATAATATAAAATGTATTTTTATAGGCAATGAGAACTTTGTATACTAATATGTATAAGAATTATTTAGGAATGTGATCTCTTTGGATATTATCAAGGTAGAAAATTTGTGCTATGATTACGTTACGCTCGATGAAAACGATAATGTGGCAGAAAAGACCGAGGCTTTAAAAAACGTGAGCTTTACCGTGCCCGACGGTCAGTTTTTGGCAATTCTCGGGCATAACGGCTGCGGAAAATCCACTCTCGCAAAGCATTTTAACGCCATTCTCACCGCATCTCGCGGAAAGGTTTATGTTGACGGAATGGACGCCTCGGACGAAGAAAAGATATACGATATTCGCAAGACTGTCGGCATGGTCTTTCAGAATCCCGATAATCAGCTTGTCGCGACAATCGTTGAAGAGGACGTAGCCTTTGCTCCCGAAAATCTCGGCATTGAGCCGACGGAGATAAGACGCCGCGTAGACGACGCATTAAAACAGGTCGATATGTACGATTTTCGCGAACATTCTCCCCACCAGCTTTCGGGCGGTCAGAAACAGCGCGTCGCTATCGCGGGAATAATCGCTATGCAGCCGCGCTGTATCGTCATGGACGAACCCACGGCAATGCTCGACCCCAAGGGCAGGCGCGAGGTAATGAAAACCATAAAGCGCCTGAATAAAGAGCAGGGAATAACCGTTATACTCATAACCCACTATATGGACGAGGCGGCGCAGGCTGACAGAATAATCGTTATGGACAAAGGCTCGGTGCTTATGGACGGTGAGCCGCATAAGATATTTGCAAGGGGAAAAGAACTTCGTGCAATAGGTCTTGACGTGCCGCAGGTAACGGAGCTTTGCGAAATGCTGAGAGAAAGCGGAGCGGATATTTCCAAGGAAATAATTTTTGAAGATGAATGTGCGAAAGCCGTTTCGGAACTTCCCTTGAAATCAAAGACGGCAAGTGTTGAGCCTAAAGCCGATATTTCTCGCGGTGAAAAGACTGAAGAAACCGCGCGCCTTGAGCATATAACCTATAAATATTCCGTAGGCACGCCGTTTGAAAAAACAGCCGTAGATGATGTAACGCTTTCGATAATGCGCGGGGAATTTATCGGCATTATCGGTCATACCGGTAGCGGAAAATCCACGCTTATACAGCACTTAAACGGGCTTATAAAGCCGACGAGCGGCATTGTGCTTATTGACGGAAAGGACATTCGCGACAAGAAAGTAAATATACGCGACATAAGATTTAAGGTCGGCATTGTTTTCCAGTATTCCGAGCATCAGCTTTTTGAAGAGACAGTCGCAAAGGATATAGCCTACGGTCCGACAAATATGGGACTTTCCGAGGAGGAAATACAAGAGCGCGTAAAGTCCGCCGCGCAGAGTATGGGCATAACGCACCTTCTCGACAAATCGCCGTTTGACCTTTCGGGCGGACAACAGCGCCGCGCCGCGCTCGCGGGAGTGCTTGCAATGGATCCCGAAATTCTCATTCTCGACGAGCCTGCCGCGGGACTTGACCCAAAGGGCAGGGAAAAGATACTTGACCTGATAAAAGAATACAAGCGGACTTCGGGAAAAACGGTGCTGCTTGTTTCACATTCAATGGAGGACATAGTAAAATACGCCGAAAAGGTCCTTGTTATGAACAAGGGAAAAGTTTTCTGCTTTGACTATACCGACAAGGTATTTGAGAAAACGGATGAGCTTGCGAAAATAGGGCTTGATGTTCCGCAGATAACGAGATTTTCCCATAAGCTGAAAGATTTGGGCGTTGATATAGGAAACGATATTTATACGGTTGAGAGGGCAAAAGAGCGGATAATTTCGCTTTTAGAAGTAAGAGGTAAGAGGTAAGAGTCTAAGTCAAACGCACCCCAAACAGAAAAATAACGTTTGAATTAAATTCTAGCCTCCAGCCTCTATAATTCTAGCCTCTAGAAGGATAAAAGATGATAAAGGACATTACTGTTGGGCAGTATTTCCCCGGAAATTCGGTCATACACCGAATGGACAGCCGTGTAAAGCTCTTGCTGGATATTGTATATCTTGTTATGCTTTTCGTGTCGCAGAGCTTTACGGGGATATTCATAGGGCTGTTTTTTATGGCAATCTGCTATATAATTTCGGGAATAAAGCTCATTATGATAATAAAGAGCATAAAGCCCATATTGCCGCTGATGATATTCACGGCGATACTGAATATGCTTTTTATAAAAGGAGAAACTCCGCTTTTTCAGTGGTGGATAATTTCAATATATCCCGAGGGACTGAGAATGTCGGCGTTTATGCTTTTGAGAATAATAGCGCTCATTGTCGGAATGTCGCTGCTTACTTATACGACTTCTCCGATAATGCTCACGGACGCAATAGAAAGACTTCTGTCGCCGCTGAAGAAATTGCATTTTCCCGTCCACGAGCTTTCAATGATGATGACTATTGCGCTTAGATTTATACCTACGCTCGTAGAAGAAACGGATAAGATAATGTCCGCGCAGAAGGCGAGAGGCGCGGAGCTTGATTCGGGAAATATAGCCCAGAAAGCCAAGACGCTTATTCCCATTCTTATACCGCTTTTCGTTTCGGCATTCAAGCGCGCAAACGAGCTCGCTACTGCCATGGAGTGCCGCTGTTACAGAGGGGGAGAGGGAAGAACGCGTATGCGCCAGCTGAAAATAGCGCCGAGGGATATTGTGGCGTCAATTATTATGGTGGCACTTCTCGCGGGAGTTATAACGCTTAATTTCTTCCCCGTTATACCGTAAAGATGACCAAGAGATATTATTCGCTTTTTGATTATAACAATGACGCTTTCGGCGGGAGGATATACAAGGCGACCATTGACGCGGGGCTGTCCTGCCCGAATGAGCCGAAGTGCATTTATTGCTCGCAGATACCGAAAAGCAAGCTCACAATAGAAGAGCAGTTCAAAGCAGAAAAACAGCGTATTTCCCTTAAAGACCCTAACGCTAAAATTTGCGCTTATTTCGGCATACGCACAAATACATTCTGCGATTTGCAAAAGCTTAATAGCATGATAGAAACCGCCGAAACTCTCGGTGCATTTTCCGTTTCAATTGCAACTCGTGCCGATTGCATTGACGAAGAAAAAGTGGAGCTGCTTTCCCGTTGTAAGCTGCCGCTCACAGTTGAACTCGGACTTCAGACCGTACATGACAGCACCGCAAGACTTATCCAGAGAGGACATCTTTACGAGGATTTTCTGCGCGGGTTTAAATTGTTGAAACAGCGCAATATCCGCGTTTGCGTGCATATAATAAACGGACTTCCCGGCGAGGACGAACAGATGATGGTCGAAACCGCGAAAACTCTCGGAAAGCTCGGCATTGACGGGATAAAGATACATTCCTGCCATGTCATGAAAAACACTAAGCTCGAAGAAATGTATAACAGCGGGGAATATGTGCCGATAAGTTTTGAAGATTATATAGACGTAGTTGTAAAGCAACTTGAGGTTCTGCCGAAAGAAACAGTCATCGAGCGGCTTACGGGCGATGGCGACAAAAGACTTCTTGTTGCTCCCGACTGGAGCAGGGATAAAATTGCTGTCCTCGGCGGAATTGATAAGAAAATGGCTGAATTAAATACATTTCAGGGTCAACATTTTAACTATACGCCTACTAATTAAATAGGTGATTTGTTGAATATATTTGTGTATATTTTACATTGACAAAAATTGAGAAGTATGTTAAAATAACTTCACAAACCGTAGAAAAACAGAATACGGCACAACAAGGCGCAGAATGCGTTTTGAGGAAAAGGAGACGGAAGATTATGAGCGAATACACTAAAAAGAAAGAAACACTTGTAAAGATTTGCATTTCGGCTATGCTGGCTGCGCTTACGTGCGTTGCGACAATGGTGATAAGCGTACCATCGCCGCTTGGCGGATTTGTAAATATCGGCGACGGGTTTGTACTTCTGACGGCGTGGATACTTGGTCCCATATACGGATTTGCCGCGGCGGGAATAGGCTCGGCGCTTGCGGATCTGTTTTTGGGCTTTTCGCAGTATATCCCCGGAACGTTTTTAATAAAGGGTTTAATGGCAGTCGCGGCGGTTCTTATCTACCGTGCTTTTGTAAAAAAGAGCGATAAGCTCCATACAGTTGGATTTTTAACGAGCGGAATTGTTGCGGAAATAATAATGGTCGGTGGATATTATCTTTATGCGGCGGTATTTCTCGGAAACGGCTTTGTTGCCGCGGTTGAGAGCATTCCCAGCAATCTTGTTCAGGGCATTTTCGGTTTAATAATAGGAATTGTCGTAGGGGAAATTCTTCTGAGGTCAAAGGTTGTAAAGAAGTTTACGCCGTTTAATTTTTAAGGAACATAAAACAAGGGGTAAAACCATCTAGAGGCTGGAATTAGTTTTTAGCGTGAAAACAAATCCACTAATCTTAATTAAATCAAAAATGGCGGAGAAGTTTAATTCTCCGCCATTTTTGATTGTCATCATTTCCCACATTATTTGTGATATTTCAAGTTCGCGTTTATGCTTATCGCCCTGTAGACCTGCTCAAAAACCATTACCCTTGCAAGCGTGTGCGGAAACGTCATCGGCGACATTGACAGCCTCATGTCGCATTCGCGCTTGAAATTTTCGTCAATTCCATACGAGCTCCCTATTATAAAGCTTATCTCGGAAATATCCCTTATCTTTTCCGAAAGCTCCTCGCTCGACATTGTTTTTCCCTCAACGCACATCGCGATCTTAAAACCCTTTGCATAGGCTCTCAGCTTTTCAGATTCTTTCGAGAGAGCTTGGCTTATCTGAGTTCTGTTCGGGTCTTGCGGCAAAAACGCCGGTTCAACTTCAATTACCTTTACTGCCGCAAACGCTGACAGCCGCTTTCTGTATTCCTCGCAAGCCTCTCGGAAATAGCTTTCCTTTACCTTTCCGACAGCAATAAAATTTATATTCATTATTTCTTTGACTTTGGTACAGTCGGTTTTCCTGCCTTTGAGGATGAAACGGCTATCTTTCTTTTAGAACGGAAGTTTTTCTTTTTTCTGTTTTTGGCTATGATATTCAGAATGATAACAAGTATCACGATCAGTACAATTGCCGCACAAACCGCTATGAATATCGGTGAAGATACTATTTCCTCTACCTTTCTTCGGTAGTATTCTCCTTGATCTATTGCTACATAACGAGCAGTGACAAGCGGTATTTCAGCCACGACATTATTTCCTATGACCATTTTAAGATTTCCCGCAAAAACTCCTTGTTCAACCGGCGCGGTCATTTCATCTACTTCCGGCTTTATCATCTGAACGATAGATTCTGCGCCTTCCATTTTCGGCAGAAGAGTATAAAACTCGCCGTCAGTTACAAGCCCAACTTCATCTGTTTCCGCGCCCATATCGACCTTTGCCGACATGATATATTCGTTTTTCCCGATTACACTCGCGTATTCAAATTCGGAATAAGCCCAGTCATAAAGAGCTTTGTGGTCGAGATAAGTGTATTCATCTTTAGGTGTCTTCCCGTTTTCGTCATAAAACGGCGCACCGAGAGTTACGAGAAGATACGCATAGTCACCTTTTGTGCATGTAGTAACAAGAGTCCTAACTCCTCTTGTATCCACTTTTTCCCATTTAGAAGTAGATTCGTTCAGCTCATAATATTCGTTTATGCTACCTGTTTTTACTCCTTTGACTCCCTCATAATAATAGGGAGAGCTGGTTTTCATCATCTTGTTTGTGGGGGTAACAGTATAGCCCTTGGGGTTGGTTTTGTTTGCAGGCATATCATATGAAGTTGACTCGCATATTTCCTTAAAACCCGGATATGTGTCTAGAGCATAGCGCGTTATCAAATAAAGATCTCTTGCTGATGTATAGTTATCTTTGTCATAAAGACCATGAGTATTTGAAAAATGGGTGTTTGTACAGCCAAGCTTTTTTGCTGTTTCGTTCATCATTGAAATAAATGTGGGTATATCTCCCGCAACATTATAGGCTATTATGTTTGCAGCCTCACAGCCGGACGGGAGCATAAGCCCGTAAAGACAGTCCTTATATGTCAGATTTTCCTGCTTTGTGTCAAAGCCCGCTGTAGACGCTCCGCGGTAGTTCGGGTTATCTTCCCAGAACTCGTCGAAACAAACATAAGGACATTCTACTACCTTTGAAAAATCCGTAACGTTTTCAAAGCACACCAGTGCCGTCATAATTTTCGTGAGCGAGGCGGGAGTCATTTTTTCATCAGGATTTTTCGAGCATACGACAATGTCAGTGTTTAAATTTACCATAAACACGCCCTCGCTGTAGAGCTTGTCAGTGTCATAGAGATTATACTGCGGAAGATCGCCGTTTATCTCATCCGATACAGACGGCTTTGGAACAGGCTCAGCCTCTGCTGATGACTGTGTTTCAGATTCGGCAAAAGCGTTCATAGGCGCAAAAGTTGTACCAAATAATGAAATTAACACAAAAAAAGTAAAAATAATTGTGAACTTTTTTGTTTTTAACATATAGACAAACCACCTTTTTTGGTATATTATATATATAAAGACTTTTTTTAAAAGCTACAAACAAACGTTTCACTTATATTATACAGAATAAAACGCCACTTGTAAATAGTTTTCTCGAATTTGTAATAATTTTGTAATAATTTGAGAACTACGGAGGTATAAATGATATATATAACGGGAGATATCCACGGCGATTATTCGCGTTTTAAAGATCCAAAGCTAAGAAAGCTAAAATCAAACGACGCGCTTATAATCTGCGGTGACTTCGGTTTTATCTGGAACGGGAGCAAAAAGGAAAACAAACTTCTGAAAAAAATAGGAAAGCTGAAGTATAATGTTTTGTTTGTAGAGGGCACGCACGAAAACTACGATCTTCTCGAAGAATATGAAACTAGCGAGTGGTGCGGAGGAAAGACGCGGCACATCTGCGGTAATCTACGACAGCTTATGCGCGGTCAGGTCTATGAGATAGCAGGGAAGAAGGTCTTTGCTTTCGGCGGCGGACAGACCGATGATATTTCCGATGTTGATGAGGGAGTAAACTGGTGGAGAAGAGAAATGCCCGACGACAGCGAATTTGAAGAGGGCGTCGAAAATCTTGAAAGTGCCGATAATAAAGTTGATTTCGTTGTAACATACGAGCCGCCCTCGGAAATGCAGGATTTCCTCACGGGCAGCGGCGAGAAAAACCGCATAAATTCCTATCTCAGCGAGATAATGGGGAAGATAGACTTTAAATGCTGGTATTTTGGGAAACTACATTTGAATAAAAAAGTGTCTTCTAAATATCATGCGGTCTATGACAGTATTGTACCCGCGGATCTCACAAAAATTAAAAAAGTCCGAAAGGATAAAAATACATCAAATAAAAGTGAAAGAAAGGAAAAGGTATAATGGCAGAAATTACTTATGAAATTACAAAGGAGCTTGGAGTAATATCCGAAAACGCTAAGGGCTGGACAAGAGAGCTTAATCTTGTGAGCTGGAACGGAAATCCCGCAAAGTTCGATATCCGCGACTGGAGTCCCGACCATTCTCGTATGAGCAAGGGAGTTTCTCTTACAGAGGACGAAATGAAAAAGCTTATAGAGCTTTTCAATGCCAGAAATGAAGAGGACAGTTTCGAGTAAACCGGAGAAAAGCGGCATATTCCGCTTAAGGCAAAGATCTTAATAATAGTAAAATATCAGACTGCCGAGAAACCCGATAAGAGAGGGCTATTGCAGTCTGATTATAGTTTGTTTTAGTTTTTTGTGTTGAGGGAGAAAATGGCAAAAAGTTATGAAATAGATATGTGCAGCGGCTCGGTATTAAAGAAAATGCTGATGTTCTCGCTGCCGCTTATGGCGTCGGGAGTGTTGCAGCTTTTATTCAATGCCGCCGACGTCATAGTTCTCGGAAGATTTGCGGGCGACAATTCTATGGGTGCCGTCGGCTCTACGAGTTCGCTTATAAATCTTCTGACAAACCTTTTTGTAGGACTTGCGGTAGGTGTAAACGTTATAGCCGCGCGCGCTCACGGAGCAAATTCAAAACGCGACATGGAAGAGGCGGTACATACTTCAATGCTCCTTTCTGCTATTTGCGGAGCTATACTAGCGGTGGTCGGATTTGTTTTCGCACCACAGATACTTGAGCTTATGAACGCAGCGGAAAGCCAGCTCCCGCTGGCTTCTCAGTACCTCAGGATCTATTTCCTCGGAACGCCCGCTCTTATGATCTACAATTTTGGCTCAGCTATATTGAGAGCTGTCGGCGACACAAAACGCCCGCTTTACTTTTTGACGGCTGCGGGCGTACTTAATGTTATCCTAAACCTTATTTTTGTTATTCTGTTTAAAATGGATGTTTCGGGCGTTGCACTTGCGACAGTCATTTCACAGTGCGGTTCGGCAGGACTTACGGTATTATGCCTTATAAAAGAAAAAGGGGAGATACACCTTGATCTTAAAAATCTCCGCATAATAAAGCGCGTGCTGATAGGTATAATAAAGGTCGGACTTCCGGCTGGGTTACAGGGCTGCATTTTTTCGCTGTCAAATGTTCTTATCCAGTCGTCCGTTAATATTTTCGGCGATATAGTTGTAGACGGAAATTCCGCCGCGCAGTCTATCGAAGGCTTTATTTATATGGCGATGAACACCTTTTATCAGGCGGCAATATCCTTTACCGGACAGCACGTTGGTGCAAAACGCTATGACAGAATTCCAAGAATATTGTTCTGTGCATTGGGCTGTGTTATGGCGACAGGGCTTATTCTCGGCTGGGCGGCATATCTTTTCGGACATCAGCTTTTGTCGATATATTCGGGAAGTTCCGAAGTAATAGAGGCGGGAATTACCCGTATGCAGGTGATTTGCACAACATATTTCTTCTGCGGAATGATGGATGTTATGGTAGGAATGATGAGAGGACTCGGCTATTCGACAGTGCCTATGATAGTTTCACTGATAGGAGCCTGCGGACTTAGAATACTCTGGCTTGCGACAATTTTCCAGATCCCCGATTATCACAACACCCTTTCGATCTACATAAGCTATCCTGTTTCATGGGCAATAACCTTTATGGTACATCTTATCTGCTATTGCGTGATATGGGGAAAAGTAAAGCGAAAGCAAAAATTGTCGGAGGCAAAGGTTTAAGGTATTTATTTTCACTCTCTATGGCAAATGAGTTTCCAATGTATTTTGCCGCTCAAAACTTATTCCGGCATCTAGCCTCTTAATGTCTAGCCTCTAGATGGGGTCAAGGGGAAAAACCTTTTTCAAAAGGTTTTTCCCCTTGCTACTTATAGTATTATGCAAATAAGCCCGCCGCAGCCGTCGTTTATTATTCTTCCTATTGTTTCTCTCAGTTTCATTCTTGCGTCGCGGGGCATTCGGTTGAGCTTGTTATGCAGCCCCTCATTTACAAGGTCATGCAACGATTTTCCGAAAATGTTGCTTTCCCAGATTTTCGTGGGATTTTCCTCAAAGTCCGTTAGTAAATAGCTTATAAGCTCTTCGGATTGCTTTTCGCTGCCGACTATGGGATTTATCTCCGTCGTTATGTCCGCGCTCATCATATGTATCGACGGTGCCGATGCCTTCAGCCTTACTCCGTATTTTCCGCCTTGTTTTATAATTTCGGGTTCTTCGAGCCGCATTTCTTCCATCTGCGGAAGTACTATCCCGTATCCAGTCGCTTCGACCTCTTCGATCGCGTCCTTTACGCGCTCATACTTTTTCTTTATTTCCGCAAGCATAAGCATACACGGCATAAGGTCGCTCTCGCTGTTTATTTCAAGCCCCGTTTCCTCGCCGAGTATCTGATAGAACAATTCGTCTTTCAGCGCAATATCAATTATTCCCGACCCCGTTCCAAGATCAAGCTCACATGTTTCCGCGCGCTTTACATATTCACATTCTCCGATCTTTGTGCCCGCGTTCTTTATCATGCTTACATCGGCAACTTCCGAGCAGGCGCTCTTTATTGCCTCTATAACGCCTTTTTTCAGCTTGTGATCTTTATCGAGCGACATGACCCATTTCGGGAGCTTTATCTTTATTTCCTTTACGGGGAATTTCAGCAATACCTCTCCCAGTATCTCCGAAATATTATCCTCGTCCATTTCCAGACAGTTAAGCACAATTACCCTCTCGCCGTATTTTTCGGACATTTCCTCAGCAAGCTTTTTTGTTTCGGGTTTGTCTGGCTCACGGGAGTTCAGTATTATAACAAAGGGCTTGTTTATTTCACAAAGCTCATTTATTATTTTTTCTTCGGCCTCCGCATATTCTTTTCGGGGAATATCCGCTATAGTGCCGTCGGTCGTTATGACAACGCCTATCGTCGAGTGGTCGTTTATTACCTTTCTCGTGCCTATTTCTGCCGCCATATTAAACGGTATCTCTTCGTCAAACCACGAGGTCATGACCATTCTCGGAGCATTATTTTCAATATATCCTACCGCTGACGGTACGATATATCCCACGCAGTCTATCAGCCTTACGTTCATTTTTACATCGCCTATCGAAACTGATGCGGCATCTTCGGGAACGAACTTCGGTTCGGTCGTCATGATAGTTTTACCCGCAGAGCTTTGCGGAAGTTCGTCTGCGGCGCGGCTCCTGGCATATTCGTCCGCTATGTTCGGAATGACGAGCTTGTTCATAAATCTGCTTATAAATGTAGATTTTCCCGAACGAACAGGCCCGACAACTCCGAGATAGATGTTTCCGCCTGTGCGGCGTGCAATATCGGCATAAATTGATGTGTTCATAGAAACTTTCCTTTCTTTCTCAAACGGTCGGAACAACTATCATTCCTTCGAGCTTGTTTTCTTCGTTCGGAGTATTTTCAGCGAGCAAAGCCGAAACGGTCGTGTTGTATTCCTTTGCAATTTCCCAGCAGTCCTTCGGCTCGTCTGCATAACATATCTTCAGCGCAAATTCGTTGTCTTTCTGCTTGGGTTTATCTTCGAGTATCTTTACGGAATTCAGCGTATCTACATACATTATCTCGCGGACATCTCCCGAAACATCGCACGTTGCTGTTATTTCAAGAGTGTTGTCTGGCATTATCGCAAAGTTCGTATTAGAAACGTTTGTGCAGAAATAAACTGAACTGTTGTCGGTCGTTCCCGACAATACAGACCTTTCAAACGGTTCTTGTTTTTCAATGCAGAATACCGCGCCGCTGCTGCTTTTTCCATAAGCCTTACACCGCAGAAGTCCCGAAAGTATAAGCTCGCCGTTTACGTTTCTTGCGGCGGCATTTTTAATTTCCGCACGACAGTCCCACACAGCAGCTATTTCTTCGTCATGCTTTGCCGTAAGTTTAAGCTGAAAGTTCTGCGAAAGCGGTTTTGGGACAGTTCCGAGTTTTATCTTTGCTGTGGAGATCTCTGTTTCAAAATTGGTGGAATAAGCGTCGGACGCTGTTTTAATCTTGCTTTCACAGGCGGCTCTTATGGTGCATTCTGCGTTTATCTCACACGACATAACTCCGCTGTCAGGGCGCGGTATAAGCTCACAGCCGAGAACGTTTATTGATGGTATAGCGGAATATTCGTCGCTTATCCCCGAAACGTCAAGTATCGCTGATACGGGAATTTCCGCCGTCATTTTTTCCGCGGTCACAGAAGAGCTGCTTTCGGGAATAGCGACCCCGTACAGCGCGTCAACGCAAATAGTTCCTTTAAGTACCGCTTTGTCGGCTACTATACGCAGATCGCTTACTTTTGGAACAGCTGTGCTGTCTATTATAAAAGAAATACCCGAAGTGCCCGTATCTATCTCCTCGCGTATAACAAGCTTTTTTGATGAGAACAATGTCTTTCCCGCACAGGATATTTCTTCGGTTTTGAGTTCAAGTTTGTCGGACAGATCGGGTTGTTTTATCTCGGAGCAGTTAAAAGCCTTTATCCCTATAGACACAGCTCCGCGCACATCTATCCTTCTGGGACTGACCGCCCTGCAAGAACAGTAGTCCTCACACACAAAAAAGCGCACGTCTTCCGCATATGCGCCAAGGGATACCGTTTTTGAAAACGTTGTCCTTCCCAGAACACAGCAGATCTGTCCGCCTTCTTCATTTGCATAGACGGCTCTTGCAATTATTTCTCCGTCAATGGTAAGTTTTCCGTCCGACGACACAGCGTATGACAGTATCCTTGGTGAAAGCGAGCCTGAAAGTGTTCTGAAAACCTCCGGACAATAGTCCGGAACGATACAGTCAAGCTCCGCACTTTGCTCTATTGCCGCGTCATAGAGCGTCTGTTCGGTATAAATACCTTGCATTTCTTCTTTTTCCATAATATCCTCCTCGTATTAGTTTTGTACATCTTATGCTTGCAAGTCCGTATTTATGACGAGTTTTATTGTTTAATTGAAATGCAAAAATACATATACTTTTGAAATATTGTATATAAAAAGACTTGTAATTTTCAGAAAAATGTGTTACAATAATACAAGTGCAAAAGAAAATGATATTTTGTGTTATATCGGGTCGAAAAGGAAGTGATCGCGGTGATAGAATTTTACAGGAGCATAGAGGGAAAAGTCTGCCATATAGAAGAATACGAGCAGGGCTGTTGGGTGTCTGTCATAAGTCCTACTGAAACCGAGATCTCGCGCCTTGAAGAAGACCTGAAAATTGACCGCGATTATATCCGTGCCGCGCTCGATGAAGAAGAGCCTTCGCGTATTGAAAGTGACGACGGCGTTACGCTTATTGTCGTTGACTATCCTATCGCCGAGCAGGACAACGATCCCGACAAGACCCTTTTGTATTCAACTACCCCTATGTCAATAATAATAACAGACGAAAGCGTTATTACCGTCAGCGCGCGCGAAAACGCCGTAGTAGACGAAATTTCAAAAGGTGTTTTAAAAGGCATACGCACAAACTATAAAACAAACTTTGTCTTTACTATACTTCTGCGGATAGCTACGCGCTATCTACAGTATCTTAAACAGATAGACAAGATATCAAATTATGTCGAAGGGAAAATGTACCTTGCGATGAAAAACAAGGGGCTTATACAGCTCCTCGGTCTTGAAAAATCGCTCGTCTATTTTTCTACGTCATTAAAATCAAACGAGGCTATCCTTGAAAAGCTTATGCGCGGACGTTACATAAAGCTCTACGAGGAAGATTCCGACCTGCTTGACGATGTAATAATTGAAGTAAAACAGGCTATCGAGATGACAAACATCTATTCAAACATTCTGAGCGGAACAATGGACACATTCGCGAGCATAATTTCAAACAACCTGAATATTGTCATGAAACGAATGACAATACTTACCATTATAATAGCCGTTCCTACCATTGTTTTCAGTTTTTACGGAATGAACCTTAATGACGCGGCAAACGGACTTCCGCTTGCGAATATCTGGTTTCCGCTGATTTTAAGTATCGGACTTTCGGCAGTTGTCGGCATACTTGTAAATCTTATCCAAAAGTTTAAATAGCTCCTTTCGTGCTTTCAAAAGCATGAGTTTAAATTTTTTACACAGTCCAATCTTTTAATTAAAATTATTTGGCATTGGCGTTGTACGTATCTTTCCGTATAACGCCGTTTTCTTTTCAAAAGCCTTTTTTTAACGGAAAATATACTCAAGATTAAAAATAGTGTTAGGGGAAAATATATAAAAAGAGAAAAGAATTTTCTCAATAATAAAAATATGGTGATAATATGGCTGTAAGTGTAGATAATGAAAATTTTGATAAAGAAGTTTTAAGAACAAACGGAATAGTTTTAGCGGATTTTTATTCGGAGACCTGCGCGCCTTGCAGGAGAGTTTCTCCCGTGCTTGCCGAGCTTGAAGAAGACTACGGCGATAAAATAAAGCTCGCAAAGATAAACGTAAACCTTGATGCAAAGCTTGCGAGAAAATACGTTGTCGGCGCTGTTCCTACTATAGTTTTTTTCAAAGACGGCGAGGAGTCGGGTAGAATTGTCGGAGCGGCAAATAAGTCCGAATATTCTTCGGCTATTGATAAGATGATGTGAGAAAACAGGCTGTTGAATAAAATCATCTTTATCGACAGCCTGTTTCATTTCTTACGAATTTATTACAATTTTTTTCATTGTCTTGACTAAATAATAAAATTGAGTTATAATTTAGGTGACGGGAGTCGAACCCGTACCACCTTGAATAAATAATGATTTGGGGAATATTTATGACAGATAAGAAAACAACTCCTCGGATACTTGTCGTTGACGATGAAAAGGAAATAGCGGACCTTATAGAGCTTTATCTTAAAAACGAGGGCTGCGAGATAATGAAGTTCTATAACGGAAAGGACGCGCTCGAATGTGTACAAAATGAAAAGATAGATCTTGCTCTTCTTGATGTTATGCTGCCTGATACGGACGGCTTTACTCTGGTGAAACTTATACGCGAAAAGTATTTTTTCCCTATCATTATGCTGACTGCAAAGGTCGAGGACAGCGATAAAATAATGGGTCTTACGATAGGCGCTGACGATTACATAACAAAGCCCTTCAATCCGCTGGAAGTTACAGCGCGTGTCAGAACGCAACTTCGCCGCTATATGCGGTATAATTCCGCCGAACCCGAACAGCCCACAGATGAAATAGATATCCGCGGTCTTGTCATAAGTAAATCTTCCCATAAATGCACGCTTTTCGGTGAACCCGTTTCTCTTACGCCTTTAGAGTTTTCTTTGTTGCTTTATCTTTGCCTTAACAGGGGTACGGTCGTATCGTCCGAGGAGCTTTTTGAAAACGTCTGGGGCGAAAAATTTATAAATGCAAATAACACCGTTATGGCTCACATCGCGCGCCTTAGAGAAAAGCTGAAAGAGTCGCCGCGAGAGCCTAAATTTATAAAAACTGTCTGGGGAGTTGGCTATACAATTGAATAAAAATAAAATAAAATACAGCGCCGTAACAAGAAAGCTTATGACTACGAGCGCCCTGCTTATGCTGGGTTGGGTGGTGGCAGTGGCTGTTGTGCTTCAAGTGGGCATTTTGATATGTAAAAGTTTTACTTGGTACGGAAACGAGTTTTTGTACCATCCGCTTAGATTAATAGAGAATAATATAGTCTGGATATTGCCCGTGACAGTCCTTGCGGGCTGTATTGTCATTTTTTACATTGTCCTGAGAAAAGCGCTAAGATATCTTGACGAGATAACCTTTGAGGCTGAAAAGCTTGCAGATCCCGACGCAAAGCCCATACACCTCTCCGACGAGCTTAAAGGCATTCAGGACGAGCTAAACTCCGCGCGCGAGCAGTCGCTTAAAAACTCCGCTCTTGCAAAAGAGGCGGAGCAGAGAAAAAGCGATCTTGTCGTATATCTTGCGCATGACTTAAAAACACCGCTGACGAGCGTTATAGGCTATCTGTCGCTGCTTAAAGACGAAAAGGATATATCAGAGGAAACGCGCGAAAAATACACGGACATTGCTCTTTCAAAAGCAAACCGCCTCGAGGAGCTTGTAAACGAATTTTTTGAAATTACACGCTTTAATCTTTCAAAGCTCACTCTCGAATATTCCACGATAAATTTAACGCTTATGCTCGAACAGCTCATATATGAGTTCGGACCAGTATTTGACAGAAAACAACTTTCCGCAAAGATGTATGCCGAAGAAAAGGTTATGCTCAGATGCGACCCCGACAAACTCTCGAGAGTGTTTGACAATCTTCTTAGAAACGCCGTAAATTACAGCTATGAGGAAACTCAGATAGAAATACGTCTTATTACGGATGATAATTTTGTGTACATATTTTTCTCAAACTCGGGCGCTACTATCCCTTCGGATAAGCTTGAAAGAATATTCGAGCAGTTTTTCAGACTTGACACTTCCCGCGCTACAAACAGCGGCGGCGCAGGGCTGGGACTTGCTATAGCAAAGCAGATAACCGAACTTCACGGAGGAAAAATATCCGCAACAAGCGAAAACGAAATAACGCGCTTTTGCGTCAAGCTCCCTAAAATTCAAAAAAACACTTGACAATGTAAATAATGTATGATATAATAAAACTGTACTATTCAGAGGAGTACAGTTTTTATTTTTTGGGGTGATATTATTGAAACTTTCGAGCTTTGCATATCTTGCAAAATACGGCGTAAAGACCGTTCTGGGAATACAGAAAACGCCGATACTCGGAACAGTGATACTTACGGATAAATGCAATCTTCATTGCAAGCATTGTTCCGTAAACAATCTGACCGCCGTCGTCCACCCTTACAGGCAGATAATAAACGAGATGAAACAGCTCTACATAATGGGCGTCAGGATATTGTTCTTCTGTGGAGGAGAAACATTTATGTGGCAAAGCGAGGGAAAGACGCTCCGCGATCTTGTGATTGTAGCAAAGCAGATGGGCTTTCTTATTGTCAACACCGTTACAAACGGAACGTTTCCCATTGATATTCCCGAGGCTGATCTGATACTTCTCAGCCTCGACGGCGACAAACCTCGCCACAATGCCATAAGAGGCAACACATATGATAAAATTATCCAAAACGTAAACAACTCGACCTCTAACAACATCTGCTTTTATATGGCGATAAACAAGATAAATAAATCTGCGGTAAAAAGCGTCTGCGCTCTCGCAACGAAAATGAAGAATGTCCGCGCCGTGTCTTTTAATTTTCATACTCCATATCCCGACACAAAAGAGCTTGCGCTTACGAAAAGGGAAAAGGAGAAATGCTGTAAAGACATTCAGGAAATGATGAAAAAGGGCGCTCCCGTTTTCAATCTTAAAAGCGCTTTTCCATACCTTATAAACAACAGCTTTCCTACGCCCTGCAAACAGTGCGTGGTAATGGAAAACGGAAAGCTGAGCGTTTGCGGAAGATGCATACACGAAAAAGGACTTTGCGAAAAGTGCGGATATTTTTTCGTAGCCGAGTATACGCTTTTGTTCAGCGGGAATATAAAAATAATCGCCGAAATGCTTACGACCTATCTGAAATATATCTGAGGTGAAAAAATGAATGTCATATCTCTTGTAAGAAGTTATCTGACACGTTCTCTTAAACCGTTTGAATTTAAAAACGAATATGATGAAACTCTGAAATATGGCTCATGCGAGAGCCTCGGACTTTATGTTCATATCCCGTTCTGTACGCAGATATGCTCGTTCTGCCCATACTGTAAGGAATTATACGACAGAGAAAAGGCAGACCGATACATAGACGCGCTCATAAAAGAAGTACGTCTTGTAGGTAAAAAGGGCATGAAGAAAAAAGTTACGAGCCTTTATTTCGGAGGAGGAACGCCTGCCCTTGTCGCAGATCGAATAGGGGAGATAATTTCCGTTATCCGCGAATTTTTTGTCATAACCGACGGCATAGGCGCGGAGCTCCACCCCGATAATGTTACCACCGAAATTCTCGGAACGCTCAAAGCCGCGGGCGTTACAAAAATAAGCATAGGCATACAGTCGTTCGGGGATAAATTCTTGTCCGTTCTCGGAAGAAAGAGATTTGACCGCGAAAAAATATCGGATGTCCTTAAAAGTTTTGATTTTGAAACGGTGTCAATGGATTTCATCTTTGCACTTCCGAATCAGACGTTCGAGGATCTTAAAAGCGATATCGAGCTTGCATTTTCGAGCGGAGCAAACCACATAGCCATTTATCCGTTTATAGATTTCACATTTACGAAAAGCCCTATAAAAGCAATGGACAACAAAAGCAAGCGCGAGCTTTTGGACAGGATAACGCTTTATTGCCAAAAACAGGGATACCGCCGCGACAGTATCTGGACATTTTCAAATTCGACTACGGCGAAATATTCTTCAATGACAAGAGAAACCTTTTTAGGTTTCGGTTGTTCCGCCGCAACGCTTTTGAAAAAGCAGTTCAAGATAAATACCTTTAATGTCGAAGAATACATAAAGCGAATTGAAAACGGAAAGCTGCCGACTTCTCTGACGTTACGCTTTACCTTGCGGCAGAGAATGGTTTACTGGCTTTTCTGGACGGCGTATTCAACAAAGGTAGACAGACGCGATTTTGAGAAGTTTTTCGGAGTGCCGCTTGAAGAATATTACGGAGAAGAGATAGATCTTGCAAAAAAGCTCGGACTTATAACCGAGGATAACGGAATTTATGAAATGACATTAAAGGGCGCGTTTTATTATCATTATATTGAAAACTATTACACGCTTGCTTATATTGACAAGATGTGGGGGATTATGCGAAAAGAATCATTTCCCGAAGGAATGGTATTGAAATAAAAAATGGGACTCTTGAATAAGAGTCCCAAATTGTTATATTAAAATTCAATCGTGTTGTTCTGTTTTATTCTTGATACTTTCAATAATATTCAAGAACAGCCCTTTAATGGTCCTGTTGTAGTCGGTGCTTATACTTCTGAGTTTTTCCTCTGTAACATAACCGCCTGCCATTGTTTTGTGACCGCCGCCGGAGCCGATATTTGCGAGAGCCTCGGAAATTATCCTTCCTGCGTCAAACTCATCCAATTCCGAGCGCACGGAAAACTTGAAACCGTCATCTCTGTGGTCGTAAACCACGGAAAAACTTACAGCGTCTATCTGTAACAAAAAATCCGAGATCATCGCTATAAAAGCATCAGGGCAGGGGAAATCAAGATACGCAAACGCGACACTCCCCACAAGCTCTACTTTTTTCAGACTGTCCGCAAGAGCGTTAAGCTCCTTGTATAAAAGCTCGCCCGACTGAAAACGCCTTATGAG
The DNA here is from genome assembly GCA_947631575.1 of uncultured Clostridia bacterium. Taxonomy (GTDB): domain Bacteria; phylum Bacillota; class Clostridia; order Oscillospirales; family Ruminococcaceae; genus CAG-115. The sequence continues at coordinate 127,322 of CANRLW010000001.1, forward strand.
CTGATTATTCGCATAGGGGAAGAGATATGAAAAAATTTCAACGTCAAGCTCTGTTACTCCGCGCGTAAAATTCCTAGTGTCGCATTTCAGACCGTATAACAGCGCCGTCGCGACAGGCTCCGTCATCTCTACGTCGTTTTGCCTGAAGTAGTCAGCTATAATTGTCGCACAACTCCCGACCATACGGATATCCTTGAATTTATATTCATCGTTTTCACTGAAAATGGGGTGGTGATCTATGACTGCTACGACATTTCCTATAAGGTCGCGGATATTTGCGTTTCCTTTCTGGCTGTCAACGTTTACTATGTAGTCGTTTTCGTTCATGTAGAACAAGTCGTTGTCTGTCGTCATATTTATCTTAAATTCGGATACCATATCCATCGTAGCCGCGCGCTCTACTACTCCGTGATGACAAATAATTGTGATAACCCCGAAATGTTCAAGCAGCACTTGCAGACCATAAGCACTCGCAATAGCGTCAGGGTCGGGAAAGTTATGGGTCTGGATATATGTCCTGTGCCCCTTTAAGAGGGAAATAAGTTCGCTCAATTCCTGCGTCATAAAAGCTCCTAAATAAAAACCATATGATTTGTATAAACCCAAGTGTCAGTAAATCGCAACATTTTTTCTGACAACACATATGGTACACAAACCAACCTATACAATGCTTATTATAACACACATTGCAAAATAATTCAATAGGATAATTGCCATTTTTTAATATATCCGTAAATTTTTTTTGATACAATTTCCATAACTAAATTAAAAAAATCTATCCAAAATAATTCGGAAAGAGAGGTGTAAGCATGAAAAAAATAATAACAGCCGCGGTTTTATCGGCTGTTTTGGCATTAAATGTATTTTCAGATGGGTTGTCCTCAAAAAAAATAGCCTATGGAATGGGTGTTGAAACGGACAGCGAAAATCGTCCGCTTGGCGCGATACAGGCACAGGCGCAATACGGCGACCAAGGCGCTCTTTTTATAGGTGAACCCGAAAACAAGCGGCTTTGGCTTACTTTTGACGAGGGTTATGAAAACGGCTGTACAAGCAGGATACTCGACATTCTACAAGCTAAAAACGTTAAAGCGGTATTTTTTGTCACCTATGACTATGCCGAGAAAAATCCCGACCTTATACGCAGAATGATAGACGAGGGGCATACTGTCGGAAATCACACATACAGTCACCCGTCGCTCCCCGAATGTACGGACAGTGAAATATATGACGAGCTTTCAAAGCTCCATGATTATATTAGCGACAATTTCGGCTATGAGATGTATGTAATGCGCCCGCCCAAGGGAGAGTTTTCCGAAAAGGTGCTTGCTGTTGCAAAGGATTTAGGATATACTACGGTTTTGTGGAGCTTTGCTTATCAGGACTGGCTTACCGATAACCAGCCCGACGAGAAATTTGCTTTCGACAAGATAACTTCAAAAACCCATAACGGCGCGGTCTATCTGCTCCACGCAGTCTCCGAAACAAATACAAAGATCCTGCCTGACGTAATAGATTACTGGAAAACAAGCGGTTATATCATAACACCCATGTAATAAAAAATCCGCCCTCAAAATAAGAGAGCGGATCGTTTTTGTGTTAAAGTAATTAAATTACTTAAGTTCAACAGTTGCGCCAACTTCTTCGAGCTTTTTCTTGAGCTCTTCAGCTTCAGCCTTAGCAACGCCTTCCTTGATAGCCTTAGGAGCAGCCTCAACAAGCTCCTTTGCTTCCTTAAGTCCGAGACCGCAAATATCCTTTACAGCCTTTATAACGGGCATCTTGGAGTCGCCGAAAGAAGTAAGAACAACGTCAAATTCGGTCTTCTCCTCAGCAGCGGGAGCAGCAGCTCCGCCTGCAACAGGAGCAGCAGCAACAGCCGCAGCGGATACGCCGAATTCCTCTTCAAGTGCCTTTACGAGTTCATTAAGTTCAAGAACAGAAAGCTCTTTTACTTCGTCAACAATCTTTGTGATTTTCTCAGAAGCCATTTTGATTTACCTCCATAATTATGTTTTATTTTCTTAAAGTTACTGCCGCAATTATGCGGTCTGTTCGCCTTGTTTCTTTTCGATCTCGCTGATAGCGATAGCAAGACGCTGCATAGGCGACTGCAGCATAAATACGAGCTGAGAAAGCAGAGTTTCCTTGGACGGGAGCTTTGCATAAGCCTCGACCTCTTCCTTGGAAATGACCTTGCCCTCAACAAATCCGAGCTTTATAGCAAACTGACCCTTAGAGTCCTCGACCTTTTTATTGAGGATCTTAGGACCTGCTATAATGTCCTCGGAGGAAAGCGCGATAGCCGTTGTGCCTTCAAGAGCGGGATCAAGCCCTTCAAGCCCGACAATATCGCATGCGCGCTTTAACAGCGTGTTCTTGACTACAAAATAGTCCACGCCGTTTTCACGAAGCTCTTTTCTGAGCTTTGTGTCGTCCTCGACCGTAATGCCCTTATAATCGAACAGTACGCCGCAAACGGAGTTCTTGAGCTTTTCCGCAAGCTCGTTTACGAATTCCTGCTTTTTAGAGAGAACGATTTGACTTGGCATTAAATTCACTCCTTCTGTAGAATTTTGCTGTCAGAAAAATAAAAAACTCCCTGTTTTCAGACAGGAAGAGAGAACAATTCTATTAACCGCTAAAAAAGCATTTAACATACATATTCCCATTCTTCGGCAGGCGCAAAAGCATTATAGACAAAAGTCAACCTGCTGTCTTCAGAACAGCAATGCTATTATATCACACCCAAAATTATTTGTCAAGGGGTTTTTGAAAAATTATTGACATTTTTTTTGAATTGTGGTATTATTAGATACAAATAAAATCTAAGGAGAATTTTGTGAAACGTACATTATCTGTTTTAATTCTGGCTTTGTGCATTTTCCTTACGTCCTGTAAAGCCGAAGAAGAAAAGACCTCACTCAGCTTTTACGCTATGGACACTATTATGAGCATAGACACATACGGAGAAAACTCCGAGTCCGCGAGCCTTGCAAAAGAGCGCGTTTTGTCTCTTGAAAAGTTGTTTTCCGTTACTGATGAAAACAGCGAGCTTTTCGCGCTCAATGAGAGCGGCTCTGAAGAACTTGGCAAAGAAACGCTTGAGCTAATAAAGTATGCTCTGGATATGTCCGAAAAGACTGACGGAGCGCTTGACCCTACGATTTATCCTGTTCTGCGGGAGTGGGGATTTACCGTTGGGGAATACAAAATCCCTGACAGCGAAACGCTTTCCGCTCTTTTAAAAAACGTTGGAACGGATAAGGTTCATATAAACGAAAACAGTGTTTCCCTTGACAGCGGCGTAATGCTCGACCTTGGAGCAGTCGCAAAGGGCTATGCGAGCGAGGAATGTTATAAAATACTTAAAGAAAACAACTTAAGCTCCGCTCTTATAAATCTCGGAGGAAATATTCGCCTTTTAGGCAGCAGACCCGACGGAAACCCTTGGAGAATAGGAGTAGCCGACCCGCTTTCCCCAAGTGACAATTTGGGTATACTTTCCGTAACGGACTGCGCCGTAGTCACTTCGGGAAATTATCAGCGCTATTTTGAAGAAAACGGCAAGACATACGGACACATTATAGACCCAAAAACAGGTTTTCCCGCAGACAACGACCTTCTTTCCGTTACAGTCATCTCCGACAGCGGCACGCTCTGCGACGCGCTTTCAACGGCGCTTTTTGTTATGGGCAGCGAAAAAGCCGAGCAGTTTTGGCGCGATAACAAGAATTTTGAGGCGGTTTTTGTTTTAAAGGACAATACCGTACATGTAACAGAGGAAATTTACGGAAGTTTTTCTCTTGAAAACAAAGATTTTGAGCTTAAAATAATCCAATAACAAATCCCTCGGACGTTTGCCCGAGGGATCTTTTTTGAATATTCGCGAGTATGGCAAAAATTACTTTCTTGCGCCCTGCTCGTAGCTTTCGATCATTTTCTTGACCATCATACCGCCGATAGAGCCTGCCTGTCTTGCAGTGATGTCGCCATTATAACCGTTTCCGAGATTAACGCCGACCTCATTTGCCGACTGCATCTTAAGGCTCTCGAGATTAGCTTTAGACTGTTTGTTAGACATAGTTATTCTCCTTGATTGATTTTAAACTTTAACACAAAGGCTGGTATGCTCTTAATAAAAACACACTTTTCCTGTCGGCAATATTCCCGCCGACAATAACGGCTTTGCCCGATATACCGCAAAGCCTTTTTTCAATTTGTTTGCCTTTGCGGTATTATTATTTTCAGTGCATACAAAAATATTATAGGGAATTGTTTCTGAATTAGTTAAAAACTGTATTGCAAAAAATTCGTTTATGGTTTATAATATAAGTGTACTTATTTTTTTAGGAGTGATAATTTGAATAAATTAAAAAAGTTTTTTGCGGCGGCGTTGAGCTTGTCGATGATATTTTGTGCTACAGGCTGTGAAAGACAATATTTCACGCCTATGGGCAATAGCTATTTCGACAGCGATCATTCCGGCGACAGTAATAATAACAGTAATAATGACAGCAATAACAATTCTTCCGTTGATGAAATGACCGTATTTGAAATGGTCGAGGATATGAAGATCGGCTGGAATCTGGGAAATACTTTTGACGCGAACGAATGTACATGGCTCACTGACGAAATGCAGTATGAAAGCGCATGGAACGGCGAAATGACCCGCGAGGAGCATATAAAAACGCTTAAAGACGCAGGCTTTAACGCTGTGAGAATTCCCGTTTCTTGGCATAATCACGTTGACGGCGATTATAACATAAGCGCTCCGTGGCTTGACAGGGTAGAGGAAGTTGTAAAATGGTGTCTTAACAATGATATGTACGTTATTCTCAATATTCATCACGACAACAGCACACAGTTCATGTACCCGAATAATCAGTATCTCGAACAATCGAAAAAGTATGTTACTACTATCTGGAAACAGCTTTCCGAAAGATTTAAGGATTACAGCCACAAGCTCATCTTTGAAAGCATGAACGAGCCGAGACTTGTCGGTCATAACAACGAATGGTGGATAGACCCGAACAACGCCGACTGTAAAGAGGCTATCTCCTGCATAAACGAGATAAATCAGGCGTTTGTGGATACGGTCCGCGCTTCGGGCGGAAACAACACCTCGCGTTATCTTATGTGTCCGGGATATGACGCCTCGGCAGACGGCGCATTGAATGACGGTTTCGTCCTTCCGACAGACCCTGTTTCCGAAAACGAAAGCCGCATAATAGTGACTGTCCATGCGTATCTCCCTTATGATTTCGCGCTGAATGAATGGGGAACGAACTCATGGTCAGCATCGAACCAAAGCGACGCAGACGGCGTGACGGTCTTTATGGATAACCTTTACAACAAATTTATCAGTAAGGGAACGGCAGTTATAATCGACGAGTTCGGCGCCCGTGACAAAAACGGAAACCTTGATGTAAGAACGGAATTTGCCGCATTTTATGTAAAGTCTGCAAGGGAGCGCGGCATGACGTGTTTCTGGTGGGACAATAACTTTTTCGGTTCGGGCGGCGAGGCGTTCGGACTTCTGGACAGAGAGTCAAACACATGGAAGTTTGAAAGTATAGTAAAGGCTCTTGTAGAAAATTCGTGAAAGAGAAAATATGCACCCTGTTCTTATTATTCTTATCCTAAGCTTAATTTGCGCGACAGTGCTTTGTGTTATTATCGGAAATTTCTGGTTGTTTTTAGCGATGTTTGCGGGAGCGGCTGTAGGTTTGTCGCTGCTTTTCTGGATAATATTAGCGGTATTTTCCTCTGTAGTACCGCACGGGAAAACCTATCGCGAGCCTTCGGGCGTATATCTTTGGCTTTTAAACCTTGCCTATGCGTTTGTCTGCGGGGGCGCAGGCGTTAAAATAAGGCAGAGCGGTCTTGAAAAGCTACCCGAAGAGCCGTTTCTTCTGGTGTCAAATCACCGTTCGCAGCTTGACAACATGGTACAATGCCTTGTATTAAGACCTCGGAAGATAGCGTTTATAGCCAAAGCCGAGCTTTTTAAGATACCGATTGTAAGAGGAATGATAACGCGCTGTTGTTATATATCGCTCGGCAGGAAAAGCTCAAAGGGCGACAGGTCGGCGATAGAAACAGCCGAGGACTATATAAACCGAAAGGTCATGTCTATAGGCGTTTATCCCGAGGGACACCGCGGCAAAGACGGAAAAATGTTAAAGTTCCATGCGGGGAGTTTAAAAATAGCCATTGATACGGGCTGTCCTGTTGTAGTATCGGCAATTATCGGCACCGAAAAAGTTCACAAGCGCTTTCCGTTCAGGAGAACTGAAGTTCGTTTTGATATAATCGAAACGCTTGACCCGAAAGGCAGGAAGTCAATAGAGCTTTCGGAAGAGATACAGGAAAAAATAAGAAAACACATTGAGGAGAATGAACAATGATAGTTTATTACAATCCGCTCGCGGCAAACGGAAAAGGACTTGAAAACGCGCAAAAGATAAAAGAGCTTAGCAATGAAAAAGTTGAGTTTAAGGATATTCGCGAGGTCGATTATGCAGATATGCTCAAAAGCGAAGAAAAAATAGTTCTGTGCGGCGGAGATGGTACGATAAGCCGACTTGTAAACAGCGTAGACGAAATTCCCGACGAACTCGAAATTTACTATTTCCCCGCAGGCACGGGAAACGATTTTACACGCGATATCGGAAAAGACGGACTTGTCCTGTTAAATCCGTATATAAAAGATCTTCCCACAGCGACCGTAAAAGGAAAGAGCTTTAAGATACTGAACGGCATAGGCTACGGGATAGACGGTTATTGCTGCGAGATAGGCGACAAGCTCCGCCAGAGTTCCGATAAGCCTGTAAATTACCCGGCTATTGCCATAAAGGGTGTTCTATATGATTTCAAACCTCGTAACGCCGTCGCCATAGTAGACGGAAAGAAATACGAGTTTAAAAAGGTGTGGCTCGCTCCGACAATGAACGGCAGATTTTACGGCGGGGGAATGTGCATAACTCCAAACCAGGACAGACTAAACCCCGAGCGGAAAATAACTTTTGCCGTATGGCATGACGCAGGAAAGCTCACAACCCTAATGCGTTTTTCATCTATCTTTAAAGGCGAGCATATTAAGTACCCTAAGATGTTTACAATGATAGAAGGTTATGACGTCGAGGTAAAATTCGACCGTCCAACGCCCTTGCAGGCTGACGGCGAAACGATAACGGACGTTGAAAGTTATACAATGAAAAGTGCAGTTCTTAATAAACAAACGGTCTGACCGTCAAATGATAAATATTACATAAAAGGTGACATTATGAGCAAAAAATATATAAAAGTATGCGCGCTTATGCTGACGGCGGTATTATTTACGGCAGGCTGCAAGCGTTCGGAAAATCAGCGTGTTCCCGATGACAGCTATTATTCGTCCGAAAGCAGCGATTTTTCGGGAGAATTTAATTCTTCCGATATAAACAGCTCGTCTGACGAAAGTTCAGGTTCCGGCATTACGCAAAGCTCGAACCCCACCAACACACAAAGCTCAAATTCCAATAACACTCAAAGTTCCAAGCCCAGTAATACACAAAGTTCAAAGCCAAACAACAATCAAAGTTCGCAATCCAACAATTCTCAAAGCTCCAAGCCGAACAATAATCAGTCCGGAGCGCTCTCTCTCGAGTTCAGGAAAAATTCAAGCTGGCGCGAGGGAAACAATTATTGCGGAACTATCGAAGTCGTTGTGAAAAACAGCGGCAGCACGGTCAATAACTGGAAAGCAAGCTTTACCGTTCCGAGCGGTTTTAAGATAACAAACAGCTGGAGCGCTGATTTTTCGGTAAACGGAACAACTGTGACTGTTTCGGGAAATACTTCTATTCCTCAGAACGGCTCTGTGACAGCGGGATTTAACTTTAGCTGTCCTTCGGACTTTTCGCCTTCCGGAGGAAATGCAAGTGGCACTTCCCAGAACAATACACCTGCGGGTACAAGCTCTTCTCAGAATAATAACAACAATGACACTATCCCTTCCGAAAACGTTTCGGGTACCGTAGCCGAGCTTTTGGAGAGAGTTCCCGAGGCTAAACAGGGCGACGACTGGCTTCATACCGACGGACGCAGGATACTTGACAAAAACGGAAAAGAAGTCTGGCTCACGGGAGTGAACTGGTTCGGCTATAATACGGGAACGAATACGTTTGACGGGCTTTGGAACAGCCAGCTTGCTCCTACCGTAAAATCTATAGCCGACCATGGTTTCAATCTTATCCGCGTGCCTATATCTGCGCAGCTTATAAATCAGTGGTCTGCGGGAGAATATCCTAAAGCAAATTATAACAACGCATACAATACAGAGCTAAACGATATGAACTCCCTGCAAATATTTGACTATTTCTTAAAGCTTGCCGAACAGAACGGAATGAAGGTCATGCCCGATATCCATTGCGCCGAAACGGACGCCCAGGGGCATAACGTAAATCTCTGGTATACTTCAAAGGTAACGGTCGAGGATTATTATCATGCTCTCGAATGGTTTGCTGACAGGTATAAGAACAACGATACCATAATAGCCTTCGACATTAAAAACGAACCTCACGGAAAACCGAACGAAACAAATAAGGCAATATGGAACAATTCTACGGACATAAACAACTGGAAATACACCGCAGAGACTGCCGCAAAGCGTATTCTCGCAAAAAATCCCAATCTGCTCATAATGGTCGAGGGAACGGAAATATTCCCGATAAGCTCTTCCAATATGGATTATCATTCTACCAACAGCAAGGATTATTATTTCAACTGGTGGGGCGGAAATCTTCGCGGAGTAAAGAATTATCCCGTAAATCTCGGGAAATATCAGGACAAGCTCGTTTATTCTCCTCATGATTACGGTCCTACCGTATACGAACAGCCGTGGTTTCAGGGCGGGTATGATTATAACAGCCTTATGAAAGACTGCTGGCACGACAACTGGTTCTATATTTACGAGGACAATACCGCTCCTCTTCTTATCGGAGAATGGGGAGGATTTATGCGCGAGCCGAATCTTAAATGGATGACCTGTATGCGTCAGCTCATAAAGACTTATCATTTAAATCACACCTTCTGGTGTTTCAACGCAAATTCGGGCGACACGGGCGGACTTGTCCTCGACGATTTTAAGACATGGGACAATGAAAAATATTCGTTTGTAAAAGAAGTTCTTTGGCAGGAAGGCGGAAAATTCGTAGGTCTTGACCATGAAATTCCGCTCGGCGAAAACGGAATAAATCTGACAAAGGCAAAGGGACTGTAAAAATAATACGGGGAGTTGAAATTTTTGGGGAAGAAAGTTGCTCGTGTAATAGGATATGTTTTCTGCGGGATAATGCTCGCCGTGTGCATATTTCTGGCATTTGTGTCATGGGCATTTACATCAGAGGAGACCGTAGGTGTTTTCGGCGTTAATATTTATGTCGCAAACGGGGATAATTTAACAGGCGTTCCCGATAAAAGCGCGGTCATAGTATTTTCATGCGAGCCTTATGAGATAAGCGAGGGAAAGCTGCTTTTGTACAAAAAAGGTGAAACACTTTCTCTCGGCTATGGAAAAAGCTACAGCGTAAATAACGGAGTTTACAGCATAAACGTTTTAGAAAATGATAATGAGCTTATAATAGCAGGGGAAGACCTTGTAGGAAAAGCCGAATACAGCAGCAGGATAATAGGAAAGATAATACTGTTTGTAAAGTCGCCTTTCGGAGTTTTGTGCATAGCAATTGCGCCTTGTCTTGCGCTTATAATTTTTGATATTATTAGAGCGTCAGTTTCTAAGAGACATGCCGAAATTGTTCCCGAAAAGGAACAAATACTCATAGACAAAGGAGCGCTGACCGAAAAGCTTACGCCTGTACTTACAGCAAACAAGCAGTCGAATGAAGGCGTTTTGTTTTCTTATACAGCTAAACAGAAAAAGTCTGAAAATACAACGGAAGAAAAAAACGAATCCTCCAAACCGCCTCGAAGAAACGCGGGAGCTATGCCGCCGGATATTTCCGAAAGCGGCATAACAAAAAGCGATCAGGCATTTTTCTCACAGACAGGCGCACCGCAGGATCTCAAAAGCGCATATTTGCGAAGTATAGTTAAAAAGCCCTCGGACGGTGTAAAAGTATTGCCGAAAGAAATTGAAACTCAAAAAGAAATAAAATCTGAGGACAATGAAGAAACTCCTAAAATTGTCGAAGTTAAAGAAATTGAAGATAAAGGATCTGAACTGGAAGATATCGAAGTGAAAGATACTGAAGTTGAAGATACCAAAGTTCCAAATAATGATGAGTCAACTGCAAAAACTTCTAAAGCCTCCGATTTTATAGACGATATACTTGGAGTAAAACGAGACAAAGTCGATGAAATAATCTCGGAGCTTGAAAATAAGAATAAACAAGAATAGGTGAAATTTATGTCAAGTCACAGCCATGCAAAAAGGCTTAACAGAATAGAAATTCCTCACTACACAAAGGGCGAGGAAATATTCAATATGACGTCGCACATTGTCGGCGGCGCACTCGGAATTACCGCAACAACGCTCTGCGTTATTATGGCGGCGCTCCATCATAATGTTTACGGAGTAATAAGCGGCGCGATATACGGCGCAATGATGATAATTCTCTACTGTATGTCTAGCATTTATCACGGACTTCACCCCGAGCTTAAAGCAAAAAAGGTTTTCAGAATACTAGACCATTGCGCTATATACCTGCTTATCGCGGGGACATATACGCCTTTTACGCTTTGCACTATCCGCGAGGCTAATACCGCGCTCGGCTGGGTCTATTTTGGTATACAGTGGGGACTTGCAGCAGCGGGAATTGTCTTAAACGCTATAGACATGAAACGCTTTAAAACTGTTTCAATGCTTTTATATCTCGGACTTGGCTGGTGTATAGTGTTTACTATGAAAACAGTTCTTGAGGGAATAGGCGTCGGGGGCTTAGTCTTTCTGCTTACAGGCGGCGTTTGCTATACGATAGGAGCGGTCGTTTACGCAATAGGCAAAAAACACGCCTATATGCATTCGGTTTTCCATTTGTTCGTAGTTGCCGGAAGTCTCCTGCACTTTTTCTGCATACTGTTTTATGTGATGTAATTTTTTGTGCAATTTACGTTGTGTTGGATCATACAAATTTTCCTTGTAAAGCGTTTTATAAAAAAGAAAGGAAATCTATGAAAAAAACAACTACCGCAGGAAAAACAATCGGCATTGTGACGACTGTTGTTATCTGTATTCTTATCTTGGCAGCATGGTTTTATCTGTGTTCATATCTTGACAAAAACGACTTAAAAATTTATTTTGCGGGAAAGCTCTTTGATAAAACATTTTTGGCTTATCTTGCCGTAGGCGTAGGTTTTTTCCTTCAAGGCTTGTCAAATATATTCGGTTTAAGAGAAATAACCGAAAAGTCCGCGCGCAGAAAAAGAATAGCTCTTATCTGCGCAATGGGCGTGTTTTTTGCAGCGGCTGTCGGCTTTACCATCTACGACATTGTTTATCATGACCCGAATGAATACATAGAGGAGATAGATTTAGGCGGCGAAAAGGGGATTGTATTTGTTGAAAAAACCGACAAGATTGCATCGACGGAAAATGAATTCACGCAAATTTATGTTTACCAAAGAAACGGCGTAACAGTAAAGCAGATAGACCATATTTACGAAGATGATTTCGTAAATAAAACCATGATCTCAGATAAGCAGTACACATGGGAATACAGTGGCGGAACATTTGCGTTATCGCTAAATTACGGAGGACTGGCGGACGGGGTTACCTGGACAAACGAGGAGTGGAATAAAAATCCTCCCGAGTTTATCCGAAAAGAATATACGCTATAGGAAAACGCGCTGTCAGTTAACAGCGCGTTGTCAGTTGACAGTTTACACATTATGCGCGAAGTGCATAATGCGTAAACTGTATACTAAAAGTACCCCCTACCTTTAATGGTAGGGGATTTGTGTTTATTTGCCGAGCGTTGCAACCGCTCCTAAGATCGTCTTTTCAAGCGCCTCTCTGCCGTATTTATCGACTTCAGCCTTATTCTTTTCTCCGTGAGTAAGACAGCCTGCGCCGCCTATACAACCGCCCATACAAGCCATTCCTTCGATAAAGTTTGCGTCGAGCATATTCTTGCTCTTTTTGAGGAGCGCCACCTTGCAGGCCTCTATTCCGTCGCAGACGCACGCTTTAAGATCAACCTCAAGATTCTGCTCTTTTATGCCTTCTTCTACCGCGTCAGCAAGACCGCCACTTCTTGCAAAAATTCTTCCGAAATAAGATGCATTGTCGAGCGACTCTTCTTCGAGGCTCGTAATATCTATATCCCTTGCGTCAAACAACGCCTGAAGTTCTTCAAACGTCATCGCCGCATCAACATACGGCTTTACGGTATCTTTCTGAACTTCCATTTTTTTCGCCGTGCAAGGACCGATAAATACTACCTTTGCATTTTCGTCCGTGCTCTTTATAAATTTCGAGATAGTCGCCATAGGGGAGAGGTTGTGCGAAATATTTCCGACCATATCCGGGAAATTCTTGTGAATAAAATCCACAAAGGCAGGACAGCACGAGCTTGTTAAAAATCCCTTTTCCGCCAACTCCGCAGATTCAGCCTGCGCTACCATATCCGCGCCGAGCGCCGCCTCAACTATCGCATGAAATCCGAGCTGTTTAAGTCCCGCAACGACCTGACCCGGCTTTGCATAGCTGAACTGGCTCACTATAGCGGGCGCAACAACGCCGTAAACTCTTATGTCGTTCCTCTTTTCGCTCTTTTTGAGCATATCAATGACATTCAGTATGTACGACTTGTCCATAATTGCACCGAACGGACACATATAAACGCACGCTCCGCAGGAAATACACTTTGAGTTGTCTATTTGTGCCGCGCGGTTTTCGTCCATTTCTATCGCCTTTACCTTGCAGGCGCTCTGGCATGGACGCTTTCTGCTGACTATCGCGGTATACGGGCAGACCTTTGCACATGCTCCGCATTCCTTGCATTTCGACTTGTCTATTTGCGCCTCGTGGTTCTGGTTAAAGGAAATAGCCCCAAACCTGCAAGCGTCCTCGCAGCGGTGCGCCAGACACCCTCTGCATGCGTTTGTTACTTCAAATCCGCCTACGGGACATTCATCGCACGCAATGTTTATAACTTCAATTACATTCGGGTTTTCCTTGTCGCCGCCAATAGCTATCTTTACGCGCTCTGCAAGAATCGCGCGCTCTTTGTATACGCAGCAACGCATTGTAGGAGTATTTGTCGGAACGATTATTTTCGGAATATCGAGCAGATTGTCATATAACGTTCCGTTCCAAGCCTGCTTTGCTACTTCTCTCAATACCTTGTATTTCAGATATTGTACCTTAGTATCAAATTTTCTCATAATCTATCCTCAATTCATCTTAGAAAGAATTTCGTTATCAAAAAATTCGTCAACATTTTCCGGGAGCACGGAGTATATCTTTTCATCAACCATAACTCTGACGCCGTCTTCGCCGCATTTTTTCATGCAAAACGCGCCGTTAAGCTCCGTCTTTTCCGAAAGATCGTTTTCCGCGATAAGCTCCTGTAAACGGTTTACAACTCTTTTAGAACCTTTAAGGTGGCAAGAACTGCCTATACATATTGTAATTTTCATAAATTCCTCCGTCTTAAATAACATTAGCCCATTTCAGCAGAAAATCGCGTTCTTCGAGCTTTTCGTGAGAGAGCCGCGCCGCCGCAATTATCGGCATCCACCTTTTGACATAGCTGATGTCAATCGAGCTTTTTTCGCAGAACATTTCCAGATATTTTTCCGCCGCGTCTTCTCCCCAGGACATACAGAGCGTCAGATAGCTCCACGCCGCGTCTCCCGAACCGTTTCCCTGTGATACCTGCGACCAGTCTATTATGTACGGAGAGCCGTCGTCTTTTATGATAATGTTTGACGGGCAAAAATCCCCGTGGCATATCTTGTCATGTTTCGGCATACCTTCGAGCCTTGCATGAAGATGATAGCGCGTTGTTGCTTCAACGTCTGAGGCGCATATCTCGCGGTGGAGCTTATCTCTCAGCTTAATGAGCAGATTGTTGTTTTTAGAGTGAACTTCTATCTGCAATTTTACCAGAAGTTCAAGATGCTCATCGCGTTTTTCGGGATATTCTTTCATAAGAGCCGAAAGCGTCTTACCCTCGATAAATTCCGAAACTATAGCCCACTGTCCGTTTATCTCGGTCACATCGAGTATTTTCGGGATCATAAGTCCCGTTTCTTCAACTCTCGATTGACTGAGAGCCTCATTTAAAACGTCTGATTTTGTAAAACCGTCTCCAAAGCATTTTACGCATTTGTCGCCGTCGCGGTATACGGTTTTCGCCTGTCTTGAGGCAATGATATTATTGTCCATATACAACCCCCTGACTTTATTGCATTGTATCTTGTACACTTATAATATTATACAAAATTTTTTACGTTTCGTCAATATGAAAATATATAAAATTTTTCTGTGCAATTTTGATTTACAAAATAACCGGAAACTTTTTTGCTTTTGATGCTCACAAAATGGTGTCTTATACACTCTTAATTATTAGTAACACGATTAGTCGTATGATGAAAGACCGTTATAATAAGGAGTTGGTTATATGATTTCGGGCGTCTTGGCAATTATTGAAACAGACAAGCAGCGAAATGAACTGTCAGAATTTTATAAGGAAAATAAAGCTCGTTTATACAAATTTGCATTTTCAAGGTTACATAATCGCGAATCTGCCGAAGACGCCTTACAAGAGGCTTTTTTGAATCAGGGTTATTACATTAAAGTATTATATGTTACGATTTGATTACAATTTTATTAAATTATATCAAGATAAATTACAATATGTTTACAATATACTTACAGTTTTGTAACTATACTTGACTTTTATTTTCGGCTTTGTATATAATGAAATTAAAGGAAAAAAACCAAACTGTATAAAAAGTTATCTGAACTCTATTATCTCCCGCAGGATACCGACCAGCTTTTTCTGTTCGTTCAGATCGAGCGACTGCACGAGAGCATACGCCTGGGCAGGATAGTTAGTTTTTACATCATTGCTCATATCAAGATTTTCAAATAACCTGCTGAGCGGTATTCCCAAGCCCGATGAAATTTTTCCTATACTTTCTATAGTTGCGTTTTTTTCACCTCGTTCTACCTGACCGATGTATGTCGGGTGAAGTCCGCAGCGTTCCGCAAGCTCCTCTTGACTCAACTTAATCTGCAAACGATAATTTCTTATCCTCTGTCCAATCTCTACCGCTGAATTTTTCATATCATTACCGCCCTTTCAATATTGCTACAAATAAAGTATATAAATATTGAAAAAATAAATACAGAGCCTATTGATATTTTTGTACAAGCGTGATATACTATAAATATGATTTGATAAAAAATAAATACTATAAATAGAAAATATGCCGAATTTTATCCATGTTATTCTGCTTTTTCGATGACTAAAATGTTACGTTTTAATTTTGCTGCTTTATATTTTTACTAAATATTTACAATAAGGAGAAAAATTTATGGAACTACTGGATCTTGCAAACAAAAGTCAATTGTCGGAATTTAATGAATTTGTCCGCAGACACGGCGAATTTATGCAGTCGCCGAGCTGGGGAAACGTAAAACGAGGCTGGCTTTGGGAGGGGATCATATCCCGTGGCGATGATGAAAGTATAAGAGCGGTTTGCCTTGTACTTATCAAGAAAACACCGCTCATAAGCCTTATGTACGCACCGAGAGGATTTATCGGCAAATTTTCGGAAAGTGCATTCAATGATATCCTGGAGGGTACAAGGATACTTGCAAAGAAATACCGTTCGGTCGCATTCTTGTTTGATCCGCGTGTTTCCGAAGATGACGAGCCCGAATTTCTGAAAAAATACCGCACTGAAAATATAAGACCGATACAGCCCCGCGAAAACGTCATTCTTGATCTCGCCGCAACTTATGAAGAAACAGAACGCGGTTTCAAATCCGACTACAGAAATCGTATACATAAAGCGTTAAATCGCGGGGTAAGGTTAGAGATACACGATGAAGATGCCGTTGATGAGTTTTACGCGTTATACGAAGAAACAGGAAAACGCAACGGTTTTCCTGTCAGAGAAAAAGAATATTTTACGCAAATGTTTTCGGCTTTTGGAAATGACTGCAAAATATTTTTGTGCAGGAGCGAAGAGGGAGAACCGCTTTCCGCGGCAGTCGGATTATGTTTCGGAAACCGTTATACCTACGTCTACGGCGCAAGCAGTTCACAAAACCGGAACCTTTATCCCTGCTATCTTATGCAAAGTGAAATGATAAAGTATGCCATAGCGCATAATTGCAAAGAATATGATTTCGGCGGCATTCCGAATTATCATGATGAAAATTCGGGCGGCTACAGACTTTGGCGTTTTAAACACGGATTCGGCGGAAAAGCTGTCGAATATGTCGGAGAATATTCGGTGGTCTATAGAAGATACATCGCAGCAATACTGAAACAGTCCCAAAAAAGCCCGCTAATACGTTTGATTACAATTAAACTTACTAAACGGAGAAAGAGTTAAACAAAAAGATATCCTACCATTCTTACGATAAACGCCATAATCCATGCTATCGCGCATTGCCCGATAACAACGCCTACCGCCCATTTCCCGCCCAGCTCGCGCCTTACTGCGGATATTGCCGCAACGCAAGGCGTGTAAAGCAGACAGAATACAAGTAGCGCCGCGGTATCGGCGGCAGAGAGCAGCGCGGTGAGATTAGCCGTACTTCCGAAAAGCACGTTTATTGAAGAAACAACGCTCTCCTTTGCCATAAATCCCGCTATAAGCGATGTGCATACTCTCCAGTCTCCAAATCCCAAAGGCTTGAAAACAGGGGCGATAAACCCCGCGATACCCGCTAACATACTGTTCTGAGAGTTTTCAACAAGAGTAAATTTATAGTCGAAATTCTGTAAAAACCATATGACTATTGCCGCTATGAAAATAACCGTAAACGCTCTCTGTAAAAAGTCCTTTGCCTTGTCCCAAAGCAACATCGCCACATTTTTCGCTCCGGGCATTCTATAGTTCGGAAGTTCCATTACAAACGGTACTGCCTCGCCTTTAAAAGCGGTGTTTCTTGATATAAGCGCCACAAGTATTCCCGTAAGTATACCGCCGAAATACAGCGCTATCATTACAAATCCGGCACAGTCGGGGAAAAAAACCGAGGCGAAAAAACTGTATATCGGGAGTTTTGCCGAACAGCTCATAAACGGAGTAAGCATTATGGTCATTTTTCTGTCACGTTCTGATGGGAGAGTGCGCGCCGCCATTATTCCGGGAACAGAACAGCCAAAGCCTATAAGCATAGGAACAATACTCCGCCCCGAAAGACCTATTTTTCTAAGTAATTTATCCATTACAAATGCGACCCTCGCCATATAACCGCTGTCCTCAAGGAGCGATAAAAAGAAAAACAAAACCACTATGACAGGCAAAAAGCTGAGTATACTGCCTACTCCCGTAAAAACTCCGTCAATAACGAGCGAATGTAACACAGGATTTACGTTCATTATCGTAAGCGCCTCGTCCGTAAGCTCCGAGAGCTTGTCTATCCCTGTTTCGAGCAGGTCTTGTAAAAATGCTCCTATAACGTTGAACGTAAGGAAAAATATCGCCGACATGATAAGTATAAACGCAGGTATCGCGGTAAATTTTCCCGTCAGTATCTTGTCGATCTTCTTGCTGCGTTCCTTTTCGCGGCTCTCGTGAGGCTTTACAACTGCGTCTTTTACGAGCCTGTTTATAAAGTTGAACCTCATATCCGCGATAGCCGCACTTCTGTCAAGACCGCGCTCTTCTTCCATTTGCAGGACGATATGTTCTATCATTTCCTTTTCGTTCTGCGTCAGCCCCAGCGCGTTTTCTATGAGCTTGTCGCCCTCGACTACCTTGCTTGCGGCAAATCTCAGCGGTATTCCCGCTGTTATCGCGTGGTCCTCTATAAGCTCCATAATGCCGTGTAGACATCTATGTACTGCGCCGCCGTTGTCGTTTTTCCCGCAGAAGTCTATTCTTCCGGGCTTTTCCTGATAATATGCAACGTGGAGCGCATGGCTTATAAGCTCGTCTATGCCCTCGTTCTTTGCCGCTGAAATAGGAACAACAGGAATGCCGAGCATATCTTCAAGTTCGTTTATATGCACCGATCCGCCGTTTTCGCGCATTTCGTCCATCATATTCAGCGCCAAAACCATCGGAACATCAAGCTCCATTAGCTGCATTGTAAGATACAGGTTTCTTTCAATGTTCGTCGCGTCGACAATGTTTATAATGCCTTTTGGCTTTTCATTTATGATGAATTCGCGAGTTACAATTTCTTCGCTTGTGTATGGCGACATCGAGTAAATTCCGGGAAGGTCCGTTACGAGAGTTTCGGGGTGATTTTTAATAGCGCCGTCTTTTCTGTCAACCGTAACTCCCGGAAAATTTCCGACATGCTGATTAGACCCTGTAAGTTGATTAAATAGCGTGGTCTTCCCGCAGTTCTGATTCCCCGCAAGAGCAAAGGTAAGCACAGTGCCTTTCGGAAGAGGATCTTCGGTTGCTTTGACATGGTATTTTCCGCCTTCTCCAAGACCGGGGTGGGCTTTTTTGCGTTTGGCTTCGTTTGAGAGAATGGGCGGTTTCTTTTCGCTCTTTATCGGTTCCGCAAGAATTTTTTCCGCGTCCGCCAGTCTTAAAGTCAGTTCGTATCCTTGGATCTGAAATTCTATCGGGTCGCCCATAGGCGCAAATTTTACAAGAGTTATCTCCGCTCCCGGAATAACTCCCATATCGAGAAAATGCTGCCTGAGAGAGCCTTCTCCTCCTGTCTTTGTTATAATGGCAGACTCTCCGACAGAAAGGTCTTTTAAAGTCATATTTATGTCATCTCCGATGTTAGGTATATCTAATTATGCATACATATTATACATTCAATTTTCCGTTTTGTCAATACTGAAATGTTTACGGTTTTTTACAACCTGTTGTTTGTTTATTGTACAATCTGTTTTAAACAGGCATTATCAAAAGCCCGAAACTTATGTATATTCATTCTTGACAAAAACAAAAAAACATAGTATAATAAATCCATATAATGTATGGGAGGCATTTATGGACAGAAACAACAGACCTCATTCGAGAAATAAAACCGTCAGCGGTCAGAGCAGCGGCGTTCATCGCAGAGGAAACGGGCTCGGAACAGGCAGAGTAGGTTCTCACAATTACAGTTCGTCTTCGGGCAGTTCGGGAAATTCAAGCAGAAGATCTTATTCGGGCGGCGTGACAAGAGGAGCGGCAATAGGCGGCGGCAGCGGCATTATAGTCGTTATAATTGTCCTTGTGTTGCTGTTAAATAACGGCGTTTGCGGAAACCTGTTCGGCAGTTTTCTGGGCGGCGGCAACAGTGACGGCGGCATAATTAACGATTATGGCAATAATAACAATAATTACGGCGGTAATAACGGCGGCAGCGTAAACAATAACGTTGCGGCAGGCTCGCGCGCTAAAAGAACGCAGATACTCGGTTCTAAAAAAGACGTCGTTACGCTTATGGTTTATATGTGCGGAACTGACCTTGAAAGCAAATACGGAATGGCATCTGCAGATATGAACGAAATGCTTTCGGCAAGCAAGAATTTTGGCGACAATTTTAACGTTATCGTCTACACTGGTGGCTGTAAGAACTGGAAAACTTCGGGCATCAGCACTTCTAAAAATCAGTTCTACTCCATTAAAAACGGGAAAATGAAACTCTTGAAAGAAGAAAGCAGTCGGTCTATGACAAACCCAAACACGCTTTCCGATTTCATAAAGTATTGCGCGTCAAATTATCCAGCAAACAGAAACGAACTTATTTTGTGGGATCACGGCGGAGGATCAGTCAGCGGTTACGGATATGACGAGAAATATTCTGGCTCTATGGATCTTGCGGGAATAGACAAGGCGCTGAAAGCGGGAGGAGTTTCCTTCGACTTTATAGGCTTTGACGCTTGCCTTATGGCAACAGCGGAAAACGCCCTAATGCTCGATAAATATGCCGATTATCTAATAGCCTCCGAAGAAACAGAACCCGGCATAGGCTGGTATTATACAAACTGGCTCGGAAATTTTGCGAAAAACACTTCGATGTCTACGCTTGAGATAGGAAAGAAAGTCGCGGACGATTTCGTTTCAAAATGCTCTAGCGAGTGCCGCGGACAAAAAACCACGCTTTCCGTAATTGACCTTGCGGAGTTTTCAAACACCGTTCCCGAAAAACTTGTAGACTTTTCAAGGTCGATAAGCGGAAAGATTACTTCAAACGATTATAAATCCGTTTCCGATGCGCGTTATAACACGAGAGAATTTGCGACTAGCTCAAAGATAGACCAGATAGACCTTGTTGATTTCGCGGAAAAAATGAACAATTCCGAGGGTAGCGCCCTTAGCTCTGCGCTCAGGAATGCTGTAAAGTACAATCGTACCTCGTCGAATATGACGAACGCTTATGGCGTTTCGATCTATTTCCCATATAAGAGAACGTCGTATGTCGACGATGCCTGCGACACCTATGAGCTTATAGGAATGGACAGCGAATATGCGGAGTGCATAAAGCAATTTGCTCAAATGGAAACTAGCGGACAGATCGCCGCCGGAGGAACTTCCTCGCCGATATCTTCATTGTTCGGACTCAGCAGCCCTACCGGCTCATCGGGAAGTTCCGATATAATCAGCGGTCTATTAAGTGCATTTTTGGGTTCGGGAAGGTCCATAGACGGACTTGACAGCACGAATACCGACTTTATGCAGGGTCAGGATATAAATGAAACCGCTCAGTATCTTGCAAATAATTATCTTGACGCAAGCAAACTTGTCTGGAAAAAGACCGACGGAAAATATATTCTTTCGCTTTCTGAAGAACAGTGGTCACTCGTTCATGCTCTCGATATGAATATGTTCTATTTTGACGGAGAGGGCTATGTTGATATGGGCATAGACAATGTGTTCACTTTCAATGACGACGGGGATCTTGTAGCCGATACCGAGAAAAACTGGGTCGCAATAAACGGACAACCTGTGGCGTATTATCATACGGACTCAATCGAAAATTCAGACGGAACATATACCGATATGGGTTATGTCCCCGCAATGCTAAATGGTTCGCGCGTAAATCTCATAATAGTTTTCGAGGGAAATGACGCTTATATAGCGGGAGCGGACTATGATTATACCGATGAGACCGAAACGGTTGCAAAAAGCCTTACACAGCTTAACGTCGGCGACAAGCTCGATTTCATCTGCGACTTTTATTCTACGGATATGACATATCAGGACAGCTATTATCTCGGCGAGCAGATGACCGTAACCGATAATATGGAGATAACGAATGTCATTGTCGGAGATAACGAAGTAAGAATAACTTATCTGTTTACCGACATCTATAATCAGGAATACTGGTCAGAGGCGATAATAGTAAGATAACAGTTTAAAAGCACGGGCAAAATGCTCGTGCTTTTTTTCTTTTTCGGACATTCTTATACTTATTAAAAAACCACTTGATTTTTCTTCGCTTTTGTGTTACAATATAATGTGTTCTTTTGCGATTTGGTATAATAAAGAATAACAAAAAACAACAATTTGTATATAAACTCGTCTTTCAGTCTGTTGAGAAAGCTTATGAATAATCCTGTCCTTTTTGAGTATAATTCTAAAAAAGGGGTGGGATCATGAGTAAAAAACACGTCAAATCAAACTATAAAGCCGAAGAGAGTGAAAACAACGAGGCGCCGATAAACGAACAGCAAAGCAATGTTCTTAGCGACTTCGGGATAACTTCCGCGGAAAACGCTCCGCACAATATCCATTGTTTGTCCATAATCGGGCAGATAGAGGGGCATTATGAACTTCCTCAGAATACCAAATCCACGAAATACGAGCATATAATTCCGGCACTCGCGATGTTCGAGCAGGATACTACAGTAGAAGGTCTGCTGATAGTTTTGAATACGGTCGGGGGAGATGTTGAGGCAGGACTTGCTATAGCGGAACTTATCGCAGGCATGAGCAAGCCTACTGTTTCAATAGTTTTGGGCGGCGGACATTCTATCGGCGTTCCGCTCGCGGTTTCCGCAAAGCAGAGCTTTATTGTGCCGAGCGCGACAATGACCATACATCCCGTGAGAATGAACGGAATGATGCTCGGAGTTCCGCAGACAATGCGTTATTTTGAAAAAATGCAGGAGAGAATAACGGATTTTGTCGCAAGAAACAGCAAAATAAAACCCGAACGCTTTACGGAGCTTATGATGGAGCGCGACGAGCTTGTGTTAGATATAGGAACGGTGCTCGACGGAAAAGCGGCTGTGGCAGAGGGGCTTATTGATAAGCTCGGTTCATTGTCCGATGCTATAAACAGCCTGTATAAGCAAATAGAAAAACGCAAGAACAAATAGCAGAAAAGTCCCCCATTCCGGGGGGACTTAAATGACGGAGGATTAAAATGGATTACATAACGGTTATAATTCAGGCAATAGTACAGGGACTGACGGAATTCCTGCCGGTTTCAAGCTCGGGACATCTGTCCGTTATACAACACCTTACGGGAGTAGACGGCGAGGCGGCTCTTATTCTTTCGATCTCGCTACACCTCGGAACGCTCCTAGCGGTATTTGTTGCATTCAGAAAGACGATCTGGGGAATGATAAAAGAATTTTTCCTGACGATAGGTGATATTTTCACGGGAAAGTTCTCATGGAAAAAAATGAACTCCGACCGCAGAATGATGATAATGGTGATAATAGCAACGCTACTTCTTGTTCCATGTTATCTTGTAAAGGATTTCTTCACCTCGCGCCAGGGCGACGGGGATATAATCTTTGAGGGAGCAGCGTTTTTGTTTACGGCGCTTATACTGTTCTTATCCGATAGGTGTTCGGGAGAGAAGATAGGAAAGGACATGAAGATAACCGATGCGCTCGTTGTGGGAGCGTATCAGTGCATAGCGCTCTTTCCGGGAGTTTCAAGATCGGGGTCTACAACGGCGGCGGGTCTGTTCTGCGGACTGTCAAAGGAAACTGCCGTAACATTCGCGTTTATACTCGGTATACCCGCTATACTCGGCGGAAGTGTTTTGGAGCTTGGCGATGTGATCCATAGCGATATAGAAGTTGATTGGCTTATGCTCGGAGTCGGATTTGTCATTGCGGCAGTCGTTGGATTTTTGGCTATAAAGCTCGTAAGTTGGCTATTAAAGAAGAACAGGTTCAAGATATTCGGAGTTTATACGGCTGTACTTGGTATGGCGTGCATAGCCGCAGGTGTTTATGAACTCGTTACGGGTACATACATAAGAGATATGATAATGTAAGATCAATTTGGCTACAAGGGGAATTATAGGGGAAAGGAATTTAAAAATGGCAGAAAGAAAAAATGTGAAAACAGGCAAAACAAAGGCATCTTCTTCGTCGGCACGCTCCAAAAAAGCGCTCGAAGAAAAACGCCGCCGTGAAGAGGCTCTGCGAAAAAGCCGTACCCGCCGCAGGGTCGTTTCGGTCATACTCTTTGCCGTGGGACTTTTTATGTTCCTTCTTGCAATAATTCCCGGAACCGAAGGTTGGCTCGCTATACATAATGTCTTTCTCGGAATTTTCGGCGTTCCGTTTGTGACCATAGGAATTTTTATGATAGCCTCGGCGCTTATGATATCTTCCGATATGCCTAAAACGCAGATAACTTCAAATATTGTTTTCTTTTCAATAATACAGCTTGTAGCAAGCGCAGCATTTGAGATATTCATTCGCGAAAAATTGGCAGGAGCAAATTTCGGAGAAATAATTTCAAATCTTTACATAAACGGCTCGGCTTTTGCTGGAGGCGGTGTTTTAGCGCTTGTTCTCGGAGTTCCGCTCTTGCTTTTGGGAAAAACCGGAGCGGTTATAGCTATAATTATCATAATGCTTGTGCTTGTGCTGCTTTTGATAAAGATCCCTTTGAGCGAAATGTTCTCGCGTTTGGGAAACAGCGCGCAGAATGTCGGACGTAAGACCGCCGATAAAATTAAGACTCATCGCGAGAAAAGCGCCGTGGCAAACGAGGAGTATAAGCGTATACAGTCGGAACGCCGCGCCGAAAAGGAAATTAAAAAGCAATTAGAGCTTGAAGAAAAACAGCGCAAGATAGAAGAGCTTAAAAATATAAAAGATTCTGTCGGAAAAGATGAAACTCCCACAAAAACAAAGCCTAAACAGACTTCGCCTGTAAAAATACCCCCTCAGCGCGACAATTCAAGGCTTGTAGATGCTCAGTCCGAGGACAGCAAAAATTATCGCAAAGTTCTGGACAAGTATCACGGAAAAGAGCCTACAGAGGATACGCAGGAGAAAGTACAAAATAACGAAACTGCCGAGACCGAAGAGACGCGCGACTATCGCGAGCCGCTTAAAAAGTACATGGAAAAAAAACACCCTATTCTTCGCCAAAACGAGGGTGCAAATGCCGACAGCTTTGTAGACAACGATGCAGACCTTGTGCCGCTTGCTGACGCACTTGACAAGTTGAACGCCGAAAAGTCCACGGCGAGGGTGTCTAAAATAGTAGACGCTCCCGCGTCCGAGCGTATGACTTCTGACGATAAGCCGAGAAAAATAACAAAAAGCGAAGAGGCGGAATTAGAGCTTGACCTTGAAGATGTAGCGCCGCAGTCGGAAAAGAAACCGAATTTCTCAAAACCTGCCTCAAAGTCTCCCGTACAGCCGCCCAAGAAAACCGAGCCCCGCCAGCCTACGCTTGCCGAGGTCTATACTGTGCCTCCCGTAACATTGCTTGACGAGGTGAAAAAAGCCGTAAAGCCCGCAGACGTTGAACAGGAGATACGTTCAAACGCGGACAAGCTCGTAAATACGCTTAAAAGTTTCGGCGTTACCGCGACTTATATAGGAGCGGCGCGCGGTCCTTCCGTAACGCGCTATGAACTTCAACCCGCGCCCGGCGTAAAGTTAAGCAAGATCGCAGGACTTGCCGACGACTTGGCGCTTAATCTTGCGGTCGCGGGCATAAGAATAGCTCCCGTACCCGATAAAGCTGCTGTCGGAATTGAAATTCCCAATAAGATAAGAGACACTGTTTTCTTCCGCGAACTTGTCGATACAGAGAGCTTTAAAAAGACTTTCAACAGCAAGCTCGACACCGTCCTTGGAAAAGACATCAGCGGCGAGGCGGTGCGCTGTAATGTTTCAAAAATGCCTCATTTGCTTATTGCAGGAACAACAGGCTCGGGAAAATCCGTCTGCGTAAACTCTATTATAATGAGTATTCTCATGAAGTCCACGCCGTCTGATGTAAGGCTTATAATGGTAGACCCGAAACAAGTAGAATTTATGATGTACAACGGTATCCCTCATATGCTTATTCCCGTTGTCACAGACCCTAAAAAAGCCGCAGGCGCGCTCGCATGGGCAGTTACCGAAATGGACAACCGTTATACATTGTTCAGTGAGAACAATGTCCGCAATATCGACGGATACAATGAGCTTGTAGAAAAAGGTCTTATTGACGGCAATATAATGCCGAGAATAGTTATATTCATCGACGAGTTAGCCGACCTTATGATGGCTTCCCCAAAAGACGTTGAGGACAGCATTGTCCGCCTTGCACAAAAAGCAAGAGCCGCAGGTATGCACCTTGTTATAGCAACACAGAAACCTACCGTTCAGGTCGTAACCGGTCTTATAAAGGGCAATATTCCGAGCCGCATTGCGCTTATGGTCGCGTCGCAGATAGACAGCCGCGTTATACTTGACGCATCGGGAGCGGAAAAACTCCTCGGAAACGGCGATATGCTCTATATGCCCGTGGGAGTGCCTAAGCCGATACGCCTTCAGGGGTGTTATGTATCTGATGAAGAAGTTGAGCGCGTTGTTGAGTTTATAAAACAGACATTCACTGCCGAGTATGACGAGAACATAATTGCCGAGATCGAGCGCAGGGCGGAGGCAGCTGAAGAACAGGGCAATGACGAAGATTTTGAAGACGGCGAAACAGACGAAAAGCTCGAAGAGGCAATAGAATTTGTCGTGACTGCCGGACAAGCCAGCACATCTGCTCTCCAAAGACGCTTAAAGCTCGGATACGGTCGCGCGGCGCGTCTTATTGACACAATGGAAAAAATGGGCATAGTAGGCTCGTTTGAAGGTTCGAAGCCGCGCCAGGTATTGATGACGAAACAGGAATGGAATGAGCGTAAGCTTAGAAACCAATGATAAATATTCCTAAAAACGCTGAATAAGGAGCGCAATGATGTACAGAAATCGGGATTATCTTGAAAAGCTCGAGAGCTTTCTGCTTGACGTGGAAAAACCCGCACGCTATATCGGCGGCGAACCGGGCAGCGTAATAAAAGATAAGGAAAACGTTGATGTAAGATTTGCGTTTGCGTTTCCCGATACATACGAAATAGGAATGTCGCACCTCGGAATGAAAATTCTTTACGGGCTGAAAAATGCCGTACCGAATTATTGGTGTGAGCGGTGTTTTTTGCCGCTGCCGGATATGCGGGAAAAGATGCGTGAAAACGGTATAGAGCTGTATGGGCTTGAAAGCCTTGACCCGATAAGAGAGTTTGATTTCCTCGGCTTTACTATCCAGTATGAGATGTGCTATACAAACATTCTCGAAATGCTTGATCTCGCGGGATTACCCTTGCTTGCGAGCGAAAGAACTTCGCTTACGCCTATAGTCATGGGCGGAGGACCTTGCGTTTGCAATGCCGAGCCGCTCGCCGATTTCTTCGATTTGTTTGCAATAGGCGAGGGAGAAGAATTAAACCTCGAAATAATGCGTCTAATGGAAAAGTGTAAGAAAGAAAACCGCACAAAAGCAGAGTTTCTGAAAATGGCGTCCGAGATAGAAGGCGTTTACGTTCCAAGCCTTTATGATATTTCATATAACAGCGACGGAACGGTTTCTGCGATAATTCCGAAAAACGGCGCTCCCGAAAAAGTCAGAAAGCGCATTATACGCGACTTGGACAAGTCATATTATCCCGAAAACTTTGTAGTTCCGTTTGTGGACATTGTACATAACCGAGCGGTTGAAGAAGTCATGCGCGGGTGTATTCGCGGGTGCAGATTTTGCCAGGCAGGATTTATTTACCGCCCATTGCGCGAGAAATCCCGTGAAACAGTTATCGATCAGACCATTACATTGTGCAAAAACACAGGATATGACGAGGTGTCATTATCGAGCCTTTCTACAAGTGATTATACGGATGTAGAAGGTTTGCTTTGCGATCTTAATAAATGGACGGTGGAAAACCGCGTAAATCTTTCGCTCCCGTCGCTTAGGATAGATCGTTTCAGCGAGGAGATATTAAACGAAATATCAAGCGTAAAACGCAGCGGGCTTACGTTTGCTCCAGAGGCGGGAACACAGCGCCTTCGCGACGTCATCAATAAAAACATCAGGGAAGAAGACGTTCTGAACAGCGTAAAAATAGCTTTTGAGGGTGGTTATACCGCAATAAAGCTCTATTTTATGTTTGGACTTCCGACCGAAACGGACGAGGATATTATAGGCATTTATAACCTTGCAAAAGAGATCGTAGAGCAGTTTTATAAAAACCCGAACCGCCCGAAGGGAAAAGCGCCGAGCGTTTCAATATCGCTTTCAATGTTTATCCCAAAACCTTTTACGCCGTTTGAGTTTGAACCGCAGATAAGCGGGGAGGAAATTAACAGGCGCGTAAAACTTTTATTTGACGCAAGAAAAGACCGAAAGATATCCATATCATATTCCGACAGCAACTTAGGGCTTTTAGAGGCTGTTTTTGCGAGAGGCGACAGGCGTGTTGGAAAAGTTATTTATACCGCATGGAAAAACGGCTGTGTAATGGACGGCTGGAACGACTGTTTCAGCTTTGAAAAATGGAAAGCGGCTTTTGAAGAATGTGGGCTTTCCATGGAGTTTTACGCAAACCGCCGCCGCAGTTATGATGAAATATCTCCGTGGAGCATGATAGATATGCTCGTGTCGAAGGATTTCCTTATAAAAGAGAATGAGCGCGCGCATCAGTCCGAGCCTACACCGAATTGCAGGGAAAAATGTTCGGGCTGCGGGGTAAGGGATTGCCCTGTGCACAAAAAAGCTTAAAGGAGCTGAGAATATTGCCGACAGTAAATACCCGTGTGTTTTTCAGCAAGGTCGGACGGGCAAAGTATATTTCACATCTCGATCTCTACGGCGTGTTTCAGCGTGCAGTTAGGATAGCAGAACTTCCCGCATGGTATACCGAAGGGCTTAGTCCGCGGTTATACCTACAGTTTATGCTGCCTCTTTCTCTGGGACAGGAGGGACTGAGAGAAACTGTAGATATGAGACTTCTTAAAGATATTCCTTTTGAGGAAACAAAAGAAAGGCTTTCAAATGCGCTCCCTCTTGATATACGTGTTACAGACGTATCAGCACCCATTATGAAAAACACCGATATTGCTTTTGCCGAGTATGAGATAACAGGAAACTTTGACAGCAATAAACTTTGTGAATTTTGCGGCAGACCGTCAGTTGTTACCGAGAAGAAGACTAAAAAGGGCATTTCCGAAATAGATCTAAAGCCGTATATAACATTGCTTGGTTCTGATGACGGTATTTTTAGAATAAAGCTCCCCGCAGGAAATGATTTTAATATAAACCCAACTTTGCTTTTGGGCGCATACGAAAAGGAATACGGAAAATTAAACGGCATAAAGATAACAAGAACACGTATCCTTGATTCAACAGGCGAGGTTTTTCGCTGATGAATTATGTTTTAATTGATAATTGTAACAAAATTGTAATAATTTTTTTGGTAAAACTGCTTGCATTTTTGAAACGAATATGATAAAATAAATAAAGAATTTTTTGAGGAGTGTATGATTTGAAAAAAAGCAGACGCAGTAAATATAAACGCACAAAAGTTCCTGCTTCGACGGTAGCGCTTTACATAGGCGCAGCGGTTCTTATCCTTGGTATATGCGCGGTTGTGTTCTTTATCAGCTTTAATGTTATGAACAATAACAGTACTTCTGACAGCAGCTCGGCCGGCGGCTCACAAATGAGCTCGCAGAGTAGCACGGGCGGTTTTATACTTCCCCCCGATGTGCAAAGCAGCAGCTCGGTTGTCCAAAGCTCTCAAAGCAGCAGTTCATCAGAAACCCAAAGCAGTTCTTCAGTAGAGCAGAGCAGTTCTTCTCAAACACAGAGCAGTACGCCCCAAAGCAGTTCATCTTCTCAGGGAAATACTGTACCGACAAGCTTTGATAAAGAATTTTTTAAGGACGATCTGTTTATAGGCGACAGTATCTTTACGGGACTTTATCTGTATAATCATTTAGACCAGAAAAACGTAGCCGCAAAAGTCGGCTATACTCCATACGGAGTTATAAACAGCGCGTTTGATGCCCGCGGAATGACTGCCGCAGATTATGCAGAACAGCTTTCTCCAAAGCGTATATTTATTCTGATAGGGAGCAACGGTCTTTCGTCATCAGGGATCGGAGCTTTGAAAAACAGTTATGGCGAAATGATAAAGGTCCTTAAAGAAAGAGTTCCCCAAGCAAAGATATGCTGCATTTCGCTGACGCCTGTCGCACGTGAAACGGATTATCCGAATATCCATAATTCGGACGTTCGGGAAATGAACGATTTTATTAAACAGCAGTGTGCAGAACAAGGTTGTGATTTTTACAACTTTTATTCCAGTATTACCGACAGCGAAGGTTATTTCTTGAAAGAGTATGCCGAAGTTGACGGTCTGCATTTCAAATCAAACACATATAAGATGTTGTTGTCAGCACTCCAGAAAAAATATTCTTAAATTAAATCGTAAATAAAGAAAGGAAAACTAAAATGAAAAAAACAATTATAATGGCTTTTTGCGCGGCTCTGTGCCTTTCGCTCTGCGGCTGTGACAACAGCGGCTCTTCAAGCTCGGACACATCAAAGCCTTCAAGCAGCACTCCTGCCGATAACAGCACACCTTCCGACAGCGGGTCTTCTTCCGAAACAAAAACTGTTTCCGAAAAAGCTGAACAGGTGCTTTCCGAGGTCGAGTTTCCTGGCATGGTAGAAGTTACGGCTGATAAGCTGAATGTTTATTTCGGTATTGACGAAAATGATGTAGAGGAGTTTTCGGCATACATCTGCGGGTCGGGCGCAGCTCCCGATGAGTTCGGTATCTTTGTTGCAAAGGACTCAGACGCTGCTAAAAGGATAAAAGACGCTCTTGATGCTCGTGTTGAATCTCAGTATACAACGTTCGAGAGCTATACTCCCGACGCAATGTACAGATTTGACGACGATTTTGTAGAGCAGAACGGAAACACGGTCATTTACGCAATTTGTGACAATAACGAAAAGGCAAAGGAAATCCTGAAATAACAGTCGGAGCTTAGATTATGGTAATAGAATGTATCGTTATTATCGGCTTTTTTATAATTATGGAAATCGTTTTCCTCAGAACTCATCACAAGCCGTGGGCATTGGCAATGCTGCCGCTCGGAATAGTGCCGCTTGCGTTCGTTATACTTGAGCTTGTCTTTAAAAGACTTCTTCACGCCGAGATAACGGTAATGGGCGCGGTGGTCGTTATTACCGTTGCAGTAGCGATAGAGGCGACACTTCTCGGATTTTGTTCGTCGCTTATCGAAAGTAAGCGTTCAAAGGCATCGTATATTTCAATATCGAACACGTTTAATCTTGCCCTTGCGATAATTCTCATTCTGAATATTCTTGACAGAGGCGGAGTACTTTCCGCTATACTAAGCTGAAAAATTTTTAATAACAAAATAAAGGCGTTCATCAGTTAAAGATTGTACGCCTTATTTTTATAATTATTTATCTCAACTCTTGACAAATCGTGAAATATGATGTATAATATATATTGTGGTTTTATATTCGTACAAATACAATTCAAGAGGTTTATATGGCAAAAAAAACAGGCTATAACGATCTTAAAGCGCTTAAAGGTCCCGACCAGGTCAGACTTAAACCCGCGGTAATTTTCGGCTCTGACAGTATCGAGGGTTGCAGGCACTCTGTCTTTGAAATAATCTCAAATTCTATAGACGAGGCGCGCGAGGGTTTTGGAAATCGTATAATAATAACTCTCCATGCGGATAAGTCCGTTACGGTAGAGGACTTTGGACGCGGCATACCCATCGACTATAACAAAGGCGAGGAAAAATACAACTGGGAGCTTGCGTTCTGCACGCTCTATGCGGGCGGCAAGTACAACAACAATTCGGGAGAAAATTATTCGTTCGCTCTCGGACTTAACGGACTGGGACTTTGTGCAACACAGTTTGCTGCGGAGTTTATGGAAGTTGAGAGCAAAAACGGCGAATGGAAATATTCTCTGCGTTTTGAAAAGGGCTTTAATGTTACAGACAATGAAAAGGGTTTTAAACGCGAAAAATGTTCTCAGACTGGAACAAAAATACACTGGAAACCCGACCTCGAAGTATTTACGGATATAGATATAGGCGTTGAATACGTTGACGATATGCTTAGAAGGCAGGCTGTCGTAAACGGTGGAGTTGAGTTTCTCAGAATAGTCGAAAACGAGGACGGAACTTCCGACGAAAAGACATTCTGTTATAAAGAGGGCATTTTTGATTATCTGAAAGAAACTGTCGGTGAAAATACGCTCACTGCTCCCCAGTATTGGCATGCCGAGCGCGTCGGAAAAGACCGCGAGGATAAAGAAGAATACAAGCTGAAAATGAACGTTGCGTTTGTATTCAGCAAAGAAACGCACTTTATAGAGCATTATCACAATTCGAGCTTTCTCGAACACGGCGGTTCTCCCGACGAGGCAATGAAAAAAGCCTTCTTGTCGCAAATTGACGCATATCTTAAAAATAACAATAAGTACAATAAAGGCGAAAAAGCCGTAAAATGGGAAGACGTTTCAGACTGCCTTGTGTTTATATCGTCTAACTTTTCAACACAGGCGAGCTATGCAAACCAGACGAAAAAAGCCGTTACGAACGTTTTTATAAAAGACGCGATGACTGATTGGCTCAAACATTCTCTCGAGGTCTATTTCATAGAAAACCCCGACGAGGCTGTGAGAATTGCCGAGAGAGTTTTGGTAAATAAACGTTCAAGGGAAAATGCCGAGAAAGTACGCTCTTCTTCTATAGCCAGTCTTTCTCAGAAGATCGACCTTACAAACCGTATAGACAAGTTTGTTGATTGCCGAAGTCGCGATGTTTCAAAGCGCGAGGTCTATATAGTGGAGGGCGATTCAGCGCTTGGGTCGGTAAAGCTTGCGCGCGATGCGGAATTTCAGGCGGTCATTCCGGTAAGAGGAAAAATATTGAACTGCCTTAAAGCAAGCGCCGACAAGATCTTTAAAAGCGAAATAATTACAAATCTCATAAAAGTGCTTGGCTGCGGAGTTGAAGTGAAATCAAAGGCTAATAAAAACCTCAGCAATTTCAATATTGACAATCTCCGCTGGAATAAGGTCATAATCTGTACAGATGCGGATGTAGACGGTTTTCAGATAAGGACGCTCATTCTCACTATGATACAGGAGCTTTGTCCTACGCTTATAGAAAAGGGATTTGTTTATATAGCCGAATCTCCGCTTTATGAAATAAACACAAAGGATAAGACCTATTTTGCCTATACCGAGCCCGAGAAAACAAAAATACTCGGAATGATAGGTGAGAAGAAGTATACTATACAGCGCTCGAAAGGACTTGGCGAAAACGATCCCGATATGATGTCGCTTACGACAATGAACCCCGCGACGCGCCGCCTTATCAGAGTAAAACCCGCCGACGCGGAAGAAACGCGCAGAATGTTTGATGTGCTTTTGGGAGACGATCTGACGGGAAGAAAGGATTTTATCCGCGAAAACGGCAGCCGATATCTCGAAACAGCGGATATAAGCTGAACAGGAGCGTAAATGAAAACCTATACTATTATTGGCGGTGTAAACGGAACGGGTAAAAGCAGCTTTATCGGTTGCCTGACTGAACAGCACGACGATTTAGGCATAATAGTTGATGCCGATAAATTAAATCTTCAGTTTGGCGGAGATAAAGTAAAAGGTGGAAAAGCTGCTGTAAAAATGATCTCTGATTGTCTTGAAAAGGAAGTTAGTTTTTCACAAGAAACAACGCTTTCGGGAAACAAAACTCTCAGGACTGTAAAGACCGCCGCTCGGAAAAATTATTATGTGCGTTTGTATTATATAGCTGTCAGCTCTGCGGAAGAAAGCCTTGCGAGAATTGCAAACCGCGTGAGAAAGGGCGGTCACGATGTTCCCGCCGAGGATCTTTACAGACGCTTTAAAAACAGATTTTCAGATCTGATGAAGATCTTGCCTTATTGTAACGAGGCTCATTTTTATGACAACGAAAACGGATATGTAAAGGTTGCAGAATACAAAAACGGGCTTTTGCGGACAGTGGGAGATTATAAGCCCGAATGGCTGACAAAACTGATTGAGGTTATGAAAAGTTGAAGAAAAGAGAACAAAAAAAACCGCCGAAACAAACGCCTTCGGCATATATAGAGGGGTCGGGAAAGGTCGTTGAGACCGATATAGTTAGCACTCTCGAAGAAAATTATATGCCTTATGCAATGAGCGTTATAGTTTCGAGAGCGTTGCCCGAAATTGACGGATTTAAGCCCTCTCACAGAAAGCTCCTCTACACGATGTACCAGATGGGACTTCTAAACGGCGCGAGAACAAAATCCGCCAATATCGTCGGGCAGACCATGCACCTTAATCCTCACGGCGACGCGGCAATTTACGAAACAATGGTAAGGCTTGCGAGAGGAAACGAGGCGCTTTTACACCCGTATGTCGACAGCAAAGGCAACTTCGGCAAGGCATATTCACGCGATATGGCATACGCCGCGTCCCGTTACACCGAGGCGAAGTTAGAGCCGATAAGCGCCGAGCTTTTCGCCGAAATAGACAAGGACGCCGTGGATATGGTGCCGAATTACGACAACTCCACCACCGAGCCGTCGCTTTTACCCGTGAGATTCCCGGCAGTTCTGGTAAACTCAAATTTCGGACTTGCGGTTTCAATGGCGAGCAACATTTGCTCTTTTAACTTAAAAGAGGTTTGTGAAACAACTATTGCGCTTATTAAAAATCCCCAGCATGACGCGCTTTCAACTCTGAAAGGACCTGATTTCCCCGGTGGCGGACTTATCGTCTATGACGAAACCGAAATGCGAAAGATATATGATACGGGCATAGGAGCTGTTAAAGTCCGCGCGGTCTATAATTTTGACAGGGAAAACCGTTGTATAGAGGTTACGCAGATACCCCCGACAACAACTATAGAAACCGTTATAGACAAGGTCGTTGAGCTTGTAAAAGACGGAAAGATAAAGGAAATTTCCGATTGCAGAGATGAAACGGATCTCAGCGGTCTGAGGCTTGCTTTTGATCTGAAAAAGGGTTATGAGCCTGAAACGCTCATGCAAAAGCTTTTCAGATTAACTCCGCTCCAGGAGAATTTCAACTGTAACTTCAATGTCCTTATCGCGGGAACGCCGAAAGTCATGGGCGTTTACGAAATAATAAGCGAGTGGACGGAGTTCCGCAGACAGTGCGTAAAACGCAGGATCTATTTTGATGTCCAGAAAAAGAAAGAAAAACTTCATCTGCTTTTGGGATTAAAAAAGATACTTCTCGATATCGATTATGCCATAAAACTGATTCGCGAGACCGAGGAAGAATCCGAGGTCGTACCCAATCTGATGATAGGTTTTGGTATCGACGAGCAGCAGGCGGAATATGTCGCCGAGATAAAACTAAGGCATATAAACCGAGAGTATATTTTAAAGCGCACCGAGGAAACAGAGTCTCTCCAGAAAGAGATCGCTGAAATGGAAGAGATACTTTCAAGCCCCAAAAAAGTTGATAAAGTCATCATTGACGAGCTTGAAGACATCATCTCAAAGTATTCCCAGCCGCGCAGAACGATGTTCCTCTATGATGTTTCCGAAGAGGAGGAAGTTGTTGAAGAACAGCCCGAAGGCTACCCCGTAAACATATTCTTTACGCGCGAGGGCTATTTTAAGCAAATTACTCCTAAGTCGCTCAGAATGAGCGGCGAACAGAAACTGAAAGAAAGCGACGAGATAGTATACAGCGCGGAGGTTTCTAGCAATTCCGAACTTTTGTTCTTTACGAACAAGTTCCAGTGCTACAAGTCGCGGTGTGCTGATTTCCCCGAAACAAAAGCCAGCGTCATGGGAGAATATATTCCCGCAAAGCTCGGTATGGACGAGGGAGAAACGCCCGTGTTTATGGCGGTAACAGAGGATTACAGCGAAACTCTCGTTATTTTCTTTAAAAACGGAAAATGTGCGAAAGTTCCTCTTTCAAGCTATGAAACAAAAACAAAGCGTAAAAAGCTGTCAAATGCTTTCTCGGATCTCAGCGAAGTCGTTAAAATGTTCGTTATAAAAGGCGATGAAGACTTTGTATTGAGATCGACCGCGGGAAAAACTATATTGTTCAGCACGGCGCTTGTTCTTGCGAAATCGGCGAGAGATACCCAGGGCGTACAGGTCATGCGCCTTACAAAAGCTGAACTTGCGGGAGCATACAAAGCTGATGCCTTTGACGTTGAAAACCTTGAAGATTACAGAATTAAAACAATTCCCCAGGCGGGTATGTTGGGCGAATTCGAGCAGATGAAACTTGAATAAGCAAATCGTTTGAGATTAAAATTTGTAGTTAAAAAAGGAGATATAACTATGTTGAGCGATATTGAAATTGCGCAGAGCGCGAAAATGCTGAAAATAAGCGAGATAGCAAAAAAACTCGGCATTTCCGAGGAAGAGCTTGAACCCTATGGTCACTACAAGGCAAAGCTTTCTCAGAAACTTTTTGACCGCACGAAAGACGCTCCCGACGGAAAACTCATTCTTGTAACGGCAATAAACCCCACTCCCGCAGGCGAAGGCAAGACTACGACTTCTGTCGGGCTTTGCGAGGGAATGAACAAGATAGGAAAGAGAGCGTGCCTTGCGCTGCGTGAGCCGTCGCTCGGACCGGTGTTCGGCGTAAAGGGCGGTGCGGCAGGAGGCGGCTATGCCCAGGTCGTTCCTATGGACGATATAAATTTACATTTTACGGGAGATATGCACGCCATAACCGCCGCAAACAATCTCCTCTGCGCAATGATAGACAATCATATCCAGCAGGGAAATGAGCTTAATATCGACCAGAGAAGGATACTCTTGAAACGTTGTCTTGATATGAATGACCGCGCTTTGAGAAACTGCATCGTAGGTCTTGGAGGAAAGACAAACGGCATACCGAGAGAAGACCATTTCCAGATAACCGTAGCCAGCGAGATAATGGCTATACTCTGTCTTGCGGCAGACCTTAACGATCTTAAAAAGCGCCTCGGAAATATCCTTGTCGCATACACATATGACAATAAGCCTGTTTTCGCGCGCGACCTTAAAGCTGTCGGAGCAATGACAGTTCTGCTCAAAGACGCGATAAATCCTAACCTCGTTCAGACGCTTGAAAATAACCCCGCGATAATCCACGGCGGACCTTTCGCAAATATTGCTCATGGCTGTAATTCTGTTAGAGCGACAAAACTCGCGCTTAAGCTTTCGGATTACACTATAACGGAGGCAGGTTTCGGCTCGGATCTCGGCGCAGAAAAATTCCTCGATATAAAGTGCAGATTTGCGGGATTAAAGCCCGATTGCATTGTTCTTGTCGCGACAATTCGTGCGCTTAAATACAACGGCGGCGTAGTAAAAGCGGAGCTTACAAAGGAAAACCTCAAAGCGCTCGAAAAAGGTATTGTAAACCTCGGCGTCCATATTGAGAATATGAGAAAGTTCGGTGTTCCCGTTGTTGTTGCAATAAATCATTTTGCAACGGACAGCGATGCGGAAATTGCGTATGTTCGTGATTATTGCGAGAAAAAGGGCGCAAAGTGCGCGTTCTCGGACGTTTTCCTTAAAGGCGGAGATGGAGCAATTGAACTTGCAAACGCGGTTGTCGAAACAATTGAAAATGAAAAGAGCAACTATGCTCCTCTTTATGATGAAAAGCTTTCAATAAAGGAAAAACTTGATATCATCGCGCGCGAGATATACCGCGCTGACGGCGTTTCATATACTGCCGCCGCAGAAAAGGCAATTAAACAGATCGAAGACCTGGGGCTTGACAAAGTTCCCGTTTGCGTAGCTAAAACGCAGTATTCGCTCTCCGACGATCCTACAAAACTCGGAAAGCCCGAAAACTTCAAAATAACCGTAAGCGACGTCCGTTCAAGCAACGGCGCGGGGTTTGTCGTTGCATATACGGGAGATATAATGACAATGCCTGGACTTCCGAAAGTTCCTGCGGCAAATAATATTGACATTGACGACAGCGGCGTTATTACAGGGCTTTTCTGATGAGAAGAGAGTTTGTTTCTCACAGTCCCGAGGAAACCGAAGAATTTGCCAAAAAGCTTGCCGAAAAACTAAAGCCGGGAAATGTGATACTTTATAAAGGCGATCTCGGAGCAGGAAAGACCACGTTTACAAAGGGAATAGCAAAAGCCTTAGGAATTTCCGAAACGGTCACAAGTCCGACCTTCGCCCTTTTAAACGAATATTACGGCAGTATCCCGCTTTTCCATTTTGACCTCTACAGGATAAAGACAGTCGACGATCTGTATGCGATAGGCTTTTTTGATTATCTTGACCGAGGCGGTATTATTGCGGCGGAATGGAGCGAGAATATTCCCGAGCTTGAAACCGAGCTTTTAAATGTTGTAAAGATAAATATCGAAAAACTTTCGGAAAATGAGCGGAGGATAACATATGATCTTGGGGATTGACAGCTCCGCGATAACGGCGGGTTGCGCGCTGTATGACGGCACAAAAATAGTTGCGGAGCAGTTTTTGAATACGCGGCACACTCATTCCGAAACGCTCCTGCCTATGGTCGAAAATATGCTTAATGATGCGGAAGTTAAGCTCTCAGATATTGACAGGATAGCCGTAACGAACGGTCCGGGTTCTTTTACGGGACTAAGGATAAGCGTTTCATGCCTAAAGGGAATGGCAATGGGCGCAAATATCCCCATTGTTCCCGTTTCAACGCTCGAAACTATAGCGTATAATTTTATAGGAGTTGACGGCATTGTCTGCGCGTGTATGGACGCGCGGCTAAACCAGGTATACAATGCGCTTTTCAGATCTGAAAAAGGCGTTATTACAAGGCTTTGCGAGGATAGGGCGATAAAGCTGAATGAACTTTCAAAAGAGCTTGATAAAACAGACGGGAGAGTAATTTTTGCGGGTGACGGAGCGGTTTTGGCTTACGAGTTTACTGAAAAGAAATATGAGCTTGCGCCGCTTGTCTTACGTTATCAGCGGGGAAGTGGAGTGTGTCTTGCGGCATGGAATAAAACGGCAATAGATCCCGCCGCTCTTATGCCAAGTTATCTTAGATTGTCACAGGCAGAACGTGAAAAACAACGACAGGAGGAAAACCAATGATATCAATAGGTTGCGACCACGGCGGTTATGAGCTTAAGCTCGCCATAATCGAACATCTGAAAGAAAGGAACATCGAGTTTGTAGACTGCGGATGTGACGGCGAAAAAGTCGATTATCCCGATATTGCCGAAAAGACCTGCAAAAAAGTAACAGACGGCGAATGTGATAAGGCGATACTTGTCTGCGGAACGGGAATAGGAATGTCAATGGCGGCAAACAAAATAAAAGGTATACGCGCGGCAGTCTGCTCCGATTGGTATTCTGCAAAATATACGCGCCTTCATAATGACGCAAATGTTCTTTGCCTTGGCGGCAGGGTATTGGGCGCGGGACTTGCGATAGAGCTTGTGGACATTTTCCTTGACACGGAATTTGAACAGGGAAGACACTGTGCAAGAGTTGAAAAAGTTATGAAACTGGAGGATAAATAAATGGAAAATTATAAAAATGTAGTGCTTTGCGATCATCCGCTCGTTCAGCATAAGCTTTCGCTTTTGCGTGACAAAAATACTGGTTCGAAGGAGTTTCGCGAGCTTGTAAACGAAATTTCTATGTTCATTTGTTATGAGGCAACGCGCGATCTTCCGCTGAAAGATGTAAGGATAGAAACGCCGCTTGCGCTTGCAGACGCGAAAATTATAAGCGGCAGAAAGGTAGCTTTTGTTCCGATAATGCGCGCTGGACTCGGAATGGTAGATGGCGCTCTGGCGCTTGTTCCTGCGGCAAAAGTTGGACATGTCGGCATCTATCGTGATAAAATGCACGACAACACCGCGACCGAATATTATTGCAAGCTCCCGTTCGATATAGCAAACCGCGAAGTCATCATTATGGATCTTATGCTGGCAACAGGTGTTTCGGCAATAAAGACTGTCGAGATAGTCAAAGAATCGGGCGCAAAGAACATAAAGTTTATGTGCCTTCTGACTTGCCCCGAAGGAATAGAATCCTTCCACGAAAAGTTCCCTGATATCGAGATATTCTGCGGGGCAATTGACAAAGGGCTTAATGACGAGCTTTATATTGTTCCCGGTATCGGCGACGGCTCAGACAGACTTTTTGGAACAAAGTAAGATCGGCTTAATAACAATTAAATGGGCAATGTCTTCCGATAAGAAGGCATTGTCCTTTTGCTTTGTAAAAACGTAAATACTTAAATCTGTAAAAATAAGTATTGACTTAAAAGATAAAATATGGTATAATTTAGATGTTATATAAGTAAACGAAAATATAAGTGAAATAAATACAGCGCATTATCGCGAAAGCGATCAAATATTATATCAGGAGGAAATTAAAATGGCAGATGCTAAATTTGAACGAGCAAAAAAGATCTATGAAAACCTGTGTACCGCGATTGAAAATGAAGGTTGGCATTTCGACAGGGTCGATGAAGATCTCACTATCGTATGTACTGCGCGAGGAGAAGATTTGCCTATTGGAATCAATGTCTCCGTAGACGCTGAAAGGGAACTAATAATTCTGCTTTCTAAACTTCCTTTTACTATTCCGGAGGAAAAAATACTTGATACAGCAGTTGCTGTCAGCTTTACAAATTATAGTTTAGTTGATGGCAGTTTTGATTTTAATGTCAAAGACGGCACTATGTATTTCAGAATGACCAGCAGCTTTATTGAAAGCGATATTGGAAACGATCTTTTTGTTTATATGGTTATGCTGTCTTGTAGAATAGTTGATGATTTTAATGACAAGTTTGTTATGCTCGGAAAGGGTCTGATGAGCTTAGAAAACTTTATGTCAATTTTTAATTAAACGGAGGGAATTTTAAAATGGCTGAAAATAATCAAATGGATCTTGCAAAAAAAGTGTATGTAGATCTTTGTGCGGCACTTGATAGAAGAAATTGGCATTATGATCGTTATGATGAGGAGCTTTTTGTTACAAGCGGTTTTGACAGCGAAGATATTCCGATTGAACTTGTAATTGCTGTTGATCCCAAAATGCAGATACTCAAGGTTTTATCAAGACTTCCTTTCGTTGTTCCCGAAGACAAGAGAATGGAATTGGCTATTGCTACTTGTGTCGCTACTTACGGACTTGCAGACGGAAGTTTTGGTCTAGGCCTTGAAAATGGCAGAATTGAATTCCGTGTTACAGCGTCATATAGAGAAAGCTCTATCGGAGACGGTTTATTTGAATATCTGGTTGCTTGGTCAAACCACATTATTGACAGGTACAATGATAAGTTCCTTGCTTTGTGCAAAGGTTTAATCAGCATTGATGATTTCATTGCATACTATAATAGATAATAGCAGCAAGCTCCGGATCATTCCGGGGCTTATTGCGATAAAAGGATACAATTTCAATTATTCTGAACAATTAAGATCTTTATTGAAAAATCGGTTTTGAAATTAAGATCCAAAAATAACAAGTATTCAATAAGGAGAAAATGAAATGGTAGATATGAAGAATAATCCGTTGCTTAATAAATTGATCGAGCATGCAAAGAAGTTAAACGGCGGGAGTAATTCAACAATTACAGCGGAGAAATATGTTGTTTCTGTAATTGATTTTGTTACAGATCCCGACGCTTTCCAATTGACTGAAACAGAGAAAAATTCATTGTTAGGTCCGCTTAAAGCTAATATGCCTTTTGCAGAATTTGACTTAGACGAAGTCAAAAAGCAATTTATGGAGCATATTGAAAGCAATCATACATATTCCTATGTAGACGGAATATATATGCAGCGGCACTTGTTCAAAGCAAAAGAGACCGCAAAATCAAAGGGATTAGAAGAGTTGTCCCCCGAAATCCTTCTTGAAAGTATTTTATCTGATCCGAATGAATTCATTAAAGGAGTTCTGTCTTTAAATGCAAATTCGGATAATGATATGAATGATGAAGATCCCGGCATAATGCCGGAAGACTTTGACGAGCAGTCAGACGAGTCATTCACTGATAGAACTTTCGAGAGATCAACCATAAGACAGGATCCTTGTGGAGAAAAAATAAAGTCCGAAGATCCAAAAACTGAGATAGCAAAGCTGACTCAAAAAGTAAAAAACACACATGATGAATTGATAAAGACGGTTTACGGTCAGGATAACGCTATAAGTGTTTTTACAACAGGATATTTCCAGGGAGAGCTTTTGGCATTGACCGACAAGACAAGAACGCGCCCTCGTGCAACCTTCTTGTTTGCAGGACCTCCCGGAGTAGGCAAAACATTTTTGGCGGAAAAGGCTGCACAGGCGCTTAAACTTCCGTTTATGCGTTTTGATATGAGCGAGTATTCCGAGAATGAGTCCAATATGGAATTCTGCGGTTTTGATAAAGTCTATAAAAGCGCAAAAGAAGGAAATGTAACAGGATTTGTCGCTAAAAATCCCAGGTCTGTTTTGTTGTTTGATGAAATAGAAAAAGCACATTTAAATGTTATACACCTGTTCTTGCAGCTTCTGGATGCAGGCAGATTGCGCGATAATTATACCGACCGGGAAGTTCCGTTTACCGACACAATAATCATCTTCACTACGAATGCGGGAAAACAGCTTTATGAAAACTCACAAACAAGTGATTTTTCAGGAGTAACAAGAAAGGTCATTCTCAAAGCGCTACAGAATGACGTTGATCCCCGTACTAACAGACCTTATTTTCCTGCCGCTATTTGCTCGCGTTTTGCATCGGGCAATGTCGTAATGTTTAACCACATATCCGCGCATAACCTTCGTAATATTACAAAAAAAGAAGTTCTTCGCCACGCGGATAATTTTGAAAAAGAAATCGGCATCAAGGTAGATATTGACGAGCAGGTTTATACCTCATTGCTTTTTGCAGAGGGCGGATCTGCCGATGCAAGAATGATAAGAAGTCGAGCAGAGAGCTTTTTTGACGACGAGTTGTTTGAACTGTTCCGCCTGCTTGCATCAGAAAAGGTGAAAACAAATATAGCCGATCTTGAAAAAATCTCTATAAATGTTGACCTGCCCGAAGGAAACAAAGAGCTGATAAGCCTGTTTAAAAACTCCGACGACCAGAATATACTACTGTTCTCCTCAAAGGAAACTTCAGATGAATGTAAGGAAAAATGTGCTGGTGCAAAGTTCTTCGACGTACAGTCAAATGATGAGGCAAAAGATGTACTTCGCGATAAAAGTATAAGCCTTATTCTTATTGATATTACTTTTGGACAAAAAAATAACATCGATTATCTGAATATTGAAGACGCTGATTCTGCGGCAAGGGATTTCTTCTGGTTTGTCAAAGAGCAATATGCTGATATGCCTATTTACATACTCCAACATCCCGATAAAAAACTTAATGCAGAAGAACGCATGTCATTTATGCGTCAGGGCGTAAAGGAAGTCATTACTCTTGCAGAGTCTGCGAAGGAATTTTCTGATGCGATAAGTGATGTTGCTGAGAGAATGCACCAGCAGAGAAGTATGGCGGCTTTGGCGAAGGCTAACAAACTTGTAAACTTTGAAACATCACAGACCATAAGTGACGACGGGAAAACAGCAGAGATAAAGCTGTTTGATTTTGAAATGTCTGTTGCAATAGACGCAGAGGATTCAAATAATATTTTGAGCAATGTTTCAAAGCCCAACGTATCTTTTGAACAGGTTATCGGCGCAGAAGACGCAAAAAAAGAACTTCGCTATTTTGTCGAGTACCTTAAAAATCCGAAGAAATATCTGGGAACGGGCGTAAGCGCACCAAAAGGAGTGTTGCTCTACGGACCTCCCGGAACGGGTAAAACAATGCTTGCAAAGGCAATAGCGAGCGAGTCTGACGTTACATTTATAACCGCCGAGGGCAATCAGTTCCTGAAGAAATATGTCGGCGAAGGTCCCGAAAAGGTACATGAGCTTTTCAGTACAGCGCGCAAATACGCTCCGTCAATTTTGTTTATTGATGAAATTGACGCTATAGCAAAGGAACGTAAGGGCGGAGAAAGCGGTGCGGGAAGAGAGGAAGTTTTAACCGCCTTTTTGACAGAGATGGACGGTTTCAAAAATGACATCACGAGACCTGTTTTTGTGCTGGCTGCTACTAATTTTGATGTGGAGCCGGGTGGAGCTAAGAGCCTTGATCCTGCGCTTATGCGCCGCTTTGACAGAAGAGTTTATATTGATCTGCCAAATCGCGAAGAACGTATAAAATATATCCACATGCGAATTGACGGAAATAAGGCTTTTGATCTCGGTCAGGATGAAATAAACAATATCGCTATTCGTTCTACCGGAATGAGCCTTGCGGAGCTTGCGTCAGTTATCGAGCTTTCCTTGCGTACAGCTATTCGCGACGGAAATATGAAAGTAACGGACGATATTTTTGAAGAGGCGTTTGAAACCTTTAACAGCGGGGAAAAGAAACAGTGGGACGCATCTCAGCTCGAACGTGTTGCTCGTCATGAGGCAGGTCACGCATTCCTTTGCTGGATGAGCGGAGAAACACCTTCTTATTTGACGATAGTTGCCCGTGGAGATCACGGCGGCTATATGCAGCATGATGATGAAGAAGGAAAAGCAATCTACACAAAAGATGAACTTCTGGCAAAGATCCGTACATCTCTTGGCGGTCGTGCATCAGAAATCGTATACTACGGCGAAAAAGACGGCATTTCTACGGGCGCAAGCGGTGATCTTGAGTCTGCAACAAACATTGCCAGCCATATCATCTGTTCATACGGCATGGATGATAATTTTGGACTTGCCGTAATTGACCAGCAAGCCGCAAGAAGTGGTGATTTATCGGGAGAAGTTCGAAAAGAAGTAAACAAAATTCTCTCTGATGAAATGAGAAATGCAATTAAACTTATTGAAGAAAATAAGCCGGCAATAGATGCACTTGTTGAGCAGCTCCTTGTTAATAATCATCTCACAGGAAACGAGATCAAAGAAATCTTTGAAAAAAACACCGCAAAAGTTCTTTCATAAGTAATTCGGACCTCGCTGTTATTTTGTAAAAAGTATAAATTTTCCCCCTTCGAGCAGACATACCAAGTGTTAAAACTCTGAGGGGGTTATTTTTTGAGCATTATTGCATTGCAATTTACGTCAGTAAAATCATAAAAAACAGTTGTAAAAATCCCGCTAATATGCTATTACCAAACCAATTTCACACTGAGTACCACCGTGTCACACTGAGTCACACTAAAACTCCGATTCCATGG
>CANRLW010000002.1 GCA_947631575.1 uncultured Clostridia bacterium
ACGGCAAACATTGCCGCAATATCGCCTACGCTGAATCCGACACACCACAATATTACAGCCACCAATGCCGCGACAATTAGGTACTCCATAAAATCAGCCCCGTTTTATTGTATCACAGTTTTTGGGTTTTGTCAAGCGAAAGGCGTTTCACGCAAAAAAAGCGGCAGACCCCGAAAGGACTGCCGCCGAATGTTGTTTTTGCGGATC
Organism: uncultured Clostridia bacterium; assembly: GCA_947631575.1. Lineage (GTDB taxonomy): Bacteria > Bacillota > Clostridia > Oscillospirales > Ruminococcaceae > CAG-115. Next base: position 208 of record CANRLW010000002.1, read on the forward strand.
TAGTCAGACAAGCCGCACACCCAAACGAAAGTTTGGGTGCGCCTGTGTTAAAGAAGGGTATTATGAAAACGTCTGAGATTATCAGCGTTTCTTTCTGGAAATAACAACTGCCGCACCTGCGAGGGCAATAACGCCGATAGTAAGTGAAAGTCCTGCTACGCCGGTGTCGGGGCTTGTAGTGCTGCCGCTTGAATTGCTGTCGGTAGATGTTTCGCTGTCAGAGCCGCTGTTGTCGGTAGTGCTGTCCGTGGTGCTATCTGTAGTACTGTCGGTAGTGCTGTCCGTGGTACTGTCAGCGGGCTCTTCACCTTGCTTTTCGGTAGTAAGTACATACTCGCTGAAGTGGTCGGTCTTAAAGACCGCATAGCCGTCCTCAACAGTTGCGTTCATGTCGGTATATGTGCCGTCGTCTTCTACGCGATAAACATAAACCGTCTTGTCCTTCATAGTTTCGGGAACGGGGAGCTTTACTGTTACTTCTCCGTCGGGCTGAATTTCCTTTTCGTTTTCGGTAATGGTAATTTCGTAAGTAGACTTTGTGCTGTCGGTTTTTTCGGCGATCGGCTTTACATTGAGCTTTACATCTTCGGGAAGAACGCCGGCATCCGCGTCAAGAACTACATTTTCAGACGTAAGGGTCATGGCAAAATGTATTACAGCATTGCCAAACACATATTCCTTTGCGGTCTTGTTGTCAAATCTTTCTTGCGGTCCACTTCCCATAAGATAGTCGTACCATGCACCTTCTTTTTCATCACTAGGGTGGAAACCTACAGATATGTTGTTCCAATCTTCTATACTACCGTTATAATAAACATCTTTCAGATTAGTACAGTTATAAAAAGTACTGTCTCCGATAAAGGAAATATTTTTCGACAGCGTTATGCTTGTAAGGCTTGTGCAATCCCAAAAAACATCTTGAATACTACCGCACGGAATAACTATGCTTGTAAGACTTGTGCACCCAATAAAAGTATCCTTTAATGGCCAGTTAATACTATCTGGAATATTTACTTCTTTAAGATTAGTACAACCGGAAAAAACTCCTGTTCCTAATTTTGTAACACTCTCGGGAATATTTATGCCAGTGATACTTGTACAACCACTAAAGCCTCTACCACAAATCTCTGTTACGCCATCGGGAATAGTAATATTTCCCGAACACGCCGTTCCGTCAAACAGCATATCATTTATAATAACAAGCGGATTTTCTTTCTTTTTATTTTCAAGCCACGGAGTTCCCGCAAAAACGTCACTTCCAATATATGTTACGCTTTTGGGGATATTCAAGCTTGTAAGGTTTGTACAATCTTTAAAAGCATGATCGTCTATCCCCGTCAAGCTTTCGGGAAGTGTAACACTTGTAAGGCTTGTACAACCACTGAAAGCAGAATAACCGATAGATACTACGCTTTCAGGGATTTCCACACTTGTAAGGCTTGTACAACCGCGGAAAGTATTTTCCCAAATATATTTTACGCCTTCAGGTATAATTACGCTTTTAAGATTTGTACAATCACGGAAAACAGAAATATTGATATATTCTACGCCTTCGGGAATAACTATCTCCGTTGCTGTTTCTCCCTGCTCCGTCAGTCCTCTTACCTCTGTTCCTCTTATAACAAGGTTTCCGCTCGGGTCTACAATGTTTCCGTTTTCGTCTGTTTCTACCGTCTGCGAGCTTTCAGCCATTGCCGCCGGCATAACGGCGGGGCTTGCCATAAGTGCGCCTGCGAGTAAAATTGCGCTTAGCTTTCTTAACTTCATTTTAAATCCTCCTTATGATTGCGGTATAACGTTATTTTCGCCGCGCAATTCCCCGCAAAATAAAAAAGTGCGCAGCTCAAAGCTACGCACGAAAAATGCATAGCTCACTTGCTGCTACACAACCGTGTTCCCGTCTATAAAGGATGCACGAATAGAGCCTGCACTTTTACCTAGAGGTATAGTGCAACCTTTACAGACAATTATTCGGTTGTGTAGCAAGTTTATTATATCACGACTTACAGCTTTTGTCAATATATTTTAAATTATTTTCGGAAGATGTAAAATTGACCGAAAGCAAAAATAAAAGAGCCGCAAATTTAAATGCGGCTCTTTGTTGCCAAAAAAATTATTTATACAGTTTATCGTAATTTACAAGCTCGTTTAAAAGCTCGGGGACTTTTGTCGGCGCCTCTTCGTCCGTAAACTGACAAGTTCCAACCGCCATATGTCCGCCGCCGCCGTATTTGAGCATAAGACGTCCTACGTTTACATGAGAAGTTCTCGTCAATATCGAATATCCCACCGCGCACGAGCAGCCCTTTCCGCCCTTTCCGTCTACTATCCAGCAGCTTATGTTCTGGTCGGGATAGAGCGAATAGATGAGAAAACGGTTTCCCGTGTATATGGGGTCTACTCCGCGAAGATCGCTTATGATAACGTCGCCTTCTACTCTCGTATGCGCGTATACCATTTCTTTAAAAAGCTCCGTCTGCTCGTTGTAGAGCTTTATTCTCTCCTGAATATCGGGCATTGCGAGAATTTCCTCGGTCGTCATATACGAGCAGCATTTCAGGAGCTTTTCCATAAGCTGATAGTTGCTTATCGTAAAGTTTCTGAAACGTCCCAGACCTGTTCTCGGATCCATAAGAAAGCCTACAAGTATCCAGCCATGCGGGTCTAATATCTCATCTCTCGTAAGGTTTCCGCTGTCTACTTTATCTACGGCATCCATAAGGTCGTCGAAATTAGGAAAGCGCTCCTTGCCGCCGTAATATTCGTAAATAATACGCGCACAGCTCGGAGTTATACGGCTCTCGCCTTTGTATTTGCCCTTATAACGGATACGCTCTTCTTCGCTCGAATGGTGGTCGAACCAAAGTCCGCAGCCCTCTACAAAAGGAACATTTGCAAGACAGTCGTTTTCGGTAACGGGAACAAGTCCGTCCTGAATATCCTTTGGGTGAGCAAAAGTCCAGCTATCAACAACTCCCGCGCTCAACAACAGCGCGCCGCAGGCAAGTCCGTCGAAATCAGAACGAGTTATCAGTCTCATAACAACAGCCTCTTTCTATGTAAATTTTCACAAACGTTTTTGCTCGTCATTTTTCCGCGAGGAAACGTGATTTTTTATCATATTCCCTCAATTAAATTATAACACTGTTGACCTAGAAAATCAACACTTTTTTTAAAAAAGTGTACAAATTTAAATCAGCTTATTTTGTCGGCAATTTTTACTTTCTTTTATTCTCAGAATGATTATTACCTATTATTATCTTGCGGAGCTTTATACGCTCATAGAGCAAAAGCTGAGGGTCTGCGGCAGTGAAAAGGTCTTTGAGCAGGACGGCTGTTTCAGAAAGCTCATTGCCGCCGAATTTGCCCTTTGCAAACGCGACCTTTAAAAGCGTTCGGCTGTGCTCGGAAAGCTTTGTTTTAAAGTGCCTGTCGACACGGCTGAAAAATCTGTCGGGACGTTCGCCTGTACGCTGGGTAAATCCGCACAGTTTTAATATCTCCAGCATCTGAGCATAGAGCTGTTCACAGTCGCCGAAGTTGGCTGCTCTTTCGAGCGTCTCTTTTGCCTGTCTGTCAAGCTTTCGGAACAAATGGACGCATACTGCGACAAGCGCCGTGACAATTGCCACTAACAACAGCGCAAGCACAAAAGGAAGAATATTTACGCTTTCAACATTTTCTCCCGTTATATCGGAAGAAAGCGGATCGCTGTTGTCGCTGTCGCTGCTGTCTTCTGAGTCTGATGTTTCGATATCGCTTTCTTCGCTGTCGGCTGTCTCGCTTTCATCGGAGGTTTCGATATCGCTTTCTTCGTAGGAGTTTTCGGAGTCGGAGCTTTCGCTGTCATTGTACGAAGAATTATCATTGTTTCCGGCGAGTGAAACGCTTGTAGGGTCAAACATCACCCAGCCTACTTCTTCAAAATAGACCTCGCACCATGCATGAAGATCGTCGTTGTAAAGCGTTGTTTTATTTCCTAATCCCGTATGCGGAGCGATAAATCCCGTGCAATATCTCGCAGGAAGTCCCATCTGGCGCATCATAAGCGTCATTGCGCTCGCATAAAGCGCACAATGTCCGCTCTTTGTTTCGTTTAGAAAAGTCATAACGGGGTTTATATTGCCGTTATCCGTATCGAGTGAATACTTATAATTATTCTTAAAGTAGTCGGTTATATCGAGGCATTTTTCATATTGCTTGTCAAAAGGCATATTCTTTAAGTCTCGGGTATATAAACCGTTTTCTATAAGAAAAGTATTTATATCGACCGCCATATTATTTGAAACATCAAGATACGTTTTGTTTACATAATTAAGATATTGTTCATAAGAACCGTCATCTCTCGTATTCTGATCAAAAACTTTAGAAAAAGAAAAATCCTGATCATTTAAAACATCGAGAACTTTTGCCATATTATTTTCTTTCTGGTATCTGTTTTTTCCCGTATAATTCAGAAAATAATCACCTGCGAAAAAGCTTGCGCTTTTTTGGGGTTCTTTACTTCTCAGAACAAAATCACCGTAGACATCATAATCTCCCGAATCGTAAAAGCCGGTATAATAATCAGCATATGTCGGCGCAAACGCAACATTTGTCTGTATGAGATAATCCAGCTCCACCAAATATTCGCTTATAAAACCGTTCCTTCTTACACTATAATAACTTTGGGTATCCAACGTCCTCGCCTCATACGGGCGGTATGACTTCGGAAGGTTTGGGAGCTCGGAATAGACGGGAGACGTCCATTTTGTTCCGTCGAATTTAATTCCGATGTCGCCATGAAGATAGATATCTTCTCCCTCGTTTGAAACCCTGAGAACTTCGCGTTTATTTTGGTCCGGGGCGTTTATGCTTAAAGTTTTATCAAACCTGTCGGAAAAATTGCCCGAACCTGAAAGCCCGTCGCCATCTTCAGTATTATTGACGGAAGTGGATAACTGCGTGAAAAAATCAATAACAGGAGTAAAATCTATGCCGCGTTTGTCGCTCATAATTGCCGAGCCTAATATTCCAGTAGCCGTAAAGATCGCCGCCGCGCATATCGATGCGGAAAAATATTTTGAATAATGCACCGTACGCAGCTCCGTCGCCTTTGCGCGCGGAACATTTTTAAGGCTTGTGCCGAAAGAGCGTTCTTCATATTTCAGCGCTCTTTTACAGCCGCCGTAAACTCCTCCGCGCGTTATTATGCCGCTCGAAAATGCTTTTGACGCGGCAAAGCTGCCGACAATGAGCGCCACGGTCGGTATGAGCCAGAAATTAAAGCTAAGTTTTTGCGCGGCAAGCATCGGCACAAACAGCACGACAAACGTAGCAAGCGGAGCAACGCCGCTCGGCTTTTTAAACATGGACGCCGCGCAGATAAGTGACAAAATGCATATAACTCCTACTAGCGTAAACAAAATTTGCTCTTCGGAGTTTGCATTCAGTTTCGGGTGCCACAAATAACGCTGCATGCTGAAAACATAGCCGTCAAGTGCCCTGAATACCGCATCTATAAAATATGTAAACTTTTTCCATATAGGCTCTCGAAAGATATAGACTATCATTATCCCAAGCCCTGCCATGCACGGAACAGCTATCCGCTTTTTAACAAAGCTGAACAAAACGCAGAAACCCGCCGTAAATAAAGTGCACCAAAAGAGAACAATTAACGGGTTTGCGGGGATTTTGTATATGCCGAGCAGGCAGAATAACATGCAAAACGTTTCAAGAAAGCAATAAACTGCCCTTATAAGCGCGGATCTGAAAGCATCCGGCTTTTTGGAAAAATATCTGTCGAATACAAGAATAAAATCAGATTTTTTGTTTTTAGACATTTAGTTTGAAATTTACCTCAGAATATTTTGATACCTTGTTTTTTAAGTCCGTCGTTTACAAACGCATAGCGCATATTTTCCCACTGGTTATAATCTTTGAACTCCTCGAGCTTTACGCTGCTTTTTGTCTGGACGACGAAAACGGCGTTGAACATGGGCGAGCCGTTCCAGATATAATTTGCGCCCTTATGCGATGCCTTTATTGGCGCGATATCGCCCTGTCTTACATTCTGCGGGCATATTGCGCGAGTGAGGGTCTCGCCTTTTGCGGGGGTAGTTATTTTCACCGAGTCGAAACAATACTGTATGGCGTTCATAAGCGACCTGTCAGAGCCAAAAAACTCGCAGAAATCATTGAAACCCATAAGCAGGAATCTTCCGAAACATTTTGCCGCGAGGTTCACTATCTCGCGCGGAAACGCTCTCGGGTCGTCAGCCGCCTCAAGACGCATTTTTTTGAACGCAACGTTTTTCGTTGTTTCGGGAATTCCATCCACAAGTTTATCAAGCTTTGCTTTCATCTCGGGCGAGCTTATGTCAAAAGCATCGCAAACGCAGCTTTCGTGCGGGTCGGTCTTAAGCTTTTCAAGGAATACCTCCGGCTCTGCTCCGAAAAATTCCGTAACGGGTTTCATCTTTTCATCTCTGAAAGCCGTGAGCCTGCTGCGAATAGCCGTATAGAAACCAAGCATCGTATCTATTATCTTATGTGCCTTTAAGCACTCGGCATAGTCCATAAGCGTCTGGACATAGTATCTCTTTGCTGTTCCCGCCATAAAGGAGGGCGTTGTTTTAAGCTTGCGATAATCCGACGCTAGCATTTTTTCTCTGCGGACTACTGTTTCCTCGCTGTCCTCTTTTGTTTCCCTTGCCTTTTTTATTTCGCCGTCAAGATTTTTCAGGCATTTTCTCATTATCTCATCTGCGCAGAACGGACCTTTTTCAAAGTCGCTCATTGCGCTTATACAGGCATTTTCTATCTCCGAGCAGATCTCTTCTACCGACATCTGCGCGCCCTTTTGCGTGAGATCTGCTATTTCGTCTATCCGCTCGGTCACATACCGCTTTGAGGCCTCCCCACCCTTTTTGAGGCTGCTCATGGTAAACAACGGATTGAGCGTTTCGTTGAACTCGAGCTTTGGTACTGCTCCTACTTTTGACGCAAGATAGGACGGGTCAGGAGAAACCTTGTTCGCATAGATAGAAAGCTGAAGATCGCCGACAGACTGTGTTCTCAGGCGGTCGCAAAGCTTTAAGAAGATCCTTGTGGAAAGATAAGAAACGATCTCTCCGAGTGGAATTTCTACTCCCGAAATGTCATATGCAAGGCAGGTGAAGGAATGGTCGGAACTATTTCCGAGAAGATTCAGCGACATCGCTCTGTCGGCGTCATCGTCTTTTTTATAAATGAACTCTCCCGCGGAGATTATTTTTTCCGCAGCCTTGTTGAGCGTTTCTTCATAGGTATTTTTCGCGTCAGTTATAAAGCAGGCGTTAAATGCGGGCTTGTCGGACTTTATCTCAAAGCTCGTGGTGTATCTCTGGGAAAAAGAGGTTTTTTTAGACTGGAACTTTTGTATATCGTTCTTTGTCATGACCGTATAGGCATAATAGTTTGCAAGGTTTCTGGCGTCGGTATCGAAAAGCTGGGCGGTATCTCCCGCGAACAAAAGTGCGTTTACCTTTACGGGATATCCTCCGACGCTCGAAAACATTGCATTAAGTATATACCCAAAGTCAATTATCGTACCCGTAAGAATAGGGTCGCCCATATTTCCCGTAAGGATAATTTCAAGCGGAGCGTCCGAAACGGAAAAATCGTTTATGACCTCGGTGAGCTTTGATATTATCTCATCAAAATAATGGAACAGCGCGAGCCTTCCGCACTGGCGTTTCCAAAGCCCGTATACGGGAGGATCGGGAGAATAGTTTTTAAGCCGCATATCGAACCACTCTTTCGCATAAGGCGAGAGAAGTTCGGGGTCTTCGAGATACTTGTATATCGCCTCTTCTGGGACAATTGAAACACATTCTCTTTCCGAAAGCACAGAGCCATGATACTCCGCGCCGTCCGTGTCACAATTGTAGCCGAAAGCAAAATAGCGTATCCTGTCGGTGTCTGAGGAAAAGCGCTGTTCGGCTATGTCCTTTACTCGCAGAACGCAGTCCGTGCCGTTCTTTCCGACTCCGACAACAAAAAGCCTCGTCATTCCGAGCATATTTTTTTCTCCGTCATAGAGTTTCAATATGCGGTCGGGCTTAAGCCAGTCCATTTGTTTTTCAATATCCATAAAAACACCTCTTATGTCGTGAAATGTTTATGTTTCATAAATCGTCAGTTTGTGAAAAACCATTCCGAAAAATCCGTTCAACAGTATGATAAAACCTGCAAAACAGCTTTGCGAAAAGGTTTTGCGCCTGCCAAGGCAAAATCAATAAAGCAGGCAGAAAAAATATGACCATTATTATTGTATCACAAATTTCACTTTCAGTCAACCGCATTTTCGGGTAAAATTGTACAAAATTTCACATTGCCCGAAATGCCGCATAAGAACGGGAAAACAGACAAACCGCGTTTGGTTCAAACTCTTACCTCTTATCTCTTACTTCTATATTGACTTTTTTTACAAAGAGTATTATAATTAAATTTAATGAAATGTGAGGAATGATTATTATGAAACAATCGCGGCTTATGAAAAGGTTTATGCCGTATTTTAAACCATACTGGAAAACTCTCGCGCTTGATCTTCTATGCGCGGCGCTTACTACGCTGTGTGAGATAGTTCTGCCTATGCTCGTGAGATATATAGCGCAAGTCGGAATTGACGATATTACAAAGCTGACTGTGGAGCTTATTCTAAAAGTCGCGGCAGTTTATCTTGTGCTTAGGATAATAGACGTTACGGCGCAGTATTTTATGTCAAACGTCGGTCATGTCATGGGCGCGAAAATTGAAACGGATATGCGTTCGGCTCTGTTCAGGCATATTGAAAAGCTGTCGTTCGGGTATTTTGCGGAAACAAAAGTAGGTCAGCTTATGGCGAGGATAACGAGCGACCTGTTTGACGTTACGGAATTTGCTCACCACTGCCCCGAAGAATTTTTCATTGCGGGACTTAAAATAGTGGTTTCGTTTACTATACTCTGCACGATAAATGTTCCGCTCTCGCTGATTATTTTCGCAATAGTGCCGATAATGGCGATAGTCTGCGGAAAATTCAACCACAAGATGCGCGCTACATTTGCCAGGAACAGAAAGCAGGTAGGCGAAGTCAACGCTCAGGTCGAGGACAGCCTGCTTGGCATAAGGGTCGTAAAATCCTTTACGGGAGAACAGCGCGAGATAGAAAAGTTTGAGCGCGGAAACCGCGAATGGCTCGACATAAAGCGCGAGAACTACCGCTATATGGGAGCTTTCAACGCTACGACGAGAGCCTTTGACGGGCTTATGTACATTGCGGTCATTCTGGGCGGCGGGCTGTTTATGATGAACGGGCAGATAACGCCCGCGGATCTTATGGCGTACTTACTGTATGTTACTACGCTGCTTGCGACAATAAGAAGGATAGTTGAATTTACCGAGCAATTCCAGCGCGGAATGACGGGCATAGAGAGATTTTTTGAGGTAATGGACGTAGAGCCCGACATAAAAAATCCCGAAAACGCGAAAAAGCCCGAAAAGATAACGGGCAACATAACGTTTTCGGACGTCAGCTTTTCATACAAGGACGATCCCGATACGGCGATACTAAGCCACCTTGACCTTGACATAAAGGCGGGGAGGTCGGTTGCGCTAGTAGGTCCATCGGGCGGCGGCAAGACTACTATCTGCAACCTTATCCCGCGGTTTTATGATGTGACGGCGGGGAGCGTGAAGATAGACGGGATAGATGTAAGAGAAATGGATCTTGACACCCTGCGCGGGAATATAGGGATAGTTCAGCAGGACGTTTATCTGTTTTCGGGGACGATATTTGAGAACATCGCCTACGGACGACCAAACGCAACGGAAGAAGAAATAATTGAGGCGGCAAAAAAGGCGGGCGCGCATGAATTTATAATGTCAACTCCCAACGGCTATCAGACCTATGTCGGTGAGCGCGGAGTAAGGCTTTCGGGCGGGCAGAAACAAAGGCTGTCCATAGCGAGGGTATTTTTAAAAGACCCGCCGCTGCTTATTCTTGACGAGGCAACGAGCGCACTCGACAACCAGTCGGAGCATATCGTTCAGCAGTCGCTCGAAAGGCTCGCCGAGGGGAGAACGGTATTGACCATAGCGCATAGGCTTACGACTATAAGAAATGCGGACAAGATAGTTGTTCTCACAGAAAACGGAATCTGCGAACAGGGAACGCATGAAGAGCTGCTCGAAAAGGGCGGGGTTTATGCGATGCTGTACAACATATAAAAACGCAAAGCGAACTAAGTACGCAAGGGGGAAAACCTTTTGAAAAAGGTTTTCCCCCTTGACCCTCTTTCCAAAACTTTTACGTGCCGCCGCTGACGCGGCGGAGCAATCGTTTTTTATCCTCCCAAACGCTCATACATAGATGATTTATACATTCCATTGTCGTTCTGCCAGATCCCTCTGAATGAGAGAGAATACTGCTAAATGTGTTTACAATTTTCGCAAGGGAGAGCATAAATTTTATATATCTGATTGTGTTTGGTCGTGTTTTATAGGATCATTATTAAATTCATCTATATCAAAAAGCCAACCATAAGAATTTTTAACCAAATGATTTATACATTCCATTGTAGTTCTTCCTAAAGGGATCCCTCTTGCTTTGAGGATACCGTTTGGATCAATATAACAGGGAAAATCCATTGTGTTGACAACTGTTAACGGATATTCGCTGTGGTTATGCGTATCCATATCGGTTTTAAACTCCGAATTGTATATCGGCATATTCTCTAATATCTCATTAAGTGATAAGAAACGACACCTTTCAGAATACGGATTCACTGTTATCCCGCTAAATTCCCTTATAAAATTCAGTTGTGCATTTGAAAGAACAATATTTCTCCTATACAGCTCGTTAGAAAATGCTGTAACATCAACACATCGTCCCTCATACCACCCGGCTTTCCTTAGAACTGTGTAAACGCTTTCTTTAATTATAGGATGAAAATCGAATTCTACCGAAAGCAAGAAATCAAAGAATTCTTCCTCGTTTCTTGCTATCAATTCATGTTTGTAATCGTAGAATTTTCCGTCTGATGACATATATATCGTTTTAATTATGCCGGCAAGCCCTGCTATATACCCGTTATAAAATACTGTTTTGTTAATATCCGTCCAAAATTCGGCTGAATCAAAACTCGGTCCCACCACAAATTCCAAAACGTCATCAGATTTGTTTTCAGGTCTTTTGAACACAGCATTGCCGATCCATTTTGAAAATTCAATTATTGCATTGATATCCGTGTCATTTTCATTGCATTTATCACTGATAACGCTTTCGACATTATCGTCTCTTGATTTAAAAGACTGCAAATATTTTTGAGCTGACTTTAAAAAGTCTTGTCTTGTCATGGTATTCTCCTAACTCAAAATTTGCTTTGATCAATACAACAAAGACCGCAAATCTGCGGTCTTTGTTAGAATGATCATTCGTTCATACCAAGCTCTATTGCTTTAAAATTGTTTTTTATGAGCTTTTCTTTTGTCGGCGGCACTACTTTTTCTATCGCCTTTTTCACGGTATCGAGCGTGAAAATTTTTGTTTCCTTTATTATCTTTCCGAGAAGTATCATGTTTGAACCGCCCTGAAGTCCGTTTTCGTTTGCCATTGAGGTTGACGGGAGATAGTAGCACGAAATGTCTTTTCTTTCGCATTTCGACTCGACGAGCGAGCTGTCAATAAACGCAAAGCCGTTCGGCTTTACGGCGTTTATGAACTTGTCAAACGAGGGCTGGTTCATTGCTACAAGTATATCGGGAGCAGTGACCAGCGGCGAGCCTATAGGCTCATCGGAAACGCAGACCGAACAGTTTGCCGTGCCGCCGCGCATTTCGGGTCCGTATGACGGGAGCCACGACAATTCTTTTCCGTCTGTCAGCGCGCAATAAGCAAGGATCTTTCCTGCGAAAAGAACTCCCTGTCCGCCAAATCCCGCAAGCAGAATTTCAGTCGTCATTTCGTTTCCTCCCCCGTTATGTCCTTGTATACTCCGAGCGGATAGTACGGTATCATTTCGTCCTGCAACCGCTTTATTGCCTCAAGCGGCGTTAAACCCCAGTTTGTCGGGCAGGTCGAAAGCACCTCTATTATTGAAAAGCCGCGCTTTTCCTTTTCATTTTCAAACGCTTTTCTTATCGCCTTTTTCGCCTCGCGGATATGCGGAACGCTGTCCACCGAAACCCTCTGCGCGAGAGCCACGCCGTCGAGCGTTGAAAGCATTTCGCACATTCTGACGGGATAGCCCGCTGTCTTTACGTCGCGCCCGTAGGGGGTTGTCTGCGTTATTTGTCCGGGAATTGTCGTGGGCGCCATCTGACCGCCTGTCATTCCGTAGATGGTATTGTTTATGAAAACAACGACGATGTTTTCGCCTCTTGCGGCGCTGTGTACGGTCTCGCACGTTCCTATAGCCGCAAGGTCGCCGTCGCCCTGATAGGTGAACACCGTCTTTTCGGGGTTTGCGCGCTTTACTCCCGTTGCAACTGCGGGAGCGCGTCCGTGCGGCGCCTCTATAACGTCGCAGCCGAAATAATCATACGCCATGACCGAACAACCGACGGGAACTACTCCCACGGTGTCGCCCTCTAAACCCATTTCGTCAATGACCTCGCAGATTATCCTGTGGACAATTCCATGTGTACAGCCGGGACAATAGTGCGTCGGAACATCAAGCAGCGATTTCGGACGTTCAAATACGACTGCCATTACAGCTCACCTCCAAGCGTTTTTATCTTTTCAAGCACGTCTGCGGGGACAGGTATCGCGCCGCCTGTCCTGCCGTAGAAATGTACGGGCTTTGAACAGTTTATCGCAAGCTTTACATCATCTATCATCTGCCCCATGGACATCTCCACATCGAGCAGGCACTTTGCCGTTTTTGCCGCCTCGTTCAACTCGTTTACGGGGAAAGGATAGAGCGTTTTCGGGCGGAACAGTCCTGCTTTTATGCCTATCTTTCTCGCCATATTTACGGCGGTCTTTGCCACCCTTGCTGACGCTCCGTATGCGCACAGCAGAATGTCGCAGTCCTCCGTAAGATACAGCTCCGCGTCAGTTTCGTTTGCTTTTACGGTTTCATAGCGTTTAAAGCGCTCAACTACGAGCTTTTCAAGGTCGTCGGGCTGTAAGTAAAGTGAATTTATAATGTGATGAGGGCGCTTGAATTTATGTCCGTCAGCCGCCCAGCCGCTTTTGTCGCACTTGCTTTTTGACGGCTCGGGGAGCGAAACCGGCTCCATCATCTGCCCTAAAAGCCCGTCGGCTAGGAGCATTGCGGGCATACGGTATTTCTCGGCGGTATCAAAAGCCTTTGGCACCATGTCCACCATTTCCTGGACAGACGCGGGCGCAAACACGAGAATATGAAAATCTCCGTGACCCATTGCCCTTGTAGCCTGCCAATAATCCGCCTGAGAGGGCTGTATTCCGCCAAGTCCCGGTCCGCCGCGCTGAACATTGACAATAAGCGCGGGTACGTCAGACGCGGCAAGGTATGAGATACCCTCGGACTTAAGCGAAATTCCGGGAGATGAAGAAGAGGTCATCGCTCTTACGCCCGTTGACGCCGCTCCCAGCACCATATTTATCGCCGCTATCTCGCTCTCTGCCTGCAAGAAAACGCCGTTTACCTTTGGCATACGCTTTGCCATATATGCCGCAAGCTCGGTCTGAGGGGTTATGGGATAGCCGAAAAAGCACTTGCAGTCTGCGCGTATTGCCGATTCGGCAAGCGCCTCGTTCCCTTTCATAAGGTTTCTTTCAATTTTTTCCAACATCTCCACCTCATTTCTCTACAACTACTGCACAATCGGGACACATTGTCGCGCACATTGCGCAGCCTATGCATTTTTCCTCGTCAGTACATACCGCGTAGAAATATCCCTTTTTGTTGCACTTTTCATTCTGAAGTGCCACAATGCCCTTGGGACAAGCCGCCGTACACAAGCCGCAGCCCTTGCAGCGCTCGGTTATTACCGTTATTTTTGCCATACTGTTTCCTCCGCATTTTTCTTTTTTACTGCTCCCATACGGGTCTTACATAAACCTTTATCGGCAGCACATTTTCAATCTCTATCTTACCGCAAAGCTCTTCGGGGCAAGTTGTATACTTTATAGGCAGCCCCGCTTTTTCGGAAATTTCCCTTGCAAATTCCTGCGAATTTATGATAATATTGACTGTTGTTTCCGAGCCCAGATTTGTGTTGTTTACTATCGCGGTATGTTTCATACGAGAGGCGCTTTCTATTTCGTACATGAGCTTAATTGCCTCGTCGGGCGACTGTGTGAGGTATCTGCGCTCGTTTATCACATACAACATTTCAACATCACTTCGGGCGTTCAATTCTTCCGAGAATCTTCCGAGCGCGAATGCTCCCGCGTCATCGCCGCCGACGTCAACTATAAGGTACTCGTACTTATCCGCAAGCCTTGAAAGATCAAACTGCAACGACGGAACATCAAGATTTGAATTAGCGAAATCGGGAGCGACAAGGGTTATTCCCGATTTTTCAAAAAGCTCTTTAAAGTCCGCCGCTCTGAAATAGGGGTTTACAATATCAAGGTCGGCTACCGCGCAATTCCCCCGCATAATAGCTAAATTTACCGCGAGGTTTGTTTTTCCGCTGCCGTAATGTCCGGTAATAATTGTAATTTTCTTCAACGCCTCACCCCCGTTTTTCGTAAACTGCATAATAACATTTTACAACAATTGACCGAAGTTGTCAACAGCTATCTTACTTTTTTATCTGCTTTTCACAAAACTTGACAAAGACGTTTTAATATGTTAAGATTACAATAAGGAGGAATGAGCATGAGTAAAAATTTAAAATTCGGTGAAATAAGAGAATACATTTCGCGCGTTGACGGCATTTCTATCTGCATAAAGGAAACGCTGAACTATGAGCTTTACAACTTCATATCCGAAGTTCCTGAAAAATACGACGGCTATTATCTTTACGGCATAGGGGCGCTTAACGAGCCGTTTGAAAACAGCGGCTATAAAACTCATCTCGCGCTCGAAATAATGCTTTCGGAAAAGCCGAGGGTTGAGGACTAAACGTAATAGCAAAGCTTTTTTATTTGTTGCTTTAGTTCAAACGCACACGCCCACAACAAGTTTCTCTCAATTATCACTTTTGGATAATCTTAACGAACTTCTTTCCCGCTCCATTGTAAATGCACATTAAAGGCTGTTCCACGCCCGAAACATCTCTATAAAATTGCCGTTTTAAAGCACGGCTTTGAAACGGCAATGTGGGGAAAACTCTTGTTTTCCCCACATCCCCAGATTCAATGCCGAAGGCATTTAATCTGATGCGCTTGCTTACGCGTTATTGAGGGAAAACTTTTTTGAAAAAAAGTTTTCCCTCAAACTCCCTTTTCAAAAAACTTTCGTGCACCCGTCCATATGGCGGTTTGAACGGAAAAGTGGTCCGCCGCTCAGAACAGTTTCCAGCCTCCAGCCTCTAATCTCTAGCCTCTATTCAGGGCAGATAATCCACAATTTTAAGCTGTTCGTCAAATGTTGCCTTGGCGAAACTATATGAAAATCCCGGGCAGCCATGCTTTGCGGCAAGCTCTTCGGTATAATCTTCCCAGCGGTATATTTTCAGGTTGCTGTTTGCCGCGTCATTGTCATAATGTGTAACTATCGGCAGCGCCTCGGGCTCGGAAAGCGTTATCTCTCCCGTTTCAAGATCCTTTGTTATAGTCAGCTCGCCTATCATTCCCAATACTCCAAGCGGAATGTCCATATGTGAAACAAAATTTCCAAGGCAATAGAACACAAACGCATTTCCACCGTCGGGCTTTGTGACCCATTCCATAGGCTGGAGCGTGTGTGCCTGGGTACCTATTATGATATCCGCGCCCCAATCAACAAGATCCTGTGTCATCTTTTTCTGCGTTTGCTGTACCTCGCCTGTTGTTTCCAGACCGTAATGCGGACTTACTACCACAACGTCCGCCAGCTCGTCCGCTTTATTCACAAGCTTTTTCACACGCTCCGTCTGACCAAGATATGTTATGCTCATATCCGAGCCGCTCGGAAGTTCATGACCCTGGTTTATATACTCCATAAATCCCAGAAACGCAAACGTTATACCGTTTATCTCAACAACGGGAATTTCGTCCTCTTTTTCCCTTGTTGACGCACCGTATACAAGGCTTTCGGGGTGGTTTTCCGACCACCATTTGAGAGTTGATTTAAGCCCCGCAGCGCCCTTATCAAGAACATGGTTATTGCTTATCGAAAATGCGTCAAAGCCTATATCTACCATTAGATCTCCGCATTCTCCCGGAGTGGCAAAATCGGGATAACCCGACGCGGGATAATCGTCGGTAATTATGGTTTCCTGATTTAACACCGCATAGTCCGCCGCCGCGACAATGTCCTTTACATCCTCATACATATAGCTGAAATCATAGCCGCTTTTTCCTGCGTTCTGTGCATACTTCTTTGCTTGGTCATAAAGCGTAGTATGTATAAGATTGTCTCCCGCGCAAAGAAGTCTTACGCTGGGATTTTCAGGAAGTGGTGTGTTTTCCTCCGAAGAAGAGTTGATTTCTGAATCAGATGATACCCCACCGGCAGATGAATTCGAGCTCAAACTACTCTGAGACTGCGAATTGTCGGGTGTCTGAGTACACCCCGCAAGCAAGCATGCCGAAATTAAAACAGGCAGAAATTTCTTTTTCATTGTTATGATCCTTTCTGATACTTAATGTTAAAAATATTACGGCAGGTAGTCCACTACCTTTAATACCTTTTCAAATTGTTTTTCGGCAAAGCTATAGCTGAAATAAGGACAGCCGTGTTTTTTAGCCAGCTCCTCGGTGTAATTTTCAAAACGATATACCGTTATGTTTGAATAATTACTTCCATAGTGTGTTACTATAGGTGTTGCCTCGGGCTCGGAAAGAACTATCTTTCCCGTATCAAGCTCTTTTGTAACCGTCAGTCCGCCTATCATTCCCAGCATTCCAAGGGGCTGATCCATCGCCGAAACAAGGTTTCCGAGGCAGTAGAACACAAACGCCTCTCCGCCGTCGGGCTTTGTGACATATTCCATAGGCTGGGCGGTGTGGGGCTGGGTTCCAATGATTATATCCGCTCCCCAGTTTACGAGGTTTTGAGTTATCTGCTTTTGATCTTCGGTAACTTCGTTTGATACCTCAAGTCCGTAATGCGGACTTACTACCACTACATCGGCAAGCTTGTCCGCTTTTTCAACAAGCATTTTCACACGTTCTGTTTCTTTAAGATATGTTATGCTCATATCCGAGCCGCTCGGAAGTGAAAGCCCGTTTGTATGTTCCATAAATCCCAGAAACGCAAACGTTATGCCGTTTATCTCCGCAACGGGGATATCGTCCTCTTTTTCCTTTTCCGATGCGCCGTATAAAATAATTTCAGGATGCTTTTCCGACCAATATTTCAGTGTTGCCTTTAAGCCCGCCTCGCCCTTATCAAGAAGGTGGTTGTTGCTGACGGATACGGCGTCAAAGCCTATTTCTATCATCTGATCGCCGCAGGATTCGGGCGTACAGAACGAAGGATAATTTGACGGCTCAAACTCATCTGTTATTATCGTTTCCTGATTAAGTACGGCAAGATCCGCCGAGGAAATTATTTCTCTTACATCTTCGTAAACAGGCAGAAAATCATAACCGCTGCCGCCTGTTCTTCTGCTTGCCTGCTTATAGATAGGGCTGTGTATCAGGTTATCGCCCGCGCACACTAACCTTACGGACGGATCGGGCAATTTCTCGGAAGGCTCGGAATTTTCCGGCTGTTCGGAAGAAGATGTAGAATTGTTTTCGGAATTATTCGGGACGATGTACAAACTACTGTTTGACGCGTCGGACGAATTTTCACCTGTCACCGCACACCCTGCGAGCAAAACGGCAGAAATTATTATCGGAATAATTTTTTTCATTTTATAAAGACCTTTCCAAAGCTGCAACTTTTAATCGGACTTTCTCTACAGTTATAAGCCTGACTTTTATATATTCTGATTTGATGTTATTTTACTACAAATCCTGCGGGCAACTTCCACGAAGACTGGCTGTAATAGAACGTAACGCTGTTCTGTAAATATTCTCCGTTATAGTACATACAAGTAGAACTTCCGCCGTCAAGGTTCGCGGCGTTTACAGCGCCATAGCGCGTCATTATTTCAATAAGGTCTGCCGCCGATGCGCCGACATGCCCTTTATAACCACGTCCGTCCGTTACAAGAAGAAGTATCGAGCCGTCCGCTCTCTGTCCTATCGCCGTGCGGGGATTAAGACCACTACCCGCGCCGTTTACTTCACGCGGAACACCGTTTATGACAAGCTGTACAAAATGGTTGCTGTCAACGGTCGCCTTTTCCGGGAAACATACCGCATCGCGTATTCCCTTTTCCTCTATCATTTTCTTACATTCTGCCGAGCTCATCTTGCTTACATCAATGATCTGAAGAAGATTGTTGTTTGTAAGTCCAATAAGTACAAGGCCGCCCCATTCCTGTGGTTGATTTCTGATAATGACCCCGTTTGAAACAAGAACGCCGTAGGCGCAGCCGCCGCAGTTGTTTGTAGAATTATAGATGCCGCCGTTTATACCGCCTATCGCGCCCGCTCTCTCCACAAGATCCTTTAGCGGAACACCCGCGGTCGGCCATTGGTTATAGCCTGTCGCGACAGAAGTCACGCTCACTCTGGACGGATCGTGGATTATCATAAGTGTCGCTTTATATGTAAGCCCCGCTATATCGACGACTTCGATTTCCTGAAGGTCATTGTTTTCGGGATCGTCGTCGCCCAACTGAGGAAGGGTTATCATTCCCTCATTTATATTTGTATCGCCGACATCTTCGAGAGAGGTCTTGTCTACTATCTCCTGTATCTCGTCTTTTGACAGGACGAGCGACGCCAAAAACTTCATCTGACCGGATTCGAGAACGGTCGTTACAAACGTGTTTTTTGACGAACCGTAGGCGCAGATTATTTTCAGCATAATAAACAGTGTCAGCGCAATAATGAGCACAAATACTCCAATAAATGCGAATACCCGACCTGTTATCTTCAGGACAGTCGCCGCGCGTTTATTATTTTGTTTAACAGTCATAATTTATTTTACCTTTCGTTTAAATCTTCTTTATGATAAGTTTTTTACTATTTTCAGCCTTCATCGTTCTCGCTGCCTAGGTTTTCATGCATAACGGCAATTCTCCAACTTCCGTCGCTTATCTTTGTAAAGTAAACTACGCTGTTGAAAATATCTGTTTTATTGCCGACAAATGTTGCTCCTCTATACAGCGCCATGTCCTTTTCAAAATAAACACTGCACGAAAAACAAGTGTCTGAATATCTCATAAAGTTTTTGACAGACTCATTTTTAAACCCAAGAATCACATGCTCGCTCGTAAAAGTAATATCAATTCCGTATGCCCACTGTCTTGCGTATTTATAATATTCGGAATCGGGGATAAGATATTTTGCGATAACGCTCAATCCATTGTCATAACCGCCGATATCGTTGGTCATAAACTTGCTCCAGAGCTCCATTGTGTTTAAGACATTTATTTCTTTTGCAATGTCCTCGGGAATTGTTTCAAGCGTTTCGGGCGAAAGATACGAACTTCCGTGAGAGATGTCGAATGTTTTTGAGGCAGGGCCGTCGGAAACTGTTGCGTTTACGCTTTCGCTGAACAATGCGAACTCATAGTTCTTTTGCTTTGGCAGCGTAACGCCTGCATATTTCAAAAGATTTTCGGCATCGGGAGCGTCTACAATCTCGGGCTCGGAAAGAGTCAACCCCTCTACGGAGAATGTACAGCTTTCCGGAACGGATATATTGTAGCTGAACAGCGGTATTGTCTCTCCGTCTGCATATGTATATCCGACGCCAAAACCATCCTTTATAACGACACGGGGTTCTTCCATTTCACGGATATGATAAACAGTCTTGCCGCCGCTTTCTGTCCCCGAAAATTCCTTTTCATTTACAAAGACCTTCAAGCCGTTCGGGAGTGTAATTCGATAATCAAACATTACCGGTTTTACGATATTGTCTTTAACAGTGTATGAGATATCATTTCCCTCGCTGTCGGTAAACTTAATCTCCGGATCATTCAACAATCCAGAAACAGAATAGAGAGGCGTTCCCGAAAGCGCCTCGCGCTCGTCCTCGGAAAGCTCAACTCCGTTTATTTTCGCGGTTATTCCCTCGGGGCAATAAACATGGAGATCATAAACGGTGTCAACAATTGTCGGAGTAAATTCTCTAAGGCTCCAATCCGCGGAGGTGAAGAACATAAGTCTTGTTCTGGGATCTTTTCCCGTCAGAACTATCTTTCCGACATTCTCTTCTCCACTTCTCACGACATAGGTCTTCAAAAGCTCGCCGCTTTCGGACGTAACAAGCTTGTATGTAAGCTCTTTTCCAACGACCTTTTCAGAATATTCCTTTTTGAACTCTTCTGGATCGTTATTTTCATAACGGTTTACGCACAGTTTGTTGAAATCTATCTCAGACAAAAGCGAACCGTTTTTCAGTCTATTTATCTGGTCTTCTACTATTCTCTCAGGCTGGACGCTGTCATAATCGCTTACGGTGACATTTACATAAATAAGAAAAGCCCCGCAAAGCAAAATAAGCACACCCGCGAAAATGATAAGGGCAATAACAAATTTGTTTTTTAATTTCATAATTTCCTCCGGAAGTTTCTGGTGAAGTACTGCAAAAGATATGCATAGTATAACAAGTCGCAGCCGGGCTGCGCTGTCACTTTTTATGATGCATACTAAAAGCCCACCTTATAATTATAACATACAAATTTCGATTTTGCAATACATTTTTCGTTCTTTTAAACAAAAATAAGCGTAAAATTTTGCAAAATGCCACAAATTTCCGCAGGAAAAATCTTACCTATCAAATATATTTTAACATATCAAGAAAAAAATTTATTATGATATTATTACAAAAAGCTTACGATTTTCTTACACTGTTTATTTTTTTACATTATGCGCAATATTAGTGAGGCTGTATAATAATCAGGTGTCAATTTTCGGGCAATAATATAACATTGCTGCTCTGCAAAAACGCCCGACGGGGCGTTAATTCAACTTTTTTCAAATTTTTTTAAAAACCCCTTGACAAATTTTCTGCATTATGATATAATAAATAAGTTGGTACGGCGGCATAGCTCAGTTGGCTAGAGCACTTGGTTCATACCCAGGGTGTCACCGGTTCAAATCCAGTTGCCGCTACCATTTCGGCCCGTTGGTCAAGAGGTTAAGACATCGCCCTTTCACGGCGGAATCATGGGTTCAATTCCCGTACGGGTCACCATCTAGAGACTAGAGGTTAGAAGTTAGAGGCTAGAATTTGAGTTCTAGCCTCTAATTTCTTTTATGCGTTTTATTAGGCGAAAACTTTTCTACTTGAATTCTTACCTATTACATCTAAAAGCGGCGACTTGTGGTTACAAATCGCCGCTTTTTCATTTACAATATCCAAGCCTGAATGTCTATGCCCAGAAACTTTTTATTCCTGAATCCGATACAAATTCCTTGGTCGCCGTTTGCTTTACAGTCGCCGTAAAATCCTATTTCGGGATAATAAAAACCGTCCTTTGAATGAGTTATCTTGCTGATATTAACAGCAATGGCGTGGATCTTAATTTCCTTTTCAACTTGGTCTTCGGAAACGTGTTTTTTCCTGCCAACATTGCCGTATGCATCATTGCAATATTCCGCAATTTCTTTTCGATAATCCTCGATTTTCACGTTTTCTATAAACCAGTTAAGGCAGGCAATTTCCTTTTCGGACAATGCGAAATTGCGAGGTTTATAATGTCCTGTCTCGTCAAACTTGTTGTCGCCCGTTGAAAAAACTTCAACCTTTTTCCGCTTTCCGAAAAGTTCAATGTAAATAGAGTCCTCATTGTTCAGTTTTTCAATAGGTTTCATTTATTTCACCTCTGTAAATCACTTGATGTCCGCATGATGTGCCTGCAAGGACTTCACCCCGAAATGCGTGTTTTCCTTTATTGCGCGTATGCCCTCGGCGCTTGCCTTTGCAGCAGCCATTGTGGTTATATAAGGCACACGGTGTTTTATCGCGGCTTTGCGTATATAGCTGTCGTCGTGGGCGCTGGTCTTTCCTGCGGGGGTGTTGATGATAAGCTGGATTTGCCCGTTTGAAATTTCATCTGCAATGTTCGGTCTGCCTTCGTAGATCTTGAATATCTTTTCAACGGGAATGCCCGCGTTCTTTATCATGCTGTATGAATTGCCCGTGGCAACTATCTTAAATCCAAGGTCACTGAATGCCTTTGCTATTTCAACAAGCTCGGGCTTATCGCGGTCGCAGACGCTGAGGAGAACCGTTCCCTCGTTCGGAAGTCTGGTCTGTGTAGCCTCCTGCGCCTTATAATAAGCCTCGCCGAAGGTCGGAGCAATTCCGAGAACTTCGCCCGTTGAGCGCATTTCCGGACCTAACAGCGGGTCTACTTCGGGGAACATATTGAACGGGAACACCGCCTCTTTTACGCCATAGTGACCAATAACGCGGTCGTGAAGTTCCGGCACGGGAGATTTTCTTCCCGTAATAGGAGAGGTTATGATGTCCGTCGCTATTCTCACCATATTTATATCGCACACCTTTGAAACGAGAGGCACTGTACGCGATGCGCGGGGATTTGCCTCAAGCACGAACACCGTATCGCCCTCTATGGCATACTGCATGTTCATAAGTCCCTTTACGCCCATTTCAACGGCAATTTTCCTCGTATAATCCTTTATCGTTTCAATATGTTTCTGCGAAAGATTTTTCGCGGGAAGGATACAAGCCGAATCGCCCGAATGTATTCCCGCAAGCTCTATATGCTCCATAACGGCAGGCACAAAACAGTTTTCGCCGTCGGAGATCGCGTCAGCCTCGCACTCTGTCGCGTGATTTAAGAAACGGTCGATAAGTATCGGACGGTCGGGCGTTACGCCTACTGCCGCGGACATATAAACTCTCATCATCTCATCGTCATGGACAACTTCCATTCCGCGTCCGCCGAGAACATAAGACGGACGAACCATAACGGGGTAGCCTATCTTATTCGCTATTTCAAGCGCCTCGTCAACATTTACCGCCATTCCGCTTTCGGGCATGGGAATGCCGAGCTTTTCCATCATAGCGCGGAACAGATCTCTGTCCTCCGCCTCGTCAATGGTTTCGGGAGATGTTCCCAAAATATTCACGCCGTATTTTTTCAGATCGCTTGCGAGATTAAGCGGCGTCTGTCCGCCAAACTGAGCGATAACTCCGACGGGTTTTTCCTTTTCGTGGATAGAAAGCACGTCTTCGAGCGTAAGTGGCTCGAAATAGAGCTTGTCGGAAGTGTCATAGTCGGTAGAAACGGTCTCAGGGTTGCAGTTTACTATTATTGACTCAAAGCCGAGTTTTTTCAGCGCAAGCGCCGCATGAACGCAGCAATAGTCGAACTCTATGCCCTGTCCTATTCTGTTGGGACCGCCGCCAAGTATCATTATTTTCGGCTTGTCGGTATTTACGGGGCTTTTATCTTCGGAGAGATTGTATGTTGAATAGTAGTAAGCGCTGTCCTGAGTGCCGCTTACATGAACGCCTTCCCATGCCTCGCATATTCCCGCTTTAAGGCGCGCGTTTCTTATCTCCTCTTCGGAAACGGCGAGGAGCTGACTTAAATAGCGGTCGGAGAAACCGTCCTGCTTTGCCTTTTTCAGAACGTCTGCGGCAGGAATCGTGCCTTTTAATTTTGCAAGCTCGTTTTCTTCTTCAACAAGCTCTTTCATCTGCTGTAAAAACCAGTGCTTTATTTTCGTGAGCTGATATATCTCCTCAACCTCAGCACCCTTGCGGAGCGCCTCGTAGATGATGAACTGACGCTCGCTCGAAATCGTGCGGAGTTTATCCAAAAGCTCGTCCTTTGAAAGCTCGTTGAAGTTCTTTGCATATCCCAGACCGTATCTTCCTGTTTCAAGGCTGCGTATGGCTTTCTGGAAAGCCTCTTTATAGGTCTTTCCTATGCTCATGACTTCGCCGACAGCCTTCATCTGCGTTCCTATCTTATCTTCGGCTTTCTTGAATTTTTCAAATGCCCACCTTGCGAATTTAATTACGACATAATCGCCGTCGGGAACATACTTATCGAGCGTTCCGTATTTGCCGCAGGGGATCTCTGCGAGCGTCAGCCCGCAGGCAAGCATTGCGGAAACAAGCGCGATAGGAAAGCCCGTTGCCTTTGAAGCGAGCGCGGAAGAACGCGATGTTCTAGGATTTATTTCGATAACGACAACTCTGCCCGTTTCAGGGTCGCGCGCGAACTGACAGTTACAGCCGCCGATAACTTGAATAGCCTCGACTATCTTATATGCCTGGCGCTGAAGATCAAGCTGAACGTCCTCGGGGATAGTGAGCATAGGCGCGGAACAGAACGAATCTCCCGTATGAACGCCCACGGGGTCAATGTTTTCTATAAAGCATACCGTGATTATATTGTTATCCGCGTCGCGGACTACCTCAAGTTCAAGCTCTTCCCAGCCGCTTATACATTCTTCCACAAGCACCTGACCGACAAGGCTCGCCTGTAATCCTCTCTCGCACACAACTTTCAGCTCGTCTACGTTATATACCATTCCGCCGCCTGCGCCGCCCATGGTATATGCGGGACGAAGAACAACGGGATAGCGCAGTTTTTCCGCTATCTTTACAGCCTCGTCAACGGTATAAGCTACCTCGCTCCTCGCCATTTCAATGCCGAGCTTTTCCATGGTATGCTTAAACTCTATTCTGTCCTCGCCGCGCTGTATAGCGTCTATCTGAACTCCGATAACTTTAACGCCGTACTTATCCAGAACGCCTGCCGTTCCGAGCTCGGAACAGAGGTTTAGTCCCGACTGACCGCCAAGGTTCGGCAAAAGAGCGTCGGGGCGTTCTTTTTCGATTATCTGCGTCAGCCTGTCGACATTCAGCGGCTCGATATAGGTTATATCCGCTACGTCGGGGTCTGTCATGATAGTCGCGGGATTTGAATTTACGAGAACTATCTCATATCCGAGCTTTTTCAATGCTTTACAAGCCTGTGTTCCCGAATAGTCAAACTCGCAAGCCTGTCCTATGATTATAGGACCCGATCCGATAATAAGGATCTTGTTGATATCTTGTCTTTTTGGCATCAATAACTCCGTTCCCGCACCGCTATAGGTACGCAAAAAAAATTAAATATAATATTGCAGGCAATACTACTGTATAAATTTACGCTATTTATTATCATACCATAAATTGAAAAAAATTTCAATAGCAATTCAACAAAAATCCCGACTTTTAAAAAATTTTGTAAAATAGTTTACCACTATTCAAAAAAATATGATACAATAGAAATGTTGAATATTAACACGGAGGAACAATAATGAGAAAAAAACTTTTGCTCGTATACAATCCAGTTTCGGGTACAGGCGGTATAATATCTTCTCTCGCCGACGTCATTTCGGCATTTACTGCGGCGGGATATGACGTTACTGCTCACCCGACCTCTCAACAGGGCGACGGAAAACAGTTTATAGAACAATATGCCGACAACTTCGACCTCGTTTGCTCCTGCGGCGGGGACGGAATGCTCCATGAGCTTTTCTGCGGAATGAAGGGTCACAATGGGAAATGCGGCTATATCCCCTCGGGCACGGTAAACGATTTCGCCTCTTCTATGCGGATACCGAAAAACATTCCCGAGGCCGTGAAAATGATAATCGAAGAAAACTACAGAAATATCGACGCAGGCGAAATGAACGGAAACAGGTTCGCCTATATAGCAGCGTTTGGAGTATTTACGGAAGTAAGCTATTCTACCAGCCACAATCTTAAAAGCGTTCTTGGTTCTTTTGCTTATTTCCTAGAGGGAGTAAAAAGGTTCGACCCGTTTTATTTCAGCGAAAAATCGGCAAATCTGAAAATAACCTGCGATGACTATATTTACGAGGGAGAGTTTTCTTTCGGAATGGCGGGAAACACGCTTTCCGTGGCAGGCTCGACGCTTGCCGTTCCGTCCGACGCGTCTATGGAAGACGGACTTCTGGACTTTTTATTTATCAGAACGCCGAAAACTCTCGCGGATTATGACAAGATACGCATAGCGCTTACAAACGAGGATAAGCCCTGCGACAGCGTTATACGCCTTAAAGCAAGTTCACTCAAGCTCGAATCGGAAAAGCCTGTCGAC
Organism: uncultured Clostridia bacterium; assembly: GCA_947631575.1. GTDB lineage: Bacteria > Bacillota > Clostridia > Oscillospirales > Ruminococcaceae > CAG-115. The sequence continues at coordinate 26,452 of CANRLW010000002.1, forward strand.
TGGGATCTTGACGGAGAATTTGGCGGGAGCTTTTTAACTGCGGAATTTTCAGTCGATAAGCAAGCGATAACTATTGCAGCGCCGGAAAAGGTTTGAAATCGGGCTTTCAATTATCCTGAACTTTCGTAATTGAGAGATAAAATAACAACAAAACACCGCTTTGCGGGGAAATGATATTCCCAAAGCAAAGCGGTGATCTTATTATGAACTTTTTTTCTTCGACCTTGCGAATACAAAGAGCTTGCTGAAAATGTAATTCAAGACTATTACCACAACGTTTGTAAAAATCTTTGCCAAAAGCTCGTACCACCCCGCGTGAAATCCCGTAAGATCCACCAGCAAGAACATAAGTATCACGTCTACCAAAAGCGTCGAAATTCTCGACGCGTAAAATCTGAGCGCCTCGAGAAGAACTTTGCCAAAGGTTTTGTTTTCACTTCTGAACACGAAAAGCCTGTTTGTTATAAACGCAAACGTACTCGCAAGTATCCACGAAAGTATGTTTGGAAAGACGGTGTTGCTTTCTATGCCGAAACGGGAGGTAAGCGTAAAGATCCACGAGAGCTGCTCAGTAACGCTCTGCGCGTTCGGGAAAACCGCCCTGAAAACAATGTAGCCGACTATTGACACGACTGTAGTAAGTACGCCGAAAATAAGGTACATTATTATTTCACGGTACTTTTTAAAAAGCTCTTTTCTGCCTTCGCTTGTTTTTATAAGAGATATTATTTCGGAAACTTTCCCTTTTTGCATTTTTTCACTTCCTGTGGTAAAACTCATTCTGTTACATTTATTATTCTAAAAGTAACTATATTCTACCACATAAACAAAAAAAAATCAACTGTTTTTTTAAAACCGTTTTGAGCGTAAAAATTTGTCAAAGCTATTGACATGATAGACGATTTGAGTTATAATATATTTGTATGCCGATATGGTGGAATTATGGAAAATGTTTATTTTTGGTGTTATTGCACAAGATGATTGTTTAAAGGATCGGTGTATTTATACCGAGAGGTATCTTAAACGGAGGATTTTCTATGTCGGATTATCTCAGAAGACTTCCCGTATATCTGCTGCTCGACTGTAGCGGGTCTATGACGGGTGAACCCATAGAGGCGGTAAAACAAGGGCTTAAAACGCTTTTGTCGGAACTTAAAAGCGATCCTCAGGCTCTCGAAACTGCTTATCTGTCAATTATAACCTTCGACAGCACAGCGAGGCAAATTTGCCCACTGACAGAGCTTTTTTCCTTTAAAGAACCGCAGATAAGCGCGGGCGGAGCTACGGCTCTTGGCGGCGCGCTGAAGGTACTGGCTGAATGTATAAAGAATGAAGTGCGCATTTCTACGAAGGAACAGAAAGGCGACTGGAAACCGCTGGTATTTATCATGACAGACGGCGCTCCGACAGATGATATTGACGAGGGGATAAATGCCTTAAAACAAGTCTCCGCGGGAAACATCATTGCTTGTGCGGCGGGTGCAAACGCAAACACCGAGCCTTTGAAGAAAATTACGAACAACGTACTTATGATGAACAACCTTACAACGGGAGATATGGCGCAGTTTTTCGCGTGGGTATCAAGCTCGGTAAAGCTTTCATCTAAGAGCGTTGACGCAAAGCCCGGCGAGGCTGTTGTTCTTCCTCCGCCTCCTCAGGGATTTGTGATAGTGCCTTAATTGTTTCGGGGGTAATTTATGAACGAGTATTCCGAAACGAATGGCGAACAGCAGGAAAACAATGAACAATTGCCGAAAGCAATCGAGGAGAGCGAAAAGAAAGCGGACGAAAACAAGCCTCTGTCGGACAGAGAAGTTATGGAGCATACCGCTAATATCTGGCAGTATACCGAAATAATTGACGACGGAACGGAAATGCACAACGAATTTCACGAAAAGTTTTCAAAGACCGCTTTCGGAAATATCATAGGCGCAAGAGTGCGCGGAAAAGCCCATAAGCACAATGGGACAAACTGCGACGATTATTTTGAAACGGCTTTTACGGAGGATTTCGCGGCGGCTGTCGTATGTGACGGCGCGGGCTCGCAGAGGCTTTCGCGAATCGGCTCTAGGGTGAGCGCCGAGAGCGCGGCGAATTATCTTAAAGATAATCTTTCGGAGCTGTTTTCAAAAGACATTTCTATAAAAGACAGGCTTTGCGCGGATATTAGTTCCGAAGAATTTATGAGCGCGTGCGGAAGTATCGCATTGCTTGTGCAAAATTCCGCAAGAGAAGCGCTGAAAGCACAGAATGATGAGCTTTCAAGGCTTGAAAATGACGAGAGATATTTAAACGTTCTTGGAAGAAAGCCCGTTATCTCGGACATGTCGACTACATTTCTCGCGGCGGTAGTTGTGCCGCTGGGCGACGGGAAAGAGCGGTTCATCGCTTGCGTTCAGATAGGCGACGGCTGTATATGCGCGCTGGATACAAAGGAAAACGGCGAACGCTCCGTAAAGCTCATGGGCGAGGCTGACAGCGGAAAGTTTTCAAGCGAAACGGTCTTTCTCTCACAGAATACCGTAAGCGACGCGGCAATTGCCTCTAAAACGCGCGTCAGCAGAGGAAACTCGGATATTATAATGCTTATGACGGACGGAGTTGCGGACGATTATTTCCCTGCCGCTCCGATGATGCAGAGGCTGTATATTGACCTTTGTTTAAACGGAATCCTTCCTATGAGCGGCGGCGAGGAAACGCCGAAAGCTCCCGCTCCGATAAGCTATCCAGCGGTCTCAGCAGAAAGGCAGAGCGTTTCTCTTCAATATGCGAAACAACTCGCAGAGGACGCATCTACGGAAAGCATGAAAGCGCTGTGGGAAAAGCGTGATATGCTCGGGGCGTATTCGCTCGGAGCTTACGGCATAAGTCTCGGAGAAAAGCCCGAAGAACGCCTCAGAGTTTGGCTCGACAACTACAACGAGCGCACGAGCTTTGACGACAGGACGCTTGTTATAATAGATTTGAAAGATAGAAATAAGGACGTGTAAAGTTATGCAAAGCGGCGAAGTTATCCGCGCCGTATTTGAAAGCGGAGAAACGATTGAATTTGTATTTGACGCAAACGCTCCGCGCGGCGGAATGAAACACACGTTTTTTACTCCCGACAAGAAATATGCGGTGCAGTTTTTCAATGACCCTAAGGACGCGGCAAACCCGCTCATACAGGATCGCATAAGGACAATTACGGGGATATACAATCCCACCGTATCCGAAGAAAACGGCGGCGCGGCGGGAAACACCGAAAAGACCGCGGCATATTTCAGACAGCGGTTCTGCTGGCCGGTCGGGATACTGAAATATCCTGTTTTCGGCATTGTGTGTCCGACTTATCCGAAGAACTTTTTCTTTGGCGCGGACGCGTCTGCTGTGCTGAATTTAAAGGGCAAGGACAAGAAATCCAACTGGTTTACCGGGAAAAACAGAAAATACCTCGCTCCCGCAGAACGCGGAGATTTTCGGACAATGCTCGGCGTGGCAATAAGTCTTTGCCGCTCAATAAGAAGACTCCATGTAGCGGGGCTTGCACACTCGGATCTGTCATGCAATAATGTCCTTATTGACCCGAAAACAGGCTCGGCGGTCGTTATTGATATAGACAGCCTTGTTGTGCCGAACAAATATGCTCCCGAAGTTGTGGGAACAAGAGGATATATTGCGCCCGAAGTGCTTTCGACATTGATGCTTGACTTCGGGGATCCAAAGAGAAAGCTGCCGTGCGTTCAGACAGATCTTCATGCGCTGCCAGTGCTTATATATGAATATCTGTTCTGCCGTCACCCGCTGATAGGTCCGAAGATCTACAGCAGCGCTAATGCAGAAGAAGATGATTTCCTTTGTCTCGGTCCGAGAGCGACATTTATAGAAGACCCAAAGGACACCTCGAACAGACCGCCCGATCTTAAGTTTACAATAAGCTCTCTTTCGGACGGACTTGAAAGGCTGTTTTTAAAGGCGTTTTCAGACGGACTTCACGAGCCTTCGGAAAGACCGACGGCTATGGAATGGGAGCGCGAGCTGCTAAGGGCATGGGATAAGCTCGTATGCTGCGACAATCCCTCCTGTGAGAAAAAATGGTTTATACTGAGGGATAAGAACATACCCGTCTGCCCTTTCTGCGGAAAAAGAAAAACCAAGGAAATAGTGCTCTTAGAGCTGAAAAGTGAAATGTACGGCAGAAAAGGCATCTACCGCGACAAGAATGAGATAGCGGTTTTTGACAGAATGCCTATTTATGACTGGCACATTTTTTCAAACGTCAGAAACGACGAGAAAGCCGACACGCAGATGAGAGCATATATTGCGCTGCATAACGGGCGGTGGCTTTTAGTAAACAGCGGCGCGGAGGGAATGTTGTCGCCGAGCGGAAGGCTCGTTCCGAAAGGAAACGCTTTTGAGCTTAAGGACGGAGATTTTTTCAGGATATCGGCAAAAGAAAACGGGCTTTTATGTAAAGTGACCGTGTGCAACAAAAGTTAAACAGCGGCAATACCGCATTATATATCAAAACAATCAGAGAAAGGAAAACCTATGGAGAAATTTGGACTGACAGACGCCGAAGTCGCAGAAAGCAAGGCGAAATACGGCGACAACTCTATGACAGAGCAGGCTCACGAGAGTTTCTGGGATAAGCTGAAAGACAATCTCGGCGACCCGATGATAAAAATTCTTATCGTCGCGCTGCTGATAAACGTTGTGCTGGCTGTTCTCGGAATAACGGGAGTTATAAAAGAGGGCGCGCCCGAATGGTATGAGCCGCTCGGAATTTTCATAGCGATATGTCTTGCAACGCTCGTTTCGACATTCTCCGAATACAGAAACGAAAACGCTTTCCAGAAACTTCAGGAAGAGGCGTCGAGAATTATGGTAAAGACCTACCGCAATGGCGTTATCGCGGAAGTTGCGATAAACGACATTGTAGTAGGCGACGCTATTCTACTTCAGTCGGGAGATAAAATTCCCGCGGACGGTATCATAATTGACGGCGACATTAAAGTTGACCAGTCAGTGTTAAACGGCGAGAGCCGCGAGGCAAAGAAAAAGGCTATACCCGATGGTTGGACGGATACCGACGAGAACACTAACTTTGACAATGAATACAAAGTATTCAGAGGCGCGGTCGTTTGCTCGGGAAACGCCGTTATGCAGGTAACCGTTGTCGGCGACAAGTCGGTTTACGGTAAGATCGCAAGCGAGCTCCAGACAGACGACGACAGAGAAACTCCTCTGAAATTAAAGCTCGGAAACCTCGCAAACGGCATTTCAAAGTTCGGCTATATAGGCGGTATAGCTATTGCTGTTGCAATGCTTGCTAAGACCATTTTGTTCGATACGGGTTTTGACCCGTCGGCGTTTTTCTTTGCGGCAGACGGCGCTTTCCAGTGGATGGCGGTTGTTGAGGCGGTAATTCAGGCGGTTATGCTTGCTGTTATCATCATAGTTATGGCAGTACCCGAGGGTTTGCCGCTTATGATAGCGATAGTTTCCGCGCAGAATATGGGCAAGATGCTCAAAGACAACGTTCTTGTCCGCAAGGTAGCGGGAATTGAAACGGCGGGTTCGCTCAACATTCTCTTCTCGGATAAAACCGGAACAATAACCAAAGGCAAGCTCGAGGCGATAAACTTTATTGACGGCGCGGTAAATGAGCGCAAGACAATGAACGAAATAAACGGAAAGCTCAAAGAACTTCTGTCATTGTCTATCCACAAAAACACGCTCTCTATGATAAGCGGCGAGGGCAAAGACCGCAGAGTTCTCGGCGGAAACGCCACAGAGCGCGCTATACTCGGCTACGGCATAGACAATATTTCAAATGCAAATGTAAAGGCTGTAAAGAACATTCCTTTCAACTCTACAAATAAGTACTCTGCTACGCAGGTAGAGGGAGAATACAACTTGACACTTATTAAAGGCGCTCCCGAAAAGATACTCCAGAGATGTTCGCACTATTATGACGAAAACGGAAACAAACAGCCGTTTGATATGGCAAAGCTCAATGCAAAGATAGACGAGCTTGCAAACCGCGCGATACGCGTTCTGGCGCTTGCAACAAGCGAAGACGCGCTCGGCGAGGACGCTCTTCCCGAAGGGAACAACTGGACGCTTATAGGGTGTCTCGGAATACGCGACGAGGTTCGTCCCGAATCCGTTACGGCAATCAAGGAAGTTAAGGGCGCGGGCGTTCAGGTCGTTATGATAACGGGCGACCGCCGCGAGACTGCCGTTGCTATTGCTAAAGAGGCGGGGCTGATCGACGACGAAAAGACAAACCTTATGCTCACTTCAGACGAGCTTTCAAAGATGTCCGATGACGAAATTAAGGCAAAGCTCAAGGACATCAGAGTTATTGCAAGAGCGCTGCCTACGGACAAGAGCCGCCTTGTAAGGCTCGCACAGGAACTCGACCTCGTTGCGGGTATGACGGGCGACGGCGTAAACGACTCCCCTGCCCTGAAAAAAGCCGACGTCGGCTTTGCAATGGGCGGCGGTACGGAAGTTGCAAAAGAGGCATCGGATATTGTTATCCTTGACGACAACTTCAACTCTATCGACCGCGCTATACTTTACGGACGCACGATCTTCAATTCGATAAGAAAGTTTATAGTATTCCAGCTTACGATAAACGTTGCGGCGGTGCTTATCTCGTTTATCTGCCCGCTTATAGGTCTGGCAAATCCGCTTGACGTTATTCAGATACTCTGGGTAAACCTCGTTATGGATACCCTCGCGGCACTTGCATTCGGCGGAGAGCCCGCGCTCACCCGCTTTATGCACGAAAAGCCCAAGCGCAGAACAGAACCGATCATCAGCAAGAACATGATGTCGGAAATAATCGTAGGCGCAGGCTGGACGTTCGCTTTGTCGCTCGTTATGCTTATTCTCGGCAACTACTCGCCTTTTGGAAACGACACGAGCTATCTCGAAAACTGGGGCTTTATAAGAGAGGCTACCGGCGATGCAGCGAAACTTGACGGCGCACACGCGATACTCCACACGGCATATTTCGCGTTCTTTATCTTCATTGCCGTATTCAATGCATTTAACGCACGCACCGAAAAGATGAACCTCTTTGACAACATCAACAAAAACAAGGGATTCCTTACGGTATTCGGCATTATCGCGATCGTACAGATAGTTATGACCTATGTCGGCGGAGATATCCTGAACGGCTGGGGACTGAACGTTACGGAATGGCTGGTTGTTCTGGTACTCGGAATTTCGATAATTCCTATAGACCTTATAAGAAAAGCAATTGCGAACAGTGTTTCAAAGAAAAATTAAAAGAACGTTTATTTAAAATAATTTAGCGGGGGATTTGCTTTGGCTGACAATAATGATAACATCAAAAGCTTAGAGCTTTTAATAGCCAAGGCAAGCCCCGACAGCAAAATATTGCTCCCGAAAGGCGAATTTGAAGGACCTCTCACTATTTCAAAACCGCTGAAAATAATTGGCGAAAACACCACCGTCTGGACTGATAAAGCTCCCGCAGTAGTTATAAAATCAACTGGAGTAAGCCTTAGCGCCATGCGTATCGAGGTGACGGACGACAGACTCGAAAATGCGGCTTTGTGTTCGATTTTTCCGTGTGAAGTAAATGATGTGGAAATAAGCGGCGCTGTGAGCGGGTTTGGGAGTGAGGACGGTTTTTTCAGCGTTCCGAGGACAATAGAGCTTGGAGATTTTCAAGCCGAAGAAGAAAACACTTTTCTGATGACGGTCGTTGTTCCCGAAAGAACGGAGATAAAAGCGGAAAACATTTTGTTTGAGCCAAGCGTTCTTTCAAAGGGCAAAAACGAGCTGCTGATAAAAGTAAGCGGAATACCGCATGAGACCTGTCTTTATTCCGAAGTCATATTCAGAACTAAGTTTATAAGGAGAGCATATATTTGCGGAAAGGCGCTTTCTAATGCGGAAAAAGCCGACCGCAAAAGGATATGCGAAGATAACGAAAACTATAACGCGGTAAATATCGTAAACAGCGCAGAGCTTTCTTTGCCCCCTGAAAATTCAACGCGCGAGGCGCTTGTTCTAACACGGGGAATGAGAGTTCCGCTCGCAAAATATTCGGACATGAAATTCTCGGCTTTCTTTAGCTGTAAGGATATGCCCGATAATCTTGATATTGACCCTTATGTTTTTCTTTTGGGGGAGAACGGAAAAGCGCTTTCGGATAAAAGCCTTATATTCTTTGGAAATGAGCGCTCCGAAAACGGAGAAGTCGTTTATTTCCCGAAGGACGGTCATGTTGAATTTGACTTGTCAAAAGCGAATGCGAAAATCAAAAAAGTTGTTCTGGTCTATTCCGTATACGCGGGAAACAACGCCCGAAACTTTTCAAAGGTTAGAGATCCGCGGGTTAGCCTATGGACGGATCGCGAACGGGTTTCGTTTGTTTTGAATGATGTTCGTGATGTTACGTCGGCTGTTGCGCTTGAATTTTACATCTACAAGGACGAATGGAAAATTTCCGCCGTAGGCGCTGGTTTTAAAGAGGGCATGGCGCGGTTTTGCAGGGAATTGGGAATACAAGTGGACGAATAATTAAATTAACTTCTATTTACAAAAGGATGGTCGTTTTATATGCAGGAATTTACGAGATATGTGGGATATGACGATCCCGACAGTTTCAGAGGTCTGCTTATCGAAAAATTCGTAGATGTACAGAAAAACGGTCTGTTCTTCAAAGGAAAGCTCCCTTCGGCGTCGGTCGAAGAAATAACAAATGCCTCGGGCTATACCGCGGCAAGTTTTGACAGTGCCGACGACATAAAGAAAAGTCTGGATATGTGGCTGCATGACGTGAATATTCCATGCGACAGCGCGGCAGTCGCGGAGGTCATGACAAAGGCAGTAGCAGAATGCGGAGTAAACAAGAAAAACAACTTCTTCGTTTTCTTATGCTGGATAATAAAATATCTCGCAAGCAGACCGACAGAGCTTGTGTATATAGGCGGGGCTACTCAAAAGGAACTTTATTTTCTGCTGATGATGCAGGCTGCGGGAGTAAAGATAACGCTCGTCAGCTACGGTCTTGACAAGGATTATGTAAAGCTGTCATATAAAGATAGGATAACGGTAAAAAGCGGCAGGCTAAACGCTCCCATACAGATAGATTTTACGAAGATCGACCTTTCAAAAGAGGCAGCTCTGGCGAGCATGAGAGCCGAGGGCGAGCGCGTAAGCGGTCTTGTAAAAAAACTTTCCACGAGCGCGGCGGGTATGTTTGAAGACTTTATCACGAGCCGACAAACGCGCGTTGTGAAAAACGGCGGCGTTTATACACAAGACGGAGATATACCCGTTTACTGTGCGGCGCTGCTCGGATATGACAGCGAGGACGTTTATACAAATATGCTCGTTAAATTCAAGGAGAGCTTTGCGGGACTTAAAAAACAGCTTATCTTTATAGAAAAGCCGCTTTCAAATCCCGACGCGGACGAGATAAAAGCCATAGGCTCGGTTACGAGAACAAGCACCGCGGGAATGATCGACGAAATGGCTATGCAGATAAATCTTCAGGGCGACAAGAACAGAACTGCTCTTGCGAGAAAAGCTCTCAAAGATCTGCTTTCGGGTCTGGGTACGGCAAATCAGACGGTCGTTTTCAACTATGCCATGAAGATAGTTACATGGCTTTACAGATGCACGCAAGCGAGAAAATATTCCGTAGCATACGAGGATATACCCGTTGTATTGTATTATGGCGACATATCACAGTCGGAGGTCTATTTTCTGCTGTTTATGTCAATGTGCGGATTTGACGTTATATATATTTCGCCTAACCTCAACAACCAGAAAACTGTTGTAGATAAGAACATTGACGGAAGACTTCAGGTATTCTCACTTCCTCAGTCAAAGGAAAGCGGAGAATATCCCAAAAAAGCCGTAAAGATGAAAGTGTCTACCGTCGCATACAATGCCGAGCGAGACCTCGACACTATGCTCTACAACGGCGATACGGGAATATTCAGGAGCTTTCAGTTTCCAAACAGTCAGAGCGTTACACTCAAAACGACCTATGAGGAAATAGCAATTCTCTGGAAACAAGAGGCGCGTTTCAGACCGGGATTTGCGACAGCGGGAAATCTTGTTTCCGTACCGAATATCTTCGCAAAGATAAGCGGCGTTCAGGACGGCGACACGGGAAAATACTGGGACGGTGTAAGGGATAAGCTTACTCCCGAAACAATACTCATAATAAAACAGCCGAACAAGACAGAAACGAGCGCGACAGACCTTTCCGTATACAGACAGTTTTACAGAAACGGAGAAATTGACACAGAAAAGCTCAAAAGCAGTATGCTCAATAAATACAGCTATCTCCCCGACAGAATACAGGATATGCTGTTCTATAAGCTACAGGAAACTTGTTCGAGCAGATTTCTGAAACTTGAGGGCGACGAGCTTATGTGCTCCGTTCTGCACTACGGAATGAATTTAAGTCGGGAATTTTTGCAGATGGTACAGCAGTTTGACTTTACAAAAAAGATCCCGAAACTTATTTACATTGACACAATAGAAGATACGTTTACGCTCGAAGAATGTATACAGACAGTTTTATGCAGCCTTATCGGATTTGACGTATTGATCTATACGCCGTCGGGCTATAAAAACCTCGAAACCTATGTAAAGAACGACGCTTTCGAGGAGCATATAATGAACCAGTTTTTGTACAAAACGGAGATTCCGAAATTTAAGATACCCTCCGAGGATAAGAACAGCGGTTTTTTCGGAAAGCTGTTCGGAAAACACTAAACCGAAAGGATAAAACATTATGGGACTTCAATTTACCCCCTCCTCAGCACAGCCGCAGGCACAGGCTCAGCAGGCAGAGATAGCTGCTACGGGAACGGTCGTTACTGCGCCCGCAGACGCTGTTCTTGACGCAAAGATCGAAGAGGCAAAGAACTTCAATATTGCGGTAAAGACCGATGAGATCAAACAGCAGCTCGCTACGAGCGATGAGATCGACAAGCTCGTTTCGACTATCAACGTAAACGACAGCCAGACCATCGTTAAGTTTGGAGCTGAAGCCGCAGATGAGATATCGAGAGCCTCAGACCAGGTTTTAAACTCCATGAGCATTGACCAGATAAACGACACGGGCACAATGCTTAAAAATCTCGCGGCAATTATGGATCAGTTCGATATCAAGGAAATCCAGGACGACAAGCCAGGTTTCTTCGGCAGCCTCAAGAAAAAGATTGAAAAGATCCTTAGCAAATACGACACAATGGGCAAAGAGATCGACAAGATCTATGTTCAACTGAAACAGTATGAAAGCGAGATAGAGCAGGCAAACCAGAAACTCGACTCGATGTATGACGCTAACATCGGATATTATCAGCAGCTCGTAAAGTATATTATGGCGGGCGAACAGGGCGTTAAAGAGCTCGATGCGTTTATCGAGGAATACAAGAAGAAAGTTGAGGCAGCTCCCGACGACGGAACTATTCGTATGGATCTTTCAAATTTACAGCAGATGCGTGAAATTCTCGACCAGAGAGTTATGGATCTGAAGATCGCTGAAAACGTTGCGCTCCAGACAGTGCCTATGCTGAAAACTATGGAATATTCAAACTTAAATCTTGTACGCAAGATAAACTCCGCATTTATCATCACCATGCCTGTATTCAAGCAGGCTCTCGCTCAGGCCATCATGCTCAAGCGCCAGAAGATACAGGCTGAAAGCCTTGCTGCTCTCGACGAAAAGACGAATGAGATGCTGATAAAGAACGCACAGAACACTGTCGAGCAGTCAAAGATGGTTGCATCTATGTCGGCTACTTCTTCTATAAAGGTTGAGACTCTCCAGCAGACATGGCAGACCATTGTAACAGGTATAGACGAAGTTCAGGCTATCCAGGATCAGGCTCGCGAAAAGCGCAAGGCTGACGCTGTAGCGCTTGAACAGATAAAGGCTGACTACAAGAAAAAAATGAAAGCATAAAATTTGTAAAGCTGTAAACAAGCTTTAATAAAAACCGCTTTGTAAGGGGATCTCCCGAACAAAGCGGTTCTTTTTTTGTTTAACAAAACGGGCGGCTGTAGCATAAAATATCTTGCGTGGGTTGATGGAACAAAGCAAACTGCCCGAACGGAAAACTCGGCATTTTTGTACGACCGACGCGGGGTAAAAACCACAGCCGCGCCGATGGTGGCAGAGCTTGTGCAATGCCCGCGAATAGCCAAAGGCTTTCAACGGCTGTTTAAAATACCCAAATGGCAGAGTCGACAGTGTACTTGTATATTGTCAACCGCCAACAAGGAGAGCGAGGGGATCTCAACAGGGGTTCCCCCGCAATCTTTTATAATAGTGCAAAAACAAATACCGCCCTCTATATCGTCAGTGTGTCAACTGAAAATACAAAAGGGCGGCCGTTTTGGGAAATTACTGCCTGATATAAATTCCCTGCTCTTCGATATAATCTTCAAGCTCCTGTTTCATATCGCGAATTTTTTCCTCGTCTTTTGTGACTTGGTCGTTCGTTTTCTGTTCGGTGTTTTTCTCTTTATCGTCCATGATAGTGTTCACCTCCAAAAAGCTCCCTGTATATACAAGTGTGCGGCAAACTGTCTGCACACTTTTTTTAATTGATAGTTTTCGCAGAATATCCGGTGCGCTGTTATCTCGGCTTTTTTACTTTTCTTATCTTTACTCTTATTGCGCCGGTATCGGGCTGTTCGGTTGCACTGTTTGCAGTATTCGCACTGTTTTGTTCATTTATGCTGTTTGCGGCGTTATATGCCTGTTCGTAAAAATAGATCTGAGAGTTAAGAGCGGGCGCGCCGTTTTGCTGTACACGGCGATATTGTCCGTCAGACATAAGCTCGCGGGCTTTTACATTGTCCTTCATACAAATGCTGAAAATATCGCACACCCTGTCAGCAAGCGCTTTATCAAGAACAGGCGCGGCAACTTCTACCCTGCGCTCGGTGTTTCTCGTCATAAAGTCCGCGCTCGAAATATAAACCCTGCGGCGCTCGTCCTTTCCGAAAATATAGATACGGCTGTGTTCGAGAAAACGCCCGACGATAGAAATAACCCGGATATTTTCGGTTTCTCCGGGAACTCCCGGAATAAGGCAGCATATCCCCCTCACTACAAGCTCTATCTTTACTCCCGCGCGTGACGCCTCGGCGAGCTTTTCAATAAGATCCTTGTCCGTAAGCGAGTTTATTTTTATCGCTATATAGCCGTCCGAGCCGTAGGTTATCTCGTTGTCGATAAGCTCGACAATGCGGCTTTTTAGTCCTTTAGGAGCGACAAGCAGCTTATTTGTGCTTTCAACGGTGCTTTCCTCCGTGAGAGCGTTGAACACCACGGACGCGTCTGCGCCTATCTCCTTGTTTGCGGTCATAAGCGTAAGGTCGGTGTAGAGCTTTGAAGTTCTTTCGTTGTAATTTCCCGTGCCGACCTGGGTAATGTAGCTTACGTCCGTTCCGTCACGAAGGGTTATGAGCAGGAGCTTTGAATGGACTTTCAGTTCTTCAAGCCCGTAAATAACGTTTACTCCCGCGTCTTCAAGCTGTTTTGACCAGCCGATGTTGTTTTCCTCGTCAAACCTTGCTCTGAGTTCCACAAGCGCCAGAACGTCCTTTCCGTTTTCTGCGGCTTTGTTAAGGGCGTTTATTATCTTACTGTCGCGCGCAACACGATAAAGGGTTATCTTTATTGACGAGACATTCGGATTTTCTGCCGCCTCGTCGAGCAGTCTTATAAACTGATTTATGTTTTCATAAGGGTAATTCAGCAGAATATCCTTATGCTGTATCTGCTCTATAAGCGAAACATTTCGGGATATAGAAGAAGGCTGCTGGGGAGTGAGCGGTTCAAAGAACAGGCTCTTTTCCTTTTCAAGCCGCTTTTCAAGCAGGTTCATAAAGCTTAGTGAAAGCGGAGAGCGCTGTTTGAAAACAAACGAATGTTTTACATCGAGCACCTTTTCTAAAAGCTCTACGCTCTCGCTGTCGGGATTTCCCCAGAACTCAATGCGGACGGGCTGGAGCTTTTTGCGCTTTTTTATGAGCTTTGACATAATGTCCCTGAAATCAACATCATGGTCAAAAAGTGCCTCGTCTATGGAAATATCGGCGTTTCTTGTAACTCTGAAAATACAGCGCGACTCGATGATAAAGTTTGAAAAAACCTGTTTTGCGCAGTGGCTTATTATCTCCTCAATGAGCAGGAATTTTCCGCTTTTGGGGAGGAATACCGCTTTCGGAAGATTTTCGGGAACGGGCAGTATTCCGAATGTGCAGCGCGTTTCGGTCTTTTTTCTTATCTTGCAGCCGACATAAACTTCTCCGTTTTTGAAAAACGGAACGGGGTGTTTCTTGTCCACAAGCCCCGTAAACAACAGCGGCAGCACCTCGCGCATGAAGTACGCCTTGAAAAATGCCTCGTCCTGCGGAGTGAGGCTGTTTATCGGAAGATGTTCAATACCGTATTCCGAAAGCCCTTTCATTATTTTTTCATAGGCTTTGTCTTTCGGAGAAATGAGCTTTCTTACGCTCGAGGATATCTCCGAAAGCTGTTCTTTCGCGGTCATATTTGTTTTATTGTCGCGGTCTTTCGGATCGTAATTCATCTTGTCAAAAAGACTTCCGACCCTTATCATAAAGAACTCGTCAAGATTTGAGCAAAAAATGCTCACAAATCTAAGACGCTCAAAAAGCGGCGTGTTCTCATCAAAGGCCTCTTCAAGGACACGTTCGTTGAATTTAAGCCACGAAAGCTCGCGGTTTTCATAAAAGCCCAATTTTTGTCCCTCCAATGATTACTTAAAACTGTAAATTAAAATCAACTACAGTCCGAATTACTTCTGACTTTGCATTTTGAGGTATGCGTTTATAAATCCGTCAAGATCACCGTCCATAACGGCGTTTATGTTGCCGCTCTCAAAATTTGTGCGGTGGTCTTTGGCGAGAGTATACGGCATAAATACATACGAGCGAATCTGACTTCCCCACTCGATCTTTAATTGTTCACCCTTTATGTCGCTTATCTTTTCGAGGTGTTCCTGCTCTTTTATCTGAATGAGCTTACTCATCAGCATTTTCATCGCAAACTCGCGATTCTGCACCTGAGAACGCTGGGTCTGGCAGGCTGTGACAATGCCCGTAGGCTTGTGGATAAGTCTTACTGCCGAGCTTGTTTTGTTGATATGCTGACCGCCCGCGCCGCTTGAACGGAAAACTTCCATTATGAGATCTTCGGGGCGTATCTCTACAGAAATGTCCTTTTCGATTTCAGGCATAACTTCGACAGACGCAAAGCTCGTATGTCTTCTGCCCGCGGCGTCAAAGGGAGACACTCTGACAAGCCTGTGAACGCCATGTTCGCTCTTTAAAAAGCCGTATGCATTAAAGCCCTCTATATGGATAGACGCGCTTTTTATTCCCGCCTCGTCTCCGTCGAGAATGTCGAGTATCTCTGTTTTAAAGCCGTGGGAATCAGCCCATTTAGTGTACATTCTCACAAGCATTGATACCCAGTCCTGCGCCTCTGTTCCGCCTGCGCCGGCATGGAATGAAAGAATTGCGTTTGAGCTGTCGTATTCGCCCGTGAGGAGCGTAGAGAGCTTTTGTTCTTCGAGAGAGGTCTTTACCTTTTGTGCAAGCTCCTTTACCTCGCCTAACATGCTTTCGTCATTTTCTTCTTCCGCAAGCTCTATCATCGTCAGGACATCATCGCGGTTTGAACAAAGCTTATTGTATTCCTCAATTGTCTGCTTATAATGTCCGATCTGCTGGAGTATAGCGCTCGATTTTTCCGCATCGTCCCAGAAATTCGGCTCTGTCGTTTTCATTTCAAGTTCATCGAGCTTTATCTTTACCGCGTCAAGATTTAAAGCGGAGCGAAGGTCTTCCAGCTCGGGCTTTAAATTTTCCATTTCAAGGCGCGTTTCATCATATTGTATCATATAAAAAATTCCTTTCGTTACTTTAGGTTTGTGTTTTCAATTAAAAGCCATAAAACCAAGCCCGTCAGTAACGCTTTTCATCAGAAAAAATATGCATGGGTTATCTGCCTTTCGATTATTTTACAATGTTCCGTTATTAAGAACAATTCGCTTTCTCTGAATTATTATACATCATTATTTAAAAAATGTCAAGCGCGGAAAACCGCCAGCTTATGATAACACTTAGATCGGCTCTGTCGCTTTTCTCAGCCACTCTTTTTCTTCTTCGTTCATAAGCGGAGAGAGCTTTTCAAAAACGAGAGCGTGATAATCGTTCAGAGTTTCAATTTGCCGCGAAGTAAGATACTTCTTTTCAATTCCCTCGCGGTCGAAAGGAACTAGCGTAAGCGGCGAAAATTTTAGAAATCCCGTTTCTTCGTCTGCCTCGCACAACAACAGGCTCTCATGCCTTATACCGAACTTTCCAGCGACATAAAGCCCCGGCTCGTCGGAGGTTATCATTCCTTCTTGAAACGGCACTTCCTCAACCGCGCGGCAGCTTATGCGCTGGGGTCCCTCGTGGACGTTCAGCACAAAGCCTACTCCGTGACCCGTGCCGTGCCTGTAGTCAAGACCGTTCTGCCAAAGCGGTTCGCGCGCGGCATAATCGAGGGTGCTACCTTTCATGCCTTTGGGAAACTTTGCCGCAAGAAGATTTAAATGCCCCGCAAGCACAAGCGTAAACGCACGTTTTTCTTCTTCGGAAATTTCTCCGAGCACATAAGTTCGGGTTATGTCAGTTGTTCCGTCGAGATAATGCCCGCCCGTATCTGAAAGCAACATTCCGCGCGGCTTTATCTCCGCGTTTGTTTCCTCCGTCGCCGAATAATGCACTATAGCTCCGTGTTCTCCATATGCCATTATAGGCGCAAAGCTTTGCCCGAGGTAGTTTTCTCCAAGCTTTCTAAGCTCTTCGAGCTTTTCTGCCGCGGAAATTTCGGTCACTTTTTCAAAGCCTACAGATTCCTTCAACCATTTCATAAAGCGCGTTACGGCAAGTCCGTCGCGGATATGAGCTTTCTTTTCGCAAGATATCTCCACATCGTCCTTTATTGCTTTAATAAGCTCTATGGGACTTGGAGCATGTTTATCAATTGATTTCGACTTCTTTGAAAAAACAAGCGCGTAATTAGCGGTTTTTACGTCAAACCAAATGGACTTGTCATATGCTGCTATTTCGCTGTAGATATCGTTGTAATCGAGAATTTCGATATTGTCGGATTTAAGTTTTTCAATTATCTCTTCGCTGAATATCGTTTTATTCGCAAACAGCTTTGAGGGAGAGTTGTCCGTAAATATCATCATAAAAGCCAAAAACAGCGGACAGTATTCTATATCCCCGCCGCGCAGATTTAAAGTCCACGCTATCTCGTCAAGCGCGGAAATGACAAGGCAGTCTACTTCTTTCTCTTTCAGTTTCTCGCGGATAAGAGCTATCTTTTCCGCTCTCGTCCTGCCGCAATTTTTTTCTGGCAGCATAAAAACAGGTTCTGCCGAAAGCGGCGGGCGATTTTTCCACACAAGCTCTCCAAAATCAATATCGGAGAGAAACGAAACTTTATTTCTGAGATTACGCTCAAGAATAAATTCATACATTTGTGAAACCGTTCTCCCGTCAAAACCCAAAACGGAATTTTCGGGCATTTCATTCTTCAGGAAATCTTCTATAGTCGGCGTTTCGCTTTCTCCCATTTTCATAAGGGTAATGCCGCTGTCTGAAAGCTCGCGTTCAGCCTGCAAAAAATAGCGTCCGTCCGTCCAGAGAGCCGCCTTGTCGAGCGTTACGACAAGCGTTCCCGCAGAGCCGGTAAAGCCGCTCAGATACTCGCGGAGCTTGAAATGTTCTCCGATGTATTCCGAGCCGTGAAAGTCACTGGTGGGGATAAAAGCCGCGTATATTCCCTTGTTTCTCATAACCTCCCAAAGTATTTCAATTTCTTTTTTCAACAGTTTTACACCTCGCGATAAGAACGCTATGTTTCCCGCAGGACAGCCCCTTTTTCAGATACAGCGGGCTGTCCGAAACGGAATTTTCATCAGCGTAAATTTCATATTCATTGTTTTTATCAATTACAAGTTTTTTGTTTGTAGGATTTATTATCATAACAAACGTTTCGTTTTTCATGATAATGCAGCCGTTTGTTTCAGAAAATGTCCAGCCGCCTAACTCATTCAAAAACCGCTTTCTGAAAGCTAAAAGCCCTCGGTAATACTCGCAGAGAGCGCGGTTTTCAGAAAGCATATCCCACTTTATGGAGTTTATGCTGTCGGGGAGGTCATAGCTGTTTGAACTGCCGTTTTTGGTTCGGAGAAACTCCTGACCCGCGTGCAGAAATAAAATGCCCTTTGAAACTGCCAGAAGTGCGGCGGCTGTTTTTTCGAGAGGAATAATTCTGCGTTTGTCATGTGTTTTAAGCGAAATGCACAGTCTGTCAAAAAGCGTGTGATTATCGTGACATTCGGCGTAATTTATCGTCTGCGAAATGCTGCAAATACCGCGTTTTCCTAAAACGGCGTTTTTTATCGGCTCAAAGCGCTCCATATTTCCGCACAAAAATCCCTTGTCGTTTACGTCAAAAACATTCCCGCGCAGCGCGTCGCGGAGGCTGTCGCTGAAAAAAGCAATACCCGAAAGCCTGTCTGCGTTTTTAAGTACGGCGCGGCGGTTTTCTGAAAGCGCACTTTCACCGCCTGTCCAGCCTTCTCCGTAAATGAGAATGTCGGGGTTTATTTCCTTGAGTTTATTTCGGATAAGCCGCATTGTTTCAATATCCAAAAGCCCCATAAGGTCAAAGCGAAAGCCGTCAAGATGATATTCCCCGGCAAGAAATGTCACGCTGTCAATAATAAACTTCCGCGCCATTTTTCTCTCGCTCGCAAACTCGTTTCCACAGCCCGAACCGTTTGAAAATCCGTTCTCTCCCCTGAAAAAATATCCCGGCATCTGCCGCTCAAAAACGGACTTTTTCGCGTCATAAACGTGATTATAAACAACGTCCGCTATAACTCCCATTCCCGCGTTATGGACAGCCATAACAAGCTTTCTGAGTTCAATTATCGCATTATCAACGGCATAATATCCGCAGGGAGCGTTGAAAAAACGCGGATTATAACCCCAGTTATAGGCGCTCCCATCGCTGTCAAAATCGAAAACTGGCATAAGCTGTATATACGTTACGCCGAGGCTTTTTATATATTCAAGTCCACAGACGTCACCATAGTTGTTCTTTACGTTCTTTTCGCAAAACGCAAGAAATTTTCCGCGGTTTGAAAAATCCGCGCTTTCGTCCATAGAAAAATCGCGGACGGAAAGCTCGTATATTATCGGGTCTTTAATTGCAACAGGCTTGTCGTTTTCCCAGCCGAGCGGCGCGTTTTTGTCCATATCCGTTATGATACCGCGAGTTCCGTCTTTATTTACAAGACATGAGTAGCTGTCGGCAAACTCTCTTTCCTTTCCGTTTTGAATAACAGAAAAGTCATACTCTTTTCCCGAAAGATCGCCTTTTACTTCAAGCTCGAAAACGCTTTTGTTTCTTTTCATCTCGGCTTTAAAAATACGCTTGTTGTCCGAGTCGTAAAGCCTTAGAAAAGCCTTTTCGGCAAAAGGCTGCCATAATCTGAAAAGCGTTTTCTCAGGAGAATAAATTGCTCCCAACTTGCCGCGAAAGCCGCTCTTTTCGGCTTTTTTAAGCTCACTTTTTGTCATCATCTTCAAACCTGTCAAGAAAGCTGTGTATTCCGTCGCTGTCCTTGTATGAGATTATCCTGTCAAGGCGGACGTTATGCACACTACGGAAAATGTTCATCGCTACCTGTGAATTTTCCTCGCAAAGCTCTGCGATAAGCCGCTTTATCGCCGCACGCTCCGAGCCGTTTTCGCGGTCTTTAAGCGCGCAGTCGCAGCCCGCCCTTTCTATTCTGCACCTGTCCGCCCACTCGATTATGTCCTTTTCCCGAACAAAATACAAAGGGCGTATAAGCTCCATTCCTTCAAAGTTCTGAGCCTTTACGCGCGGGAGCATTGTCTGAGCCTGCCCGCCATAGAGCATACCCATAAGTATGCTTTCTATTGCGTCGTCGAAATGATGACCGAGAGCAATTTTGCCGCAGCCAAGCTCCTTTGCTTTTTTGTACAGCAATCCCCTGCGCATTTTTGAACACAGAAAGCAGGGGTTTTTCTCCTTTTCCACGAGCCTGAAAACATCGGTCTTAAAAATCGTAAGGTCAATGTCGAGGCGCTCTGCATTTGATCTTATAATGTCAAGCGTCTGCCCGGAAAAGCCCGCGTCCATTGTGAGATATTTTACGGATATGGGGGTTTTCCCGTATAGCTCATATCTGCGGAAAAGCGCCGCCAAGAGGAGTGAATCCTTCCCTCCCGAAACGCAGACGCATATACTGTCGCCGCTTTTAAAGAGTCTGTATTCTTCTATTGCCTTATAAAACGGCTTTGTAATGCCGTGGGCAAAATCTTTGCTGAGGCTGTCAAGAATTATGTCTTTCATAGGCGCATATATATATCGGCAAATTCTTTGAGCATTTTCGCGTGTTTGTTTTTCAGGGCGTTTTTGCCTATTCTCCAGCTCCAGTTTCCGCCGAGAGTGGACGGAACGTTCATTCTTCCCTTTTTGCCGAGCCCAAGTATATCCTGCGCGGGAATTATCGTAAGGTTTGCGGGAGACGCGTATGCCGCGCGTATAGCGCATTTGTTGAGTTTCATGGAAAACAGCTTTCCGAGATATTTTCTGCACATCGCCTTGGTTTTAAGATCCGATTCGGAATACCACTGCGCAAATGTCGCGTTGTCGTGAGTTCCCGTATAACAAACGCAGTTCTTCGGATAATTATGCGGGAGATGATCGTTGTCGGAGTTTTCAGGATTGAACCCAAACTGCAACACTCTCATTCCCGGAAAACCGCTTTCGGCAAGCAACTGTTTTACACTGTCAAAAATATCTCCGAGATCTTCGGCGATTATATCCGCATTCGGTACTTCTTTTGCGATAATGTTAAACAAATTCATGCCGGGACCTTTTTCCCAGTTTCCGTGTTCTGCCGTTTTTTCTCCGAACGGAATTGCATAATAGGTGTCAAATGCGCGGAAATGGTCAATTCTCAGCATATCGAAAAGCTCGGCGGATCTCTTTACGCGCGCCACCCACCACGCATAATCGTTCATCTTCATAGCCGCCCAGTCGTAGAGCGGATTTCCCCAAAGCTGACCCGTCTTTGAAAAATAATCGGGCGGTACTCCCGCGACTCGCCTCGGATTAAGCCTTTCGTCAAGCTCGAAAAGATTAGGCTCAGCCCAGACGTCCGAGCTGTCGGGAGAAACATAGATCGGTATATCGCCTATTATCTTGATTCCCTTTTGCGAACAGGTATTATGAAAACGCGTCCACTGACGGAAAAAGATATACTGGCAGAATTTGTAGTAGCGAATTTCTTCCGAAAGATCTTCGGAATATTTTTTTATCGCGTCCGCGCGTCGGAATTTTATATCGTCGTCCCACTGTGTCCAGGGTCTCCCGCCGAACTTGCTTTTTACCGCCATAAACAGCGCGTAATCATCGAGCCAGCTTTTCTGTTCAAGTACAAAGCCCGTAAACCCGACGTCGTCCGTGAAATTTGCCAAAGCCTTATGCAAAAGCTCCGAGCGCGTTTTCGACACCTTTTCATAATCGACCACAAGCGGGTCTGCGCCATAATCGGCGTTTTCACATTCCGCTTTTGACAAAAGCCCCTGCTCGCAAAGCTCGTCAAGGTCTATCATAAGCGGATTTCCCGCGAACGACGAGAACGGCTGATAGGGAGAATCTCCATATCCGGTAGGTCCTATCGGAAGTACCTGCCAGTATGTCTGACCCGCGCTTTTGAGCCAGTCTGCAAATTTCTCGGCATCTTCTCCGAGAGTTCCTATTCCGTATTTTGACGGAAGTGAAGTTATGTGCATCAGGACTCCGCAACTTCTTTTATCCATAAGAACACTCCTTTAAATGCATTTACCGCATATTTTCGGCTTATCTGTTCCAGTATTTTCTGTCAAGACTTCTAAAGCCTATCGCCTGTGAAATGCAGGCTCTGTCTATATCCTTCAGTCCCGAAAGATCTGCGCACGTCCTCGCGACCTTTAGTATCCTGTCATATGCGCGGGCGGAAAGTCCGAGCCTGTCAAACGCCGCTTTGAGCATATCGCTTGCATCGGGCGTCAGTCGGCAGACCTCGCCGATTATATCTGATGTTATGCGACTGTTTGACTTTATATTCGTGCCTTTAAAACGCTGTGCCTGTATATCGCGGGCGCGCTGTACCCTCTCGGCTATCTGAGCGGAAGTTTCCTGCGCTTTCCTTTCGGAAAGGTCTTCATACTCGACGGGCTTTACTTCTATTTGTATATCTATCCTGTCGAGAACGGGCTGTGAAATTTTATTGAGGTACATTGTGACCATTTTTTCAGAGCAGGTACATTTTTTCTTCGGGTTTCCGAAATTGCCGCAAGGACAAGGATTCATTGCCGCGACAAGCATAACGTCGCACGGATAGCTAACCGAGCCGCTTGCTCTGGAAATTACTATCTCACAGTTTTCAATAGGCTGTCTTAAAGTTTCAAGAGTTCTCCTGTCAAACTCGGGGAGCTCGTCTAAAAACAAAACTCCGTTATGCGCGAGAGATATTTCTCCCGGACGCGGAACAGTGCCTCCTCCTACTAACCCCGCGCCGCTTATGGTATGGCTTACGGGGCGGAAAGGACGATTTGTAACGAGCGGATCTTTCGGGTCTATTATGCCTGCTATTGAATGTATCTGCGTCGTTTCAATGCTTTCCTCAAAAGTTATTTTCGGAAGAATGGACGGAATGCGCTTTGCGAGCATAGATTTTCCCGAGCCGGGAGGACCGAGCATAAGGATATTATGCGAGCCTGCGGCGGCAACCTCAATGGCTTTCTTTGCCGCAGTCTGACCCATGACATCGGCGAAATCCTCGCGGTATACAAGTTTTTCCGCACTCGGTATGTAACGGGGTTCGGGCGTAAGCCCCGTTCCCGTCCGCAAAAAATCGACTATCTGCGTTATATGTTCCACGCCGTATACCTCTATGCCGTCGGCGACAGATGCCTCTTTGGCGTTTGACTTCGGGAGGAACAACCGCTTTATTCCGTTTTTAGAGGCGGTTATGGTCATACTGAGAGCGCCGTTTATATGGGAGATCCTTCCGTCAAGCGACAGTTCTCCTATAAAAGCAGTGTCTGAAAGGTCACAGTCGATAACGCCGCCAAGGACCATTATAGCGACTGTTATAGGCAAGTCGAACATCGAGCCTATTTTCTTTACGCTTGCGGGAGCTAAATTTACCGTGACGCGCCCGTTTAAAAGTTTCAGGTTGAGTTGCCCTAATACCGCGCGTATTCGGGCTTTGCTCTCCTGTACGGCAATATCGGGAAGACCAACAACGTCAAAAATAGGCTGTCCCGGAGAAATGCTAGCCTCGACATCTACCGGAAAAGCATTCAGTCCGAAAAGACCTACACTGTTTATTTTACTGAACATAACTGAACCTCACAATTGTGCTGTAAAAAATTTATTATCAATATATATTCTACCACATCTGTAAATAAATTGCAACGGTTATAATTATTTTTTGCGAAAATTTATCAGCATATTGTGTTTTTGTTATTGAAAAATTTTTTTATTTGTGCTATAATGAATAATGTATTGTTATAGCTTGCTTAATCAGAGGAAAAATATGGAAAATAATTCTGAAAATCAGATCATCTTCGGGCGAAACGCCGTTATGGAAGTACTTCGTTCGGACAAGACTGTAGACACGGTCTTTATACAAAAGGACCTAAAGATCGAGGGGATAGCTGCTCTTGCAAAAGAGCGCGGCGCCGTAGTAAAAATCGTAGGTGCGGAAAAGATAGTTTCTCTTTCGGGCACGCAGAAAAACGGCGGCGTTTGCGCGGAAGTGTCTGCGGCAGAATATGCGGAGCTTTCGGATATCCTTGAGGTATCGAAGATAAAGGGAAAGCCTCCTTTTATAGTTATCGCGGACGAGATCGCCGACCCTCATAATCTCGGAGCAATTATACGAACGGCTGAGGCAGCGGGAGCCGACGGCGTTATTATCCCGAAAAGACGGAGCGTCGGTCTTAATGCGACGGTGTTTAAGACGTCGGCAGGCGCGGCGGCGTGGATAAAGGTCGCAAGGGTCACAAACCTTGTAGAAACGATAAAGACGCTGAAGAAAAACAATATATGGGTATACGGTATGGAGGCCGACGGAGAACCTTATGAAAAGGTTGATTTTTCGGGAGGAGCGGCAATTGTCGTAGGTTCGGAAGGCGCGGGGCTTTCAAGACTCGTGAGGGAAAACTGCGACAGGACGGTTTCACTGCCGATGAACGGGAAAGTAAATTCTCTGAATGCCTCCGTTTCGGCGGGGATACTTATGTACGAAATAATCAAATACAGGAAATAATCCAAAGGGAAGTGTTTTTATGGCAAAAAAGAATTATGACATCGACAATATTCTGAAAGAAGTTGACAATCTGCGGCTTGACGAGTCTGACGAAAATTCGGACAAAGACAAAAAAAGCCTTGCGGGATCACAGAAGAAATCGGGAAGTAAGGCTGATAAAAAGCCGGATTTCAGCGTTACGCAGGTTATAGATCAATATTCCGACAAGAAAAAAGGCGCTGCCGCAAAGCAGTTATCGGATAGCTCTAAAGAAATAACCGAGGAAGAGGAAAGCGAAAAAAGAAAACGCCTTTTTGACGACGATCCGCGCGGAAAGAAAAAAACCGATGATAAGATGTTTCTGAACGGCGACAGCAAAAAGACTTCAGGCAAAGAATTAAAACAAGTGTCAGAAAGCGATGAATTTGTTTTCCATACAAAAGAAGAACTCGCTACTGACGAAATGAAAAAACGCAAGCAGCAGCGTATTGACGAAATAAACGAGGCACTTCTGAAGGCTGACATTGAGGCACAAAGCGACGATGAGATGCTGGATCTTATGAACCCTGCCGAAAAGCGCGAAAAAGTTGCGGATATGCTGAGAGCGGGCGACGGAAAAAATGAAAAGAGCGACAAGAGCGATAAAAGTGACAAAGCTGACACTCTTGCAATCTCCGAAAAAGACCTCAAAAACGTTGCAAAAGAAGAATATGTGATCGAATATAAGCCGCATGTAAAAGGAACCGATACTCCCGACGAGATACTGGGCGCATCGGCAAAACAGCAGCCGAGCCGCGGAGAAATGCACATAGGCGAATCCATAACCGATGCGCTTGACAAAAAGATAGCTGTTGAAATCGAACAGGAGCAGGCGAACGCCGATGCCGGTGATGAAGAAGATATTTCGGAAGACAGCGAAGATGTAGAAAACATGCGCGAGGCAAATGAACTTGCACAAAAGCGCAAACGCAGGATAGCAAACTTTATCCTCGAAGATCCAGGCGAGGAAGAGGACGAATTTAAACCAACAAATGATGTTCACGAAGAAAGCGAAGAGGAAGAGGACGATGAACCCATTGACCTCGATGATGAAAACGTTATACGCGAACGTCTGAACCGTTCGTCAAAGGGGCTGTTCTGGCGGCTCATCATAACGGGCATTCTGTTTGTTGTGACACTTTTCATAGGTATAGTAAATACTGCTAACGTTCAGGACCTCGGAGTGCTTGGAGGCGTTATAAGTCTGCGTTCGGCGACCGAAAACTATCTTTATTGTATGCTGACGATCGGCGTTTTGTCGTTCGGCTCGTGTTCTTCGGTCATTGCAAACGGATTTTCAAAGCTCTTTAAAAAGCGTCCCGACGGCGATACATTGTGCGCGGTAGCGCATACGGCGGCGATCGTCGCAATGATACCTTATCTTTTCAGGATAGATTATACTCAGCTTTCAAGATCTCATGTTTATCTTGTAGTATCGCTTGCTTTGCTCTGCTTTAACACGCTTTCAAAGCTGATAACGGTAAAGACAGCGCAGAAGAATTTTGAAATTGTTTCTGCTGACGGAGCGAAGTATTTCGCGGACTTCTGTGAAAAAGGCAGCGCCGAACAACTCGCAAAAGGCGCAGTTCCGGGCGTTCCGATAACTGCGGCTGTAAGAAAGACCGAAATGCTGAAGGATTTCATTGTTTCAACATACTGCGAGGACGCCTCGGACAAGATCGCGGGAAAAGCGTCTATAGTTACCGTTGCGGCGGCTGTAATTGCGGCTGTGATAGCGTTTTTCACAAACGGAGATATAGACTGGGAGAACAACCTCTCATGGAGCTTTACGGTGCTTTCGGCGGTATGCTGCCTGGGAGCGTCGCTGTCATGCTCGATGACTGTTACAGTTCCGCTTTTGCTAGCGTCGATAAAGGGGACAAAGGATAAGTTCGCCATACTCGGCTATAATGCCGTAGAAAATTACAGCGAAACAAACTCGGTACTTGTAGAGGCGTCCGACCTCTTCCCTCCCGCAAGCGTAGTAATAAACAACATATGCGGCTATGACAAGCCCTCCGCACGCGGCGAAGGAAAAGTAAATATAGACGAGGCAATTATTCTGGGAGCAAGTCTGGCTTATGCCTCGGGCAGCGTTCTTTCGGACGCGCTGTTCAATATGCTTGACTATAAGAAGGAGCTTTTAAAGCCCGTCAGCGGCACAGTCTATGAAAACAACCTCGGAGTTATGGGCTGGATAGACAGAAGAAGAGTCCTTCTCGGAACGCGCGAACATATGATAGCTCACGAAATTTCTGTTCCGAGCATAAAGAAAGAGTCAGCCGCAAACACCAAAAATGACAATGTAATCTATCTTGCCGTCGGAGGAGAAGTCTGCCTGCTCTTCTTCGTTTCGGTAAAAGCCGACCAAGGCATACAGGAAAAGGTAAACAAGCTTTCGGAAGAAGGCGTTACGCTACTGGTAAAGTCGGTGGACGGAATGATAACCGCTAATTTTGTGGAAGGCATGTTTGGACTCTATGAGGGTTCAGTAAAGGTCATACCGTTTGACTGTCACGAAGTATTCAACAACTGCACGAAATTTGTATCAAGCGGAAGTGCGGCGCTTTCTGTTGATGGAACGTTCTCCTCTTTTGCCGAAGGGATCTCGGCGGCAAAAAGACTGCGCTCGAAAATTTCATTGGGCTCAATTATACAGATATTCACGGCGGGGCTCGGTATACTGCTTGCAGTAATATTTATGTTCGCAAAGAAATATGATATGTTCAACGGACTTTGGATATTGCTGTATGGAGTGATAAGTGCGGCGATAACGGTCGGTGTTCCGTTTATAAAGCGGTTATGATACTGACTGACGAGGAATATATGGAAAAGGCTCTTGCACTGGCAAAAAAGGCTTTTGAAATGGGAGAGATACCCGTAGGTGCAATAGTCGTAAACAAAGACGGAGAAATAATTGCCGAAGCCTATAACGAGCGCGAAACGCTTATTTCTCCCACGGCTCATGCGGAGATACTCGCAATTGAGCGCGCCGCCAAAGCGCTTAAAAGCAGAAGGCTTTCGGACTGTACTCTTTACGTTACGCTCGAACCATGTCCAATGTGCGCGGGGGCGGTAATAAACGCCTGTATAAAGCGCCTTGTTTACGGGGCATTTGACGAAAAGAACGGCGCTTGTGTTTCGGTGGCTGCATTGTTTGACGAAAAATTTACACACATTCCGCGTGTAAGGAGCAGAGTTCTCGAAGAAAAATGCGGGAAAATCCTATCGGATTTTTTCGGGAAATTGCGCGGGCAATAGAAAACAGGTCATTCGGAAAGACGCATGTTTTTCCGATATTCTAAAATCAGATCGGGGAAAACATCAGAATGGGAGAAAAGCCTAATTCACAGAACAGATACCGTACTCTCGCGGGAAATATCATAATATTGGGCATTGGGCAGTTCAGTTCCAAGCTCCTTGTGTATGTAATGCTGAAGTTCTACACAAGTATGCTCGGAACGGCGGGCTATGGCGATATGACAAACCTCATAAACGCCGGTGCCCTGCTCATATCTGTTTTCTCGCTGTCTATTGCAGAAGGCGTATTGCGTTTCGGGCTTGAAAAAAACAACAACGGCGGTATGGTGTTTTCTATCGGGATTAATGTTGCGGTATGCGGGTGCGTTGTATTTGCCGCGTTTGTGCCGCTGGTAGGACTTATCCCGATGCTGAAAGGCTATGAGTGGATGCTGTTTCTCTACGTCCTGGCGGGCGCGGTCAAAGAAGTGTGCGGCATATATGTGAGAGCAAGGGTCTCCGTAAAGCTGTTTGCGGTAGACGGCATACTGACTACTGTTTCAATGATAGTATTCAACCTTGTTCTGCTCGGAATTTTCGGGCTAGGAATAAACGGTTATATCTGGTCGGTCGTTCTGAGCAATCTGTCTTCGGTCATTTTCCTGAACATAACGGCAAAGCTCTACAAGCGCTATAGACCTATAGGAAACGACAAAACGCTTTATGTCTCAATGCTCAGGTACAGCATACCGCTTATGCCGACGACGATAATGTGGTGGATCATAAATATGTCGGACGGATTTATGGTCACTTCTTTTATCGGGAGCGACGCAAACGGTATTTACGGGTTTGCCTATAAATTTCCGAACCTTGCGGCAGTTGTAGTCGGGATATTTGCACAGGCGTGGCATATGTCCGCCATAACCGAAAGAAACTCGCGCACCGTTTCAAATTTCTACTCGAATATTTTCAGCATGATGCAGACGGTCGTTTTTATCGCCTGTGCGGGAATAATGCTGATATTAAGACCTGTCATTATGCCGTTTTTCGGAACAGAGGATTTTGCTCCGGCGTATTTTTATGTTCCGACGCTGCTGGGCGCGGTAATTTTCCAGTGTTTCAACAACTTTCTCTCGAGCATTTACGAGGCATCGAGAAAGACTACTCATGCGCTCATTTCTTCTGCGATCGGCGCGGGAGCTAATATAATTTTAAATCTCCTGCTCATTCCGGTTATGGGCATAATGGGAGCGGCTGTCGCAACATTTATGAGCTACCTTATCGTATTTATCTACAGGGTAATTGATACGAAAAAGCTGCTTTATATGACGATATACTGGCTGAAGGTCATTGTAAATATCCTGCTTTTGACAGGCATGGCGTGTTCGATAATGTTTTTAGAGTTTGGTCTGTTGCAGAATGTCATTAACGCAATTGTTTTCATTATTATAGTCGCACTGAACTTCAAGACCTGCATTCAAGCAGTCAAGTTGGTTTTAAACAAGAAAAAGGAAAAGAAAGATGAAACAGTTTCTTGAAATTGCAAAAATAGTTGCCGCTCACGGTATCCGCGGAGAAGTCAGGTGTCAGTATTACTGCGATTCTCCCGAAATTCTCTGCGAGTTTGAAACACTTTATCTGAACAAAGGAAAAGTTCCCGTAAAGATAACGCGCGCTTATGTTCATAAAAATGTAGTGATAATAAAGATCGAAGGCGTTGACACCATAGAAGAAACTCAAAAGTATATCGGGAAAATGCTTTATATGGACAGAAACGACGTGGAACTTCCCGAAGACGTTTATTTCATACAGGATATCATAGGGCTTACGGTGAAAAACGCTGAAACGGGCGAGGTCTACGGGAAAATAACGGACGTTTATCAAAACGGTGCGACAGATGTTTATTCGATAAAGAAAGAAAACGGAAAGGAACTTATGTTTCCGTATATAGACGACGTTGTGAAAAAAATTGACATTGAGGCGGGAGAAATGCTGATAATTCCGCTTGAGGGGCTGTTTGATGAGGATTGATATAGCGACGCTGTTTCCCGAAATGTGCGAAAGAGTGTTCGGCGAGAGCATTGTTGGGCGCGGCATTAAAAACGGGTATCTCGAAGTTTATGCACACAATATCAGGGATTACACGAACGACAAGCACAAAAACGTTGACGACAAGCCCTTTGGCGGCGGCACGGGAATGGTCATGCAGGCTCAGCCCGTTTATGACTGCGTAAATGCAATTGCGGCGCTGCACAAGACACCTCCCCGCGTTATTTATCTCTCGCCGCAGGGAAAGACGCTGACGCAGGCTAAAATATGCGAGCTTGCAAAGGAAAGCGGACTTATACTTCTTTGCGGGCACTATGAGGGAATAGACGAGAGGGTTATAGAAGAGCTGAATGCCGAGGAAATTTCGATAGGCGATTATGTGCTGACGGGCGGAGAATTGCCAGCGCTGGTGCTTACTGACGCAATTGCGCGGTTACAGCCGGGGGTACTTCCTAATGAGGACGCCTACAGCATAGAGAGCCACTATGACGGACTTCTTGAATATCCCCAATATTCGCGGCCCGAAATATGGAACGAACGGAAAGTTCCCGAAATATTGCTTTCGGGAGATCATAAACAGGTCGTTGAATGGCAAAGGAAAATGTCGCTTGAAAACACCAGAAAAAAGCGCCCCGATCTATACGAGGCGTATATAAAAAAAGCCTTTGAGAGTTTTATTTGCGATATGAAAGCTGCGTGTGACATTCCCGATGACATAACATTTTCAAGCGTTTCCCTGCCCGAAGAAATGTTAAAACAGGTAAAGCGCGGAAAACTCAGAGCGCTTGAGATTGACAAGAAAAAGGGAGAATACGTTATACTGACGGACGAGCAGGGCTTGCCGAAATTTACGGTGATCATAACCGAAAAGCTTTTGAGCGGCGTAAAATTCAGGCTCTTATATAAACCGAAAAAGGAAGAAACAAATGACTAAAAACGTTTTTATAGCAATAACAGGCAGACCGAACGCGGGAAAAAGTTCGCTTACAAATCTGCTTGTGGGAGAAAAGATATCCATAGTGAGCGAAAAGCCGCAGACAACGCGAAACCGCATAAACGGCGTGCTTACAAAGGGCGACACGCAGTATGTGTTTATTGATACTCCGGGATTTTTAAAGCCGCGGACAAAGCTGGCTGAACATATGGTAAAATCAGTCAGGACAAGCGTTGATGATGTCGACGTTGCAATTCTTATGGCGGACGCTACTAAAAAACTTTCCGCAGTAGAACAGGAGCTCGCGCGGTCGTTTACTTCTCATAATACAAAGGTCATACTTCTTCTGAACAAGGTAGACCTTATAAAATCAAAAGAAGAACTTCTGCCGCTCCTCGACGAATACAGCAAGCTCTACAGCTTTGAGGAGATCATTCCGATAAGCGTTAAAAAGAGGATAAACACGGAGCTTATTATGCCCCTGCTCGAAAGATACGCTGTTGAAGGAGAACATTTCTTTCCCGACGACATCGCCACAGACCGCACGGAAAGATTTTTATGCAGCGAGCTTATACGCGAAAAGCTTTTATGGACAATGCAGCAGGAGATCCCCCACGGAACGGCTGTAGACATAGAGAGCTTTTCTTCACGCACAAATAAAAACAACGCCGAAGTCATAGATATCGGCGCGGTAATAATATGCGAAAAACAATCCCACAAGGGAATGATAATCGGAAAAGGCGGAGAGCGTCTGAAACAGATAGGTTCTCTCGCGAGAAAAGATATCGAAGAAATGCTGGACGCGAAAGTTAATCTTCAGATCTTTGTAAAAGTAAAGGAAAACTGGCGCGACAACGAGCGCTTTATAACCGACAACAAGATAGCCGACGACTAGAGCTTTTTAAGCTCCTTTTCAACATTTGTAACGACAGAAAACAGCGCGGTGCTTTGCTTTGGATATTCGCGCTCTATGCGGGAGTTTGTTATTTTTTCATCGGCTGTTCCCTCTTTTTCGGCGGTCTTTGCCGCAACGTCCTCGAGGCTAAGCTCTGCAAGTGTTATACCCGAAAGGCTCTCACGCGGAACGGAAAACAAGTTTTCATCGTTTTCCCCGCCCGCGCTGTAGACCATTCTGAATGCGCGATAGACCGCCGTCAGCATATAGTTTCCGACCGACCTTGCGAGTTTTTGGTTATTGGTTTTTATAAGCAGCGAAAACACGACCTCAAGAGCGTTTGTAATAAGCTTTTTTCTGAGCATGATACCCGCCGAAGAAGTGTTTACAACGGCGTTTTCATTTACAGCACTTTCTTCAAGCTCGGTCTCTTTAACGACCGCGCCGTTTCGCGAATTGCTCCTTCCAAGCAGGTAATCTACCGAAACGTTATAAAAATCTGCCGCCTGTATCAGAAAATCAAGACCACATTCGCGCTTTCCGTTTTCATAATGCGACAAAAGCGCCTGGGCAACGCCCAATTGGTCTGCTGCCTCTTTTTGTCTTAATCCGCGTTCTTTTCTAAGCAGCTTTAAAATTCTCGGAAAATCTTTGTTCATCTTTTTATCTCTCCAAATTCCCCACAAATATTCACAAAGTATATTATATTACATTTGACACCGGAAGTAAAGCGGCATATTTAACAAAATTTCGACATTTGCATAGGATATAATTCCTAATCATACAATATATAGGAGTGTAGAAAATGAGAAACTACTATCTGTACCTTATCCGTCACGGCATCACACAAGGAAATCTCGACGGGAGATACATCGGTCAAACCGACCTTTCGCTATGTCCCGAAGGTAAAAAAATGATCGAAAATTTCTGTGCATGCGAGCTATATCCCGAAGTTGAAAAGGTATATTCCTCGCCGCTCGCAAGGTGTCTGGAAACTGCCGAGATAATTTACCCCGACCAGAAACTTATGATAATTGACGAGCTGTGTGAGATGAATTTCGGGAATTTTGAGGGAAAGACCTCCGAACAGCTTTCCGACCTGCGCGAATATAAAGACTGGCTCAAGGGAGGAGTGGATTCCGCGCCGCCGAATGGGGAGAAATACAGCGATTTTATACTTCGCTGTATAAGCGGTCTTGACAGCGTTTTCAGCGACATGATGAAGAACGACCTGCAATATGGCGCGGTAGTTACTCATGCGGGAGTTATCACAAATCTTCTTTGCGGCTACGGACTACCGAAAGGACAGCCTGCGGACTATATGTGCGCGCCGGGAGAGGGCTTTGAAATATCGCTCACGCCGTTTTTATGGCAGAAAGGTCCTACGTTTGAGATAACGAATAAGCTGACATTGACGGGAAATATAAATCCGTAAAACTGCCGAGAAAGCCCCGTGTGCATTTGCATACGGGGATTTTTGTTTTCTCAAAAATTGAATATGACCGAGCAGGCGTTTATTAGAAAACACAATACGCAGCCTATCACAAGAGGTATCAGAAAGCCGAGAGCTGCCCATTTCCAGCCGCCTGTTTCTTTTTTTATCGTAAGGAGCGTTGTTGAACACGGGAAATGAAACAGCGTGAATACTATAACGCACGCCGCCGTTATCGCAGTCCAGCCGTTCGCGGAAAATATCCCGAAAAGCTGTTCGGTAGATATCTCCGATATAACGCCGCTCTGCTCGTAGATCATAACTATAAGCGGGATCACAATTTCATTTGCCGGAATGCCGAGCAAAAACGCCGTTATTATAGCGCCGTCCATTCCCAAAAGCTGACCGAAAGGCTCAAAAAAGTTTGTGATGTATGAGAGCAATGTTCCGCCGCCTATGCTCACATTTGCCAAAAGCCATATGACCGCGCCCGCAGGAGCGGCAATTGCCGCGGCTCTGCCAAGCACAAATACCGTTCTGTCAAGACACGAGCGGATAAGTATCTTTGTAAGCTGTGGTTTTCTGAAAGGCGGAAGTTCCAGAGTAAACGACGAGGGTTCTCCGCGAAGTAGCGTTTTTGCAAGAATTTTAGACGCGGCAAACGTCATAAAAATGCCGAGCAAAATTGTAAAAGTGAATATCAGAGCGGACAGAAGGCTTGATAAAATGTTTTTGTTTTCCGTGCTGTTTACGAAAAAAGCCGAGATGAGCGCCAATATCATCGGGAAACGTCCGTTGCAGGGGACGAGCGAGTTTGTAAGTATAGCAATAAGGCGCTCTCGGCGGCTGTCTATTATTCTTGCGCCCGTAACTCCCGCGGCATTACAGCCAAAGCCCATGCACATACAAAGCGCTTGTTTTCCGCAGGCGCTGCATTTATGAAACGGCTTGTCGAGGTTATACGCTATGCGCGGCAGATATCCGAGGTCTTCGAGCAAAGTGAACAGCGGAAAAAATATCGCCATAGGCGGGAGCATTACAGATACCACCCACGCAAGCACCCTGTATGCCCCGTCTACAATTATTCCCGAAAGCCATTCGGGAGCGTTAAGCGCCGCGAAAAGCTCGCCGAGCCTGTCGCCGAGAAAGAACAGCGCCTTTCCGAGATATTCGGACGGATAATTTGCGCCGATCATGGTTATCCAGAAAACCAGAACAAGCAGAAGAATCATTATAGGAAAGCCGAGCGCTCTGCTTGTAAGTATCCTGTCGAGCTTAGATATTTCGCGTTCGGGCATTTTTACGGCGTCCTTGCAAATATCGCTTGCATTCTTAAAAATGCAGCCGACTATTTTGTCCTGTAGTATATCTGCGTTTATGCCGTCTTTTGAAAGACGCGCTCTCGACTGTTCAACTGCCTGACAGACATCGGCGTTTTTAAAAATGTCGCTGTTTATATCGGGAGTCAGCGTTCCGTCAACAAGCCTTAATGCCGTCCATTTTGCGGGAACGCCGAGCGACAGACCCTGCTGTTCAATTACCTTTGCGGTAATATCGGCGGCGTCATCTATAGGCTTTATATAATCAAGTTTTCGGACATTTTCGGGAGCGGGAGAAGAACAAAGCTCGTCGAGCCTGTCGGTCAGAAGTTTAAGCGTCCGCTTTTTATGTGCGGTTATTCCCACAACGGGAACTCCCAGCCTCTTTTCGAGCAGCTCTATATCTATTTTAATTCCCGCACGTTTCGCCTCGTCGAGCATATTTATACATACAAGCGTTTTCGGGCATATCTCCGTTATCTGCAAAACAAGATTAAGCCCGCGCTCAAGACAAGTTGCGTCGCATACAACTACCGCCGCGTCCGCGCCGCCGAAACATAAAAAATCACGCGCGGTTTCTTCTTCGGCGGAATGTGCAATAAGAGAATAAGTGCCGGGAATATCCACAAGTTTATATCTGAAAGCCTCGGTCTTAAAAAAGCCGCTCGCTGTTTCAACAGTCTTTCCCGCCCAGTTTCCCGTGTGCTGGTGTAAACCCGTGAGGGCATTAAAGACAGTGCTTTTACCGACATTCGGATTTCCCGCGAGAGCTACGGTCTTGTCAAAAGAACTGTTGTTCAATTTATACCACCCCCTATATTTCAGTTACGATTATTCCGCCGCTGTCGCAGTTTCTTATAGCTATAACTGCGCCGCAGATAATATATGCGCTCGGGTCGCCGAGGGGACTTCTGCCTATGCATTTTATGACCGCTCCCTCTACTACCCCTATATCCGAAAGCCGCCGCCTTAGCGCTCCGTGCGACATCAGCTTTTTTACAACGGCGCTCTTCCCTACTTTTAGACAACTGAGCGGAATTTCCAACATAAGATCACCCTTTTCACATTTTGTATTACATAATATGCTTTATGGAAAATAACGTGAGGAGAGTTTAAACAGTTATACAATAAATTATTTTTGAAAGTTAAAAATCAAAATCCTGCAAAAATTTAATGTTTTTTGAAATAATTTGCCATATTAAGAATTTTTCAGAAAATTAAAATTCATATTTTTTGTGGAAAAGTGACAATAAAAAAAACATATGTTATCTTTATTTGTTTGAAATTGCTGTAGACAAACGAAAGCAAAAGAGTTATAATAATAGCGTAACAAAGAAACGACGGCGTTTCGAGAGCGGGTTTTCCGCGTCTTGGCGCCGTTTTTTCGTATTTAAAAGTAATTATCAGGAGGAACGGGACTATGGAAAATTTTAATGTAGTAGAGCAATTCGGCATTGATGTGTTCAATGAAGAAACAATGCGCCAGCGCCTGCCGAAAAATGTTTTCAAGACGCTGAAGAAAACAATTGCAGAAGGAAAAGAGCTTGACAGCTCTATAGCGGACATTGTCGCAAACGCTATGAAAGACTGGGCTATAGAAAAAGGTGCAACGCACTATACGCACTGGTTTCAGCCTATGACGGGCATTACAGCCGAAAAGCACGACAGCTTTATTTCGCCCACAAACGAAGGCACGGTAATAATGGAGTTTTCGGGCAAAGAGCTTATAAAGGGCGAGCCGGACGCCTCGAGTTTCCCTTCGGGCGGTATAAGAGCGACATTTGAGGCGCGCGGCTATACGGCTTGGGATCCGACTTCTTATGCATTTGTAAAAGGCGGCTCGCTTTACATTCCGACCGCGTTCTATTCATATTCGGGCGAGGCGCTCGACAAGAAAACTCCTCTGCTGCGCTCGATGGACGTTGTTTCGGACGCGGCGCTGAGAATACTTAAACTCTTCGGAAATACCACCACAAAGCGCGTTGTTGCAACAGTCGGCGCCGAGCAGGAATATTTCCTTATTGACAAAAAGAATTACGACAAGCGCAAGGACCTTATTTTTACGGGCAGAACGCTTTTCGGCGCTCCCGCTCCAAAGGGTCAGGAGCTTGACGATCACTATTTCGGAGTTATCAAAGATCGCGTTGCGGACTATATGAAAGACCTTGACGAGCGTCTTTGGAAACTCGGTATTACATCAAAGACAAAGCACAACGAGGTTGCTCCCGCACAGCACGAAAACGCGCCGATTTTTGCCCCCGCAAACCTTGCTACGGATCAGAACCAGCTCACAATGGAGCTTATGAAAAAGGTCGCTCTTGAACACGGACTTGTGTGCCTGCTACATGAAAAGCCTTTTGCGGGCATAAACGGCTCGGGCAAGCACGACAACTGGAGCTTGTCTACAGACGACGGGCAGAACCTTCTCGATCCCGGAAATTCGCCCATGGAAAACGCTCAGTTTTTGACGTTCCTGGCGGCTATTATAAAGGCAGTTGACGAATATTCCGACCTCCTCAGAATGTCGGTAGCCTCTCCCGGAAACGACCACAGACTTGGCGCAAACGAGGCGCCCCCCGCTATCATCTCGATATTCCTCGGCGAGGAACTTCAGGGCGTTGTAGACGCGCTCGTTGAGGGTAAGGAGTATACTTCTAACGGAAAGCAGATGTTCAATGTCGGCGTTTCCTCGCTCCCCGACTTCCCGAAAGACAGCACCGACAGAAACAGAACTTCTCCTTTTGCATTTACGGGCAACAAGTTTGAATTCAGAATGGTTGGTTCTAACCTTAATATTGCAGGTCCTAACACTATCCTCAATACTATCGTTGCAAACTCTCTGACAGAATTTGCAGATGTGCTTGAGGGCGCGGAGAACTTCAACGAGGCTCTTCACGATCTGCTTGTAAAGACAATAAGCGAACATAAGAGAGTTATCTTCAACGGAAACGGCTATGGAAACGAATGGCCTGTCGAGGCTGAAAAGCGCGGACTTCCTAACCTTAAATCAACGGTAGACGCGGTAGCATGTGTAACCGCTCCGAAGAACATAGCTTTGTTCAAGAAATTCGGCGTATACAGTGAAGTTGAGCTTTATTCAAGACAGGAGATACTTTTTGAGAACTATTCGAAGGTAATAAACATTGAGGCTCTAACCGCAGCAGATATGGCAAAGACGGAGATTCTCCCCGCAGTAATGAAATTTGCTAAAGACGTTTGCGACATTGCCGCAAGCAAGAAGGCTATGGGTCTTGAACCTACGGTTGAAACAGAGATGGCAAAGAAGGTAAACGACCTTACCGCGGCGCTCTCCGAAAAGGCTTATGCGCTTTCTGACGCAGTCGTAAAGGCGCAGGCAATAGAAGGCGAAGAGGCAAAAGCGCGCTGCTATCATGACGAGGTATTCAGCACCATGCAGTCGCTGAGAGCCGTAGCAGACGAGCTTGAAACAATTGTCGGCGAGGAATACTGGCCTTATCCGACATATGACGAGCTTTTGTTCAACGTTTAACAGATCGCAGATCACACCATGAGGGCAGAGGTTCTGCTCCTCCTCTTTCTTCTGTGGTCTGAAAATAATCCCGCTCCCTTTTCATTTGGGCTGTCCTTTCGGGCAGCCCTCTTTCTGTATTGACAATCCTCGCGGATTGTGGTACAATATAGAAAAAGTTTTAGCATTTTTGCTTTTCCGCTCGAAAGTTTTTTACACTATAAGCAACTTCCCGCTCAAATCATCTTTGTAGGATTGCCGTTTCAAAGCACGGCTTTTAAACGGCAATGTGGGGAAAACTCTTGTTTTCCCCGCACCCCAGATTCAATGCCGCAGGCATTTAATCTGATGCGCTATGCTAACGCGTTATTGAGGGAAAACTTTTTTGAAAAAAAGTTTTCCCTCAAGCTCCCTTTCAAAAAACTTTTGTGCGCCGCCCGTTTGGTGATCTTAAATGGAAAAGTTGCTTGCCGCTCAAAACATCTTCTAACATCTTATTTCTTACCTCTTATCTCTAAAAGGAGTAATTCATATGAACATTGAATGTACGATAATATGCGGTGCGCCTTGCAGTTCGCTTGAAAAAGAGCTTATAAGCGGGTTTGTTATTGCCGCGGACAAAGGGCTTGAATATGCGCTTAAAGCGGGAATTGTCCCCGATTTATGCGTTGGCGATTTTGACAGCGCAAAGTGCGATATTCCCGAAAATGTCGAATGCATAAGGGCCGTTCCCGAAAAAGACGACACAGACACGATACTTGCCGCCAATGCTGCGATAGAGCGAGGATTTAAGAGGCTGCGTTTTCTATGCGCCTTGGGCGGACGGCTCGGACATACGCTCGCGAATATCCAAATGCTTTACGGGCTGAAAAAACGCGGGATAGACGCGGAAATGTACGGCGAACACGAGCGCGTAGAGATCCTCTTAAATGAAATAAAGTGCTTTAAATGTTTTAAAGGGTATCTTTCGGTTTTCGCGTATGAAAATACGGCTCAGATAACCGAGCGCGGCGTTAAATATCAAACACAAAACCGCATTTTCAAAAGCGACTATCCGCTTGGAGTGAGCAATGAAATTACCGAAGAATTTGCGGAGATAGCGGTTAAAGGCTGCGCGATAATTGTTGAAGAATATGGAGAATAAGCCATGAAATTTATGATAGCGTCCGACATTCACGGGTCGGCATATTGGTGCAATAAAATGCTTGAAACATACGAAAGCGAAAAAGCGGACAGGCTTTTACTGCTCGGCGACCTACTCTATCACGGACCGAGAAACGACCTGCCGAAAGAATACGCCCCAAAGCTCGTAATTGAAATGCTGAACGGGATAAGAAACGATATACTCTGTGTAAGGGGAAACTGCGAGGCGGAAGTTGACCAGATGGTTCTTAAATTCCCTGTGCTTGCGGAATATGCGCTGATAAGCGCGGAGGGTGCGGAGATATTTATGACGCACGGGCATAATTATAACGAGGAAAACCTGCCGCCGCTAAAACCCAAAGACATACTACTTTGCGGACACACGCACATTCCCGCGTGCAATATTCACGAAGGCTATATTTATATGAACCCCGGCTCGGTTTCATTGCCGAAAAACGGCAGCTCCAACGGCTATATGACGCTTGAAGGCGGACGGTTCCTGTGGAAAAATTTTGATGGAGAAGTGACTGACAGCTATGAAATACACTAAGATGATAAAAAAAATCGCGCTTGTTACAGCGGCGATCTTCTGTATTTTTACGCTCGGCGGGTGCGAGGGCTTTACCGAACAAAGCGAGCCTGTAACGCCGCCGTTTTTTACAATTCGCGATGAAAACACAGGCGGCGTAGTTTATATGCTAGGGACAATGCACGTCGCCGAAAACGGCGTTCGATATTCCGAAGAAATTTATGAGGCAATTGACGAATGCGAAACGGTGGCGGTCGAAGTTGACCTTATCGCGCTGGACAAAAACCAAGACGCCGTTAATAAAGCAATGACACTTCTTGAATGTAAATCGGGCACGACAGCCGACATTCTCGGAGAGGACTATGGAAAAATAAAAGAGTTCTTTCTTGAAAAAGGGCTTTATAATGCGGCTTATGACAGGTATCTCCCAACGGTCTGGAGCTCGATGCTGTCAAACAAAATTGCCTTTGACTGCGGATATTATGCCGAAAACGGAACAGACCGCGCGGTCATTGAGTACGCGATGAAGAAAAACAAAAACATCTACGAGTTTGAAAGCATTTATGAGCAATATACAATGAACTCCGAGGAAAGCCCAGCGCTACAGGCATTCGTTCTGAAAGACGCGGCTGAAACGGACTATGACGATCAGCTTTCGGCAATGCGCGAGCTATACAAGGCATGGAGCGAGGGAGATATTCCTGCGCTCGAAAAAATGCTC
Source organism: uncultured Clostridia bacterium (assembly GCA_947631575.1). Classification (GTDB taxonomy): domain Bacteria; phylum Bacillota; class Clostridia; order Oscillospirales; family Ruminococcaceae; genus CAG-115. The sequence continues at coordinate 66,674 of CANRLW010000002.1, forward strand.
GAAAGCGACAGTATCCCCGAAGAATTGAGCGACGATTATGCCGACTATTATACGGCAATGTACACAGACCGCCAGAAGAAAATGGCTGAAAAAATATCCGAATGGCTCGAAAGCGGCGAAAAGGTTTTTGTCGCGGTAGGCGCAATGCATTTTGCGGCAACGCCCGATATACTTGATTTTTTAGAGGAAAGCTGAATGTTTTCGGTTCATAGATTTATTTAAACGTAATATTGCACGCGGGCAGTTTGGTTTTTAAATTGTCAACTGATTCTTGCTGAACAGGATTTTGCGAAAGATCAAGAACATTTAGAGAAACGGCTTTTTCAAGCGGACCGAGGTCGGTTATTTTGTTTTTAGCGGCTAATAAATAAGCGAGTTTTCCAAGGGAGGATACAGGCGAAATATCCGACACAAGGCAGTTGTTTATATCGAGATAGCTAAGCTCCGAAAATCCGGAAAGCGGCGAGAGGTCGGTTATCCGGTTTGAGCCTAACTGAAGTTCCGTTATTTTTGTAAGATTTTCAAGCGGCTTTATGTCGCTTATTTTATTTAAGCCGAGATCTAAATATGAAAGCTCTCTAAGCTCCGAAAGCGGAGTTATGTCGCTTATTTCATTATAATTAAGGCTTAGCTGAGAAAGCTTTTTGAGATTTGACAGAGGCGAAATGTCGGTTATATTGTTGAGATAAATGCTGAGATCTTCAAGATCAGTAAGCCCCGATAAAGGCGAGATGTCCGCTATTTCATTTGAATTTGCATGCAATACGCTAAGACGCGAAAGTCCCGAAACAGGCATAAGGTCCGCTACATAATTCCCGCTGAAAGACAAGTATGAAAGCTCTGAAAGCCCCGCTACAGGAGAAATGTCTTCAATGCCGTTTGAATCCATGTCAAGCACTTCAAGGCCGTTAAGAGCCGAGAGCGGAGAGATGTCGGTTATCAGGTTCATCTCAATGTCAAGCTCAGAGAGAGCCAAAAGCCCTGAAAGCGAAGTTATATCGCTTATCTCATTGTAGCCTAGGTCAAGGTATTCGAGCGATTTAAGGGCTTTCAGAGGAGAAATGTCGGTTATCTTATTACTTCCGAGGTCAAGGGTCTTCAGCATAGAAAGCTCCGAAAGCGGGCTTATGTCCGTTATCTCACTTCCCGAAAGGGTAAGCTCTGAAAGCCCGCTGAGCTTTGAAAGCGGGGTCAGGTCGTTCAATTCGCACCTATACAACGTAAGCGACTGTAGATTTTCAAGTTTTCCGATGTTTTCAAGATCGGTCGCCGAAAGCTGCTCGCCGTATAAATAAAGCTCGGTCGTGTCTTCAATATCGTATTCTTTCCCGCATATTTCCGTTACGGGAAGAGGGTTTCCGAAAGGGTCGGTAATTACACTTCCGGAAAAGCCGGAAGTACTTTCGGGCGGCGTTTCATTTTCGCAGCCCGAAATAAGAAGTGCGGCGACAGAGAGCGCCGCTATAAATTTAATTGTAGTTTTATTTTCGTTCATTTTTACTCTAATTCACTTATCCGTTTTTTAACGCTTATTCTGTTCAAGAAATAACACAAAATTTCAATGCTCGGCAGCTCAATCTTCTATATTCACAATTCTTGTATAACGGCTCATAGGGTATTCTCCGTCATGCGCCTCGCCGCTGAAATACTCGGACATATTTCCCGCGGAGGTTATTCTTGTAACGCCGCAGCGAGAAAGTATATCGCAGAGTTCATTCCGCTTTTCGGGAGAACATATAAGCCCTGCGGTTTGAAGGTATCCCTTGCTTTTCCTGAGTTCTTTTAAAATTTTGTCCTTCGGGAGTCGCTTTACCAGCACTCCGCACATCATCGGCGAAAGCTCAAGCTCGCTGTCCGAGCGTATGATAAGACGGCAGCCCTTTCCGCGAAATTCACTTCGCGCTTTGTTTCCGATAATATCTTCGAGCAGTTCCGTACAGCTTATCAGAGAGCCATACGCCCTTTCGCCCAAAATGGGGCTTTTATGACGTTCGACAGCTTTTTCGAGCAAAGGAAGAAACTCTTTGCAAAAGCTTTTGAGTTCATTTTCATCTTCGGTGTCAAGAAATATCGTCTGGCATGAGCTACACAAAAGCTGTCTTGTTTTGGCAATATGTTCCGCAAGCGCAGAAAGCTCGCCTGTTTTATCCGAGTATCCCGAAATATAACAAAATCCCAGTTTCTGACCCCATTCTATAAGCTTTACGCCCGTAGGAGCAAGCGTTCTGACCGCGCTTATCGCCGCGTTTCCTCCCCACACGGATATACCGTCCGCAAGCTGCGCCATTTTCTGCATTGCGCGAATATCCGAAGAAGGCGTGTCAAATACATAAATGAAATCCGAAAGCTCCGGCTCTATCTCTATTAGCCTTGAGATTATTTTAAGCGACAAGCCGTTGTCCGTGCTCGGCAGCTTTAATATATTTACGTTTCCAGAAAGCAGCCCCTCTGCAAGAGAAAACGCGGGAAGTCCGTCCATATTCCCCGCGGCTATGTGGAAAATAACGCCGAGTGGCATTCTCTTTGAGCTTATTTTGGAAAGTCCTTCGGGCGGTTCAGGAGTTTCTGTGCTTTTGAGTTCGATATTCAGCTTATATTCAAGGTTTTCCCTCACCAGCATTTTCGCGCACAAAAGCTTTATCCGTTCGGGCTGTTCTATCTTTATCTCGTCAAGCTCTTTGTCATATTTTCCCGAAACGATCTCTTCTCCGAGCTTTGAAACAGCGCTTATCACCGTTTGCGACGAGAGCGTTTTCATAGACAGGACGCGATCTAAGTCATCGCTCAGCCTATCAAGCAGAGCGTCCTGTAAAGAGCTTTCGTAAATTTTTCCCGCATATAATATCATATTTTCCTCTTTGTTTACAATTTCTCCAAAAGCTGAGCTGCGCCCGCAGCGCAGGTCTTTATGTCGCTCGGAGCTATCCGTCCGATTATTTCAAGATACGGCGAACTTATCCCGCATTTGCACTCTTTTCCGCTGTGCATAACGCCGAGATCATCGGTCATTACCGACAAGAGCGGCGTTGCCTTAACCAAAGGAGTAATAAGATCTACAAGCCCTACTTTCCCGAAAGGAAGTGGCTTTAACGTATCCACATCGCGTATTATTACCCTCGAATAGGCGGGGATATGAAAATGATGTTCGGGACAGTCACAGTAAAGGACAGGGTGTTCTACCGCGCCGAAAAACTCTATAATGTTTTTATCGTCAATTCCGAGAACCTTTTTTGAAAGGCTGTAGAACGACTGCTTGTCGGTCTGCTCGGCATAAAACTGTTTCCAGCCGCCTCCGAGCATTATCTTTGAATTTTCGGGGAGCTTAACTCTTATCCCCCGCTCGTCCATGAGTTTCATAAGAAAATATGTATAAGACGGAAATCCCATAAATCTTACGGGAAACGCCGATCTTCCGAGCCTTTGCACAAGCGATATTATCCCGTCAAAATCAGGCTCGTACTTATTGTTCTTGTATTTGAGAATATAATTTCTGCTTAAAGCGGGAGTAAAAAGCGTTGCGCCGAACGCCGTCTTTGTAACTGCCGCATGGTTTGATATGCTCGGCTTATAGCCCATTATGATATAGTGACACGGAACAGGCGAAATAAGCCCTCTCAGAGCTGCGATCTTTACCGACATTTTAAGCGCGTTTGCAAGAGCCTCCGCGTCAAAATTTATTTCACTTTTATTACCTCCGCTCGTGCCGAAAGAAGTCGCGGTATATATCCCCTTTGAGGAACTTATTTTGTTTCTTTTGAAAAACAGTGTCGGCAATATAGGGAGTTTTGAAATATCGCGGATATTTCTCAGATCATGAACGCCGATCCCGAAATATTCCGCGATACTTCTGTATTCACCGCAGTTCTCCAGCTGATACGAAAAATTCTCTCTGACCGCTCGGAGAAAAATTTCATCCGAGCGGTCGCCATACGGTCTGAGAGAAAAAAGTCTGTTTATATAGTTCATATTATTTCATCATTTGAGCTATAAGCTCCTTCAGGCGGCTTACGGCAGTTTCGGGAGCTAATTTTTCCGAAAGAGACTTGTCGCGCGAAGAAAGCTCGTAAACGCCTTCGTCAAGATTTCTGGGACTTACGACAACTCTAAGCGGCACGCCGATAAGATCCGCGTCGGAGAACATAACTCCCGCTCTTACGTTTCTGTCATCGTAAATAACTTCTACTCCCGCGCTCTGAAGGTCGCTGTAGAGCTTGTCGGCGGCTGTCCTTACGCGCTCGTCGTCCGACCTAACCGCGCAGAGATGAACCTGCCAGGGAGCTATAGCCATAGGCCAGATAGGTCCATATTCATCGTGAGAGCTTTCTGCGACAGAGGCGGCGAGCCTTCCTACGCCTATTCCGTAGCAGCCCATTATGGGCGTCTGCTCGTTTCCGTCCTTATCGAGATAAGTCATCTTCATGGACTTTGTGTACTTTGTGCCAAGCTGGAAGATGTTTCCGACTTCAATTCCGCGAGAGATGTTTATTGCCTTTTTGCCACATTCGGGGCAAATGCCGCCGTCCGCTATCTTTGCGAAATCGTGGTATTCGGCGTTAGGAACATCACGTTTCATATCAAGACCCGTGAGGTGATACTCATTTTTGTTCGCGCCGCAGGAGAGGTTGTTCGCGTTTTCAAGCGACGAATCGTAAAGCACGGTATATTCTCCGTTTACCTTTAAGTTTACGGGTCCTATATATCCCGCGCACAATCCGCATTCGTCCGTAATAACGGCGGGGTGGATATCGCAGCCGAGGAAATTCGTGACCTTTGTTTCATTTATTTCAAGCTCGCCGCGAATGAAGATAACTATATAGCTGTCGTCGGAATTTTTCTGATATACGACCGCCTTGCAGCTCTTGTTAAGCGGCATTTTCAAAAATTCGCAGATGTCCTCTATAGTATGAATTTCGGGAGTATAAACCTCTTTAAGCTCCTCGGAGTTTTCGTCGCGAAGGTCTTCTACAATAGACTTTGCCGCCTCGACATTCGCTCTATAGCCGCATTCTTTGCAGATAGCTATGCTGTCCTCTCCAACGGGCGTAAGGAGCATAAACTCATGCGATACACTTCCGCCCATCATTCCGCTGTCGGACTTTACGGAGATGACATTTTTCGCTCCGCAGCGCTCATATATGCGCTCATAAGCCTTGTGAACGCGCGCGTAATACTCCTCTAAGTCCTCCTGCGAGGTGTGGAAAGAATATGCGTCTTTCATGGTGAACTCGCGCACTCTTATAAGACCGCCGCGCGGACGCGCCTCGTCACGGAATTTCGTCTGTATCTGGTAGATCATAAACGGATATTTGGAGTAGGAATTTGCGTACTCTCTCACGAGCTGAACGGCTGCCTCTTCATGGGTCATACCCAAGACCATAGGCTGTTTATTTCTGTCGGTAAAGCGCAGAAGTTCGCTCCCTATGCTCGTATATCTGCCTGTTTCCTGCCAGAGAGATGCGGGCATAACTACGGGGAACATAACTTCCTGTCCGTCTACAGCATCCATTTCCTCGCGTATAATGCGCTCTATCTTGCTCGTTATTCTCTTCAGCGGAGGAAAACTCGAATATATACCGTTTGCGACATATTTTATGTACCCTCCTCTCACCATAAGCGCGTGGCTGTCTATCTGACAGTCGGAGGGGCGCTCTTTAAATCTGTCGCCTATCATCTTATCAAGTTTCATTTTTTATCTCCTTTTTATTTTATTTTTTCAACCATTTCGGCAATTTCACATAACCTGTCCGCCGACGTCTTAAGCTCGGAAAAATCACCGTAATTTCTCCTGTAAAGCTCAACAATAAGATTTCCGTCAAAGCCGTTCGCAACAAGCTCTCTCAAAAGATTTTCAAAATCATACTTCCCCGCCCCTATTGCTAAACAATCGCGCTCGCCGTCTGCATCGCTCATATGACAGTGAACTATATTATTTCCCAGAGCTTTTACATACTCGACCGGTTCTTCGTGACTTCTGCGAGCCTGTTTTAGATCGAGGACAAACTTCGCCTTGTCGCCAAGCTCCCTTTTCATCATCTTTAAAAACTCTAATCTTCCGCTAAGGCAATAGCTGACGTTTTCCTGTGCTACTGTTACGCCGTATTCCCTGCCTGCGTCGGACAGCATTTCAAACTGCTTTATATAATGACTTTCCGTGCATTTAGAGCTCGATATTGCCCCATGCAGCACAAATATTTTCGCTCCGAGCTTTTTCATGCTTTCAAAAAAGCCCCTGTAAAGCGTCATCATTTCTTCTATGCGCCTGTCATAATCGGAAAACAAAAACACGCTTTCCATAGGAGAAGAGAACGGGTGGAACGACGTTATACAAACGCCGTATTCCTTCTGCATTTCGTTTATAAGTGAAACGCACGGTTCTTGTCCCTCGCAGGTGCTGTTTGCAAAAACCTCTATGGTATTTACGCCCATTTCGCAAAGTGTTCTGAAAGCGTCCTCAATATGCAGCGGATAGAGCGACGCGGTCGAAACACCGATTTTCATAAATTTCACCTCACATAACTCTTATCATTATACCACTATTTCTTATAAATTTCAATAGAATATTTTATTAAATTATGATAACAATAAAAACACTGTTATTTCCGAAAAGGAGTTTTATTATTTATGGCGATCGTACTTATAAGAGCGGTAGTTCTCTATATTGTTATAACATTTTCTCTAAGGCTTATGGGCAAAAGACAGCTCGGAGAGCTACAGCCCTCCGAGCTTGTGGTTACAATTCTTATTTCAAACATTGCGGCTATTCCTGTTGAGGACATAAGCGTTCCCATGATAATGGGGATCGTGCCTATTCTTACGCTCGTTTGTCTTGATGTGGTGATGTCGGGAGTTATGCTGAAATCCGCGAAGATAAGAAAGCTCATGATAGGAAGTCCCCGAATAATCATAAGTGAAGGGAAAATTCTCCAAAAAGAAATGAAACGACTTCGTTATTCGGTAGACGACCTTACGGAGGCTATGCGAAATCAGCAGATATTCGACATAAGCGAGATACAGTATGCGATAGTTGAAACAAACGGAAAGATAAACTTTCTTCTGAAAAAAGACTACCAGCCTGCCGAAAAGCAAGACATAAAAGCGGGCGGCTCGACAAATGATCCTCCGTCGGTCATAATACGCGACGGTATCCGCGACCGCGACCAGCTTAAAATTATAGCTCTCGGAGAAGACTGGCTAACGAAAATACTGAGGGAAAACGGGATAAGCGAAAGTCGGATATTTCTTATGACTGCCGACAAAAACGGGAACTACGACATTGTTGAAAAGGAGAAGGACAAATGAAACGCATTGTATTAAGCTCTGTCATTTTAGCGATTATGTTCGTAGGTTGTTTTTATTCGGTAAAGGTAACGTGCGATTTTACTGACAAGCTGATAAACCAGATCCACGAAATTGAAGAAAACTATGAAAATGGCAACAACGAGCGCGCCGAAAGCGGTGCTGAACAACTGAAAGAAGAATGGGAAAAATTCGTCGACCGCTCGATATTGATAAACGACCTCGGTCACGCCGTTGAAATCACTTCGTCAATTGCCGAAATACAATCATTTGCCGAGGACAAGGACGACGAAATTTACGCCTCCTGCGACAGAGCAAAAGCACAGATAGATATGTTCAGGGATATGCAGGTGCCGTCTATCTGGAAGATATTATAGCGAGCTGTACAGCCTGTTACAGCTTAGCGACTTCAAAAGCATTCAGCGCGATAAGCCTGTTCGGAACATAACAGCGGTTTATTGTCCACCAGCTTGCTCCCGCAAGGTCGAACTCATCTACAAGTCCGAGCTTTGCGGTTATACTGCGCGGGTCGTCAAACCAAATGACCTTTCTGACGCCGTTGTTGGTATAATAAAAATACGGCGTTTGCGTTTTTTCATCATAAAGTATCTCGGCATTATTTGCTATGGCTATTTCCGTAGCCTCGGTAAAGCCTATGCTCCTTGCGGCTGTGCCGCGCATATAAGGGAGCGTCCATTCATAGCCGTAATTCGGCATTCCCATTATTATTTTCTGTGAGGGTATTTCACTAACCGCATAGCTTAACACTTTCCTTACTTCATCTATCGGCTGGACGGACATGGGAGCGCTATAGGTATAGCCCCATTCATACGTATAAATATGATAACAATAAAGTCAACTTGTTTCTTTAATTCTTTTCGGGCAGGCGCAAAAACACTCCGAGATTAAAGCTGTCGGGAGACTGTCTGCGGTTTTCTTCGGCGTTCTTTTCATAGACTATTCGCGCGAAAACAGATTTCAGCAGCCTGTTCTTCCCTTCTATGTCAATATCGCCGTATATCTCCGTCAGACGTCCTACAGCGGGAATTGACCTGTTTTCCGGGCGCTTGTTCATAAGCAGCAGCTCCGAGCTTTGCAGGGCTATTTTTTCTTCAAGTTCCGATATACGTTCTCCAACTTCTTTAAGACGCTGTTTGAAGGTTTTTTCGTCATATATTCCCCGCTCAAAATAATCGTATATATTTTCAAGCTGTAAACGGTATTCGGAAATTTTCGACTTCATTTCTAAGACAGTATCTTCAATTTCGCTGTTCAGCCCTGTATGCTCCGAGGCTGTTTTTTTTATGCAATATCCGCCCATATAGACGTTAAGTATTTCAAGCAGCCGTTTTTCAACAGGCTCAAGCGGCGCGGAAACGCATTTACAGCCCGCAGTATTGCAGGCAATATACGCTCTTTTTCCGCCCTCAGCAGAACGATAGGTCATCAAGTGTCCGCATTTCGCGCAGTATATAAGCCCCGCCAAAGGATTTTTCAGAGTCGTTTTGTATTTTACGGGCGCATGGCTGTTTTGTGATATAAGCTGCTGAGCCTTGTAAAATAATTCTTCGGAAACTATCGGCTCATGACGACCGTTTGAAATAATAGCGTCCTTTGCCGTTTGGCGCGTTTTCTTTTTTACTCCGTCAGGGGTTATCTGCTTTTTTACCTTTCTGTATCCGTATCTTATCTTTCCGATATACACAGGATTTGTCAGAATGTTTCTTATGCCGAATGATGTCCAGTGTTCGCTCTTTCCCTGCGGAAGAATACAAAGCTCGTTTAAGCGCTTTGCAATGGCTTTAAATCCGAGGCGCTTTCTTATACCGTTTATTTCCGTTCCGTATACATACCACTCAAAAACAGCACGGACTATTCTTGCCTGTTCTTCTACTATTTCAAGCGAGAATCCTTTTTCGTTTTCAAGTTTCACTTTTTTATAACCAAACGGCGCTATGCTCCCCAGAAACTTTCCCTCTTTTGCAGATGCCTCGCGTCCTCGGACAAGGCGGCGGTTTGTCACGGTAAATTCGCGCCGCGCCATAAACAATCCGAACTCAAAATATTCTTCGTCAAACTCGTTTGTCGGGTCATAGATTTTTAACGGGGTGATTATCTTTGTTCCCGACGCTCTGAACGTCTGCGCTACAAGACCTTGGTCCATTGTATCGCCGCGCGCAAGTCGCTCTATCTCCATTACAAGCACGCCTTCCCAAACTCCCGCGCCGACCTCGGACAAAAGTTTTTTCATTTGTGGGCGTGCTGAAATTGTCTCGCCCGACACTATTTCCTCATAAACTGCACCGACCGTTATGTTCATCTTTTGTGCAAGCTCAAGCAGAGCGGTCTTGTGCCGCAAAAGCGTTTCTCCCCCGCCGTGCGCCTCGGTTTCGATATCGGCGCGGGATTTTCTAAGGTATATTGCACAGAACATAATTACACCTCGTTTTTAAGATAGTGTTAAATTATATTCGGTACATAGCTTGTAAAAAAACTGCCGCCGTACCTTAAAACAGGAGCGGCGGCAGAGTTATGTTTATAAAAGCATTATGGATTACAAATCTTGCAAGGGCTATAGCCTTGTGCTATTGCGCTTTCGCGGCTGTCACAAGTGCCGTAATTTTCAGGCTTTATCTTCTTTACGGAACTGCAATCGGGACGGTGGAACTTCTTTGTAGAAGTGTTAAGAACGTATGTACCGGTGGTCGGATTTTCCGTAGGAATACTGCTTGAAGAGGGAGATTTGTCGGGAACTGAAGAACTGTTCGGCTTTGAAGAACTTGCGGCTTTTGAAGAACTTGAAGATTTTGAGGAGCTTGGGGCTTTTGATGAACTAGCAGGAACGGAAGAGCTTTCGGGAATGGAAGAACTTTTTACCGAAGAACTGCTGCTTGTTTCATTTTCGGAAAACTCCAAAGAGCTCGACTGCTCGGGTTCGCTTTGCTGAGAACTAAATTCACTTTCAGAAGGAATTTCGTTTCTCTCGGGCAATGTACCGTAAGACGTATGGTCAACTGCAATAAGCGAACAATTTTTCAGGGTGACTAATTCCGTAGAAAAAGAATCGAGCTTTCCGTTTATTATAACAATGTCATTTACGCTCACGCCGTCAAGGTCATGTAAACTTCCGAATATGCAAACTACCCTGTCTTTCTTGTCCTGATGACCGAACAACAATCCGATATTAAAGATTATACTGTTTGAATAAAGGTCGTCTTTCTCTTGTATAATGCCGAATAAAGTCAAGGATTCGCCGCTGTCGTGGGGACTTCCGTCCTGAAACAAACTGTAAAAATCATAAAGATTATAAATGTTTTCATCTGTAGGGTTTCCGCTTTGTTGCTTATAATCAGGAGTTGAACCGTCTGTGCACCCGCAGAGCAGGACAGCGCAAAGCAAGACCGAGAAGAACACCTTCCACTTCATTATACTTTATTCTCCTTTAACTTTTGTTTTCCGAACAATTTTTCATAGCAGGTAAATTTCAGAGCTTTAGGCGAATAGAAATAAACCGAGGTGATATAAAATGCCGCGTATAACTCCGAAAGAAATCATTGAAACAACTCCGAATATTATAAGGCGCATATATGACGAAAACGGCAGGGAAACAGGTTTTATTGCCGATAATTTCGCCGTTTGCACAGATGAGGAGATAGAGGATATATTAAAGCAAATAGGAAAGCTGTGGGGAAATTCTTGCACGGGCAATGATGAAAAAGATGAGAGGGGTTATTAAAACATTCGCTTTTATTCAAATGAAACAAGCGTCGCTGTTAAAGTCCCGCCGGGACCGGTCTGATATTTATATTTTAAATCTTTTATTTTTATTTTTAATTTCGCGAATTCTCCTCTTTCAACTACTCCCGAAAAATCATCAGCCATTTCTTCATAATTTCCGAGCCTTATTTGCACATAATCTCCGAGAAACGCTAATTTGGATCTTTCATCTATCCACCAACTTCCTACGAAGTCAAATTCGCCCATAGGAGCAGGAAAATTAGTTGATTTAGTAGAATCTATAAAGAAGAAAATTTCGTCCTGAAAACTGCCATAAACATCCTCCGGGACACGGTATACTATACCCTCAAGCGTAAGCTCTCCCTCAAATTCTATGTGAGATTGACAATAGTCTCCATGATAGATATAAATATCCGCACTTTTTACGGTAAGACCGTTTTTGAGCTTATCGCCCGCTTTTACTTTAAAAAATCCGTCAGCTTTTTGCCCACGATCAAAGTCAACGCTGAATTTCATAGTATCCCAATTTATAAGATCAGGGTCATCAAATGTACTATAGAAAATCGGCTTTGTATAACGGATATATGATTGTTCAAACTTATACATTTCATCTTCTATAAGTTCCCCGTCAGTAATATTCAGAATCTCACCGTTGGGCGCTTTAAAAGAATTTTCATCTAGTTCTTCGGGCGGGTTTTCCGCAGGGGAGCTGCTTTCTTCAGACGAAGAATTTTCTGGTTCTGAAGAACTCTCTGATTTTGAAGAAACAGAAGAGCTTGAAGAGCCGGAGCTGCTGTTCATGTCGGAGCTGTTTTCATTGGTCGTGTCGCAGGCGGAAAGTAAAAGGGCGCTAAGCAAAGAAATAGCAATAAATTTTTTCATAGTGTAACACTCCTTTTTTAATTTTTAGGACAGTTTATCCTTATCCAAATTATAGCATAATGTTTTATAAAAATCTATATTTCTTACAAAATTGTAAATAATTTTTATGCTCTTTTTTTATCATGTTATACCGCATTCATACGTCATTATCACCACATAGTCGGCGTATTGTCCCTGTACGGGATAATCGTGAGATTCGTAGAGTATTCCGGGCTGGTCGGCACGGTATTTGGGCGCTACGGCAGTTATAAGCACATAATTTCCTCTGTGAAGTCTGTCGGAAAGCTCGCCGAGAAACTCGTTGTATATCTCCCTATCCTCGGGCGCAATGTATTCCATATCAAGATTTACTCCGTAATATCCCTTTCTGTCAAGCTCGTACATTATAGAATCTATAAGTCGGCGCGTTGAAGAGCTGTCGGAAAGTATCTGCGAAAGCACCTCTGTAGAAAATGTCCCGTCATAAATATTTGTAACTACCATAAGCGGCATAACTGCACTTCTTACGGCGCTGTAAATAAGTTCTTCATCGGGCGGCGAAATAAGCTCTCCGCTGGGAGTTACAGAATATGAAAACGGGCTTAAAAACGTAAGAAACGGAACTGCGCAATTAAGCGCTGTTTCGGTTATGTTGGGATAAGCATATCCGTTTGTAACGGCGGGTCTTCTTATAACATTGCTTGAAATGGGGATATTCACCGTTTCTCCTATTCTTAAAGCTATGGGATTTATATCGGGGTTTGCGTTTAAAAGTTCTTCGAGCGGCACGTTAAACTCCTGAGCTATAGAATAAAGCGTCTGGTTTTCCTGCACTCTGTATCTCATTATATCTGACATTATAACAAGGCTTTGACCTACGGCAAGCCCGCTGTTGAATCGTAAATTGTTGTCAGCAGCTATTCTGCCCGCAGGAATGGCAAACATCTGCGCAAGACCGCTCAGAGTATCTCCGCTTTTTACAGTGTAAATATACATAAACAGCACCTCCAAATCAATTCTCTACGGAAATTTCTTTTCTTGCTCCTATTATGTGTATAGGAAAAATATCCGCATAATTATAAGTAGACAATCTTCTGTTGCGCGAATCGTCCGTATGCGCACAGACAAAAATGTTCTGAGGTATTTTAGGATATAAGACCGACGACACAATGACCGTATGATAAAATCTTCCCTGAGAGTTTATAAGCTGTATTATATCGCCGCGCTGTATTTCGGACAGTGTGCTTTCTTCGCCGTAAACTCCCGTGCCCCTGTTTGTAAGGAGAAATTCACGGAGAAAGTTTACTCCCGTCCAGGCGGGCGCTCTGTCGTCGGAGTTTATATAATACCAGCCGTTTTCCTGTGAATAATTCATCACTCCGCAGCCCGCATACAAACACTGTGAAATATAATTTGTACAATCTCCGCCGATGTCCGAAAAATCATAAAACCGCGGGTTTCTTGCAAACGCCCAGTTCAGCGCATAGATAACCGCGGCACGACGGTCGTAAACCGTTTCTATAAGCATAAAAATCACCTCTTACCCCAAACTATGCAGGAGGAAGGAGAAAGGTGACTGTAAACTGCAAGGGGGGAAATCTTTTGAAAAAGTTTTCCCCCTTGACCCCTTTTTAAAACTTCTATTTAACTTACTGTAAAGAAAAACATTTCCGCTTTCCTACCGCGCCGCAAGGCGCAGTATAAGAGCAGTTGTCAGTTGAAATAATTGACGGCGGAAATAGTTGACAATAAAAAGTAATGTATTACTTATTCATCGGGAACTTGTCCTCGTTTATCCATGCCCATTGAACATTTTGGCGCTTGCCGGGCTTTCTACCCTTTTCGAGGAAGTAGGAAAGCGCTGTCATATATTGCTCAACGTCCGTGCAGACCATATACGAGGGATATTCTCCCTCAAAGAATTTCACGGGCTTTCGCGCCTTTGTGCCATTTCGCCAGCTTGCATAACCGCCTTCCTGCGAGGTGTGTGCATCATAGCTTATACGACAGCACCCCTCTCCGAAATTGAACCACATCTCTTCGCCGTTGGTGTGTTGAATGATAAGGGCGTTCAGAGTGCCGTTTAAGAACACTTCTCGGAAATGCAAAAGTAGTTCTTTAACGCCGTTCGCCGAGAAATCATACATCTCGCGCTTTACGCCGCCATCGCGCGCTTTTTCCGTGACCCATATCGGTTCTTCGGGGAGCGCTTTTACTGCCGTAAATTTGCTTGTGTCAATGTGGAGCTTGCGTTTCGGAGTAACTTCAAAAAAGTAAATAAACAGGTTCGGGTATTTTTCCGACAGGAAATCGCTCTCGCCGTCGCTTTGCATATTGTAAAGCGAAATCACCTCTTTTTTGCATTTCAGAGCGTTTTCTTTCGGTATATCCCAGCACATGAGGTCTTTTTTGCGCCCGTATATCTCCTCTTTCGTAAAGCCGTGAGCTGAAAGGCTTTGTACAACATTTGCCGTTACTCCCGCATACCAATTCATTTCTCCGTCAAAATACCTTCCGTATTTTATCTGTCCAAGTATCGTTTCAACAGTGTTTTCGCTGTAATTTCCGCGTCGCCAGATCATTTTAATCCCTCGCTTTAATGAACGAAAATGCCTTAACTCCGACATTTCCGCATTCAAATTTTTATCACATAATTACATTATACACTTAAATAATTTTTTCAAACGAAAAACATGATTGGGGGAAAACTAAAGTTTTCCCCCAGAGCTTGTATAAAAACCTATTTGTGGTTCTTTCTTTTCAAACGTAGTTTGTCTAAATTGCGTTCACTCGCCCTATCCCCCTGCCCCCTTCCCCGAAGGGGAAGGGGGAGAATGCGGGGCGCTGGCGCGCCCCGCGCCCTGCCTTGCGGGGACTCCGTCCCCGCAACCCCTGTTTGTAATGTAAGCATTGTCTGCCTGTGGTGAGTAACCATACAACTCTGATTAGGCTTTTATATACAGTCTGTGGGGGAAAACTAAAGTTTTCCCCCAAAAAACCAAAAGTTTCCCTCTCAAAGCGAATTTACTTCGCCGTAAATCCTTCCCAGTCTTTCAAGAAACGCTCAATGCCGTTGTCGGTAAGGGGGTGTTTAAGCATTTGCAGAAGAACTTTCATGGGAACAGTCGCAATATCACAGCCCATTCGCGCTGCCTGTGTAACGTGAATAGGATTGCGGATAGATGCCGCGATTATCTCGGTTTCAATCCCGCAGGCGTTGAAAATATCAACGATCTCTTCTATAAGGCTCATGCCCTCCATGCCGATGTCGTCAAGTCTACCAAGAAACGGACTAACGAAAGTTGCGCCCGCTCTTGCCGCAAGGAGCGCCTGTGCCGCAGAAAATACGAGCGTTACATTGGTCTTAATTCCGAGTGCGGTAAGTTGTTTGCAGGCTTTAAGTCCCTCCTCGCACATCGGGAGCTTTATAACGATATTCTTGTTTATCGCCGCAAGAGGCTTTGCCTCTTCAACCATTTTGTCGGCCTCGAGCGAAATGACCTCGGCGGAAATAGGTCCATCGACAATAGACGCTATCTCAGTTACGACCTCTTTGAAATCCCTGCCCTCTTTTGCGATAAGAGAGGGGTTTGTGGTGACGCCGCAGATAATTCCCATATCGTTTGCGCGTCTTATCTCATCAACATTAGCGGTATCAATAAATAACTTCATAAATTTTCTCCTGTCATTTTTTTTAAACTTCGGCTATTACTTCGACCTCGCAGAGCGCACCTTTCGGTATCTGCAAGCCGCCAACGCACGAGCGTGCGGGCTTTTCGGTGAAATACTCTGCATAAACGGCATTGAATGCCGCGAAGTCGTTTATGTCCTTTAAATAGCAGTTGGTTTTAACAACCTTTTCAAGCGACGAGCCTGCCGCTGTGAGAACAGCTTTCAGATTCTCGCAGACCTGCTTTGCCTGCGATTCAATACCGCCCTCGACAAGGTTTCCCGTCTTTGGGTCAATGGGAATTTGCCCCGAAGTGTAAACAAGGTTTCCCGTGACCTTTGCCTGAACATAAGGTCCGATCGCCGCAGGGGCATTTTCGGTGTGAATTGTTTTCATAAAAAGTCCTCCTTAAATTAGTTTTTATATAAATTTCAGCCTTTACTTTATGTAGTCAACAAGCTTATATCCCGCATTGATAAGCGCGTTTCTTATCTCCTCATAATGCTCGGAATTGCGGGTCTCAAGCTGAATACGCAAAAAACAGCCGTTGATGTCGGGGTTTTCGTCTGCGCGCTCGTGACGCACGGTCGTTACGTTTCCGCCAAGCTTTGCGATAATCTCGGATACTCCGAGGAGCTGTCCGGGCTTGTCCACAAGTTCAATGTTCAGCATACCCGAACGTCCGCTCTTTACAAGACCTCTGCGGATAACGCGGTTTAATATTGTAACGTCAATATTGCCTCCCGAAACCACGCAGACAACTTTTTTGCCCTTTACGGGAACTTTGTTGAACATAACTGCCGCCACGGAAACCGCTCCCGCGCCCTCGGCGATAAGTTTCTGCTGTTCGATAAGCGCGAGTATTGCTCCCGAAATTTCGTCCTCGGTGACGGTAACTATTTCATCAACATACTTTTGACAAAGCTCAAAGGTGTTCTTTCCCGGCTCTTTTACGGCAATTCCGTCCGCAAGCGTCGCAACGCTGTCGAGGCGCTCGATCTTCTTATCGTTGATCGAATTGAACATTGAGGGCGCGCCTGCTGCCTGTACGCCGTAGACCTTTATTTTCGGATTCAACTGTTTTATTGCAAACGCAACTCCCGAAATAAGGCCGCCGCCGCCGATAGGAACTACTACCGCATCGACATCGGGCATATCATCGAGTATTTCAAGACCTATAGTGCCCTGTCCCGCAATAACGTTTTCATCATCAAACGGATGAATGAAAGTATAACCCTTTTCGTCGCGAAGGCTGAGTGCCTTATTATAAGCGTCGTCGTATACTCCGGGAACAAGGCAGACCTCCGCGCCGTAGCCTTTTGTCGCCTCGACCTTTGAAATAGGCGCGCCGTCGGGCAGGCAGATGAGCGACTTTATCCCCGCCTTTGTTGCCGCCAACGCAACGCCCTGCGCGTGGTTACCCGCAGAACAAGCTATAACGCCCTTTGCACGTTCTTCGGGTGTGAGCTGGGAGATCTTGTAATAAGCTCCGCGAACCTTAAATGAACCCGTAACCTGAAGATTTTCGGGCTTTAAATAAACCTCTGATTCGGGGTTTATCTTCGGGGAATTTATAAGGTCGGTATGGCGGATAACTTCCTTTAAGACATGAGATGCCTTATATATGCTGTCAAGTGTGAGCATTTTTTCAATTCCTCTCCTAAAATAATTTATTACCAAATTTCATTATACAACGATTGTTTGATTTTGTCAAGTAACAAAAAGCTTTGCATTGACAAAAAAAATCCGCTGTCGTTAAACAGCGGATCAGATTGTATATAAATCTATTTGTGGTTCTTTTCAAACGTTGTTTTTCTAAATTACGCTCACTCGCCCTATCCCCCTGCCCTCTTCCCCGAAGGGGAAGGGGGAGAGATCGGGGCGCCGGCGCGCCCCGCGCCCTGCCTCGCGGGGACTCTGTCCCCGCAACCCCTGTTGGCAGTATACACATTGTCTGCCTTTGGTGAATACCCATACAACGCTGATTAGGCTTTATATACAGACCGTATCCGCTGTCATTAAAACAGCGGATATAAAACTTTTCATTTCTTATGCTTTGTTACTTTTCTTTGAGTTTTATTGACACAAACAATGCCGCTATGCACAAAACTACAACTATCGTTGTGGCAATGCTGCCTTCAAGTCCGAACGCTCCTCCGCTTATAAACGAGCTTGCGTCAGTCTGGTTAGCGGAAAGGACGGACGGCACTTCAGCCATACCGCTGACAGAAAGTCCGTAAAAATTGCCCTGGGTGAAATTCCAGACAGAATGGAACGCTCCCGCTATCCAGATGTTATTGAAACGTATCATTAAAAGCGCAGATAACACTCCGTACAAAAACAGGTTTATAAACGCAAGTATTGAAATTCCGGGATTTGAGGCGTGCAAGACAGCAAAAACAAGCGAGCTTACTAAAACGCCGACCGCCAGCGAATATCTTCTGCTTATGCTAGACATCAGATACCCGCGGCAGAAAACCTCCTCGCCCATTCCCTGTATAAGATAACCGAAGAAAAACAAAACGACTATACCTATCTTTGAAACGCTTTTCATATCGGGTGAAACGCCGTTAAGCTCTGTTCCGCCCATAAGCAGGGAGAGGAAAAATATCGCCGAAAAAACAGCCAACCCGCAGACTAATCCTATAAGATACTGCGGCACAGCGCCCTTTTTCACAAAGCCCATAGAGCTTGCTTTGCGCTTTTCAAACATCTTACAGTAAACGATAGGGCATATTATCAGAAACACGTTTGAGTACAGCATCGGGATAAGCACCCACAGCGACGACGTCATTGCTTTCATTGTCGCATCGTACATTTCCATAATGCCTTCGGGCGGATTTATAAGCAGGTCTCTGAGCATAGGGTCATTCATAAAGCCGAACACCATACCCACGCTCTGGATTATCCCCATAAGTGTTTCAGCCGCAACGAAAACAACTATCGCAATGCCAAGCTCCGCGAAAATATTACGGCTCTTTTCGCCGAGGTCATTCATATAAGGCGGTTTTTTAATCAGCACTGTACGTTCTCCGTTCATTACTTAAAGCTATAAAGCTGCACCTGTTCAAATCCGTCAAGCAGTTCGTTTGACATTGTAAACGCAATATCAACGCCGCGAGCTACACATTCTATCGGATTATCAGCAACAAAGCACGGTGCGCCGACGTTTTCGCTTATAAGCTCGGGAAGTCCTCCGAGAAGTGCTCCTCCGCCTGTCAGCAATATCCCGTTTGAAAGTATATCTCCGACAAGCTCGGGCGGCGTGCTTTCAAGAACAAGCTTTACCTGCTCGACAATTTCCATTGCGTTTTCGTGGAGAGCCTCGTAGATATCCGTATCTGTTATCTCAACGCTTTCGGGAAGCCCTCTCAAAAGGTGTCTGCCGCGTATCGTCATTTTCTTCAAGCCCGTAGGCTTATACACATTCGCAAGCTCGAACTTTACCTTTTCAGCGGTTTTCTCACCTATGAGCATTTTATATTTCTGCGTTATATGGCGCACTATTGCCGCATCAAATTTATTTCCCGCCATTTTGACCGAGCGCGACTGGACAATGCCGTTAAAAGAAACTATAGCAACGTCCGACGTTCCGCCGCCTATATCGACGACCATTGTGCCGTTCGGCTTTGATATGTCAACGCCCGCTCCCAGAAGAGCCGCGATAGGTTCTTCTATCAAAAAGACCTTACGTGCTCCTGCGGAAAGCGCAGCCTCAACGACCGCCCTTCGCTCTACGTCCGTAACCGAGCTCGGAATGCACAAAACTATCCTCGGCTTTACCATAAAGCCGCCGTTTACCATATTGATAAACTCTTTTATCATAGCCTGCGTCATGTCGTTGTCGGAAATAACTCCGTCTTTAAGCGGTCTTACCGCAACGATATATTCGGGCGTTCTGCCTATCATTTTATACGCCTCTTTGCCGACAGCAACGACTGCTTTCTTTTTGCGGTCATATGCAACGACCGACGGCTCGTTCAGAACGATTCCCTTTCCTGCGATAGTGATGATTATATTTGCTGTGCCAAGGTCTATTCCTATATCAAGTGACATTTTTCATTCTCCCAACTTTTGTCTTTATTATATTCAGTTTTACTTTCCTAATTCGTCCGTTCTTTTTCAAAAACAGATAAATCCGCTCCGCAGGCGCTTTCTTTCGCTGCGGAGCGGCGCATTATACTTTTGCCGATCAGAACCCTTCAGGATCTTTATACTCGTCGTTTTCGCTGTCCTCGGGAACATAAACGTGATAGTTGTTCTTTCCGTTTTTCTTTACGAAATACATCGCCGTATCAGAGAACGAGATAAGCTCGTTTACATCTGTAGAATGATCGGGGCAGTATGTAATTCCTATTGATACCTTTATGTTTATCAGCACATCGCTTGTCGAGGTATAGCCCATATAAAGCTCATCGATTATGTCCATAGCGATCTGCTCTACATTTGCGATATCGTCCTGGTTTGTCATGCAGATTACAAACTCATCGCCGCCGAAACGTCCGGCAAAACCGCCTCTGCCGTCTACTCTCTTTTTGATAGTATCAGCGACAAATTTTATAACCTCATCGCCTATCGAGTGTCCGTAACGGTCGTTTATAAACTTAAAGTCATCGACGTCGAGGAACAAAACCGCGATCTTCTTCGGACCTCTGCGGTCAAGCTCGGTATTGAGCATTGAAGTAAACGTACTTCTGTTGTAGAGCTGTGAGAGGAAGTCGAACGACGCGCGCTCGGAGAGCTGGAGTTCGAGTTTCTTTTCGTTATTGATATCGGTCATAACGCCGATAACTCTCAAAAGCTCGCCTGTACGGTCGGTTACGCAATTTGCGCGGAACGATACCCAAACCTTATCGCCGCTCTTGGACTTTATCTGATACTGTGCGCTGTAGCCCTTCTGACCTTTGAGCATTGCGCTTATGTCGCGTTTATACTTATCCGCGTCTTCAGGCGCCATAAGTCCGTCTATAAAGCGTCCGTTTGAAAGCGTCGCGCCCTCTGTTTTAAGATCGAATTTCGCAAGAGCATTATCGGAGATGTACATTCTTTCCTTGCGGAAATCCCACTCGAAAAGCATGTTGTCCGAAAGTTTTGAAATCGTCTTATAACGGTCGCTGTTTATCTCAACTTCATCAAGGAACTCGTTAAATGACGCCTGGATACTGCCAAGCTCGCTCTTGCTGTTTTTAACGTCAAAACGCATAGCCGTAAGTCCGTCTTCGGGATCTATGCTGTTCATCGTCTTTATCATTTCGGTCATGCTGTTTACGACCTTTTCGATGAGGAAAACGCCGAGCAGGCAAAGCGCAACCGCCAATACCACAAGAACGACTATAGAAATGATCGACGACATCGGCATACCTACAGAGCCTTCCATAAGACCGATCCAACGCCAGTTTGTCACATTCGGGATAATTCCGCAGATATATGTATAACGTCCGGCAGTACCCGTATGCACGCCTTCGGTAATATCAGAAGAAGTAAGATTTACATTAGATGCATTAAAGAACGTAGAAAGCTCATTTGTCAGAGCCTTATCGACCTGTGCCGCGCTCATAGTTATACCGCTGCCGTTGTAGTTTACGGTATTTCCCTCGTTGTCAATGAGGACCAGATGAGCCGAGCCGCCGTCGGTATATGTACCAGCAAGGGCAGTTGCAATAAGACCTGAAGAAGGAGAAATGACGAGGCAGACATAACCCTCCGTCTGTTCGTCCGAAACGATCTTATGAGAAACATAGAACGCGTCCGTGTCATATTTGTCCCACTGTAAAAGCGTCGAAACCGCAGGCATGTCATTGGACTCGAAATGCTCGAACGTATTTCCGTCTGCACCGGGTACGGCAGAGCTTATGACAGTTCCGTTTTCATCGAGCAGCAAAACATCTATTATGCCGGTATCAGCCTCGGCAAAGTTCTTTACGGTATTGTCCGCGCCTGTGCCGCCGTTCTTTACCGCATCGACAACAACATTGAGTTTTGCAAGAGCCGCCGCATCGGAGCTGTACTTTGAAAACAAAGTGCCGAGCGAGCTTGCCTTTGCATATGAACCGTTCTGAAATTCGCTTTCTCTTACGCTGTTGTTAAAGCCGATAGCCGAAACCGCTCCGACCGCGCCTATAATAATGGCGGGGATGATCGCAAATACTATCAGCACAACAATAAGAGAATACTTCATCGTGTTCTTTTTCATCGTTATTCCCCCTGATGATAAAAATATTGAAAATGAGCCGATATGACCCGTGCCGGAGCAAACCCGCAAAAGCCTTTACGCCGCTGTTTTCAGCCGCATATGCCGCGCGGATAAATGCTTTTTATCCGACGTTCGGTTTTTCGGCATTCTTTCATTTTCAACACAGAATAATCCTTTTATATTATACAATATTGATTAAAATAAATCAAGTGATATTATAAATTTTATAAACATTATACAGTTTTTCTAAAACTTTTTTGGTGATTTTTTATCTCATAGATGAGAACAAATTTTTCATATCCTCTGGAAACGGGCTTTCGAGAAAAACCATTTCGCCCGAAAACGGTTTTTTAAAGCTTATCTTGCCGCAATGAAGAGCCTGACGGTTTATCATTGTCCTGTCGCCGCCGTACATTTCGTCGCCGAGTAAAGGATATCCGATATGCGAAAAATGCACGCGGATCTGGTGTGTTCTTCCTGTTTCGAGTTTAATTTCAAGAAGTGTAAGACCGTTTTCAAAAAGCACGGGTCTGAAATGCGTCACGGAGCGCTCTCCGTCAGAGCGGACGCAGCGCATAATTATGCTGTCGGAAACTCTCGCTATGGGATAGTCAAGTGTTCCGGGCTTTTCTATATTTCCCTTTACCACCGCATAATACGTTTTATCAAAGCTCTTCGGCAATATCGGCGCGGACAGGAAATTCTTCGCGCAAAGGCAAAGCCCCGTTGTGTCCTTGTCCAAACGGTTTACTGCGCGAAAAATGCAGTCGGGATATTTTACCGCGAAATAATTTCCGAGCGTGTCGGAATAATGCCCCGCAGAAGGATGCACCGCAAGCCCCGCGGGCTTGTCGAAAACTACCGCGTCCTCGTCGTCGTAAACTACAGGCGCAAAAAGACTGTTATTCGGCTCGAACCCGCATTTTTCTTCGGAAGTTCTGATGGTTATGCTTTCTCCCTCGCATACTTTGTCTATTGTGCGCAATATGCCGCCGTTTCGGATAATTCCCCCGTTATGTTTTAATATCATAACGGAGCGCCCCGAAATGCCGCGTCTTTCAAGAAAGGTTTTTGCCGAAAGTCCGTCCTCGCTTTTTTCGACTTTAAAAACTATCTCTCTCATTTCAGCTTGTCAGAGCGAGCTTTTTGAGATAGCTCTCGTCGCAGAACGTTATGGCGTTATATACAAACAATATCTGGTCATACTCCCGTATATTTACAAAGCGGTTAAGGTCGGTGTTTATATAGCGCAGGTCTACCATTGTTATCTTCTTATAATGCTTTGAAAGGAACGGAACGAGCGAATGGGCATAGCTGTCTTTTACTATAAGAAGTTCTTTGTCGTTGTCAACATCTGTTTCAATTGTAACAACGGGAACATTGCTCCCCGTAAAAGAAGAATACTTGTCCTTTACTTCGAGATAATCCCTTACATAGAGCGAATCAAGGGTTTCTACCTCATCTCCGTTTATCCTTGTCATCTTTACGCTTGGTTCTCCGCTCGCAAGGAAATAATAGTCGATGCTGTCGGGGGTTATGCTCTCGTCGAGGGTTTTTGAATAAAGCGTTCCCCGGAAGGAATTGCTCGCCGTTTCAACATTGAATTTGTCAAGACTAATCGCATTAAAACCGAGTTGCTTTGCAGCCGCGCAATATGCATAATAAGCGCCAAGACTCGTCCAGTGGTGATCCGTGCGATAGTAAATATACTCGTCCGCTCTGCCCGAAAGATAGCTTAAAGCGTCAATGACATTTATGTTTTCAAGCTTTTGGGAACATTCGTCTATAAATGCCTTTTCATTTGTAACGCCCGCATACGGCGGTATTCTTGATTTATATATTTCCTGAGCTGTCGGAGCAAGCATAAAGAACATGGGAATGTCCGAATATCTTTCGGCGAAATCATTTACAGCGTTTACAGAGTTTTCAAACTCTTTTTCGTCATAACCGCGAAAGCTTTCTATCATCATGTCGTTTATGGTATAAACGCCGTTTATTTCTTCCTTTCCCATAAGTCTTGAAAGCTTGTTTGATGCCTTTACCCAAAGCTCGCGCCCCGCAAGATGATCGGAAAAATACGTTTCAAAATCGTCCATAAAGCTTGCGTCTTCACGCTCTACAAGATAATCCCATTTGAACGCGTCAATGACGTCTTCGAGGTTTTCCGCTTTATTGAGCTTTGTCTGATTTACAAGGCTAGGAAATTTTGCAAGAGTACGGTTTTCGTTTTCACTTCTGTCAGCTTTCGGAAGTAGTATGGTCGTTATCGGTATGACGAGCAGTATTATCGCAAAAAGCGCTATCATGAGCTTGTCGGGTGTCATTTTAAATTTCATAGTCTAATGCTCTGCCTCCTTAAAAGTTGAAGTAAAGAAAAGGATTATAGGTCGAAGTCGTTATAAACGCGACGCTTGCGAGCATGACCGCCGTCTGGATAACGGGATAGCCGTACATGACCCACTTCGGAGCTTTTTCCCTTATCGTTTTCGCAAAATTCTTCAGAATATCCGTTGAGCCGATAATGCATACGGCAAACATTATGCCGTAGTTTACAAAAGAGCGTTTCGCAAGATCGTCCGCCCAGACTCCGTTTGCGCCGAACATTGCTCCTATATAGGTAAATACCTGTCTGAACATTTCGCCGAAATCGGTCGTTCCCGGTGCTACTCCATCGAAAAAGATAAAACCGAAAACAACTAAAACAAAGGTGTAAAGCCAGCTGAAAAACGACGGAATCTTTTCGAGGAACTTTCCGAGAAACAATCGCTCAATAACTATCAGCACGCCGTAAAATAATCCCCATATCATAAAATTCCATGCTGCGCCGTGCCATATGCCTGTCGCAAGCCACGTTATGAGAATGTTTATAAGCGTGCGGACATATCCCTTTCTGTTTCCGCCAAGGGGTATATAAACATAGCTCCTGAACCATGCGCCGAGCGTCATATGCCAGCGCCGCCAGAATTCCGAAATGCTTTTTGACATATAAGGATAATTGAAGTTTTCGGGGAAATTAAAGCCCATCATTTTTCCGAGCCCTATCGCCATATCCGAATATCCCGAAAAATCAAAGTATATCTGAAACGTAAACGCCAATATTCCCAGCCACGCTGTTCCCGCCGAAAGAGTCGAATAATCGAGGGCTTTTATTTCCGTCCAGAGCGCGCCGATGTTGTTGGCGATAAGAACTTTTTTCCCAAGTCCCGTTATAAAGCGCGAAATGCCACTTCCGAGCATTTTTTCATCAACGGTTCGCTCGTCGATCTCGTTCTGGATATCCTCGTATCTTACGATAGGCCCCGCGACTATCTGCGGGAAAAGAGTTACGAACGCCATAAAACTTACGGCGTTTTTCTGAACCTTTATATTCCTGCGGTAAAGGTCAATGGTATAACTCATCGACTGGAACGTAAAGAAACTTATTCCTATAGGGAGCGGTAAATTCGGGTTCGGTATTTCAAGCCCGAACCATGCGTTTACGGAGTTTATAATAAAACCGAGGTATTTGAAAGTGCCCAAAAGTCCTAAGTTCATTAAAATTGACACTATAAGACAAGCGAGCCTTATTTTCGGTCTGTCGTCATATTTTGCTATGATCCTGCCCGCCGTATAGTCTATGAAAGTAGATGCTATCATAGCGAGAACATAAATAGGTTCTCCCCATGCATAGAATATAAGCCCGCTTATCAGAATGACAACATTCTTAAACCTTTTCGGAACAAGATAATAGATTATCAGCGTCAATGGCAGAAATCCGAAAAACAAAAACGTAAGGCTTGAAAATACCATTACTTCAACTCTCCCAAAATCTTTTGTGAAACGTTTAAAAATTCCTCACGCGAATACAGCGCGTTTACCGTTTCTAAAAACATATTTGCCGAAAGCCCCGACGGAAATCCGAGCTTTTTTTGCAACATTCTGCGCTTTACCGCGGAGTTTTCTCCCCCGCAAATTCCGAGGTCGAAAAAATCAGATTTTGTAACGGGGTCATTCTTTTGTGTGCATTCCTCCGCAAAGACCCCCGCTCTTTCAAACGCTGCGAGCAACACCTTTTCCGTCATTCCCTCAACTCCGAGAAGTCCCTGCTTTGACGGAGCGCGTTTGCGCTTTTCTTTTCCGATTATTTCGGGGATATAGACGTTTGTTATCTTTCCGCAGCCGATAATGTTTTTAAGCCTGGAGCGTATCTGAAAACCCGCGCTGTCGCTGTCGGTGAGCAATATAACGCCTGTCTTTTCCGCAAACATTTTTATGAGCGCGGCGGTCTCCTCGTCCTTGTATATCGAAAAACCGTTTGTCGGTATTATCACCGCGTCAACATAATTTGAGAGCGTTATTTTGTCATACTTGCCCTCAACTATTATCGCTTTGTTTATTTTAATCATCTAATCATCTAATCATCTAATCATCTGTTTTCTTGAGCATGGATATCTCCGCAATTGCGCTTTCTACAAGAGTTCTCCTGTTCATCTTAGAAGAATTCAAGAGCTTGTTTGTCCTGTATAAGACCGTTATGCAGTCGCTGAGGTATCTCAGAGGAAGTTTTGCTGACTTCTGATATGCATTCTTTACCGCAAAGCTCCTGCCGCCGTAATATCCGAAAGCCTGAGCCGTGTCCTGATAGCTCTTTCCCGCTAATTTTCCGACCTTTGCGCGGTATAGGTCGACAAAATATCCCGACAGAGTAAAAAATATCCTGTGCTCGTCAAATCTCTGTATAAAAAGCTCATCGAGTATCTCAAAAGCCTTTTGCGTTTTTCCCTCAAACAGCGCGTCTGCAAGGGTATATATACCCGCGTCCGCACGCTTTGGCACAAGCGCGTTCAGGTCGTCCTTTGTTATCTCGCCGCTCTGTCTGTAGGCGCATAGTTTTTCTATCTCGTTTCCGAGGACAGTCAGGCTCATGCCGCATTCTTCCGCAAGAAAAGCCGCGTTTTCTCCCGAAATGGTACAGCCCCCACGCTCGACTTTTCTTCTTATCTGAGTGCAGACCCTGTCCATTGACAAAAACTTGAACTCGCAGACTGCGCCGTTTTTGTCCGCCGCCTCTAAAAGCTTTTTGGGCTTTTCTTTTATCTTTTTGCCGTTATAGGTCTCGGGCGGGATATGGAGCTGTTCGATTATCAGAACGGAAGAATCAGGGATATTTTTAAACAGCGCGAGATAATTTTTCTGCTCGTTCAAGTCAAGCTGTTCAAGGTCAAGATCCTTTATCAGCGCGCACTTATATTCCGCAAATACGGGCATTCCGTCAAGATAATCCGCTATCTCCGCAGAGCGCGGCGCGTCCGCGAACTTTATAAAATTCATATCGCGGACTTCTTCGGGCACGGCGGCATCTATTATCCTGTCGGCATAGGTCTTTACAAGAAAATCCTCTTCGCCGTACAGGAAATATACCCGCGAGAGAACGCCAGTCTTAAGCTCGTTTTTAAGCTGTGTTTCGGTCAGTCTGCCCATGGTTTTAAGCCATTTCCGTGTTCAGCTTTTTGCCGCCGAGGATATGAAAATGCAGGTGACGAACGGTCTGACCGCCGTCCTCTCCCACATTTGATACCACGCGATAGCCGTTTGAAAGTCCCTCTTGTTTTGCTATTTCAGCTATCTTTGCAAAGATGTGCGCAACAACAGCCGAGTTGTTTTCATTAAGCTCGTCCGCTCCCGCGATATGCTCCTTCGGGATAACAAGGATATGCGTCGGAGCCTGGGGATTTATGTCGCGGAACGCAAGTATTTTATCGTCCTCATAGACCTTTGTAGAGGGAATTTCTCCCGCGATAATTTTGCAGAACAAACAGTTTTCCATAATACTCTCCTAATTATATACAATTATTACTTCAGATACTTTGCGACAATTTCCTCCGCTGCTTTTAAAGCATCGTCGAGCTTTGACGCATCGGAAACTCCCGCCATAGCCTGGTCGGGCTTTCCGCCGCCTTTTCCTCCTGCGACTGCCGCAATTTCGCGCACGAGCGTTCCGGCATTAAGACCCTTTTCAATTGCGCTCTTTGAGCATTTGCAGAGGATATTGCTCTTGCCGTCGGTCGTTCCCGCAAGAACTGCCGCAAAGCAGTCGTATTTGTCCGCTACGGTATCGCCGACCTTACGTAAGCCGTCCGCGCCCATTCCGTCGAGCCTAGCGCAAACTATCTTTACGCCGCCTATTTCGGGAACGTTTTGGAATATATCGCCGAGCTTTGCGTTTGCCGCAGCCTGCTCCATGCTCTCTATCTTCTTGTCCTTTTCGCGCATTTCGGTCATTATGCTCTCCGCTCTGCGGACAAGGTCGTCCTCATTCTGTGCTTTAAGCACCGCGCAGGTCTTTTCGAGCGTGTTCTTATAATCATACAGCATCGACATAACGCCCATGCCCGTGATTGCCTGGATACGTCTTACGCCGCTTGCTACCGATGTTTCAAAGCAAATTTTAAACAAGCCTGCCTGAGCCGAGTTTTTAAGGTGAGTTCCTCCGCAGAATTCCGTTGAATAATCTCCTACCGAAACTACTCTTACTACGTTTCCGTACTTTTCGCCGAACAATGCCATTGCGCCCTTTTTGCGCGCATCTTCTATGGGAAGAACTTCTGTTATGACGGGAACAGCCGCCATTATGACGTTGTTGACATAGTTTTCGACCTTCTGAATTTCGTCGGCTGTCATTGCGCTGAAATGAGAAAAGTCGAAACGGCACTGATACGGGTCTACATAAGAGCCGCACTGGTGTACATGGTCGCCGAGAACGTTTCTCAATGCCGCCTGAAGAAGATGACAGCAGGTGTGGTTGCGCTGTGTAGCCATTCTAAGCTGCTCGTCTACCTTTGCGGTTACGGTTTCTCCTACCTCAAATCCGCCCTTTGTTACCTTGCACTTGCAGATGAACTGACCTCCGCCGAGCTTTTTAGTGTCAAGAACTTCAAGCTCGTCGCTGTTGTGGGAAATAATTCCCTTGTCGCCAACCTGTCCGCCCATTTCCGCATAGAACGGAGTTTTGTCGATAACAACGCCTACTTCGTCGCCCTCTCCGCAGAACTCAACGCTTTCGCCGTCCTTTGTAAGAGCGAGTATCTTCGCATCGCAAACAAGCGTGTCATATCCCAAAAACTCTGTTTTAAGCGCGTCAAGATCCGAGTTCTTTGCATTGTCCCAGCCGCCGCCGAGCTTTTTATTCTTGCGGGCAGTTTCTTTCTGTACTTTCATGCACTCCTTAAAGCCCTCTTCGTCCGCCGAGAGACCTTTTTCCGCGAGTATCTCTTTGGTAAGGTCAAGCGGGAAACCGTAGGTGTCGTGGAGCTTGAAAACATTTTCTCCCGAAAGCGTATTGTTGCCGCTTTTCTGGAGCTCGGCTATCATTTCGTCAAGTATCGCCGAGCCGTTGTCTATCGTTTTTGCAAAGCTTTCTTCTTCGGTCTGAATGACTTTCTTTATATAAGAGCGCTTTTCGGCAAGCTCGGGATAAGCTGAAAGGTTTTCGTCAATGACCGTGTCGCATACTTCATACAAAAACGGCTTGTGATATCCCAACAATCTGCCGTGGCGAGCAGCTCTTCTCAAAAGTCTGCGGAGAACATAGCCTCTTCCCTCGTTTGAAGGAAGTATGCCGTCGCCCACCATAAACGTTGTGGAGCGGATATGGTCGGTAATGACGCGTATAGATATATCCTTCTGCTCGTCGTCATGATAATTTACGCCGACAATGGAGCAGATCTTTCCCATTATGTTCCTTACGGTATCGACTTCAAAAAGGTTGTCCACGTCCTGCATTACGCAGGCAAGACGCTCCAAGCCCATTCCCGTATCTATATTCTTAGTGGCAAGCTGGGTGTAGTTGCCCTTTCCGTCATTGTCAAACTGCGTAAAGACAAGGTTCCAGATCTCTATAACTCTGTCGCAGTCGCCGACTTCTTCAAAATTGTCCTGACCGATATGGTCAAACTTTCCATACTTTTCCCCTCTGTCAAAGTGGATCTCCGAGCATGGACCGCAGGGACCACTTCCGTGCTCCCAGAAATTGTCGGCTTTTCCGAGCTTTATAATGCGGTCACGGGGGATTCCGACCTCGTTTGCCCAAATGTCGCCCGCCTCGTCGTCCTGCTCGTAAATGGTGATGTACAGTCTGTCTGCGGGGATCTCAAGTTTCTTTGTCAGAAATTCCCACGCCCAAGCGGTAGCCTCGTGTTTAAAATAATCGCCGAACGAAAAGTTTCCGAGCATCTCGAAATAAGTTCCGTGGCGCGCGGTCTTTCCGACGTTTTCAATGTCGGGCGTTCTTATGCACTTCTGGCAGGTAGTAACGCGGTGGCGCGGAGGTTCTTCTATACCCTGGAAGTATTTTTTAAGCGGCGTCATGCCCGCGTTTATAAGCAGTATAGAGTTATCGTCTGCGGGCGGCACGAGTGGAAAGCTCTGCATACGCAGATGTCCTTTGCTCTCAAAAAACGAGAGATAGCTCTCGCGCAGTTCATTTAGTCCCATCCACTTCATTTTTTATTCCTCACTTTTACAGAATTTTAAAATAAAAACATACATATTTATTATAACTCATTTTTGGAAAAAGTCAAGTAGTTGCCACTGTAAATTGCACAATAAAACAAAAAAAGCTGCCGTTTTGCACGACAGCTTTTTTGCGCAAAAATTACTTAATGATCTTGAACTTGCCAACAAGGGGAAGTTCTTTCATTTCACCCTGGCAAGCATTTACGATACCCATAATTGCGAGAACCAGCCAGAAAACATCAACTGCCCAGAAAAGCAGACCAATGATCCAGCCGAAGATGGGGATCATAGTGATAAAGCCTCCGACAGCGTTTGTAATGATCTCGCCGAGGAACAAAATCAGTCCCTGATTTGCATGGAATTTAGAGAACTCAGTCTTTCCCGCAAGCAGCGGAACAAGGAACAAAATTCCGAAATACGCCAGAACACCGAATACCTTTTCATCGTTATTCATTTTAAAACCCTCCGATTACATAATTATACCTGCGGTGAACTGCCGCATAAACTAACTGTACCAAATTTTTTTTAAAAAGTCAAGGACATTTACACACATTTTTGTGAATTTAAATTCTTTTTGTAACTTTTCACAAATTTTGACTTCAAAATAAAAATGAATAGTAATTATTACTAAATCAGCGAAAATAGGGATTATTCATTTTTTCCGCTTTAAGGGTCGTGGTTTCTCCGTGACCCGTAAAAACTCTGTAGTCGCCGTCCAGCGCGGATATTTTTTCGAGGCTTTCCCACATCTGCTTTTCGCTCCCGGAAAAACCGTCCGTTCTGCCTACGCCGTTTTTAAACAGCACATCTCCCGCGAAAAATCCGCCCAGACTGTCGCAGAACAAAAGGCAGCTCCCCGCAGTATGCCCCGGAGCATTCATAACGCGAAAATCAATTTCGCACACAGAAAACTTTTCGCCGTCCGAAAAAGTTTTGTCGGGGATAACGGGCTTAAACTCCACGCCCTGCATAAACCATGCCCAGCATTTTTCCGCGCTTATTAGCATTTCCGTGTCAAGCTCGGGAGCGTAAACAGGCGCGCCTGTCGCTGCTTTTATGTCCGAAACTCCCGCAAAATGGTCATAATGCCCGTGAGTTATGATAATACCGCCGATCTTAAGTCCGTTCTTTTCCGCAAAGCTTAGTACTTCCGCCGAAGTAGCAGGGTCGATGACCACCGCCTCTTTACTGTCGGTCGTTATTATATAACAGTTTGAGGCAAGCGCCCCAAGCGGCATTCGCGTTATTTGTTCCATATCTTACCTCTTACTTCTTACCTCTTACCTCTAACTCAGGCTTTACCTGTTCTGTCAGCAGAAATTACTCCGGGTATTTTCTGAAGACGCGAGATTACGTTTGCAAGCTGTTCTACTCCCGCAACTTCTATAGTAATTAGAAGATTTGTGTTACCGTTTTTAAGCCTGTGCATATTCATTTCGTGCATGGGTATGCGGTTTGCGGCAATTGCGGCGGTTATATCCGCAATGACCGAGGATCTCTGCTCGGAAATTATGTCGATGGTCGCGCGGTAGGTCGATTCGTCTACTCCCGCCCATGATGCCTTCAGCCATCTGTCGCGGTTCTCCTCGCTGTCCATATTGTTTATAACGTTTACGCAGTCCTGTTTGTGTATCGAAACGCCGAAACCGCGCGTTACAAAGCCGATTATCGGATCACCGGGCAGAGGATTGCAACACTGGGCAAATTTTATCTGGCAGTTGTCTATTCCCTCGATTATTATGCCTTTTTTACGGCTGCGGCTGTTTGTCTGCTCCATGTTCTCCTCGGCAGTCATAGCCGCAGCGTTATGCTCTTTCTGCGCGCGTGTAACGCTGTCTTTTATGCGCTGGATAACTTTCGACATTGAAACGCCGCCGTAGCCTATCGCGGCATAAAGGTCGTCAACGCTGTTCAGATGCGCTTTCATAGCTGCCTCTTCGAGGATATCGTTTTCAACGGGTATGCCGTTTCTCTTGAACTCGCGTTCAAGCTCCTCTTTTCCGCAGGCTATGTTTTCCTCGCGGCGCTCTTTCTTGAACCATGAGCGTATCTTGCTCTTTGCCTCGGTCGTCTGCGCGATATTGAGCCAGTTTCTGTTCGGTCCGTAACTCGGAGAACCGCTCGTAAATATCTCGACAATGTCCCCCGTTTTTACCTGATAGTCAAACGGCACCATTCTTCCGCCGACCTTTGCGCCCGTCATCTTATTGCCGACTTCGGTATGGATCGTATACGCAAAATCAAGAACGTTTGCGCCGAGCGGGAGCGCGAAAACATCGCCTTTCGGGCTGAACACAAATACCTCATCTTGTGTAAGATCGTTCTTTATCGCGTCGGCTATCTGCTCTACGTCGTCGGCCTCCTGCTGGCGTTCAAGGAGCTGTCTTATCCAGTCGAAACGCTTTTCTCCGTCGACAGCGCCTTTCAATCCCGCCTTGTATTTCCAGTGCGCGGCGATACCGTATTGAGCGGTGTTGTGCATTTCGACAGTTCTTATCTGGACTTCAAACGGTATGCCCTCTTTTCCTATTACCGTTGTGTGCAGCGACTGATAGCGGTTAGGCTTAGGGGTCGCGATATAGTCCTTAAAGCGATAGGGCATAGGACTGAACAGGTCGTGAATAACGCCTAAAACATTATAGCATTCCACTACCGACTGAACGATTATCCTCACGGCGTAGATATCGTATATCTCGTCAAAGGGCTTGTTCTTGACGTACATTTTCTTATATATGCTGAAAATGGACTTTACTCTGCCCTCTATGAGAGGCGGCGGGTCTATGTCGGAAATTCTCGAACGGATACGTGTTATTATCTTGTCAATAAAGCTGTCGCGCTCGTCTTTGTGCAGGTCGAGCAGGCGTTCAATTTCCTTGCAGCCGTATGGGTCAAGATAATGGATAGCTATGCTCTCCATTTCCTCTTTTATGTCGCTCATACCGAGGCGGTGAGCTATGGGGGCATAGAAGTTCATGGTCTCGAGCGAGGTCTTGAGCTGTTTTTCGGGCGGACGCGCATAAAGAGTGCGCATATTATGAAGTCTGTCCGCAAGCTTTATGATGATAACGCGGATATCCTTACTCATGGCTATAAGTATCTTACGGATATTTTCAGCCTGCTGTTCTTCCTTTGTATTAAGCGGCACTTGTCCTATCTTTGTGACGCCGTCCACCATAAGCGCAACGTCAGATCCGAATTTCTTCTTTATATCTTCAAGCGCAACATCGGTGTCTTCTACAACGTCGTGCATAAGCGCGGCGCATATTGTATCGGTGTCCATGAGATAATCGAGCAGTATCATCGCAACAGACAAAGGGTGGGTTATATATTTTTCGCCCGACGACCGAAGCTGTCCGTCGTGAGCCTTGTCTGCAAGCTCAAAAGCGCGGCGTATCTTATCCGTGTCGTACTCTCTGCCCGTGTCTGCGATTTTTTGCATAAGATCGTCGATCGTCACACTTTTCTTTATATCCATACAAATCGCCTCTTAACCTAAACGGGAGCTTTCCCGATTTAATTGTTTATCAAAAGGACTTTTCCGTCCTTTACGGTTATTCTGCTCAATAGACCCTCTTTAAACATATCGCGCTTTCCTTCGAGCTTTACGGGCTTTAAATACTGCCCGCTCTGTTCAAACATTCCCGCCTCAAGAAAAGCGTCTGCGGCAATTTTAAGCATGCAATAGTTAACGGAGCTGTCAAAGACGGTGAGCTGTTCGAGCGTCATTCTTTCGCCGTTTTTTCTCAGCAGGTCGTATATTTTTACAAGTTCCTCGCGCGACTGCGGCACAACTCTCGGAAAAAGCCTTCCGTCACAGCCCTCGTTTCTCTTTATTGCCTCATACGTTCGCTTTGCCGCGAAAAATCTGTCCTGCATGAAACCGCTCGGGCGAATATCCACAAAACGCAGTTCTACATTTGTGTTTCCGTTATACTCGTTTATCTCCGCATAAGCCGCTATATCGACCTGCAAGCCATTTTCGGCAGAAAAATTGTCAAATGAAAAATCAAACGAATATGCTCTCATGGAGGTCTTTCCCTGTCTTGCCAAAAACGAAACGTATTTTCCTCCCGCCATGGGGGACTTTGAATTTACGGTACAATTTCTGAACAGGAAAAGCGGTTTTTTATTTCCCTCTCCGAACGGACCGAGCCTTTCTACAAGCTGTATTTTCTCTACGGTCAGTTCTTCGAGCTTTGTTTCCCTGCAAAGATAAAGCTCGGGGTTGGGCATTATGGGATAGTATTCCCTCGCAAACTTATTTATTTCCGCGCGCAGTTCTTCTATCTTGTCGGCAGGCAGAGAAAATCCTCCCGCCATACTGTGTCCGCCGAATGCCGTGAAAATATTGCCGCAGCTCATAAGCATCTTATGTATCGAAAAATTTCCTACACTTCTGCAAGAGCCTCTTCCCATGCCGTTTTCAACAGAGATGACAACTGTCGGCTTTCCGTATTTTTCAGCTATAGACGAACATACAAGCCCTATCATGCCTATATGCCAGTTCTCCCCCGCAAGCACTATAACGCGCTCGTTTATCAATTCGGGGCGCTCGGCTATCTGCTTTTCTGCGCTCGCGTATATCTCATCGCTAAGGCTCTTTCGTTTTGAATTAAGCTCGTTTAGTTCTTCGGCTATATTCTCCGCGCTTTCGGGCGTATCCGAAAGCAAGAGCCTTGCGGCTTTATCAGCCGAGGCTATTCTTCCGGCGCAGTTTATCCTCGGGCATATTTTAAATGCAAGGTCTTCGGCGGTAATGCTCCGTGACTTAATTCCCGCCTTTTTTATAAGGGCGTTTAGTCCCGTGTTCTGCTCATTTTTTATGCTTTCAATTCCTCTAATAACAATAAGGCGGTTCTCTCCGCAAAGCGGCATTACGTCGCCGATAGTTCCTACCGCCGCAAGATCGGAGTAATTTTCAAGAATAAACTCCTCGTCGCCTTCCAAAGCGATAAGAAGTTTTAATGCAACTCCCGCCCCGCACAGATCCTTAAACGGCGAAACATCATCGAGCCTGTTCGGGTCTACGCATGCGTCACAAATCGGTATCTCGCCGTTCTGACGGTGGTGGTCGGTTATGACGAGCTTTACTCCATTTTCTTTGAGGTACTCTGCCTCTTTGTTTGCGGTAACGCCGTTATCGACCGTAACAATAAGCTGTGCGCCGTTTGCAATGAGCTTTTCGAGCGCGGGTATGTTCATACCGAAACCGTTTGCTCTTTCGGGAATATACAGTTCGACCTCCGCGCCTATCATTTCAAGATAGCTGTAGAGTATCGCCGCAGATGTCACTCCGTCGCAGTCATAGTCGCCGTAGACTACTATCTTCTCCCCGTTTTCAACGCTTTCGGTTATCACTTCTACTGCCTTATGCATATCCGTCATAAGAAACGGATCGGACAGTTTTCCACAGCCGAAAAACTCGTCTATCTCCTTGTTTGAAACAAACCCGTCCGCCAAAAGGATATCGCCCAGAAACTCGCCGTATTTTCCGCTTATCTCACCCCCGCGGGTGATTTCGGGAATTGTCCATTTTTTCAATGTCAGTTCTCCCTTATGAACAAATTATACCGAAAGCTCGGCTTTTTCTCCCAGAATGTCCTTATTCGCAGAGAGTATGGGAGAAACGCAGTCCTTTAAAAACTGTTCGACCTGCTCGGGAGCGCGTCCGACATACATTTCGGGTCTTAAAAGTTCTTCTATTTCCGCCTTTGTTATGCCAAACATAGAGTCGTTTGCTATTTTATCCACAAGGTCATTCTTGCCGCCCTCGCGCACTGCCTCCGCAGTCTCCTGAGAATAAACTCTCAGACGCTCGTGGAGCTCCTGTCTGTTTCCGCCCTTTTCAACCGCTTTCATCATTATATTCTCGGTCGCCATATACGGTAGCTTTTCCATAAGTCTGCGTTTTACAACTTCGGGATAGACCTTTATTCCGTCAGTTACGTTCATCATTATGTTAAGGATAGCGTCAACTCCGAGGAACGATTCCGCTACGGCAACGCGTTTGTTTGCGCTGTCGTCGAGCGTTCTTTCAAACCACTGTGTTCCTGCCGTAAACGCGGGATTAAGAACGTCTATCATGACATATCTCGAAAGCGAGGTTATTCTCTCGCTGCGCATGGGGTTGCGCTTATACGGCATAGCCGAAGAACCTATCTGCGTTTTTTCAAACGGCTCGGACATTTCCTCAAAGCTCTGGAGAATTCTCATATCGTTTGAGAATTTTGAGCAGGACTGGGCTATTCCCGAAAGAGCCGACAAAACCTGGAAATCGACTTTTCTGGAATAAGTCTGACCGCTTACGGGCACACATTTTGAAAAGCCCATTTCAGTCGCTATCATTTTTTCAAGCTCGTTTATCTTTTCGGAATTACCGCCGAAAAGCTCGACAAAAGATGCCTGCGTTCCGGTAGTTCCCTTTTGTCCGAGGAGAGCGAGGTTTTCTATCCTGTATTCAACCTCTTCGAGATCCATAAGAAACTCGTTTATCCAGAGCGTCGCGCGCTTTCCGACAGTTGTCGGCTGAGCGGGCTGGAGATGGGTATAAGCGAGGCACGGAAGGTCTTTGTATTTATCCGCAAATCCCGCGAGATTTGCTATAACGTTTATAAGCTTTTTGCGTACAAGTTTCAGTGCGTCGCGCATTATGATCACATCGGCATTGTCGCCGACATAACAGGAAGTAGCGCCAAGGTGGATAATTCCAGCCGCTTTCGGGCACTGCTTTCCATAAGCGTAAACATGAGCCATAACGTCATGGCGCACCTGTTTTTCACGCTCTTCGGCAACATCATAGTTTATATTCTCGGTGTTTGCCTCGAGCTCGTCTACCATTTCCTGCGTTATATTCGGAAGTCCGAGTTTCATCTCGGCTCTCGCAAGAGCCGTCCAAAGCTTTCTCCATGTGGAGAATTTCTTGTCCGCAGAAAAGATGTACTGCATTTCCTTACTTGCATAGCGAGTGCAGAAAGGGCTTTCGTATGAATTACGGTCTGACATAATATGCACCTCTTAAAAAATAAATTCAAGTTCCAGTCTGTATAAAAATCCCCTTTTCAGGATCTGTGGAAGGCTGCGACCTTTCAGAGGTAAGAGGTAGGGGTTAAAAATCTAATCTCTTACTTCTTATTTCTAGCCTCCGGAAGGGCGGGTCGCAGGGCGCGCCTGCGCCCCGGACTTTCCCCCTTCCCCTTCGGGGAAGGGGGTCAGGGGGTTAGGGCGAGATAACGTTATTTAGGATAATTGCGTTTGAAAAGAACCACAAATAGGTTTTTATACAAGCTGAATTCAAGTTCTATTCCTATTGTAGCACAATCGACAATTTTATACAAGTAGCATTTTTGCGTTTGTATAAAAACTAAAAAACTTTCAACGTTAAATCGTTGCAATTGTTTATTATTACAATATGTACTTGTCCTCACTAATTATGTTTTTCATATTCAAAAAAACGAACAAGTTGTTCTATTCGCAAATTGCCTTTCATAAAATATGGACAAAACGTACAAGTAATGAAAGGAATGACGGTAACCATGTTTAAAGAAAAAATGAGCGGGATAAAGAAAAAGATAACGGCAAAGTCAATGAAACTTACTTTGTCCATAATCGGCTGTTTTGTACTTCTGGCGGTATGCGCGAGGATAACCGAAAGGGCACTTCCGACCTCCGCAGATACCGCCGAAAAACCCGTTATAGTAATAGATGCGGGTCACGGCGGGCTTGATTCGGGAGCAGTCGGCATAACGGGCGTTCTGGAAAAAGACGTGAACCTGTCAATAGTTCTTGCGCTGAAAGATATGTTCGAGATGTCGGGATTTAAGGTTGTCCTCACAAGAGACGAAGATATTTCGATATACTCTCCCGGAGTCGAGGGCATACGAAACCAAAAACTTTCCGACATGGACAACAGGCTGAAAATAATACAAAGCTATCCCGACAGCATTTTTCTGTGTGTTCACCAGAACAATTTTACTGACCCCAAATATTTCGGCGGGCAGATGTTCTACAACAACAACCACCCCGACAACCGCACTCTCGCAACTATCATGCAAAGGCGGTTTGCGGAGCTACGTCCGGGAAATGATCGCGAAATAAAACTTTCGGGAGACGAGCTGTTTTTACTGAAATCAAATCCCAATCCCTCGCTTATGATAGAATGTGGATTTTTGTCAAATCCCGAAGAAGAACAACTCCTTTCTACATGGGAGTTTCAGCAGAAGGTAGCGTTTACTATCTACAGCGGCGTGCTTGAATTTATTGACGCGACAAGCGACAACGAACCCGAATTTTCGGAATAAACCGTTAAAAGTTTTATTGTGTTTTCAGATTATTAAAAAGCTCCTCTACGCCTGCTTTAAGTCCCTTGTTTTCGGGAGCGGACATAAACGGGTCGTCGGCAATTATTTTCTGTGCGAGCGCGTCTATCTCCGAAAGCATATCCGCATCATCCGCAAGGTCCGCTATCTTCATCGGCGGCAAGCCGTGCTGTTCGCGACCGAAAAAGTTTCCCGGTCCGCGAAGTTTAAGGTCCTTGTCAGCTATCTTATAGCCGTCCGTCGTATCGACCATTGCTTTGAGGCGCTCTCTTGTATAGTCGCTCTTGTTGTCGGTCATCAGTATACAAAAACTTTGTTCCGCGCCGCGCCCTACCCTTCCTCTGAGCTGGTGGAGCTGTGAAAGCCCGAACTGTTCGGCGTTTTCTATAAGCATGACAACGGCGTTCGGAACATCTATCCCGACTTCTATTACGGTCGTAGATATGAGCAGTTTCAGCTTATTGTCGCGAAAATCGCTCATAACTGCGTCTTTGTCAGCTTGTTTCATTTTTCCGTAGAGCAAGCCTGTGGGGATTCCCGCAAATTCGCCGCTCGTCAGGGTATTATAATATTCTGTCGCGCTTTGCTTTTCGGGGGGAGTGTTCTCTCCGCTCTCAACGAGCGGGCAGACTATAAAAGCCTGTCTGCCTGCGGCGATATGCTTTTTTATAAAAGCGTATATCCTCGGACGGAAAGAGGTGTCTACGGCATAGGTCTTTATCGGTATCCTGCCTTTGGGCATTTCGTTTATTACGGATACGTCCATATCTCCGTAAATGATGAGCGCGAGCGTGCGGGGTATGGGAGTTGCGCTCATTGCCATAATATGGGGGTTTGCGCCTTTTTCGGCAAGCACCGACCGCTGTTCAACGCCAAATCTGTGCTGTTCGTCTACTATCGCAAGCCCTAAATTTTTCATTCCGACCGATTTTTGTATAAGCGCGTGAGTTCCTATAAGCACCTCTATCTCTCCGCTTTCGGCTTTTTTGCGCACTTCTTTTTTCTCGGCGGCGGAAAGCGACCCGCTTAAAAGCCCAACGCTTACGCCAAGCGGCGAAAGAAAGCCCATAAAGGTGTCATAATGCTGTCTGGCTAAGACTTCCGTTGGCGCCATAACAAGAGTCTGAAACCCGTTTACGCAGGCAAAGTATGCCGCTGCGGCGGCTACCATTGTTTTGCCCGAACCTACGTCGCCCTGTATTAGCCTGTTCATCGGGTAAAGGCGTTTCATGTCGCTAATGCAGCTATTTACGGCATTCATCTGCGCGTTTGTCGGAACAAACGGAAGCGACTCGAAAAACTCGCTCATGTCAACGTCCGTCATGACCGCGCCGGAAAGTGTCCTTCCGCGATTTTTCATCTGCGACAGTCCGAGCTTTAGCATAAGAAGTTCTTCAAACACGAGCCTTCTGCGCGCCTGTCTGTATTCTTCGGCGTTTTTCGGAAAATGAATTTTCTGAATGGAGTCGTTTATTCCTATAAGCCCGTACTTTTCGCGCATATTTTCGGGGAGGGATTCCTCAAACCTTACAATAGTAAGCGCGGTTTTCATATTTGCGCTTATCATTTTATTTGAAAGTCCTGCCGTAAGCGGATATTTCGGCGACAGTCCCTGCTTTTCGGGAAGGACAAACTGCGGCGAGCTGATTTGCGGGTCGAGGATAGTACCCGTTATCTTGCCGTAAAAAATGTACTCCTTGTTTAACTGAAGTGAATCAAAGGTGAACTTTGAATTAAAAAAGTTCGCGGTTATTTCAGATTCGCCGTCTGTCAGAAACGCCTTATAAACCGCCACTCTCGCATATCTCGAAAACGGCTCGGATTTTCTGAAGACCGTTGCGCGAAAAGCATATGTTTCGCCTATGCACATTTCTTTTATCGGCGTAAGCGAGGTAAAGTCGATATAGTCGCGCGGATAGAACTTCGCCAGCTCTTCTACGGTATTTATCCCGAGCTTTTGATAAAGCTCGGCTTTTTTCGGACCTACACCCTTTAAATACGTTAATTCCATGGATATCCCCTCAATAGTAATAAAATCGGAATCCGTGCAAGATCCCGATTTTATTCGGCTATGTCTATTCTACCGATATTATGTAGTAATAGACAGGCTGTCCGCCGTTTACAAGCACAATATCTATATCCTGGCTTATTCTCTGCCTTAAAGCCTCAAAAGCCTCCTGTGCGTCCTCGTCGCTTACGTCTGCGCCGTACATAACGGTGACATAACTCGAAGACGGAGAGATAAGGCGCTTTACAAGCTTTGTGAGAGCCTTTGAAAGGTTCCTTTCGGTGAATACTATCTTTCCGTTATCCATCGCCAAAAGCTCGCCCTCTTTTATCTTGTGCCCGTCAAACTCGCTGTCGCGCACCGCAAAGGTTATCTGTCCGCTCGAAACGCGGTCGAACGCCTCCGTCATTGCCGCGCGGTTCTGCTCAAAGCTCCCGTCCGCGTCATAGTTCATCATAGCCGTTATGCCCTGAGGGATAGTTCTTGTCTGTAAAACGCAGACGTTTCTGTCCGAAAGCTCTGCCGCCTGCTCCGCCGCCATGATTATGTTCTTATTATTCGGCAGGACAAAAACGTTTTTCGCGGGAGTTTGTCCTATTGCCTCGAGGATATCCTCGGTAGAGGGGTTCATGGTCTGGCCTCCGCAGACGACATTGTCCGTGCCGAGATCCTTAAACAGTGCCTCAATGCCCGCGCCCGCAGCGATAGCAACAAATCCTGTTTCATTTACAGGCTCAACGGGGGGCTTGCGTTTTTTCTGCTGCGCCTTGTCTGCCTTTACGACAAGCTCCTTCTGCTCGCGGATATTCTCTATCTTTATCTTTGTAAGCTCTCCGAATTTAATGCCTTCTTCTATGGCTTTTCCGGGGTGGTCAGTATCGATGTTTACTTTTATGATACTGTCGGCGTCTGCGACCATAACGTTTTCTCCGAGCGTTTCAAGCACCGCCAAAAGCGCGTCGCTCGTTTTTTTGCTGTTGCTTTTTACTACAACAAATTCGGCGTTATACGCGAAATGGGGTTTCTGCTCTGCCGCCGCTACTGCCGCGGGCGCAGAAGGCTTTATCTCGTCATCATTCGGAACAATGCCTTTTCCGCTTATGACGGAATACATTCCCTCGAGGATAACGATATATCCCATTCCTCCCGCGTCTACGACTCCCGCTTTTTTAAGGGTCGGGAGAAGATCGGGAGTTTTTTCGAGCGACTTTTTGGATTCTTCGATATAGATAAGAATAAAATCCTCAATTGACGCAGAAGTCTTGTCTCTTGTGTTTTCATATGCCTCGCGGGCCACGGTAAGAATAGTTCCCTCCGTGGGTTTCATAACCGATTTATACGCCGCGTCAACGCCTATCTTGAATGCCTGCGAAAGGTCCTCGGATGTTGCGCTGTCCTTTCCCGCAAGACCTTTTGAAAGCCCTCTGAACAAAAGCGAGAGAATAACTCCCGAATTTCCTCTTGCGCCGCGCAGCATAGCCGATGCCGCCTTTTTCGCAACGTCTCCCGCGCTCGCTCCGTTTGGAACGTTTGAAAGTTCAAGCGCGGCATTTTTTATTGTCATTGACATATTTGTTCCCGTGTCCCCGTCAGGAACAGGGAAAACGTTTAGTTCATCGACCTCGCGGCGGTGATTGTAAATATTGTTCGCTCCCGAAATAATCGCGTCGCGAAGTGTCTGTCCGTTTACAGTCATATCTGTATTCCTCTCGTTTATACTCTTATACTGTCAACATAAACGTTGACTTTTTCAACGGAAATTCCCGTGCTTTGCTCGACATTATATCCGACCTTGTGGATTATCGCTTTTGCGACGGCGTTCATATTTACGCCGTACATAAGCGAAATGTGAAGGTCAATGATGAGCTTGTCTTTTACGAACTTTACGTTCACTCCGCGCGCGTATGCCTTTCTTTTTCCGGGCAGCGCCGCAGAGATCGTTTCACGAAAGCCCTCGACGTTCATTGCTATTACTCCGAAACAGTTCGTGACTGTCTTTCCGATAAGCTCGGTGAAATATTGCGGGGAAATGGCTATTTTCCCGACATGATTTTGTAAAACGATCATATTTAAAACTCCTTTCAAGGATAATTTTCGACTACATATGAAAGCATTCCCGAAAAAGCGCGTTTGGCTTTTTCGGCATTTTCGCGGCTTTTAAATACTCCGAAAACCGCCGCGCCGCTACCCGTGAGCAACGCATTTTCCGCTCCGTTTTCGAGCAGCTTTTGTTTTATGGCAGGTATTTCGCCGCTTTGATATAATCCCTCAAATACATTGTACATATATTTCGGAAACCCGCGCAAAAACTTTTCAAGAGCGTTTTCAGGCTCTGTCGGAGCTTTGTCATATCTTGCATAAGCGGCTTTGGTATCGCAGGAAATATCGGGCATAACTATAAGATAATACCTTTTCGGAAGACTTATACATTCTCCCATTATCTCTCCCGTGCCGCGGCAGATCCTCGTTCCTCCCGCTATGCAGAACGGAACATCGGCTCCCGTTTTTTCTCCGAGCTTTAAGAGAGTATCCTTCGAAAGCGGACCGCCGTACAGCTCGTTCAGTCCTTTAAAGACCGACGCGGCGTCCGCACTTCCGCCGCCCATGCCCGCGCCGTGGGGTATGTTTTTTTCTATAAAGATCTTTGCGCCGTCTTTTATGCCTGCCACTTCAAAAAACAGCTTTGCGGCTTTATGGCATATATTCCCCTCGTTTACGGGTATATCGTCGTCTGTACAGCCGACCGTTATTTCTCCGCTCAAAGGCTCTTTCTTTATCGTCACAATATCGCACAGACTAACGCTCGTCATGACCGTTTCGAGCAGATGATAACCGTCCGCGCGTTTTCCCGTAATGTCGAGATAAAGGTTGAGCTTTGCGGGAGCATATAGCTTTCTTTCTTCATTCATATTATTATATCACAGTTTCAACGAAGAATTAGTTTTCTTTCAAAAAATCCCTTATGCGTGAAAACGCCGTTTCAAGGTGCTGTACGGAATATGCATATGAAACTCTGACAAATCCCTCTCCGCTTTGTCCGAAAGCATTTCCCGGAACAACGGCTACTTTTTTGTCATAAACAAGTTTTTCGCAGAATTCCTCGCTTGACATTCCCGTTGATTTTATGCATGGGAACACATAAAACGCTCCCTCGGGTTCAAAGCATTCAAGGCCCATATCATTGAACGCTTTTACGCAAAGCCTTCTGCGCATATCGTATTCTTCGACCATGTGTACAACGTCGGGCTTACAGTCCTCTATCGCTTTTATCGCGGCATACTGACTGACGGTAGGGCTTGACATAATGCAATACTGATGTAATTTCAGCATTTGCTTTATTATGGGCTGCGGTCCTGCAATATAGCCCAGCCTCCAGCCCGTCATGGCGTATGCCTTGGAAAATCCGCTTATAACGAGAGTGCGCTCTTTCATACCGTCAATTTCGGCAATTGAAACATGCTTTATACCGTTATAGGTCATCTCAGCATATATCTCGTCCGAGGCTACTATAATGTTCGTACCTCTT
Organism: uncultured Clostridia bacterium; assembly: GCA_947631575.1. Classification (GTDB taxonomy): domain Bacteria; phylum Bacillota; class Clostridia; order Oscillospirales; family Ruminococcaceae; genus CAG-115. Next base: position 110,774 of record CANRLW010000002.1, read on the forward strand.
AAAACTTCCGCTATGCTTTCGAGGTCGTTTTTCCTCATAACAGCGCCCGTGGGATTGTTAGGATACGGCAAGACCAACATTCGTGTTCTGTCGGTTATTTTTTCTTTCAGCGCCTGTGCCGTCAGCCTGAACTTATCCTCGGCTTTTGTCACAATCGGCACGGGCGTTCCACCCATCATTCTTACTATCGGCGAATAACACACAAAGCTCGGCTCCGGCACAAGCACCTCACACCCCGGCTCTATAAGCGCCCTTACCGCAAGATCAATAGCCTCCGAGCCTCCGACGGTTATTATTACCTCGCTTTCGGGGTCATAGTCCGTGTTTATAAAATCATGGAGATATCCGCAGACCGATTTTCTTAGCTGCATAAGTCCGCTGTTCGCGGTATAAGCGGTCTTTCCCCGCTCGAGTATGTTTATTGCCTCTTTTCTCACCGTCCACGGAGTTTTGAAATCGGGTTCGCCAATGGAAAGCGAAATAACATCGGGAACATGCTGTGCGATGTCGAAAAATTTCCGTATTCCCGACGGCTGTATATCCCTTATTTTCTTCGGGATAATTTCATCATAATTCATTTTCTTCTGACCTCTTTACTAAGCATTTACGGAGACACCATACTTCTGTCGTCGTATTTTTCCTCGTTGAAGATATGGTGTTTTTCTTTATAGCGGCGAAGAATAAAGTGAGTAGCCGTTGAAAGCACGCCGTCCAATACCGCGAGCCTTTCCGAAACGAAAAGCGCTACATTTCTGAGCGATGTTCCCGAAATCGTAACCATAAGGTCATACGCTCCCGACATAAGATAGACGCTGTCTACCTCGTCAAATTCCATAATAGTATGCGCGAGGTCGTCAAAGCCCCTGTCCTTTATCGGCGTTATTTTAAGCTCGATGACCGCCGTAACTCCGCTGTCGTCCGCTTTTTCCTCGTCGATAATGGCGGAATATCCGATAATATAGCCCTCGTCTTCGAGCGCCTTTATTCCGTTTGCGACATTTTCTTCCGTTTCGCCTGTCATTGCCGCGATCTCGGCATTTGAAAGCCTTGCGTTCTGTCTTAAAAGGTCAAGCAGTTTGTTTTTATCCATAATTATCTCCTTTTATAAAATACGGATCTGTCAGTTTTTCAGGCTCTGGAGCGGAGCGGGTATTCTTCCGCCGCGAGAGATGAATTTAGACGAGCTGAACGGGCTTACTTTCATTACGGGTCCCGAGCCGAACAGTCCGCCGAATTCCAGCGTTTCTCCCTCTTTCATTCCTATCGCGGGGATAACTCTGACTGCCGTTGTCTTTGAGTTTACCATGCCTATTGCCGCCTCGTCGGCGATAATTGCAGAAATCGTGTCTGCGGGCGTGTCGCCGGGAATTACTATCATATCCAGTCCTACCGAGCAGACCGCCGTCATTGCCTCCAGCTTTTCAACAGAAAGCGACCCTCTGTTTACGGCGTCTATCATTCCCGCGTCCTCGGAAACGGGAATAAATGCTCCCGAAAGTCCTCCGACATGAGAGGACGCCATAACGCCGCCTTTTTTAACAGCGTCATTCAGCATCGCAAGACACGCGGTAGTTCCATGTGCGCCGCAGCTTTCAAGCCCTATCTCTTCGAGTATATGCGCGACGCTGTCGCCCACGGCAGGCGTAGGCGCAAGCGAAAGGTCTACTATCCCGAACGGAACGCCGAGCCGCTTTGATGCCTCCGTTCCGACGAGCTGTCCCATTCTGGTTATCTTAAACGCTGTCTTTTTTATAACGTCCGCAATCTCCGAAATATTCGCGTCGGGATATTTTTGCAGCGCCGCTCTGACAACTCCCGGTCCCGAAACGCCAACGTTTATTTCCGTGTCGTATTCGCCTACGCCGTGGAACGCTCCCGCCATAAAGGGGTTATCCTCCGGGGCGTTGCAGAAAACGACTATCTTCGCTGCGCCAAAACAATGATCTGCGGCGGTCTTTTCGGATGCCTCGCGGATTATTTTTCCCATGAGCGCGACTGCGTCCATGTTTATTCCCGCTTTTGTAGAGCCTATATTTACCGAAGAACAAACGTTTTTCGTTTCCGCTAAAGCCTCGGGAATACTGTCTATAAGCTCTCTGTCGCCCGCCGAAAATCCCTTATGTACAAGCGCCGAATAGCCGCCGATATAGTTTACTCCCGTGCCTTCGGCAACTTTCTGAAGGGTCTTTGCATAGATAACGGGGCTTTGCCCGTTTGCGGAAGATGCCGCCGAAACGATAGAAATAGGCGTTACGGAAATGCGCTTGTTTATTATCGGGATACCGTATTGTTTTTCAATATCCTCTCCCGTTTTAACAAGCTTTTCGGCTTTTCTCATCATCTTTTCATAGATCTTTTCACAGGCTGTATTCGCGTTTCCGTCTATACAATCGAGCAGCGAAATACCCATGGTTATGGTGCGGATATCAAGATTTTCCTCCTGTATCATCTTTATGGTCTCAAGAATATCGCCCGTATTTAACATTATACCCTCTTATCCTCCCGAATGTATGTGGATTAAATTTTGTGCATGGAGTTGAAAATGTCCTCATGCATAACGTGTACCTGCAAATTCATCTCTGTGCCTGTCGCTTTGAGCTTATCGGCAAAATCGGCATAGTCTGTCGACAGCCTGCTTATGTCAATAAGCATGGTCATCGCAAACAGATCCTGCATAATAGTCTGCGTAACGTCCATAACGTTCGCGCTGTACTGTGCGCATATACCGCTTATCTTTGCAAGGATACCGACAGTGTCCTTTCCTATTACAGCAACAACCGCTCTCATACTTTTTCCTCCTGAAAAAAACAGTCAAATTGTCCAAAAAAAACCTACATATCTGTGGTTTTTTTATGGGTTCTACTCTTATTATACTAAAAATTTATAAAAAAGTAAATATATTCTGGACAAATTTAATTTTTTGTGATAAAATAATAAATATAAGGAAAAATTAATGTGATTTATGTACACTTTTTTCTAATGTGAATAATTTTTGAGGTGTCAGACCTTGAACGAACATCTTCCCGCTCTGCGCGAAAAATCAAACAGACTTCCGCTTTTGCCCGGGGTTTACCTTATGAAAGACAAAAACGGGAAAATAATTTACGTCGGAAAAGCAAAAGCGCTCAAAAACCGAGTTACGACATATTTCCACCACAATTCACAGCATACCGCAAAGACGCTGAAACTTGTGGATAATATTGCTGATTTCGATTTTATAGTAACACAGACGGAGCTTGACGCGCTGGTACTTGAATGCAGTCTTATAAAGCTCCACCAGCCCAAATACAATATCCTCTTAAAGGACGTAAAGGGCTATAATTATATAAAAATTTCAAAAGAAGAATTTCCGAGAATATCATATTCGTTTAATACCGACGATAAGAACGCCGAGTATATCGGGCCGTTTACAAGCGGGTACACGATAAAAAATGCCGTTGAGGAAACAAACACGGTCTTTATGCTCCCGACCTGCCGCAGAAAATTTCCTAGAGATTTCGGAAAAGAGCGCCCCTGCCTTAATCATCATATAAAAAAATGCATGGGCGTATGCGAGGGAAAAATTTCCTCGGAGGAATATAAAAAGATAGTCGATGATGCTGTAAAATATCTGAAGAGCGGAAACAAGGCAAGCGTTGCGGAACTTACGGAAGAAATGGAAAAGGCGGCGGAAAATCTTGAGTTTGAAAAAGCCGCACGTCTGCGCGACAGGATAGCCGCTATTTCGAGGCTGTCCGCAAGGCAGAAGATACTCGGTGAAAAAACCGACACGGATATTGTCGCGCTTTCGCAGAATATAGGTCAGGCGTCCGTTGCGGTGATAAAATACCGCGGCGGCAGGCTCGTGGATAAAGAAAACTTTTTTATCGGCGAGGAATACGAGGGCGCGGAGATGCGCAGGGATTTCCTCTTGAACTATTATTCGGGGAACGACGATGTTCCCAAAGAGATAGTCATTGACGAAGAACCGAACGACAGCGAACTTCTTGCCGAACTTTTAAAAGAGCAGAACAAGCGCAATGTTAAAATAACCGTTCCGCACAGAGGCGAGGGAGCGGCGCAAATTGCCCTTGCAAAAAAGAACGCGGGCGAATATTTAGCGCTGAGGACGGGAAGAACGGCGAAAGAAATTTCCGCGCTCGAAGACTTAAAGACATTGCTCGGTCTTGATAAGATACCCGATATCATCGAGAGCTATGATATTTCAAACTTCGGGGAAACGGGCGTTGTCGGAGGAATGATAGTTTACAGAAACGGCAGACCGTTTAAGGCGGGATACCGAAAGTTTGCGATAAAAACCGTAAACGGACAGAACGACTACGCCTGTATGCAGGAAGTATTAAGGCGCAGAATGACGCGGTATATAGAGGGCGACGAGGATTTTTCGCCACTGCCCGACCTTATTCTTCTTGACGGAGGAAAGGGGCATATAGCCGCGGTTTCGGAAGTTCTTGATGAATTGAAGATAAATGTTCCGCTGTTCGGTCTTGTAAAGGACAGCAAGCACCGCACCCGCGCCATAGCCAAAGAAGGCGGGGAGATCGAAATTAAATCGAACCGCGCGCTGTTTGCGCTGCTTACGAATATACAGGACGAGGTGCACCGCTTTTCAATAACGTTCCAGCGCGTTCGTCACAAGCAGAAAACGTATGAAATGGAGCTTACCGAAATCAAAGGCATAGGTGAGGCGAAAGCGCGAGCGCTTTTGAAAGAGTTCAAGACAAAAGCCGCCATGAAAGAGGCGAACACCGAGCAGCTTAGAAAAGCCGCAAAGATAAGCGAAGAAAAAGCAAAGGAGCTTTACGACTTTATTCAGGAAAGATTTTGACTTTTTTACACAAAAAGGTGAGATATGAGAGTTATTACGGGAAAAGCAAAAGGGCTAAAGCTGAATACCGTCGAGGGTACGGATACTGTCAGACCTACTCTTGACAGCGTTAAAGAGGCGATGTTCAGCGCTATTCAGTTCGACATTGAGGGGGCAAACGTTCTCGATCTGTTTGCGGGGAGCGGACAACTCGGAATAGAGGCGATAAGCAGAGGCGCGAAAAAGGCGGTATTTGTGGACAGCTCGGCGGTGTCGGTAAAGGTTTTAAGGCAGAATGTAGAATGGGTGAAGTTCGGGGAATATTCGACGATAGTTCAAAAGCCGTTTGCGGCGTTTCTGAAAGGCACAACGGAAGTTTTCGACATTGCGTTTCTTGACCCGCCGTATCGATGCGGGCTTATTGGGAAGGCTCTGCCGCTGCTTGAACCGAAAATGTCGGAGCGCGGAATTATCATCTGCGAACACGAGGCTGAATGTAATCTACCAAAAAAGCTCGGACGGTTTGAAATAGTGAGAGTTTTACGGCATGTAGGGCTTAGCGTTTCAATTTACCGTATCCCGAAAAATGAGGAGGACGAAATATGAAAACAGCTATTTATCCGGGAAGTTTCGATCCCTGTACAAACGGGCATCTTGACATAATAAAGCGAGCCTCGACAATGTTTGACAAGCTCATTGTAGTTGTACTTATAAACCCGCTCAAAAGCTACAGCTTTTCAATTTCCGAACGCAGAGCGCTGCTCGAAAAGGCTACAATGGAAATGAAAAACATCGAAATAGACAGCTATGACGGGCTGTTGGCGGATTATTTCACACAGCGCTCGGACGTTGACGTTATAGTAAAGGGACTGAGAGCTACATCGGACTTTGAGTATGAATTTCAGATGGCTCATACAAACAAGGATCTCAATCCCCGCGCGGAAACGGTGTTTATCCCCGCGAGCGCTAATACAACGTTCATTTCGTCAAGTATGGTAAAACAGGTGGCAATGTTCGGCGGAGATCTTTCAAAATACGTTCCGTCGGTAATACATAAGGAAATAAGCACAAGGCTAAAAGCCGAATTCGAGGAGAAAAAACGTCTTGCGGCATTAAAGCAGGACTTGTAAATATTTAAGGGGGAATAGTTATGCAAAACTCATATTCAATTCAGGAACTTATCGACGCACTCGACGATGTTGTAAACTCAGCAACACCCGTTCCGTTCGGAAAGAAAAGTATGGTAGACGTCGGAAAAATAAGCGAGATCATAAGCGATATGCGAATGGCTCTGCCTATGGAAATACGTCAGGCGCAAAAGGTCGTTGAGGACAAGAACAGTATTGTCGGCGATGCAGAGCGCGAGGCTGAAAGCATAATCAGAAAGGCAGAAGAACGCAGAAATCAGCTTATCGACGAATCCGATATACTTAAAGAGGCCCGTCGCCGCGCGACTGAAGTCATAGGGAGCGCCGAGGCACAATGCTCCGACCTTCGCGCGTCTACCGACGCTTTTGCCGATAAAATGCTTATGCGAATAGAAGAACTTCTACAGAAGGATCTCAACGATATACGCATATTGCGCCAGAATATCGCTGCTCCGGTATCGCAGCAGCCATCTGTACAGCCGCCCGAAAAGCCGGGAGTATGATCTTTACACGCAAAAGAGGATTTCCGAATGTTTGCGGAAATCCTCAGCTTGTATAAAAATTCAAACTTCAGACTGTAGAGAAAGCCCCAGATACTAGGAAGAAACCCTACGGCTAGGCTTTGTGCCTGCCGTGGGGTTTCTGACGACGTAGATGGGGCTTTATATGCAGTATATGAAGGGTTTCCAAATGTTTTCGGAAACCCTCTTTTTTACTATAAGCGTTATCTGTGGTGACCGCCGCTGTGATGACCGCCGCCACCGCTGTGACCGCCGCCACTTCTGCCTCCGCCCGAAGAAGACGAGGTATCTATTCGATAGCTGGTGGTGTATTCGCGTATGAACCGGTCTTCACTTCCAACGATATTTTTCCTGTTTTTGTCTATATACTGCGTCGCGCTTATAGGCGCTTTCTTTGAATACGATTTCTTTGTGTTTGTAAAGATAACGACCGCTACTATTGCACCTATTATAAGCCCGATGAACAACATTCCTATATGCTCCAGAATAAACTCCTGAACTCCTATCCAGAATGCGTTAGCGGGATCTCCGTATCTTTCGAGAGCTTTACAGAAGTTCATACAGCCTACATAATAGCTTGCAGAACTGTAATCCTTATAAACATTCGGCTCGCTCGGAAGATCCGACTTTACATTATGGCTAAGAACGGCGTCGTATATCGTGTCCCAGATTTTTTGCGACCTTTCGTAATAAAGCTCGTCGGCTTTGCCGTACATGTACATATCATCTTCGGCGAATTCATATTCGGGCTTGTCGTGGGAATTGAACAAAAGCAAGACGATAGAATCGCTGTACTCTCCGAAATTTTCATTGCAGAAATTTTCCGAATACACCTCGTGACTTATATGATGTCCGTTTGAATTTAAAAGCTCGGCGGTTATGACAATACCGATATTTATGCCGACCTTTTGCGAAACCTCGGCGAGTTTTGCCGAGATCGCGTCTTCTTCCGCTTGAGTAAGGCAGTTGTCCAGATCGCTAAGCACCGTTCTGTATGACTCGGCTCCTGCCTTAAAACCAAACAGTGGGAACAGCAGAATGACTATAGCCAAAATTGCGCACAATGCCGCACAGGGTTTTCTTTTAGCCAAAGAGCATACCCCCTATCAAAAAGACAACTATCGCCACGGCAAGGCATATCGCCGCCGAAACAAGACCGAGTTTCAAACCGCTGACGGGGAGCTGTCCGAAAGTAAGTCCCGTCTGTCCGTTTATAACAAACGAATAATCCTTTCCCTTATACTGATAATTCAAGAACCACACAGGAAGAAGAGCGTATACATACTGTGCGTTGCGGTAGCTTGTGTTTATCTGAAGGGATTCGAGGCTGGAATAATTCATGGCGGTTTTTTTAAGCTCCGTTTCGGAGGCCTCTCTTACGCGCTGGTCTATTCTCTGAGCTGCCTCTTCTTTCTTTACGTCATATTTTTCCGCGGGACAGCCCGACAAATACGACATTGAAAACGGCTTTATGCCGGTATAGTTAAACGGCTCTATGCTTTCCATAAGCCCATCGTCTATTCTTTTAGACCCGTCACAGGGAACTCTTATAAACGCGAGCTCCATTTCTCTCTCGACATCGTATTCTTTCGTGTTGGTATAGCGATAATTTCCGCTGGTCCAGGATCTGACCTTTTTTCCGATAGCCTTGAGCCTTGCATCTACAAGACCGCTTTTGAGCCAGTAAGGAACATAAAGCTGGGAAAGGTTGTTTATCTGCGCCTCGGAAGTGAAATCTTTCGGCAGGAAAAATTTGCCCCTTGTAAAATCATCGAATTTCGCGCGCGCCTGTTCTTTTGTAACGGCAAAAGGAATGAGCACATCGGGTTTATATTCTCCCGAAAGTCTTCCCGAAAGCACTACGGGCGTATGGCAGAAATGACATCTGGTAGAAGATGTGAGCGAGTCGCATATAACTCCCGCGCCGCAGTTTGGACAATTGTAAAGCGCGCTCTGTCCCGAAAATTCTTCCTGCATAGCCTGGTCTTCGGTGAGTTCTGGTTCTGCTGTATCAAGGTCAACTTTTTCGTCGCGTTTTCCGAAAATATCTTCAATCTCTTTGTCGGTGAAGGTACTGTCACAGTAAAAGCACTTGAACTTTCCCGAATGTGCGTCAAATTCAAGAGGAGCGTTACAGTTAGGACATTGATATGTAACGGTCTGGACGTTGTCCATGGTTCATCTTCCTTTCGTATTATTTCAGTTCTCCGAGTACCTTTCCGATACTGTCGTTTATGACAAGCTCCGCGCCGCTGACGGATATTTCGCTTTTGTTTATAACCACAAGGTGTTTTCCTCTGAAATATCTCACAAATCCCGCCGCGGGATATACTACGAGCGAAGTTCCGCCGATAATGAGCGTATCGGCGTTTTCGATTTCGGTTATTGCCCTGTCGATATCGGCGCTGTTCAGGCTCTCCTCATACAATACCACATCGGGCTTTATCATTCCTCCGCAGTCGCAGCGTGGAACACCGCTGCTTTGTGTTATTGCCGAAAGAGGATAGAATTTTCTGCACCTTGTACAATAGTTTCTGTGTACGCTGCCATGAAGTTCGATAACATTTTTACTTCCCGCGATCTGATGAAGTCCGTCGATGTTCTGCGTTACGACCGCGGACAATATCCCCTTTTGCTCCCACTCCGCAAGTTTTAAATGCGCGGCGTTCGGCTTTGCATTCGGGAATATCATTCTGTCGCGGTAGAACCTGTAAAACTCCTCGGGATTTTCCACAAAAAAGCTGTGGGAAATTATCTGTTCGGGCGGGAATTTATACTTCTGATTATACAAGCCGTCTACACTTCTGAAATCGGGTATGCCGCTTTCGGTCGAAACGCCCGCGCCTCCGAAAAATACTATTCTCCTGCTGTCGTCGATTATCTGCTGTAATGTCATAAATCCAACCCCTTTAAAAAAGTTCAATTTACTAACGTCCTGTTCTTTCTATATTGTCGATCAAATAGGAATATTTGGGAAAATCATTTAATATCCTGCGCTTACAGCGGTCGATAAATTCCTTTCTAAGCTCGCTTTCGTCGCGCATAGCCTGTTTTGCTCCCCAGAGATGTGTATAACTGTCCTGCGGGAAGAACAGGCTGTCCTTATCCAGAAGAGTTTTAACGGGCGTGTTCGTATAATCCGCGCACATTGCAAGCAGCCTCTGCTCCGCAAACACCATGTATTTCAGGTAGTCGTCACAGCGCTTTGCGTTTTTCATAAACGCTATAGCCTGGGAGGTGTAAAACTCCTTGAAATCATTGTCGGGAATGTACAAAAACGCGGTATTGAGCGGAAGGACGCTCTCGCTGAAATCGGGTATTATATGGTTTTCCGCACCGAAAAACGACAGGTCGGGATAGATGTCCTCCGACAATTCCTCGCGGTGTGCCGCAATAATTTCATCTTTAAATTCGGGAAGTTTCCAAACGATGAAGTCCGTGTCTATCATAACCACCGGCGCGTCAGCCTTTTTGAGCGCAAGCAGCTTTGCCCCTGCCCAGAACATTTTCGGGTCGATGCCTTCTATATCATCGGGAATATTGCAGCTTATACTGTCCCAGACTTTGCCGAAACCTATTCTTTCATAATACTCGGCATAAAAGCTGTCACAGCACATGGTTATGCTCCCGCCGAGCTTTCGCCACTGTAGCGCCGAAAGCGCCGTACAATACAGGTCGAAGTCCTCGACAAAAAGCTCTTTTATTCCCTTTGCCCTTGATGGAGCAAACGAGGAAATGTGAATTGCGTTCATTTATCCGTTGTCCTCGCCGATGTCCTTCAATATCATAACAAGCACTCCGCCAAGTCCTATGACCGCAAGCACTATCCCCGAAATAAGCACAAACATAAAGGGACTGTACTTGTCACTTTCGATAACATAAGGCACGATATATTCTTCTGCGTTTTCTTCCGTAACGCCTACAAGAGTAGCTACAGAAACCTTTAGGAAGGAAAGCTCTCCTTCGTCAAGCTTTCTGAGCTTGCCTCTGAAAATCATGGTTGTATGATTTTCCTCGGAGGAAGAGTCGGTTATTATTCCCTCTGTCTCACTTCTCATTTGTTCAAGTGAAGAAAGCTCGTTGCTGTCGCCGGAAGAAATGCCGATAAATACGGGGGATTCTTCATCATAAGAATACGGCATGACCATGGTATAAGATTCGGAAATGACCTTTTTTTCTCCGCCTTCTTCTTTTTCATGTACGGCATACTTATCCCAGATACCGTATACAAGTCCTTTTACCGTCATGCCCTCTTCGGCGTTTTCCTTCGTAAGCTCGGAAATATCCGTATACCCGCCGAAAACTCCGTTTTCTCCGCATGCTCCTATGACTATCGCCGCTATTCCCAATAACAGCGCCGCCGCAAAAGCGACAAAAACCCCAATGGTCTTTTTCATTTTAAGCTCCTGTTAAACCCTTTCTGATAATAGATAATGCCATGCCGACAAGTCCTGCAAAAACAAGTATCGCGCCTATTACTATCCCTATAACAGCGCTGTTCGGATTTGTATAGCTTTCGAGGACATACGGCGCGCAATATTCGTCCAGCCCGCTGCCCGAAACATCAAACATTTCCCCTATGTACTCTCTGAAAAAGCCGAGATACTCTTTGTCGAGCTTTTGTACTCTGCCGACAAAATGCGTTGTGGTGTAATCATCAAGCAATACATCTTCAAAATAATAATCGAGCGTTTCGTTTTCGATTTTTTCCAGCGTCCTCAGCTCGCTCGAATTTCTCGAAGATATCGCGATAAAGAACCATCTTCCCTCATCCACAGCATATGTAAGCGGCAACGCAAAATATCTGTCGGTCGTGCGCTCCTTGCTTGTCTGTATGCCAAGCGTCGTATCATATTCCGCCGTATACGCAAACTCGTCGAACAGGTCGTATATCTCGCCCTCGACTATCTTTCCGTCATAAAGCTCTCTTTCCGTTATTGTTTCAAGATCGCCGTGGGGCTTATCCCATTCGACCTTTTCACGAATACTCGTAAACAAAAATATTCCGCCCGCGATAAGCAATGCGAGAAATACCAATGTCCTGCTGATAAATTTTGCCATAATAACTCCCTTTCAAAATTACCAAAATATCAAACACACCATAACCATTATATCTCAAATGTTATGTATGCCGTAGCCGTAGCCGTTTAATCTACAGCCGAACACACATTCCATAAGGATCCTGTCATACTCGTCGCTGTCGGGCATTGTCATGCGCGACGAAAGCATTGAACGAAATGAACCCATTCCGCTGCCGTATTTAAAATAAACTCCACTCCTGAAATAACGCGCTCTCAGGCTGCCGAAACGGTAAGAGCCGAAATTCTTGCCGAGCATTTGCAAAAATGAACGAGCGCTGCCATATGAAAAGCTTGTGGAATAAAACAAGCCGAACCTAGCGAAAAATTGCTCCCATTCCCATTCCCACTCATAGCTGAAACTGCCGAAATAGCCAAAGCTCCCAAAATATCCAAAACTCCCCGAGCGCCAGCCTATCCTCAAAAGCCCCGATGAAAACGTATAGCGCGAAAAGCTACCTATCCCGCGAGAACCGTGCATCATAAAGCGAGCGCCTGCTTTTGCCGAGCCGAAAGGCGCAGAGCCTAAAGCAGGAAGGCGCGCCGAGCCGAACGCCGAGCTTTGTATAATTTGTGCGCTCCCCACAGGCAAAGGTGCCTTGACCTCGGAGCCGCCGAATGTTTTATATGAAACGGGCTGTCCTCCAAAGACCTTTTCGAGCTTTTCCGTAAGTTTCGGGTCTTTGGGCGATATTTTTTCAAGTTCTGCGGCGTATTCCTCGCCGTTATGCTCTTTCAGCCACTCGACAAGGCTCCCTGCGGCAAAATAGCCGCAAAGCGACGCAATATCGAGATTATCGCGAATTTCCTCGGCAGAATAAACTTTTTGCCTGTTAAGCCACAAAGCGCATTTCATACCGCAACACCTCCGCCCTGTTATTTCACAAAATGTTGTCAATAAATTACATACATATAACCAATATAATTATATCACAAACCGAATTAGTTTTCAACACATTTTTTATAATTATTCTTACAAATTAAAAAAATCCTCCGTCAGAAGTATACAGTGAAAAAAGTTAAGGTATCCGAAAAACGGATACCCTAACTAACTATACGCTATAAATAATCTTCAGTCTGAATTTTATTCGGCAACGCTTGTCTTTGTAAAGTTCTTGCCGTTGGTGCTGACATAGAGCGTGTCGTCGTTCCATACATAGAATATCGAATAGTTATTGAGTCTTATTGAAGTGACGTCGTTCATCTTATCGACCTTTGAGCCTTTAGAACCGCCGCTCGTCGTATAAAGGGTGTCGTCCTTTACATAACAGCAAACGCCGTCTGCGCTTACTACAATATTATCAACATCGGTATCTATCTTTGTGGTCTTGTTCGATTTTCCGTCGGAGAATACAAGATCGTCATCATCATTAAATGCGTAGATCTTTGAAAGATCTGCGTTTGCATAATAATAGCTTGATCCGTACAGATCCTCGACAACTTCTGTCGCCTCGGAATTTTCGTTTCTTGTGTCCTTTACATAAAGGCTGCCGCTCTTCGCATACAAGAGCTTGTTTCCGTCGGAAGAAAGTCTGTAGGACGAAACGCTGCTTGCAACAGTATAACTTTCAAACTCATCGCCCTTTAATGTGTATTTCTTTACGGAATAATTTTCATAGCCCAAAAAGCTCCTGAAATCATCGAGCAGTCCGTTTGTGCCTACAGGGAATATCGGAGTAACGCCGTTTTTGCTTATTCTTACAGGCTCGTCATCTTTAAGACCGGGAGCATAATAGTATGTTCCGCCCGATGTCGTATAAATAAGCTTTTTGTTGTCCTTTGACATAGCGATGATATTTCCTACAGTTTTTTCAATTCTTACAGAATCGTCTGCCTTTTCGTTCTTTACAACGTGGAGCTCATTGTCATCACCACAATACACTATTGACGCGTCATCGCTTATAATGCCTACTTCCAATTCATCAGAGAATTTATTTGCCTTTGAGCCCTTTGAAACATACGAAACATATTCGCCGTCCTCGCGAACATTTATACCTACAGCGTTTCCGTTCGGAGAAATAACAAGACTACTGACGCTGCCGTCAACGGTATAGACGTTTGTTTCCTTTCCGTCCTTATAAATGAACACTTCATCATCGCAGGCATAAGCTAAAGCATTCATGTTTGACGAAACCACGACATCTTCAACATCTTCTTTTACAAGAGTGAACTTGTCGCCGTCGATCTTGTAAAGGTCGCCGCCGTAAACAAATGCATTGCAGTTATAAGCAAACGCCACGGAACTTGACGAATAGGAAACGTCGTCCGAGTTTTTCAATTCTTTTCCGTCAAGGAAAAGTACAAGCTCGCCATCATCATTTTCAGCAGCATAAAGAGAATGAGGCACTCTGTCAAATGAAAAAGACGGCTTGTTCGCTGCAAGATTTGCAATAATGATAATTGCTACAACTATTATTACCAACAGAGCCGCGCACGCAATAAGCAGGATCGTTTTATTTACTCCCGGAACGAACTTCTTTACGGCAGCCGTAGCAGAATCTGCGACAGCGTTCGCCTTGTTTAGCGCCTCTTCTCCGACAGCCTTTGCCTTGTTTGCTATATCGGCAGCAGTAATACCGTTATCGGCTGTGTTCTGAGGTTCTTCCTGATTTACGGCAACGTTTTCGGTATTCCCGACATTTGCAATGTTTTCGGCACTTTCATTGTTCTCGCCTATCTTTGCTCCGCAAGCGCCGCAGAACTGAGCGTCATCGCTCAACTGTTCTCCACAGTTCGGACAAAACATAATTTACCTCCATTTATATCCATCGTTACTAACCAATACGGACAGCTCTTTAAATCCGCAATTAAAATTATTATACTACAATATGTAAAATTTGTCAATAGTTTTTTATTCATCTTTTAAATTAAGAGTCCGTACTTGACAATTATGTAAAAAAGTGATAGAATATATATGATTATTGCAAAGTTGTTATTTTATGAGCAGGAAGGCAGGAAAGCGAAATTGACATTTTCGGAAAAACAGTTGTTTCTTTATGCCATAACCGACAGCTCATACACCGCTATGCCCCTTTTCGAGCAGGTCGAACGCGCACTTTTAGGAGGCGCTACAATTATCCAGCTACGCGAAAAAAAACTCGGGGAGGACGGGATAGTGTCTTTAGCAAAGGAGCTTGTGCCGTTATGTCACAAATACGGAGCGCCGCTCATAATAAACGATGATCCTTTTATTGCGCTCAGGAGCGGAGCGGACGGAGTTCATGTCGGACTTTCGGATATGCCCGTAAAAGAGATACGCGAAAAATTCGGAAAAGAGCTTATTGTCGGAGCAACCGCAAAGACCGTTGAACAGGCTATTTCAGCAGAGGAACAAGGCGCGGACTATATCGGCGTGGGAGCGGTTTTCCCCTCCCCCACCAAAACGGACGCTATAAGGATAACCGCAGAGCAACTTCGGGAAATAACGGTTTCCGTAAAGATCCCCGCTGTAGCTATAGGCGGCATAACGGCACAGAACGCTATTACGCTTAAAGGCTGCGGCATAAAGGGTATAGCCGTGGTTTCGGCTATATTCGGCGCAGATGATATCGAAAAGTCCGCGAGAGTCCTTAAGAAGATAGCTCGGGAGATCGTAAAATGAACACGAAAAATGAGTTTTTTATTGTTATTGATAAGCTCCATACAACAAAGCTCGGCGAAGAACGTATAAGAAAAAACCTTAATTTATCCGAAAATACCAAACCCGTTGAGTATCTGAAAGGGCGAGCGGGAGGCGAAATATCGCGGGTCGGAAAGAATTTCTATTTTTCAGCAGGAAACGTTTTGATAACGATAAACGCGGGAAGTTCAACAATAATTACTGCTCACAGGCAAAAATAATATTAAGAATTTGTCAAAGGAAATGGATCTTATGGGAGTAAAAATATGTCTTACTATAGCAGGCTCGGACTGTTCGGGCGGCGCAGGGATACAGGCAGATCTTAAGACCTTTGCGGCACACGGGTGTTACGGGGCGAGCGTTATAACTTCCGTTGTTGCTGAAAATACCTCGAAGGTCATTTCCGTTTATAATGTTCCGAGTGATGAAGTCAGAAATCAGATAAACGCAGTTTTCGAGGATATGAGGGTAGACGCGGTAAAGCTCGGAATGCTGCCGGAGATTGATATAATCGAAGTTGTCGCGGAAAGGCTGAAATATTACAAGCCGCCTTTTGTGGTTTGCGATCCGGTGCTTAAAGCGACAAGCGGCGGAGTGCTAAGCGCAAACGGAGCGACAAAGGCTTATGAGGAACATATTTTCCCTGTCGCTGATCTTATAACGCCGAACATTCCCGAGGCAGAGGCTTTTACGGGAATGGATACAGAAAGCGTTTCGGATATGTGCGAGGCGGCAAAAAAGCTATGTTCAATGGGATCTAAAGCGGTTTTATTAAAAGGCGGTCATCTGAAGTCGTCCGAGGCGGAAGACGTTCTTTTTGACGGGAAAGAGACAGTTCTTATAAAACAGAAAATGATAAACTCGCAGAATACCCACGGAACAGGCTGTACGCTGTCTTCGGCAATTGCGGCAGGTATGGCAAAGGGCTTTACACTAAAAGAGGCTGTCATTTCCGCAAAGGATTATATAACGAAGGCAATTGAAAATTCATATACTGTCGGAAAAGGACACAGTCCCGTAAATCATTTTTACGCTTATTGGGATAAACTATAAATCAAAGGAGATATGGCAATGAGAGATTACAAAACACAAATGGAGGCGGCAAAGAAAGGGATAATAACCCCCGAAATGAAAACTGTCGCGGAGAAAGAATATTGGGACGCAGAGAAGATACGCGAAAAGGTCGCGACGGGAGAGATCGCCATTCCCGCAAACGTAAATCATACTTCCCTTTCCGCTGAAGGCATTGGCGGCGGTCTTCGCACAAAGATAAACGTAAACTTAGGCATTTCGGGCGATGCGAAGGACTACGACCTTGAAATGCAAAAGGTAGATATGTCCATAAAGTTCGGCGCAGAGGCAATTATGGATCTGTCGAACTATGGTAAGACTAATACTTTTCGCAGGGAGCTTATAGCTAAATCTCCCGCAATGATAGGCACTGTACCTATGTATGACGCGATAGGTTATCTTGACAAAGACCTTCTCGAAATAAAAGCGGAGGATTTTCTTAAAGTCGTAAGAGCTCACGCCGAAGAGGGCGTAGACTTTATGACAATTCACGCGGGCATAAACCGCAGAGCCATAGACGCCTTCAGACGCGACCCGCGCAAGATGAACATTGTTTCAAGAGGCGGCTCGCTCTTGTTTGCCTGGATGATGATGACGGGAAACGAGAACCCGTTTTATGAGTTTTACGACGACGTGCTTGATATACTGCGCGAGTATGACGTTACTATTTCGCTCGGCGACGCTCTGCGCCCCGGCTGTATAGACGACAGCACCGACGCGGGACAGATAGCCGAGCTTATAGAGCTTGGCGCACTGACCGAGCGCGCATGGGCGAAAGATGTTCAGGTTATGGTTGAAGGTCCGGGGCATATGGCGATGAATGAAATTGCGGCGAATATGCAGATAGAAAAGCGCATTTGCCACAACGCGCCGTTTTATGTTTTAGGTCCGCTCGTTACGGATATTTTCCCGGGGTATGACCATATAACTTCCGCGATAGGCGGGGCAATTGCCGCGGTGAGCGGAGCGGATTTTCTGTGCTATGTAACTCCCGCGGAGCATTTAAGGCTGCCCGATCTGTCGGACGTTAAAGAGGGAATAATTGCGAGCAAAATAGCGGCTCATGCGGCGGATATTGCAAAGGGCGTTCCGCATGCAAGGGACAAGGACAATGAGATGGCGGAGGCGCGCCACGCGGTCGATTGGGATAAGATGTTTGAGATATGCGCGGATCCCGAAAAGGCAAGAGCGTATTTTGAGAGCTGCCCGCCCGCGGACAGGCACACCTGCTCGATGTGCGGAAAGATGTGCGCGGTCAGGACAACGAATATGATACTTGAGGGTAAGGAAGTAAAGTTCTGCTCGGAAAAGTAATCATGCGGTCGGCTGGAGTCTAGAGACCGAAATAAGTTTTGAGCGGCGAACAACGTTTGATTTCCAAACCACCAAACAGGCGGCGCACGAAAGTTTTTTGAAGGAGAGTCCAGAGAGGGAACTTTTTTTCAAAAAAGTTCCCTCTCTGGCGGGGGTATGGGGGCAGCGCCCCCATCGCGTTAGCAAGCGCTAAAGGGTGTGGGGAAAACAAGAGTTTTCCCCACATTGAGATTTTCAAAATCATATTTTGAAAATCTCAATCCTAAAAGAGCTTTTGAATGACAAAGAGAGTTTTGGGGGAAACCTGTTGTGAACAGCAGATCTTAAATTTCCCCGAATTTACAGCTTACCTCTTGTCAGTTGAACAAAAATCGGAGTTAATACATGAAAGAAAACAGCCTTTTGAGCGGGAAAGTTCTTCCCGCGCTTATAAAATTTTCGCTGCCAATAATGGCGGCGCTTTTCTTGCAGTCGCTTTACGGCGGCGTAGACCTGCTGATAGTCGGGAAATTCGCGACAACGGCTGATGTTTCGGCGGTGTCTACGGGGAGCACGCTCATGCAGACGGTGACAATGGTAATAACGGGACTTACGGTAGGCGTTACTGTCCTTGTCGGGCAGAAGATAGGCGCAAAGCGAAAAGATGACGCGGGAAAAGTTATCGGCGCGGGAATTGTGCTGTTTTTGCTTTTGGGGGTAGTGCTGTCGATTATTCTCATATTCTGCACCGAGGGTCTTGCAACAGTCTTACAAGCTCCCGAAGAGGCATACTCAAAGACCTGCGATTATATCCGCGTCTGCGGGATAGGAACGGTTTTTATTGTTTTCTACAACCTGATAGGCGCGATATTCAGAGGAATAGGCGACTCGAAAACTCCGCTTTTTACCGTGCTTATCGCTTGTGTATGCAACATAATCGGGGATCTTGTTTTCGCGGCATGGCTTGGTTTCGGAGCAATGGGAACGGCAATTGCGACAGTTATTTCGCAGGCAATAAGCGTTGTCGTTTCCGTTTTAATGCTGAAAAACAGGGAACTTCCGTTTGAATTCCACAAAAATTACATACGCTTTGACGGGTTTATTGCCAAAATTTTAAAGCTCGGATTTCCCATTGCCTTGCAGGAATTTCTGGTCGGAATTTCATTTTTGGTAATCATGATGATAGTAAACGCGATAAATGTAAACGCGTCGGCGGGAGTGGGGATAGCCGAAAAGGTCTGCTCGTTCATTATGCTTGTGCCGTCGGCATTCTCCCAGGCAATTTCGGCGTTTGTCGCACAGAACATAGGCGCGGGCTATCGCGACAGAGCCGATTCTTCGCTGAAATACGGAATAGTTACCTCGCTTTGTATAGCGATAGTTATTGCGGCGCTGGCGTTTTTCAGAGGCGACCTGCTGGCGGGGATATTCTCAAATGACGGGATAGTAATTGCAAACGCGCACGAATATCTGAAAGCCTATGCAATAGACGTGTTGCAGACGTCAATTCTGTTCTGTTTTATCGGCTATTACAACGGCTGCGGGAACACGCTGTTTGTTATGATACAAGGTCTGGTCGGGGCTGTAGCGGTGAGGATACCCGTGGTGTTTCTTATGAGCAGGATACCCGATGTTTCGCTGTTCCTGATAGGTCTGAGCACGCCGATCGCGTCTTTCATTCAGATAATACTTTGCCTTATCTTTATGGCGCATGTTAAAAGGAAAGCAAGGGGGGAAACCTTTTGAAAAAGGTTTTTCCCCTTGAACCCCCTTTCCAAAACTTTTATGTGCCGCCGCTTGCGCGGCGGACGAAAGAGGAAAAACGTTTCCACTATCCGACCGCGCCTGTAGTCAGTTGACAGTATACAATGAACAGTATTCAGTAAAGGTAGCCGCTTTTAGAGGATAAAAGTTGTATTGAGCGGCGAACAACGTTTTATATCCAGACCGCCAAACGGGCGGCGCACGAAAGTTTTTTGAAAAGGGATTCCAAAGGGAAAAAATTTTTTTCAAAAAATTTTTTCCCTTTGGTCGCGGCGTAAGCCGCGAAACATCGCAAAATAGCGCTAAAGGGTGTGGGGAAAACAAGAGTTTTCCCCACATTGCCGTTTCAAATGCAAGCATTTGAAACGGCAATCTTACAGAGATGTTTTGTGCGGAAAAGAGCTTAAAGAAAGAAAAAACTCAGAGCGTGAAATCAAATGCTCTTATGGAAAAAAAGAGGTAAGAAAAAGACCGACAGCCTTTCAATTCTTACCTCTTTTTTTCTTCTTAAAGTTTCCCCAAAATCTTTAAGCGTCAATTACTTCCTGTACAATATACTCGCCATTTGTGTTTTTGCCTGCCAAGCCGAAAGTAATATGTTCCTGTTCGCTTAGTTCGAGGTTTGCGAGGTCGTTTTCCGAGATGAAAATTATGATGCCGTTTCTGTCATCATACGTTAATTCGCGAAGTTCAAACGGAATGTTTTTGGCTTTAAGTTCGGACAAAGTATTTTCATAAACGGCTTCACGCGCCAACTTTATGGCTGCATTTATTTCATCATACAGACTTTGAAGAACTTTATCTCCTGCCTCAATGTCGGCTTCAAGTTTTTCTCTGTCAAACTTCCCGTCCGTTATATAATCCCCTAATGATTTTAATGTTTCCATAACTGTCTCGCCGTTGTCTACATAAGTGTTCAATATCTCCGTTTCATCTCCCGACGTAAGGTGTTGAACCTCTTCCTGCTCCATTACATAGTCATAAGTTGTCAAGAACTCTTCGAGTTTCTCAATTTTATTTCCGAGTTCGGATTGTTCATCGAGTATTTCACCTATCTTTCTGCCGTTGTAAACATAGTCACGGCTCCACCCTGTCAGTAATGACACCGCGAAAATGCTGTCGGCGTCATGTTTTTCAAACTCATATGTTAATTCATACGACACCGGCTTTCCGTGCCATAATTCCATACATACGCTTTCGGAAATGCTTACACCGCCCGTACTGCTCTGCGACCAGATAACATTTTCGGGTATTTCGGGTGTGCTTGACAATGAGTTATCGTTTGACAATTGAGAGTTGTCGGAAGCGGTGTTGTTTAAATTTTGGTTAGCGTCGGGCGTTGAAACAACGGGCGTGATGTCGGGAGTATTTTTCTGCCGCAGGACATTTACTCCCACAACTGCCGCCGCGGCAACACAGCAGGTCACAGAGCCCGCCGACGCTATTTTCACGGCTGTCGCTCTTCTGCGCCTTTGCGCTGTCAGATATTCATCTCTGCGTTTAAGCAGGCTTTTTGTCATTTCTTCAGATGTTTTCATAATTAAAACCCTCCTTTGTGAGAATGTTTTTGAGAGAAAGCTTTGCGTGATACAAAAGGTCGGTTATCTGGCGCGGGGACTTTTTCATTATCCTTGCGGCGTCCTTGTTGGAAAGCTCCTCGAAGTAGATGAGCCACAAGATCTGCCTGTAATCGGGCTTGAGCTTTGAAAGCGCTTTATGAACCGTTATCTTGCGTTCTTCTTTGATGTACGACTGTTCAAGGCACTGACCGTCGTAAATATAGTTTTCCATATCGTCGATAGGCGTGTTTGAAAGCTTTGAGCTGTGCCTTATGTAATCGACAGCAACGTTTCTGCCTATTGCATACAGCCATGTTTTAAAGCCGCACTTTCCCGAAAACCTCGGCTTTTTGGTTATCAGCCTGAAAAAAGTGTCCTCGGCAAGCTCCTCGGCGGTGCAGAAATTATTTACGAATGTGTTGATATAAAGAATAAGACCGTCCTTGTACGTTTCAACTATTTCCGAAAGCCCGCTGTCGTCGCCGTCAAGGTAACGGCGGTAGCTACTTTCACCGTTATCCATTCAGACGCTCCTTTCCGCAATTTTTTCTCTTCAATTGTTAGTCGTTTGAGGCGTGTGATTATCGCAGTAGGAAGTTAGATTTTTAATAGACCAAAATTTGTTTTGAGCGGCAAATTGCTTTAAATTTAAAACCGCCAAACGGGCGGCGCACAAAAGTTTTTTGAAAAGGGAGTCCAGAGGGAAAAAATTTTTTTCAAAAAATTTTTTCCCTCTGGTGGGGGCGCGGGGGCAAAGCCCCCGCAATCCGCAATTAGCGCTAAAGGGTGTGGGGAAAACAAGAGTTTTCCCCACATTGACTTTTCAAAGCCGTGCTTTGAAAAGTCAATCTTATAGAGATGTTTTGTACGGGGAGCAACCTTAAAAATGCATTTACCTCAGAGCGTGAAATCAAATGCTCTTATGATAAAAAATTTTCCACCTCAACTTTATCCGTAATTCCAGTGAGATCAAATATCGGCGTATACTCCTCTTTTGCTGAGCTTTTTTCCTGCATATAGCCGTTAAGCCCCGCCGCTATTACCGCGTCAAGCGCTTTTTGATATTCAAAAGTTGTTATCCGCCTGTTCAGCGTTTTAAAACGCTCGTCGGTCTTTACCAAACCGAGCGGCGTATACTGGCTCATAATGCTGAACAGTATCTCGCCCTTAAACCGCTCGGCGACTGCGTTTATGACCTTTATCGAATCCTTGTAAAGACCGGGCAGAACGAGATGTCTTACGACTGTTCCCCTGATAAGAATATCTCCGTTAAACACGGGCTTTCCCGTTTGTCGCACCATTTCCGAAACGGCGTTCATCGCGGTGTTGAAATAATCGGGAGCGTTTGAGAGCCGCAAAGCTGTTTCATCATCAAAATACTTTACGTCGGGAAGATAAATGTCCACAAGCCCGTTTAACGCCCTCAATGTTTCGATTCTCTCATATCCCCCGCTGTTGTACACAACAGGAATTTTAAGTCCGTTTTGTTTAGCCGTTTTAAGCGCCTTTATTATCTGAGGAACAAAATGCGTAGGGTTTACAAGGTTTATGTTATGCGCGCCTTTTTGCTGTAGTTCAAGAAATATCTCCGAAAGGCGGTCGGTCGTTATATCTGCGCCGAAGTTCTCCGAGCTTATGTCATAATTCTGACAATAAACGCACTTCATAACGCACCCCGAAAAAAACACCGCTCCACTTCCGTTTTTGCCCGAAATGCAGGGTTCTTCCCAGAAATGCAAGTCGGCACGTGCCGCTTTGACGGTGTTTGTCATTTTGCAGAAACCGAGCGTGTTTTCGCGGTTAGCTTTGCACTTTCTCGGACAAAGATAACATTTCATATCTTGATCGCCTTTCAAAATAAAAGCCTGTCCACATAAACTATCGTCTTTGCGGACAGGCATTTTTTATTTTTATAACGTTTCAGCAACGTCCAGCCAAGTAAGCAGAAATTCCCTCTCATCGGGACGCTTGAATTTAAGCTGTGCCGCCGCAATAACGGGTATCCACTCTCTTATTTCCTTGCTGTCGGCTTTTGTTTTCTCACAGTAAAGTTTTAGATACCTTTCCGCGCTCTCGGTCTTGTGTTTAAGGCAGAAACCGATATATGTCCTCGCCGCGTCCGCAAGGGCGTTTCCCTGCTTTGCTTTCAGCCAATCAACAACAAACGTTCCGTCCACGCCGACTATGATGTTTTCGGGAAGAAACTCTCCGTGGCAAAGACAGGTTTGGTCGGGAAAAGCCGCAAGCTTTTTCAAAAGCTCATATTTCTTTACTTCCTCTATCATGTCCAAACCCTCTATAGAGCGTTTAAGATAATCCTTCAGACGGCTTAATTTCGGAGAACGCAGAGAATTTATTTCCGCCTGGATATCCGCCATCATCATAAGATATTCATCGCGCTTTGCCGGGTCTTCGCGGATAAGCGTTTCAAGAGTCTTGCCCTCTTTAAATTTGGTAATAAGCATCCATTTTCCGTCTATCTTTCCCGCGTCTATAAGCTCGGGGATCTTTGTATATCCCGTTTCTTCAACTCTCGAATAAGTGAGCGCCTCATAGAACACAACACTTTTCGGCTCGTCGGGTTCTTTAAATACTTTTACGCATTTGTCGCCGCATTTGTATATCTGCACCTTCGAGCTTTCGCTTATAAGCTCTTTAAGGTCTTTTGTTTCCATTGTTTCCCTCCGTATTTTTTTTAATATTAGATCATGAAAGCGGAGAAGTATAAACTCCCCTGTTTACATAATCAAGGAGTATCTCCTTTGCCTTTGGCGTGTCGCTTTCATATGTTATGCCGAACCAGTGGCTCGATGTAAGTATATCCACAACTTTGAATGTTTTGCACTTTATCTCTTCGTTTACAACGTCCGCTATGGTAAGCTCCGCTTTTGTTTCATCACTTGACAGCCCGCAGATAAACTCCGCCAGCCTTTTCTCCAGAATGTCCATAAAGTTCGCCTTAAAGCCCCACATACTCATAGAGACCTTGTCGTCATCATGGAGAATTCTTTCTTCTCCTCTGTAATTTCCGCGTATAACTCCGTCAGCGCCGCGCGAGATCTGTCTTGTTTCCTC
>CANRLW010000003.1 GCA_947631575.1 uncultured Clostridia bacterium
CCCGATGGCAATATGCTCATTAGAACTTTAGCTCGTTTGTCGGGACAGTATGTCGGAGATATAAAAACACTTCCAAATTTTATAATCGCGTTTCTGTTTACAATGTGGTTCATGAGATTAAAAGAACGGCATAGTACGGTTGTAAATTGGTTGGCAAAATCAGTGTTTTCAGTTTATATTGTTCATCAGGTGCCGGCGTTTATTTCGTTTATCTGGAATCGAATGTTTATGGCTTTTTTATGGATCCCAAATCATACGGTTTGGTATGTATTTGTTGTTTTTGCTGTACTGTTGGTAGTTTGTAGAATATTAGATATTGTCAGAATGAAGGCTGTCGAACCGATAGTAGAAAAAACTGTAATTTATAAAAAAACAGTAGCTTTCATAAACAGATTGTTTGATTTAAATTAGATTTAGGATGAAAATAATGAAAAAATATGTTATCAACGGCAAATTTCTTGCCGACAGAATGCAGGGCATTGTGAGATATGCAAGAGAATTAACCAAAGCTCTGGACAAATGCCTTGACGGTGATATTGAGGTTACACTGCTTATACCAAATGATGCAAAGAATATCCCCGACTTGAAAAAAATTAAGGTTGAGGAAATCGGCAAGCATACAGGTATGGTGTGGGAACAAACAGATTTGCGGAAATATCTGAAAAAACATAAAGATGTCATCTGTATAAATTTCTGCAATATATGTCCCCTTTTTGTTCAGCCCGGAATTACAACGATTCATGATATTATGTATAAAGTTAATCCTCAGGATTACAAAACATTCAGAAACAGGCTTTCACGATACTGGCATATGTTCCAGTATTGGTATATTGCAAGGCATGAAAAGGCTATAACTACCGTAAGCAATTTCAGCAAGGGGGAAATCGAGAAGTATTATCCTCGTGCGAGAGGTAAAATAACGGTTATTCCAAATGGGTGGCAGCACGTTTTAGAGTATAAAGAGAGTCCTGACTGGCAGGAAAGATACCCGTTTTTAAAGCCAAAGGAATATTTTTTCTCGCTTTCAACATTGTCGCGTAATAAAAACGGAAAGTGGATAATTGAAAACGCAAAATATAATCCCGATTGTGTTTATGCGATTGCGGGAAAATATTATGAGACGGATAAGTTAGATATTCCGGAAAATGTACATATGCTGGGCTTTGTTTCCGATGAGGACGCTTGTGCATTGATAAAAAACTGCAAGGCGTTTATACATCCGTCACTTTATGAGGGATTTGGAATTCCTCCGCTGGAGGCGTTGGCACTGGGAGCAGAGGTAATAGCCTCAAATGCGACTGCTCTGCCGGAGGTGCTGGGGGAGAGTGTGCGTTATATTGATCCTAGTGATTTCCAAGTGAAACTGGATGATGTTGTTAAGCAAACCATTGCGGATAGCAGCTATGTCTTAGATAGGTATAGTTGGGAAAATTCGGCGAAAAAATTACATGACCTGATATAATCACTATCGAATTATTAACTTCCGATTTATTATCATATGGATTGAATTTTGGCAAGGAGTTGGGTTAAATTGATTTCTAAAAGCAATTATTCTTTTATTTTCTTTAAGCTTTTTTTATATCTTTCCATTATTACATCACCTTATGATGTTTTCCTGACTATAGAGTTCGGCGGATTTACATTCAGATTCACGCAGCTCATGGTAATACTTGCTGCAGGCATTTTTTTATGCACCACAGTGTCAAATGGTATTTTGCATAAACCATACGGCTTTGGTTTGCTGACGTTATATGTAATATTAAATACTGTTTTTCTTGTCAGAGCAAAGTATATGTCGGAATCAATTGGTTACGAATTATGGCTGTTGCTTAATTATGTATTGGTTCTAATGATTACAGACTTTTTTTCAAAAAGTTATAATACCATCTTAGAGCTTATGCGAGTTTATATCAACTCATTTTTTCTATATGCAATTGTCCTGATGTGCCAGGTAGTTGTTTATTATACGACTGGTCTTCGATTCGGATCATGCCGCAGTCTTGGAAGTTATGTCAGATTTTCTGCATTTACTTTTGAACCTTCCTTCTATTCAACGTATATGATAATTGGTTGGATACTTTTGTGCTACTTATTAGAAAAGAAGAATACCATATTGTTTTCTGCAAAGCGTATGAAATATATGGTAGCAATCATATCATTATCATTATTGTTTTCCGGTTCGCGTATTGGATGGATATTTGCAGTATTGTATATAGTTTTCAGATTAATTTGTAATATCATCAGTATAATTGGTTCAAAATTTATTATCAAGCGCCATTCCCTTAAAATCATGTTCTTCTTCGGAATGTTTGTTTTATTTGGTTTTGTCGTTGCTGTGTATTTATTCCTGTTTAAATTTGATATTGTCAAAAATCTTGTAACAGGGATTGGATTGTTTGGGCAAAGCAGCCATTCATCGACATTTAGAACAACAGCTATGGAACATGTATTTGAATTGTTTTTAGACAGTCCTTTTTTAGGATGTAGTCTGGGAGATTTGACACCGCGCTTAATGGAAAAATTTCCTAATTCCAGTCAAGCTAGTTGTTTTGTTATTTTAGAGCAATTTGCAGCAACAGGAATAGTGGGAGGAATAAGCATTCTGGTTTATATTAGTAAATTATGCTGTTCATATAAAAATACAATAATTAACAGAATTAATGATAACAAATATTCAGAGGTATTAAAAGGAATGTGTTTAGGATTTTTTTTCCAAACGATCATGTTGAATATGAATCAAAATATATTGCGTCCATATTATTGGACAAGTATGGCGGTCATTTCTGCTGTCTTTTCTAATATGCGTAACATGAGCAAAAGTAATGATTTACAGAAATCATAAAAACGAAATCAGAAAATTCATGATGCTATAGAAAGTAAATCATAAATCTGATTGATCTGTAGGCAACAATGCAGGAAATATGACTTGCTATAAGTATATATAGAACCGTTAAAAATATGCTTTTCTGGGAGGAAAACAATATGAGGGCTTTATTTTTAGTTTCACAATTATTTCAGTTTATAGTTGCAACTAATCTTAAACTTGCTGAATTTAAAGATTGTCAGGCAGATTTGATAATGTATAATAATTCAAATAATGTCAAATCAATTTGCAATAATGTCGGTAAAACGAATGTATATAATCATGCTTATTTTGTCGATGATATAATGATGCCTTTCCCCAAAAAGCATTTAAGTACTTCACAAAGATTGATAAAAATGGGCAAATACATAGTATCCTTGATTTCGCCAGAAAAAACCATTCCGAAACAAATACAGAAATTAGATTTCAATTATGATGTGGTTTTTCTTTTTGATCCTTCCATTTTGAATGATTGTATTTTCAATGTTATTCATAAAAAGAATCCGAATGCTGTTTGTTACCGATTTGAAGAAGGATATGGTTCTTATCTTAAAGAATGGGGAAATAAAATAAAAAAAAGATTGAAGATAGAAAGAATAATAAGGAAAATAACCGGTACAGTTACAATAGATAAATATATAAAGAGATATTATTTTTTTGAGCCCGATTTAGTTTTGTTTAAACCGAATTACGAGTTGTGCAGTATTCCGAAATTATCCAGAAATAATACATTTTTAATAGATATTTTAAATTCATCATTTGATTATCAGCCTGACCAAAACAATTATATTGAAAAGTATATTTTCTTTGAAGACGGTAATGCATATGCATATGGCGAGGAAGAAGATCTTGAAATTTTAAGAGAAATAATAAAAGAAGTAGGAGCGGATAATATAAAGGTTAAAATTCATCCAAGATCAAAAAACAATCGATTCACAAACTTAGGAGTATCTACAAGTAGTGATAGTGGGATACCTTGGGAGTTAATACAGCTCAATTGTAAAATGGATAACAAAGTGATGTTCGCAGTATTATCAGGGAGCGTTTTTTCATCCAAAATTTACTTTGATGACAATACTAAGGTAATATTTTTATATAAGTGCGTAAGTAACAAGAGTGAAGATGCTAAAAATTCAGACTTTGAAAAACATATAAATAAATTTATAGAAATCTTCGGAAAAAATTCCGTGTTTATTCCTACAAACAAAAATGAACTGATTGAACAAATTAAAAAATTGAAACAAATTGATTAAAAGATAAGTGAAATAATGATTATGGTAAAAATAATATCCGAATACAAAAAACTCCCCACCCAAGTGAAAGCAACGATCTGGTTTGTCGCGTGTCAGGCAGTGCAAAGCGGCTGTAAATTCCTTGCCATGCCCTTTTTGGTGCGGTTACTTACACCAGAACAATATGGTATTTACAGCGTTTTCCTTTCATGGACACAAATTGTGACGCTGTTTGCCACATTGAATCTTCACGGAGGCGTATATAACAACGCCATGTTCAAGTATCCCGATGACCGCAGCGGATACACCTCATCATCGCAAAGTCTTTCGGCGGTGTGTACGGTCATATGCTTTGTGGTTTACATAATCTTCCGCAGTTTTTTTAATAACCTGTTTGGCATGGAACCGCTGTATATTATCCTGATGTTCGTGCAGCTGCTGTTTACCGAAAGCTTTCTGCTATGGTCGGGACGGCAGCGTTATGAATACAGATATGTAATCCTGCTGATTTATACTGCAGTGCTTGCAGTTTTGTACATGATCGTTCCCATTGTATCGGCAATGATATTCCCGCAGGAACAAAGGCTTACTGCCGTAATTGTCAGCGGAGTTATCATTCAGGCAGCTTTAGGACTTGCTTTCATGGTCTACAATTATTGCAAAGGCAGAAAATTCTTTCAAAAAGATTATTGGTCTTTTGCGTTAAAATTCAATATTCCGCTGATACCGCACTATCTTTCGGGAATTGTGCTCGGACAAGCTGACCGAGTAATGATAAAGCGATATATCGGCTCTGCGCAGGCCGGAATTTACAGCTTTACATACAATATATCGCTTGTTGTAAACATCATTACGACTTCAATCAATAACGCAATTGTTCCTTATACCTACAATAAATTGAAGGAGCGGAATTATATCGGACTGAAAAAAACAACTAACTTTATTCTGTTGATGGTTGGAGGAATGTGTCTTGCCTTTTCGGCAATTGCACCGGAATTTATCAAGATATTTGCAACAGAAGAATATTATGACGCCATTTATCTTGTACCGGTGATCTCTCTAAGTTCCTATTTTACATTTTTGTATTTTCTTTTTGCCAACATAGAATTTTTCTTTGAGGCAAATAAATTTATTACAGCAGCGTCTGTTATCGGCGCAATTTTAAATATTATTTTAAACTATTTATTAATGCCGATTTTCGGCTATTATGCGGCGGGATATACCACACTATTCTGTTATATTATGTTCAGTTTAGGTCACTTTGTATTTATGCGCATAGTGTGCAAAAAGAAACTTGACGGCGATAAGGTGTATGACCACAAAACTATATTGATTTTGTCAATTTTGTTTGTTGTTCTTGCTTTTGGTATGATGGCAATTTATGATTACCTGATTATAAGATATCTTATTATTTTAGGTATTGTATGTTTATGCTTCATTAAGCGAAAAAAGCTTATGAATATATTAAAAACTATTAAAAACAAAGGAGAGTAAAAATGGAAATTACAGCAATAATCCCCGTCCGCGAGGGCAGTCGCAGACTGAAGAACAAAAATATCGCCCCATTTGCCGGAACAAATCTATTGATAAACAAAATCAATCAGCTTAAGCAAGTTCCGGAAATAACAAATATTGTTGTGTCTTCTGATTCAGATCTGATGCTTGCAATGGGGCATTCTCAGGGTGTAATGACCCATAAGCGCGCACCTGAATTTTGTGATGAAAAGACTAAAACTTTTGGAGAAGTCGTTGCTCACATTTGCGAAAATGTTCCGGGAGATGATATCCTTTGGGCAACCTGTACCGCGCCGCTTGTATTCCCAAAGCACTATCGTGAAGCTATAAAGCTTTATTATAAAGCTCTTGAGGACGGATACGATTCGCTTGTTTCAATGGAGCAGTTCAAGCGTTATCTTTGGGACGATAACGGTCCTGTAAATTATGAGCTTGGTATAAAGCACGTTCCGTCCCAACAGCTTAAACCGCTTTATTTCTGCACTGACGGCATACTTTTAGCTCCGCGCTTAAAGATGATTGAGTGGAAGTATTTTCACGGTATTAATCCATATCGATACATACTTGATAAGCGTACAAGTGTGGACATTGATGACGGACTTGATCTTGCTTGTGCAAGAGCATGGCTTGATATGGACGAGACAGTTTCGCAGATAGAACCGTATTGCATAGACGACGAAACCTCCGGGGGGGGGGTACAGCACTAAGCTGAATCTCTCATATGCTGCCTTTGGAAAGGAGGCAGCATAATGAGTACAGCCTGCTTCATTCCGATAAAATCAAACTCTGAAAGAGTGCCTGGTAAAAACTTTCGTGTTCTCAACGGTAAAAAGCTGTATGAGTACATAATTGAACACTCAATAGCTGCAGATGTTTTTAACAGTATTTTTATTGACACTAATAGTGATGAAATAAAGGAGTTTGCACAAAATCTCGGCTGCAATGTTATTGAACGTCGAAAAGAGCTTGCCGAAAACACCGCAAACGGAAACGACTTGCTTAATTATCATTTTGAGCAGTTTCCGAATTTTGATTATTATTTTCAGCTTTTTGCAACAGCGCCATATCTTCAGCCTTCTTCAATAAAGACATGTGTTGAAACATTGACAAACAGCATTAATTTCGATTCATGCTTTACGGCGGTCAGACATCAGGGATTTTTCTGGCTTAATAATACAAGCATAAACTATCGCCCGTGTATTTTGCCGCGCAGTCAGGATATGGCACCGGTCATTGAAGAAACAACGGGATTATATGGAATGACAAGAACCGCGCTTGAAAAATATCGTTGCCGAATTGGCGCAAAACCGTATATTTATTTTGTAAGTAAATTTGAAGCTGTAGATATAAATACAGAAGATGATTTAAAAATAGCGGAACATATTGGAAAAATTTATTGGAAGTATTAATAGTATTTAATTTTTTAAAATATATTATTTTAAAATAGTAAACTTAGATTATATAAAAACAATTATATTCCGCCGATTTATAGCCTTTTGTTCCTGTGAAATTTTACTTCAGAAAGAAGGTGAGAATATGCTCCTCCGCCGCCACAACATATCTACATATGAAAGAATAAAAGCTCTGTTTCAGAGCGGGAACAGGGTTTGCTGCGTCCAGCCTACGGGAACGGGCAAAAGCTTTCTGATGTTGCAGCTTATTGCGGACAATCAGGAGAAAAAATTCCTGCTCTGCTCGCCGTCGAGTTACATATTCTCACAAATTCAGACGCACGCCGGGAACAACAAGATCCCGCTTGAAAATTGCAATTACCTGACTTACACAAAACTAAGTCAGCTTGAAGTCAATGAAATAAAACAGCTCAAAGCCGATTACATAATACTCGACGAATTTCATAGATTGGGTTCGCCAGAGTGGGGAAACGGTGCTGAAAAATTGCTGTCAACACACGCGAACGCAAAAGTCCTCGGCACTTCCGCAACGCCCATTCGTTATTTAGATTCAATGCGCAATATGGCTGAAGAACTTTTTCACAGCAATTACGCGGTCAATATGACTTTGGCTGAGGCTATTTACAGAAAAATCCTCCCGCTGCCAGTTTACGTCACCTCATTCTATAAGTTTTCGGGAGATATTGCGCGACTTGAACAGCGTGCCGAAAACAGCACAAATCCGCGCCTAAGAAAAGTCCTGCTTGGAAAAATTCGCAAGGCTAAAACAATGATAGCCGACCTTGATTGCGGCATAGAAACGATTTTCAGCCGTCATATCAAAAACAAAAACGGGAAGTTCATTGTTTTCTGTGCAAATGTCGAGGCACTTATAAAGGCTTATGACGAGTGTGACGATTGGTTTTCTGACGTAAATTTAAATGTACATAAATACCGCGTGTACTCTGCAAGTTCAGACGCAAAACAAAATTACGAAAGTTTCAGAAATGACAATGACAATAATTCGTTGAAGTTACTTTTCTGCGTGGATATGCTGAATGAGGGCGTGCATATTGAGGACATTGACGGAGTAATTATGCTCCGCACAACGCAGTCCGCTAATGTTTTCTATCAGCAGTTAGGGCGCGCGTTAGCTTGCTCGGAGAATTGCAAAAATCCCGTAATTTTCGATCTAGTCAACAATTACGAAACAGGCGACACCGCAAACCAGTATGCGCAGATAATGGAAATAGGCAGAAATTACGGCGAGGGCGAAAACAATACAATCGAGTTTGAGCTTTACGATTATGTACGCGATATTCGTGAAATTTTAAACGAACTTCATAATTCCTTTGAAAACTCATGGGATATTGTATTTGAAACAGTAAGCGAGTTCAAAGAAAAGCTCGGAAGATTTCCGCTTTCAGATGAGAAATATGAGGGTTTAAGGGTAGGCGTTTGGTGTACCAATCAGCGTATTTTGAATAATAAAGGCCAGCTTGAAAAAGATAAAATCGACAAGTTAAATTCAATCGGTTTTGTCTGGGATACGGACGAAGAACGCTGGCAGTCGAATTATCTTGAAGTAAAGAAAATGGTAGAGCAATACGGACATTTTCCTAAGCGAAGTGACTTCAGCGCCGATGAGGGCAAGTGGAACTTATATGTCTGGCTAACGGCTCAGCGCGTAAAATTTGGCAGGGGAGAGCTGTCGGAGGAAAAGCAGAAGTTGCTCAATGACATCGGCTTTGAATTAAACACCGAAACAAACGACGAGCGCTGGAACAGGCTGTATTTTGAGATAAAAAAGTTTTGCGATGAGAATAACCGATTCCCGACAACAACGGACGTGAAAAATGCTCCCGAATTGAACGAACTTTACCGCTGGATAATCCGCCAGAGAAAAGCATATAACGAGGGCAAATTGTCCGAGGATAGAGTTAAACTTCTTAATGAATTAGGCATGGTCTGGGATTTATCCGACGCAAAATGGAACGAACAGCTTGAACTGTTGAACGAGTTTATTCGTGAAAACAAGAGAACTCCCTCTGCCAACGAAAAGTTCAAAAACAAAGCTATCGGCCAGTGGTATTCGGAACAGTTGAGGCGATTAAAAAGCGGAACGCTTGATGAAATTAAGGCGAAAAAGATAACGGCAATTGCGCCCGAAAAACCGCAGACAAGCGCTGCATGGGAAAAGAAATTTGAATTGCTTAAAGAGTTCATAAACGAACACGGTCGCCTGCCGTACAGCAAGGAAAAGTACCATAACACCGACCTTTATCTT
Organism: uncultured Clostridia bacterium; assembly: GCA_947631575.1. Classification (GTDB taxonomy): domain Bacteria; phylum Bacillota; class Clostridia; order Oscillospirales; family Ruminococcaceae; genus CAG-115. The sequence goes on from CANRLW010000003.1 coordinate 9,289, forward strand.
TGGCTGTTGAGTCAGAAAAAGCTTTGTCGTGAGGGCAACCTGCCGCAAGAATTGATTGACAGATTTGCGGAGCTTGACATTGACATAGCTCACTTTTCTTCAACCCGAGAAATGCCCCAGAAACGCTGGATAAAGACTTTCCACGAATACAAAAAGTTCGTCGCGGACAATCACAGAAAACCGTCGGCGAAGGAACAGAGGCTGTATCATTGGCAGAACTTAATGCGAATGAGATATAAAAAGGGAAACCTTAAAGAATCCCAAATTGATATGTTGAGAGATATAGGTGTGATTGACGATTAAAAAAGCGAATGGTATGTTTAGAACCATTCGCTTTTTGTTATTTGTACAACTCGATTTGTCCGATAAGCCTCGGAACACTGAAATAGGCGAACTTGTCGTCATAGTTGTCAGTTCTTTTCATCATCTTTAAATAATCATCGAGATCGTGCGAAGAATAGCCGCTTTCTTTAAGGCGCACCGCGGGGGCTAATGCGGAATATCCAAGCTCGCTGAATGCGTCTGTATCAAGCTCTTCAATTGCCCCGCTCTGATATGTGGCTATGTTGTACCTCGCTATTTGTCCGTCAATGTCACCAAAGCAGAGAATTGCAAACATTGCCGCAAATGAAATAAAAATCGCTTTCCAACAGCAGAAGTCCTTGAACTGCATAACAATGATGATAACAAAAATAATTGCAAGCAATATCATAAACCACGAGGTGTAAATGCGAAGAGGCGTCATTCCGAGCGCGCTTATATACATTATCATTTTAACAAGAGCAGTTGTTATAATTCCGAGTGTACATAAGCAGAGCAGAACGGTATAGATTTTCAGAGCCTTCGGCTTTTTGTCGTCATTAAGACGCTTTGTAAATGTCTGCATAAGAACGATTACTCCGAGGTTTATAACGGCTATAATTACAAGCTCGAAAAATCCGTTTCTTGCAAAATCGGAGAGCTTTGAGGGAGTATTAAGCGAAGAATTGAAAATACGCGAGATCTGAATACCGATATAGAAAAGGTAGAACACGCAAACGGGCGTTACAGCCACATACCCCGCTATTGGCGGCAATATGCGGTATTCGGGTTCACCCATAGTGTATGAAGGCGCGGTTTTTTCTGCCGAGTAAAGCGCTCCCGACATATACAGCGCCACGGGAATGGCAAAAATTATTTCGGGAATTATGCTAAACGAGATATGCGGCAGGCTTTCAATTATGTTCAACATAAAGCCGCTGAAAACATCGTCGCTTGACATCAGAAGTCCTACTGCCGCAAGCGTAAGAGGAACTGCGAGCAGCAGACCCAAAAGCACGAACAAAACGTTTTTAGCGCGTTTCTTGCCGCTGAACACCGAAAATGCCGCAGGAAAAGCCTTTGCAAAGTTCATAAACGGGCGGACAAAAACGGCTTGAAGTGCGTCAAGAACGAAGTGCCTTCCGAAAATCTCAGCTCCGCTTATTGTTATAAGTAGGTAAAAATCGAGCAAAAAAACAAAGCACGCCGAGAGGAAATTTATAAACACATTCGCGCAGAAAAACGGCGAAAGGCTGAACAGCTCGGCAATTACAAAAACGGCGATATGCCCTTTTGATACGGACAATTTTTTAGCCTTTACGAAAACTGCACCCGCTATCCCGCTCAAAAACCAGAATATTCCTCCCCAGACGCCTCCCGCATATTTAAACGCGAAATGAGTGAACACAAATCCCAGTGCGAACATTATCCATGCCGTGACCGATTCGCAGAACGGGAACTTGGATTTTTCGTCACTGTTTGCGGGGGCATTTAAGGGCGCTTGTTCTAAATTGTTATTTGGCATGTTAATTTGGTTTTCCATAATTACTCCTTATTATCGTCATCGACAAATTCAAGAATATCTCCCGGCTGGCATTTAAGCGCCGCGCACAGCTTTTCAAGCGTAGAAAAGCGGATAGCCTTTGCTTTGCCTGTCTTTAATATCGACAGGTTAGCGGGGGTTATATCAATTATTTCGGCAAGCTCGTTTGAGGAAATTTTACGCTTTGCCATCATTACATCAAGATTTACAACGATCATAAGCCACCCATTCCCTCATATTGTAAAGTCATTTTCCTCGCGGATAGCAACTGCCTGCTGAAAGCAGTTTTTGACAACGCGAAGTATTATCCCGAAAAACAGTGCCGCCGCAACGATCACCCACGCAAACGGGCGCAATATTGCGAAATAAACAAAAATGACAGCTCCCGCGAAACAGCAGTATGAAATTATTCTGAGGTAGGTAATATTTACTTTTATAAACGGCTTGTTCTGCTGAATATTTATAAGCAGCATATACAGGCTTATAAGCGCGGTGAGCGCGGGCGGCACACAGCAATAAAGCGTTACTAAAAGCGGCACGAAAACGCTGGGAAGTCCCGCCTCGAGTATAACGCGATTATCATATTCCCTCACCAGCTGCGGCGCAAAAATGCAGCTCGCAATAATGCCGAGAAACATAATGACAATCAATATTTTTGAAAGCACAATAGACTTATCTTTGTTCCACATATTTTCCCTCCGAAATACAGTCTGATTTTTCTGCTGAAGATATAATACCACAATATTTTATGTTTGTCAATAGGTTTTTATTGAAAAACAATAAAATTTTTATTTTTTGCAACAATGTAGGGGGTTGGCAGTTGACAGGAGACAGGGTACAGTATGCAGTAAGAGCCGAAAGGCAGTTCTCTCATTTACCACTGTTAAAAACTTAAATGCGCTAGCTTTCCCGCTCTAATGTAAATGCATTTTCAAAGTTGTTCCACGCTCAAAACCTCTTTGTAAGATTGCCGTTTCAAAGCACGGCTTTGAAACGGCAATGCAGGGAAAACTCTTGTTTTCCCCGCACCCTTTAGCGCTAATTTGCGAAGTTTCGCGGCTTACGCCGCGACCAGAGGGAAAAACTTTTTTGACAAAAAAGTTTTTCCCTCTGGACACCCTTTTCAAAAAACTTTCGTGCGCCCGCCCGTTTGGTGGTTTTGATTTCAAACGCTGTCCGCCGCTTAAAACAGCTTCTTACCTCTTACTTCTTATTTCTAACCTCTATATTGACAAAACCGCTTTTCTATTGTATAATGAATATTGTAAAATTTTTCAATAGGAAGTGGAATAATTGCCGAAAGAAAAGACCGTTTTCGTCTGTCGCGAATGCGGACAGGAATACCCCAAATGGGGCGGAAAATGCACCTCGTGCGGCGCATGGAACAGCTTGGAAGAAACCGTTATCGCGGCTAACTTTCCGACAAAAGCCGTTTCTTCCGCAGAGCTTAAATACAGCAGAATGTCCGATATTTCCTGCAACAGTGAAATAAGATACAACACCGGCATTTCCGAGCTTGACAGAGTCCTTGGAGGCGGCTTGGTGAAAGGCTCGCTCGTCCTCATAGGCGGCGACCCCGGAATAGGCAAGTCCACGCTTTTACTTCAGATATGCGGAAAAATGGGCGGCGACCACACTATACTTTATGTTTCGGGAGAGGAAAGCGAAAGGCAGATAAAACTAAGAGCGCAAAGACTCGGCATAGAGAGCGAAAACCTTTTCATTTCTTCAAACAACAGCTGCGAGAGCATAATTCGCGCCGTTTCCGAAAACAAGCCCGAAATTGTCATAATCGACTCTATCCAGACCATAACGTCTGTTTCCGTTTCAAGCTCGGCGGGGAGCATCGTTCAGGTCAGAGAATGTACGAATGCATTTATGAGAATGGCAAAGAGCGAAGAGATCCCCGTTTTTATTGTTTCCCATGTAAACAAAGACGGCGGCATAGCAGGTCCTAAAATAATGGAACATATAGTTGACACGGTGCTTTATTTCGAGGGAGAAAAACAGCTTGCGTTCCGTATGCTCAGAGCGGTAAAAAACCGTTTCGGCTCTACAAACGAAATAGGCGTTTTCAGTATGGACGACAACGGCTTAAGCGAAGTAAAGAACCCCTCGGAAATGATGCTTTCGGGCAGACCGAAGGGCGTTTCGGGAAGTACGGTCGTATGCGCATTAGAGGGGAGCAGGCCTATTTTAGCGGAAGTACAGGCGCTTGTGGCAAAGTCGGGCTTTTCCGTGCCGAGGAGAACGGCTACGGGAGTTGACTACAACAGGCTCTATATGCTTATAGCGGTGCTTGAAAAGCGGCTCGGGTTCACTTTCGGAGGACTTGACGTATATGTAAACATCGTCGGCGGACTCAGGATAGACGAGCCTGCGGCAGACCTCGCGATAGCGGCGGCGCTTTATTCGGGACTTTGCGACAAGCCCGTTCCCGAAGACATGATAATGATAGGAGAAGTAGGTCTTGGCGGGGAAATACGCTCCGTCAGCCGCGTCAGAGAGCGCGTCAGAGAGGCGGCAAGGCTCGGTTTTAAAACGTGTCTTATTCCCGCAAACTCGGTCTCTAAAAACGAGGACCTCGGAATGAAAACAATTATAGTAAGAAACCTCGGACAGGCTTTTCGTGAAATAAGGAGCGAATAAAATGCCTTCAAAAAGATTGATTTTCGGATTATGGGCTGTAGCGCTGCTTTTTGCAGAAATTTTGATAGCCGTAATTGCAAAAGGCTTTATCAGAGAATATATAGGAGATGTGCTTGCGGTCATTTTTGTGTATATGGTGGCGAGGGTGTTTTTCCCGCAAAAGCCGCACTTTATGTCGGCAATTGCGTTCGGTATAGCCGCCGTTGTCGAGCTTATACAGCTCACCCCGCTGCACGGAATTATAAACGAAAAGTCCGAAGTGCTGGCGGTCATTGTCGGCGGAACATTTGACTATAGGGATATCATCTGCTATGTTATCGGCGGGGCTATATGCGTTTTAATAGATATGTTCATAATAGGCGGATCTAAAAAGATAAGCGGTTGAATGGAGACAAATATGGATTTCAGAGAATTGCTCAATAATGATGAATATATAGTGCTTGACGGGGCTATGGGAACAATGCTCCAGAAAAGCGGACTAAAGCTCGGCGGTATACCCGAAGAGCTGAATTTTACAAACCCCGAAGTTGTGGCAGGCGTCCACCGCGCTTATATAAAAGCGGGCGCAAGAGCCGTTTATGCAAACACTTTCGGCGCGAACCGCATAAAGCTCTCAAACAGCAGTTATTCGGTCGCGGAAATTGTAAAAAAGGGAATTGAGATAGCAAAGGCGGAGTGCAGGGAAACGGGAGCGTTTGTCGGACTTGACATAGGTTCGCTTGGAAGAATGTTAAAACCCATAGGCGACCTGCCCGTAGAAGAGGCATATGATATGTTCCGCGAGATAATAGAGGCGGGAAGAAACGCTGACTTTATCGTTCTTGAAACAATGACCGACCTTATGGAAATAAAGACCGCTCTTCTTTGCGCAAAGGAAAACTCGGCGCTCCCTGTTATATGCACCATGACATTTGAAGAAAATATGCGCACGTTTACAGGCTGCACGGCGTCGGCTATGGTATTGACGCTGCAGGGAATGGGCGCGGACGCTGTAGGAATGAACTGTTCTCTCGGTCCGAAAGATGCGCTCCCCGTTGCGGAGGAAATATTAAAGTGGGCGGAAGTACCCGTGCTTATCCGCGCAAACGCAGGACTTCCCGACCCCGTTACGAATGAATACGACATTACCCCCGAAGAATACGCGGATATTGACTTAAAAATGGCGGATATGGGAGTAAAGCTGTTCGGCGGGTGCTGTGGGACAAGCCCCGAATTTATTTCGGAGATTACAAAGCGCCTGAGCGGTAAAAGGTTTGAGAAAAAAGCGCGCGATATTCCCGCGGCGGTATGCTGCGCGCAGAATACCGTAGTTATTGACACTGTCCGCGTTATCGGTGAAAGAATAAACCCGACGGGGAAAAAGCTGTTTAAAGATGCGCTAAAGCGCGGCGACATTGACTATATCATGCGGCAGGCTGTAGAGCAGACAGACGCGGGCGCGGAGATACTGGACATAAACGTAGGACTTCCCGACATTGACGAAAAAGAAATGATGATAAAAGCGGTAGACGCTGTGCAGAGCGTTGCGGAAGTGCCGTTGCAAATAGATACGACCGAGCCTGATGTTTTAGAATCGGCTTTAAGGAGAGTTTCAGGAAAACCAATAGTAAACTCGGTAAACGGCGAGGACGAAAAGCTGGAGAGCGTTCTTCCACTAGTAAAGAAATACGGCGCGGCGGTAGTCGGACTTACTCTCGACAAGGACGGTATTCCAAAAACAGCTCAAAAGCGTTTTGAGATAGCGCAGAAAATATTGAAAAGAGCGGAAGAATACGGCATACCAAAGCGCGACGTTTATATAGACTGTCTGACGCTCACGGCGTCTGCGGAGCAGGACGGAGCGGAGCAGACGCTGTCGGCGATGAGGAGGATAAAAAACGAACTTGGGTTAAAGACAGTCCTCGGAGTATCGAACATATCCTTCGGACTTCCGAACAGGGAGCTTGTAAACTCAACGTTTCTTACAATGGCAATGAACAGCGGGCTTGACCTGCCGATAATGAATCCTAATTCCTCGGCAATGTCGGGCGCTGTTGCGGCATACAGACTGCTTTCGGGATACGACCGCGGCGGCGCGGAGTTTATAGAAAACGCCGAGCGTTTCCAAATTGTACAGCAAAAAGCTCCAAAGCCCGCGGAGAATAAATCCGAAGACAGTTCCAACAACGAAAGCTCCGAGCTTTCAAAAGCGGTCTTGAACGGGCTTAACGCCGAATGTTCTCAGATAGCCAAAGACCTATTAAACAGCGGCACAGAGCCTATGACGATAATAAACGAACTTCTAGTTCCTGCGCTGGACGAGGCGGGAGAGCGCTTTGAAAAAGGGAAGATGTTCCTCCCGCAGCTTATACGCGCGGCAGGAGCTGCGCAGGCGGCGTTTGACGAGGTAAAGGCGGCAATTACCAAAAACGGTGGCGAAAACAAAGCGAGAGGGAAAGTTGTCCTTGCGACGGTAAAGGGCGACGTTCACGACATAGGAAAGAACATCGTAAAGACGCTGCTTGAAAATTACGGGTTTGAAGTAGTCGACCTCGGAAAGGACGTTGAATACGAGGCTGTAGCGGACGCCGCTGAAAAGACGGGAGCAAAGCTCGTGGGGCTTTCGGCGCTTATGACGACGACACTTAAAAGCATGGAAAACACCATAAAGCTCATCAGAGAGCGCGGCATTGATTGCAGGATAGTTGTGGGCGGAGCGGTCCTTACTCCCGAATATTCGGCAAAGATAGGCGCGGACTATTATGCGAAGGACGCAAAGGAAACCGTGGATATTGCCAAAAAGGTCTATGAGTAAAAACAACGCGGAGAACTTTCTGTTTCTCCGCGTTTATTTATTGTCATTGCTCCGTTATTGTCAATTGTCCTCGGGAACTAATACCGCATAATTTCCGTCGTCGCGCTTGTAAACAACGTTTACAATGCCCGTCGTTGCATTCTTGAACATAAAGAAATTGTGTCCGAGAAGATCCATTTGCAGGATAGCCTCTTCAACCGTCATGGGTTTCATACGGAAATTCTTGTAACGTATAACTTCATAATCGGGTTCTTCGGGCTCGGGGTCAAGACCCGCAAAAGCGTTTTCACGCAGATTCTTTTCAACTCTTGTCTTATGCTTTCTTATCTGACGGATAATGCGGTCGATCGTAACGTCAAGCGCGTCGTTTTTATCTCTCGCGGTCTCTTCCGCGCGATAGATCATTCCGTTATAGCTGACAGTAAGCTCCAGGACAATTTGTTCGCGCCTTTCGGATAAAGTGATTTTTGCCTCTGCCTCTTCGGGGAAAAACCTGTCGAGCTTTGCCGCAAACTTCTTTTCCGCATAATCGGTAAATGCCTGTGAGATGTTTATTTTCTTTGCCGTAATCGTAACCTTCATCGGTCAGACCTTCTTCCGTTAAATATTAGGCTTAAGCCTTATCTAATTTTATCATATTCTTTAAATTATTGCAAGAGTGTAAGAACATTTTCAGTCATTTTTCACAAAAAACTAATGAAAATTTCTCTATCTGCATTTTGTATAAAAACCTATATGTGGTACTTTTCAAACATTGTTTTTTCTAAATCACGCTCACTTGCCCTATCCCCCTCCCCCCTTCCCCGAAGGGGGAAGGGGGGGAGTGCGGGGGGCGGCAGCCCCCCCGCACCCCTTGTTTCTGGAGGTTAGAGGTAAAAGGTTAGATTTTTATCTTACCTCTAAAAGGTCGCTGCCTCCCTCAGACCCCGAAAAGAGGCTTTTTATACAGACTGCTATCGAAAATATTTTTTATTTAAGAACAAGCGAATGATCATAAGAATCGGTCTTGTCGTTTATCTGCTCGGTTATCATATCGAAAAGAGTCTTTCCCTCGCACATTTCTGCGGACTTTATTTTGTAGAGTATCCTCTCACGGTTTGAGGGGTGGCATTTTTCGAGCAGTTTTTTATAATACCGCGCTGTCGCCTCATAGCCAAGCTCCCTGCGGCTTTTTTCGGAGTTCAGCCACACAAATTCCGCCGACTCGCCGTATTCAAAAACGCCGAATCCTCCGCGCAAAAGGTCATGAAAAGCGTCAAAATTATGTCCCGCCCTGAAATCCGTGTCTTTTGTAAGAACGCGCTGTGCCTCGTCAAAGAACTCGTCGAGCGAAGAAAAGTTGTTTCCGTTTATTTCAATTGTAATAATGCCCATAATTACTCCTTTATCATTATTAGTTTCAATTACAATAATTATAACATTATTTTCATTTTATTTCAAGTGAAATATAACAAATAATCCTGTGCAATTGTCAATAAATAAAACAGATTTGGTAAAAATAAATAAACGAAGGCAGGGCAATATGTCTGAACTTACAAAACTTTGAAAATAAAAAACAAAAGTCTTGATTTTAAGGTTCGGCAGATGATAAAATAAAGACGGAAAACTTCAAAAAAGGAGAACAAAATGGTATACACAATAACATTCAATCCCGCGGTAGATTATGTAATGCGCATAGGAAAGATAACGGCGGGCATTGTAAACCGCTCCGAAAGCGAGGAAATTTATTTCGGGGGGAAAGGCATAAATGTTTCGATAGTGCTGAATGAGCTTGGGGTAGAGTCGACCGCGCTCGGATTTGTCGCGGGATTTACGGGAAAGGCTATTGAAAGCGGGCTTTCCGAAACGGGCATAAAAACGGACTTTATTTTCCTCAAAAGCGGATATTCGAGAATAAACGTAAAGATAAAATCGACCGAAGAAACGGACATAAACGGCAGAGGACCGGATATCCCCGAAGTAGCTATAGATGAACTGCTGAAAAAACTGAAGGCAATAAAAGACGGGGACACGCTCGTTTTAGCGGGGAGCGTTCCGAAAAGCCTGCCCGAAAATATTTACGAAAAGATACTTGAAGAAATATCGGACAGGAAAATAAAGATAGTTGTTGACGCGGAGAAAGACCTTCTTTTAAATGCGCTCAAATACAAGCCGTTTCTGGTAAAGCCGAACAGCCGCGAGCTGGGGGATATGTTCGGCGTTTCGCTTAATACCAAAGAGGAGATAAATCTTTACGCAAAGAAACTGAAGGAAATGGGAGCGCGGAATGTCCTCGTTTCAATGGCGGGCGACGGAGCATTGTTGCTTGATGAAAACGGAGAAACGCACATCTGCGGCGTTTGCAGGGGAGAAGTCAGGAACTCGGTCGGTGCGGGCGACTCAATGGTAGCGGGATTTATCGCAGGCTCTGCAAACGGCGACTATGAATACGCCCTAAAGCTTGGAACAGCCGCAGGCGGCGCAACGACCTTTTCCGAGGGCATCGGTAAAAGAGAGGAAATTTTAAGGCTGTTGGAACAGTTAAAGTGAGGGGTTTAAACAAAAAAGATCCGCCGTGAAAAACCACGGCGGATCTGGTTGTTTAATTATAAGCGTTAAGCCTTCATAGCCTCTTCGACAGCAACCGCGCAAGCAACGGTAGCGCCTACCATGGGGTTGTTGCCCATGCCGATAAGACCCATCATCTCAACGTGCGCGGGAACTGAAGAAGAACCCGCAAACTGCGCGTCGGAATGCATACGTCCCATTGTATCGGTCATACCGTAAGACGCAGGACCAGCCGCCATGTTGTCGGGGTGGAGAGTACGTCCCGTGCCGCCGCCCGATGCAACGGAGAAGTATTTCTTGCCCTTTTCAACGCACTCTTTCTTGTAAGTGCCTGCAACGGGGTGCTGGAAACGAGTGGGGTTAGTGGAGTTGCCCGTAATCGAAACGTCAACGCCTTCCTTCCACATTATAGCAACGCCCTCTGTAACGTCGTTCGCGCCGTAGCAGTTTACCTTTGCGCGAAGTCCCGTAGAATAAGCCTTGCGGAATACTTCCTTAACCTCGCCCGTGTAGTAGTCCATTTCGGTCTCAACATATGTAAAGCCGTTTATACGCGCGATTATCTGCGCAGCGTCTTTTCCAAGACCGTTAAGTATAACTCTCAGCGGCTCTTTGCGGACCTTGTTTGCCTTTTCGGCAATTCCTATAGCGCCCTCAGCAGCCGCGAAACTCTCATGACCCGCAAGGAACGCAAAGCACTTTGTGTCCTCTTCAAGGAGCATCTTTCCGAGGTTTCCGTGTCCGAGACCAACTTTTCTCTGATCGGCAACAGAGCCGGGAATGCAGAACGCCTGAAGTCCCTCTCCGATAGCCGCAGCCGCGTCGGCAGCCTTTGTGCAGCCTTTCTTTATAGCGATAGCGCAGCCAACCGTATAAGCCCATTTTGCGTTTTCAAAGCAGATAGGCTGAATGCCTTCGGTTATCTTATAAGGATCAAAGCCTTTAGCCTGGCAGATATCGCGGCATTCTTCTATAGTGTTTATTCCGTATTCCTTCAAGACAGCGAGGATCTGCTTTTCGCGTCTTTCATAAGATTCAAATAAAGCCATTCTTCGTTACCTCCCCATTACTGCTTTCTCGGGTCAATTATCTTGACCGCGTCGGCAACTCTTCCATACTGACCCTGAGCTTTTTCATAGGCCTCTTTAACGTCCATTCCGCCCTTTATAAAGTCCATCATCTTGCCGAAGTTTATAAACTTATAGCCGATTATCTCGTTGTCCTCATTCAGAGCAAGTCCCGTTACATATCCGTCTGTCATTTCAAGATAGCGAGGACCTTTTTTAAGAGTACCGTACATTGTGCCTATCTGCGAGCGTAAACCCTTTCCGAGGTCTTCAAGACCCGCGCCTATTGTAAGACCGTCTTCGGAGAAAGCGGACTGCGAACGTCCGTAAACTATCTGTAAGAACAGTTCTCTCATAGCCGTGTTTATAGCGTCGCATACAAGGTCGGTATTGAGAGCCTCAAGAATAGTTCTGCCGGGGAGTATCTCCGCCGCCATAGCCGCGGAATGCGTCATACCTGAACAGCCGATCGTTTCAACGAGAGCCTCCTGTATAACACCGCCCTTTACGTTGAGCGACAGCTTGCACGTTCCCTGCTGGGGAGCGCACCAGCCTATGCCGTGCGTAAAACCGTTGATGTCTGAAATTTCCTTTGCCTTTACCCATTTAGCTTCTTCCGGGATAGGCGCAGCGCCGTGAGCAACGCCCTGAGCCACAGGACACATTGCCTCGACTTCATGAGAATAAGTCATTTTAATTTCTCCTTTTTTCCAATATTTAGCAGGTTATCTGCCATACAACTTTATTATACAATATTTTTTTCAATATTTCAAGTACATAATGCCGAAAATTTTAATTGATAACAATATGTAGACCGTCAATAAAATCTTGTTTAGTATTTGATAATAATCGGGTAATATATAATAACCTAATTGTGGTTCTTTTCAAACGTTATTTCTCTAAATAACGTTCACTCGCCCCACCCCCCTGACCCCCTTCCCCGAAGGGGAAGGGGGAAAGTTGCGGGGCGCTGGCGCGCCCCGCAGCCCCGCCGACAGTTGACAGTGTACAGGGTACAGTATTCAGTAACACCCGAAAGGTTGTTCTCTGTTTTATAGACGGTTTTGGCTTAAAGGCGCATAGCCGAAAGTTTGTCCGCTCATTTATCACTTTTGGATAGCCTTAATGAACTTCTTTCCCGCTCAAAAGTAAATGCAATTCCAAGGCGGTTTTACGCTCAAAACATCTTTGTAAGATTTCCGTTTTAAAAACACGGTTTTTAAAACGGAAATGTGGGGAAAACTCTTGTTTTCCCCACACCCTTTAGCGCTTTTGAGCGTTTGCGGGGGGCGCTGCCCCCGCCAGAGAGGAAACTTTTTTAACAAAAAAGTTTCCTCTCTGGACTCTCCTTCAAAAAACTTTCGTGCGCCCGCTCGTTAGCTCGTTTGAAAATTTAAAGCGCTTTCCCGCTCGTTACAACCTCTAGCCTCTAAATTTCTAGCATCTAGATGGCAAAATCAAAAAACTCTTTTCCCTTCACCTCAAACCCGACATTGCCCGAACAAGCGTCCGTCAGTGCTGTTCGGAGCTTTTTCGAAAGCTCCTCTTTTACATAAACGGTGAGCTTTACGCCGTTTCCGAAATCTTCTTCCGCAACCTTTGCGCCCAGCTCGTCAAATATCCTCGCCAGCTTTCCGTAGAATGAATAGTCTACGGTTATCTCGGCTTTCACCGCAAAAGCCATTTCCTTTATCTTCGCCATTCCCACGGCGTCCGCGGCGGCTTTCGTATACGCTCTCACAAGCCCGCCGGCTCCGAGCAGTATCCCGCCGAAATACCTTGTAACAACGCAGCATACCCCGCTTAAACCCTCTTTTTGCAAGACCTCGTATATCGGCACTCCCGCCGTTCCTTGGGGTTCGCCATCGTCGGAGTGGCGGGCGGTCTTGTCGGTTAGAATGTACGCATAGCAGTTGTGGCGAGCCTTTCGGTTCGCCGCGCGTATTTCGTTTATAAAAGCCGTCGCCTCTTCTTCGCTCGAAACGGGCGCAAGATAGCCTATAAACTCCGACTTCTTTTCCTCAAACCGCGACACAACGCGGCTTTCAATTGTCCTGTATTCCATTTTACTCCTAAGGATATAACAAATTCACGCGCATCACATGACGCGCGTGAGCTTGTTTATAAACAAAAATAACAAAACGATGAGCGTATATATAAATCACTTTCCGAGATTATAACGCTTATTAAATCTGTCAACGCGTCCGCCGCTGTCAACGAGCTTCTGCTTGCCCGTGTAGAAAGGGTGGCACTTTGAGCAAATTTCAACTCTTATGTCTTTTTTGGTGGAACGTGTTTCAATAACGTTTCCGCAGGCACATCTGATAGTTGTCGCTTCGTATGCGGGATGAATACCCTCTTTCATTCTTCTCACCTCACAAAAATATGCTGTGCATAAATCACAAAAACAATTATAACATATTTGACCCGAAAAATCAAGGGAATTTCAAAAAATATTATTATGTTATAATATACAAATTATTCCGTTAAATGCCGAGAATTTTGGTAAATTCAACGGACAATTCTTTCTGAATCTCAACAGCAATATCTCTTGCGGGAGCCTTTGTCGTATAATAAACCTTTATCTTAGGCTCCGTGCCGGAAGGTCTGATTATAATGCTCGCGTCATTTTCGAGGTTATAGGTAATAACGTTCGACTTCGGAAGTTTAACTTCGCTCTTTGTTCCGTCGGATTCTACTCTCTCGCTTGACTTATAGTCGGTCGTAGCGAGGACTTTAAGACCGCCGATATTGTCGAGCTTTGTATTGCGGAGTCCCGCCATTATCTCGCTCATCTTTGTCATTCCCGCCTCGCCCTCAAAGCCGAAGTTCTCGACCTTGTTGAGGTATACGCCGTATTCATCATAAAGACGCGCTCTCGCCTCGATCATCGAAATGCCCTTTGAGCGGTAGAACGCAGCCATTTCGCAGATAAGCATAGACGCAACAACAGCGTCCTTATCTCTTACATATCCGCCCGCAAGATAGCCGTAGCTCTCTTCAAAGCCGAATATATAGCGCTCTTCTTCGCCTGCCGCCTCGAGCAGACCAACCTGTTCGCCGATATACTTAAATCCCGTGAGGACTTCGCGCAGTTCTACCCCATACTTTTTCGCAATTGCCTTTGTGATGTCGCTTGTTACTATAGTCTTTACCGCGACGGGGTTTTTCGGCATTCTTCCGAGAGCAAGACGCTCTCTGCAAACATATTCGAGCAGGAGCGCGCCTGTTTCGTTTCCGGTAAACAGCTCGTAGCCGTCGCCGTCGGGAACTGCAATTCCGACTCTGTCACAGTCGGGGTCTGTCGCAAGCATAAGATCGGGCTTTTCCTTTTCGCAGAGCTTAAGACCGACTGCGAGAGCCTCTCTGATCTCGGGATTCGGGAACGGGCAGGTCGGGAAGTTTCCGTCGGGGTTTTCCTGTTCTGGTACTACAACAACGTCCTTAACGCCGATTTCGGAAAGTATTCTTCTTACAGGCTTGTTGCCCGTGCCGTTGAGCGGTGAATAAACGACTTTCAGTCCGCTCTTTGCGACAACGTCTGTATGCAGGCTCTGTTCTCTTACCTTTGCAATATAAGCGTCAATAACGTCGTCGCCTATGTAGTTTATCATTCCGCTTTCAACCGCAGAATTAAAGTCCGCGGACTTTATGCCGCTGAAAGTGTCGATGTTATTTATCTTAGCAAGAACAGCGTCCGCCGCCTCGGAAGTCATCTGACAGCCGTCCGCGCCGTATACCTTATAGCCGTTGTATTTCGCGGGGTTATGAGAGGCGGTAACAACAATGCCCGCGCCGCATTTAAGATAACGCACCGCCCACGAGAGCATGGGGGTAGGCATAAGCTCTTTATAGATATGTACCTTTATGCCGTTTGCCGCAAGGACCTCTGCCGCGCACTGAGCGAAATATGTAGACTTTATGCGGCTGTCATAGCCTATAGCAACTTTCTTTTCAAGCCCGCTCGAAAGAATGTATTCCGCAAGTCCCTGGGTAGCCTTTTTTACGGTATAGACGTTCATTCGGTTCGTGCCTGCTCCGATAACGCCGCGCAGACCGGCTGTTCCGAATTCGAGCTCACGGTAAAAACGGTCGTTTATTTCTTCGGGTTTGTCTTTGATCTGTTCCAGCTCGGGTTTAAGGTCGGGGTCTTCGGTCGCCTTTTCGAGCCACAGTTCATATTCTTTACGGATATCCATGAAAAAGTCCTCCTTAATGGAAATTAAAATATAGAATTACCCGATAGAATTATAGCATATTTGCAAAAAATTTTCAAGATATATTTTACAAATTTGTTTATTTTGCGAACAAATACATAAAACGGTAATTGTGAAGTAAAAAAACAGCAGGAGCGGCAAAAAACATTTGTGCAAAACGCTGAATTTAAAAATAAAAAAAGGATTTTTGATGTCGAAAGTTGTATCTATAAATAGAGCAGGAAAATTGTGTGAGTGCAATTTCAGACTGTAGATAAAGCCCCATTTGTTGTTTTTTTCAAACGTTATTTTTCTCAATAACGTTTATTCGCCCTATCCCCCTACCCCTTTCCCCGAGGGGAAGGGGGAAAATGCGGGGGCTACCGCCTCCGCGACCCCTGTTGTCAGTTGTCAGTAGACAGGGTATAGTAGTCAGTAAAAGCCGAATGGTTGTCCACTGAATTTTAACGTTCAAAAACGGCAATGATCTAATTCTTGACCTCTAGCCTACCAGACTTTTATACAGACAGAATTGACAATAAGAAATGACGATTAAAGAAAGGACAGTGACATTTATGATTCCACGCGAAAGGACCGAACAAAACGAGAAAATCTTATTGAGCGAATATGCCTGCCGCGCGGATATGTCAAAGGGACGCGCTTTCTACGAAAAACCCTGCGACCTGCGGACGGATTTCCAGCGCGACCGCGACCGAATAATTCACTGTAACTCCTTTCGCAGGCTCAAACGAAAAACGCAGGTCTTTCTTGATCCTCTCGGCGACCATTATCGCACGCGCCTGACGCATACCCTCGAAGTAAGCCAGATAGCCCGAACGGTTTCGAGGGCGCTCGGACTGAATGAAGATCTGACGGAGGCAATTGCTCTCGGTCACGATTTGGGGCATACTCCTTTTGGGCACGACGGCGAGAGAATATTGAACGCCCTTATGAAAACGGGATTCAGGCATAATCTCCAGAGCCGCCGCGTCTGTGAGAGGATAGAAAAAGACGGAAACGGACTGAATCTGACGTTCGAGGTACTTGACGGCATAGCCGCCCACACGGGAAAAGAACTTCCCGAAACGCGGGAAGGAATGGTCGTCAGATTCTGCGACAAGATAGCCTACATAAACCACGACATTGAGGACGCGATACGCGGCGGAGTGATAACCGAAGACATGATCCCCGAATTTCCGATAAAGGTCCTCGGAAAAACGAAATCCGCGAGAATTTCGGCACTTGTAAACAGCCTTGTGCAGAACAGCGGCGACGAGATAAAAATGGATTATACCACCCGAAAAGCTCACGACGAGCTGAGGGATTTTATGTTTGAAAAGGTCTACCGTTCTTCGAGAACAGTTGCCGAAAAGGGAAAAGCCGAGTTTATCATTGAGTATCTGTTCAGGTATTTTTCCGAAAACAAGGACAAGCTCCCGAGGCTGTACCTTGAAATTTCCGAAGAGGACGGTCTTGAAAGAGCGGTCGCCGATTTCATCAGCGGAATGACCGACGACTATGCGATAGATTACTTTACTTCACTTTGCGTGCCAAAAAGCTGGAAAAACGGATATATAGACAGTTGACAGGGTATAGTGTACGCATTGAACGCTTCGCGTGCAACGCTGTATGCAGTAAAATGTATCCGCCTTGCGGCGGATATTATTTAGATTGTTTTTAGTCGATAGGTACACAAGCCTATATTTACGGTTGTTTTCAATAAGTTTCAGTTGGATAACAATCTAATATCATCCGCCGTAAGGCGGACACCTACTACTGCATACTGTACACTGTAAACTGTCAACTGACAACAGGGGAGTGATAATAACGCCGATTTCACCGGAATTTCAGAATTACTTGGACGAGCTTTGCCAAAACAACGATATCTCTTCTGTTGCGACAGAACACGGTATCAGCGTAAAGCGTTCGGGAAACAATTATATGTGCTGCTGTCCGTTTCACACGGAGAAAACTCCCTCCTGTCAGCTTTATCTTGAGGACAATCATTTTCACTGTTTCGGCTGCGGCGCACATGGAAACGTCATAAAGTTCCTTATGCAGGTCGAAAATATCGACTTTATGAACGCAGTAGAAATATTGTCCGACCGTGTCGGAATGACTATTCCCAAAAGAAACGGAAAAAGCAGCGGATATAAAAAACGTCCCGCCTACAGCCACAGCAGCCCGGCAAAAACAACGATCGCATCACCGCCCGAGCCGCCGTCCGAATACGAGCAAGCGCCGGATATTCCCGAAAATGCTCCTCCCGACAGGGACGAGGAATATTATTCATATGGCGGCGGGTATTCAAAAAAAGAACGCATATACGAAATGAACAAGGCCGCGGGAAAGTTTTTCCACGAACAGCTTTTCTCTACCGAGGGAAAAGAGGGTCTTGATTATTTTAAGGAGCGCGGGCTGAAGTATGAAACAATAAAACGTTTCGGGCTTGGGTTTGCCGCGGACGATTATCACAAGCTCCACTATTATATGAAAAGCCTCGGATATACCGACGCGGAGCTTAAAGAGGCGGCGCTTATAACAACGCGCGACGGGAAAAAATATTATGACAAATTCCGAAACCGCGTTATGTTTCCGGTATTTGACGAGCGGGGAAGGGTCATTGCTTTCGGCGGAAGAATAATTTCCGGCAATACCAAAGCTCCGAAATACTTAAACTCCGACGAAACGCCCGTATTTCAGAAACGGAAAACGCTGTTCGCGCTTAATTATGCGAAGAAGTCTAAAGCGGATCATTTCATAATCTGCGAGGGGTATATGGACGTTATCGCCATGCACCAGGCAGGCTTTGACAGCGCCGTAGCATCGCTTGGAACAGCGGTCACCTCCGAACAGGCGGAGCTCCTTTCAAAACGCGGAAAGAAAAAAGCCGTCCTTTCATACGACTCGGACAGCGCGGGTCGGAAGGCGACTTCGAGAGCCATAGATCTGTTTATGCAGACGGCGTTTGAAAAAGTTACGGTGCTGAAAATATCGGGCGCGAAAGATCCCGATGAGTTTATAAAAAAATACGGTGGCGAGGCATTTTCCTCGCTTATAGACAATTCTATAGGCGCTGTGGTGTTTGAAATGGAAAGGCTGTCGGAGGGGCTTAAAATGAACGACCCCGACGACAAAAACGTCTTTATCAGGCGAGCGGTCCGGTTTATGGCGGACATACACGATACCGCGTTCAGAGAATTGTGCGCGGAAAAGGCGGCTATGCTCGGAGACGTTTCCAAAAAGACAGTGCTCGACGGAATAAACGAGCTTATCCAAAGAAAAGCTCCGTATCAGAAAAAAGTGCAGAATGACAATCCCGAAAGCCGCGCCGAAGAAGAAATGTACGACAGCGGTCTTAAAGGCGAGGAAAACGCCGAAACGGCGGTGTTGTCCTATCTGTTTCATAATCCCGACGAGATAACAAATGTTGAAGAACAACTTTCGGACGGGCTGCTGACGGATTTCGGAAACGGCGCATTTAAAACGCTTGTTGAAAAAATCCGGACAAGCAGCGGAGAATGTGAAATTTCATGGCTTTTAGAAAAATTCCCTGAAGAAAAGGGAAGAATAAACGATATCCAAAACGATACGATATATGCCTTCAGCGAAGAATGTTTTTTAGAGGCTGCGGAAAAAATATCGGATATAAAACGTAAAAGGACAAGCGTCCGTAATTTTGCGGAGCTTGCAAACTATATAAAATACAAGCAGGAAGAAGGAGGAGATTGACAATGACAGTCAATTCAAGAGGAGATAACCTGCTCGAAGAGCTTTTCAGGCAGGGAAAGAAAAAAGGATTTCTAACGGCGAGGGAGATAACGGACGCGCTCGAAGAACTAAGTTTCGACGCAAACCAAATAAACCGCGTCTTTGATAAAATCGCGGCTATGGATATAAAGATAGTCGATAACTTTGAGGCGGACGCGGATTTTGACATTGAAAACCTGTTTGACTACAGCGACAGGGATTATGACAATCCCGACGCGGACGTTGTGACCGCAGACGATTCCGTAAAGCAGTATCTGAAAGAAATAGGCAGGATTCCGCTTTTGTCTACGGAAGAAGAAATAGAGCTTGCCGCGAGAATGGCGGCAGGCGACGAGACCGCTAAAACAAGACTTCAGGAGGCTAACCTGCGTCTTGTTGTAAGTATTGCCAAAAAGTATGTAAGACGCGGTATGCAGTTTCTCGACCTCATTCAGGAAGGTAACGTAGGACTTTTAAAGGCAGTAGAAAAGTTCGATTATACAAAGGGCTTTAAGTTCTCCACCTATGCGACATGGTGGATAAGACAGGCAATAACGCGAGCTATCGCCGACCAGGCGAGGACCATTCGCATACCCGTTCACATGGTAGAAACCATTTCACGAGTAAAGAAAGCCGAAACTTTCCTGCTCCATGAAAACGGAAGTGAACCCACCGAGGACGAGATAGCGGAGTATCTCGGAATGTCCACCGAAAAGGTGCGCGAGATAATCCGCCTTGCACAAGACCCCGTGTCGCTTGAAACTCCTATAGGAGAAGAAGAGGACAGCCACCTTGGCGATTTCATTCCCGACGAGGACGCTCCCGCGCCTGCCGACGAGGCATGTAACAGCATGTTAAAGCAAATGTTAAGCGATGTTCTGGACACGCTTTCCGAAAGGGAAAAGCGCGTTATAATCATGCGCTTTGGTCTTATCGACGGCAGAGCAAGAACTCTCGAAGAAGTCGGTCAGGAATTTCAGGTAACGCGCGAGCGTATCAGACAGATCGAAACAAAGGCTCTTAGAAAACTGCGCCACCCGACCAGAAGTAGAAAACTGAGAGATTTTCTCGAATAAATTCCTCTTACATAAGGAGCATTTGCGGCGTATTTCCGGTTTTGAATATCTGAAAATTTATAGTATGTGCAATTTTTTGCGGGGGCAGCAGCAAAGCTTTACAAAAAGCGTCGATTGTCGGGCATAATAAAGCCAGCCAGCCGCCCGTTATAAGCACAATTGAGCAAAATTAAGCGCGATAATGACAATAAAGGAAATATACCGGGAGTTTTAGACTTAATCAAAAATGAAATTTCGGGCTTTACGGACAGCCTGAATTTCTGAAACGTGCGTGCGCATATAGTAGATGTGCATAAGGACTGTGCACATTGCGCATTAGCCGAAAGGATATAATGAATGAACAATACGGATAGAATTTTAAACGAGCTGTTGGAAAAAGGAAAGCAGACGGGAACGATAAGTGCAAAGGAGCTGTATATTCTCGCAGATGAAACGGACCTTGACATAGACAAGCTTAGCGATTATCTTGAAAAGAACAATATAAAGCTTATAGACGACTATGCCGTTGAGGACGATTTGGAAAATGACATAAAAAGTTGTGAGGAGAGCGACCCGAACGCATCGGGATTTGACGACCCCGTCAGGATACATCTTCGCGAGATAGGCAGGATACCGCTCCTGACGCCGGAAGAAGAAACGGAGCTTGCGGAGCAGATAGCCGAGGGAAACGCCGAGGCACGCGACAAGTTGATAGTTGCGAACATGAGGCTTGTGGTCAGTATAGCCAAGCATTATGTCGGACGCGGAATGCCGCTGCTCGATCTTATACAAGAGGGCTACAGCGGACTTATAAAGGCTGTGGAGAGATTTGACCATACAAAGGGCTATAAGTTCTCGACATATGCCACATGGTGGATAAGGCAGGCTATAACGAGAGCAATTGCAGACCAGGCGAGAACGATACGTATTCCCGTGCATATGGTCGAAACGATATCCCGCGTAAAGAAAGCGCAGAACAGCCTGCTCCACAGAAACGGCAGAGAGCCTACGACAAATGAAATTGCAGAAGAACTCGGAATGACTCCCGAAAAGGTGAGAGAGGTGCTTAGAATTTCACAGGAGCCCGTGTCGCTTGAGGCTCCTGTAGGAGAAGAAGAGGATAGTTTCCTTGGCGATTTTATTCCCGATGAAGATGCGCCGACGCCTGTCGATACGGCGATGAAGTCGGCATTCAAGGATGAGCTGAATAAGGCATTGAACACGCTCCCCGAACGCGAAAGAGAAGTTCTGAAATTCCGCTATGGAGTGGGGTATGATCGTTCGCATACTCTTGAAGAAGTCGGACGTCAGTTCAAGGTCACGCGGGAAAGGATACGCCAGATAGAGGCAAAGGCATTGAGAAAGCTCCGCACGCAGGGAAAGAGCAAAGGATTAAAGGTGTTTTTGGACTAAAGGTAAGAGACTGTTTAGAGCGGCGAACAACGTTTGATTTCCAACCCACAAAACAGGCGTTGGCACGAAAGTTTTTTGAAAAGGGAGTCCAGAGGGGAAAAATTTTTTTCAAAAAATTTTTCCCCTCTGGTCGCGGCGTAAGCCGCGAAACTGCGCTAGCTAAAGCGCATCAGATTAAATGCCTGCGGCATTGAATCTGGGGTGTGGGGAAAACAAGAGTTTTCCCCACATTGAGATTTTCAAAATTGTATTTTGAAAATCTCAATCCAACAAAGTTGTTTAGAGCGGCAAACAACCTCAAAAGTGAAACCACCTCAGAGCGGGAAAGCAAGAGCGTTAAACTTAAAAAAGTGATAAGCTAACGAAACTTGCTGCGGTTGCTGCGTTTAAATTAAAGCAACAGAATAACAAGCAAACAAATTTTCCGTTTCTCTATACACTTGCATATTGTGTACTTTACACTGTCAACACGCAGTTTATTGGGATATTTATCCATAAATGCCTATAAATTCTTTTTAAATTTATAAATATTGACTATTGAAAATCTCGTCAATATGTGTTATACTAACGTTTGAAGATACGAAAGTTTGTATTTTGTACAGCGCTAATTGGTTAGTAAGTTAATTGGTTAGTTGGTTAGTCGGTTATTTGGGTGGGACCCAAAATTACAGGAGGAAAAATAATGAATAATGTAGAACTTGCAAAGAAGATAGAAGGCTATTTAAAGTCTTCCGCATCAAAGGCAAAGAAGTTTGAGGATCTGGTCGCTGTGACTGTTTCCTTGATTTCCGAAAACAATGAGGATCTTTATGTTGAGGTAAAGGACGGAAAGATAAGCGTTGCTCCTTATTCTTACAATGATTACGGCTGTGCTGTTGAGGCATCGGCTGAGAGCATCGACAAGATCTTCTCAGGAGCTGTTTCTTTTGACAAGGCGCTTTCCGATGGCCTCGTAAGAGTATGCGGCGGCGACGTTGCTAAGTTTAAGGCACTCGAAGTCCTTGTTCCCGCAAAGAAAGCTCCCGCAAAGAAGACAACTGCAAAGGCTGAAACAGCTAAGAAGACAACAACAAAGGCTGCAAAGGCTCCCGCAAAGAAGGCTGCTCCCGCGAAGGCTGAAACTAAGGCTGAAACAAAGACCGAGGCAAAAGCTGAAGTAAAGGCTGAGGCTGTTAAGGCTGAAACAGTAAAGGCAGACGCTCCCGTTGAGAAGGCTGCTGAAAAAGCTCCCGCAAAAAGATGCTGCAAGAAAAAGCAGTAATTAAGCAATAAGTATTCAATTACAAAAAGACGTATGCTCCCGTGACAAAAAGCGGGAGCTTACAAATAGTTAAAAGGATTTTCGGCAAGGGTCGCGGTCGCGATAAATTACGGCATAAAAACGTTCAGCATTGTTTAATAATTTCATTTTAAATTTCAGCAAAAAAGTAAGTTCAAAGGAAGTTGATCTTATGAAAAAACAAATTGCTGTGGTCGCAATTTTGGCGGTCGTTTTGTGCGGGTGTTCGGACGAAAATAACAGCTCGGAGATAAGTGTACCCGAAAGCATTTCTTCTTCCGATAGTTCGGAAAATTTGATAAGTTCCAGTAGTTCTTTCAGCACGGAAGACAGTGAGATATCTCCCGAAAGCTCACAAAGCGAGTCTTTGGGCGGAGGTCTTGATGAAGAAGATATTTATTACGCGCTGACTGCGGATGAAAAAAATTTTGTCGAAAAGTCACTTTTTGTCGGCGATAGTATATGCAAAGGCTGGATGACATACAACGTATTCCCGACCGAAAGTGTTTTTGCGACGGGAAGTGTCGGGACGCGTAACATCTTTGACGCCGATTTTTTATGCTACGGAAAGAACATGAAATTTGTTGATGTCTTTGAGGAAAAAAATCCCACGAATGTTTTCTTTTCAATGGGAATAAACGACGTCAACATGATAAGCTCGAAGAAATTCTGTGAAAATTATTCAAAGCTTATAGATTTTGTTCTTAACAACACACAGTCAGAGGTCTTTGTTTGTGCGATTACGCCTATCTGTAGCGACTTTACTCCGGATGGCAGGATCGAAGAATTCAACTCGGCAGCAAAAAAGTATATTGAAGAGAAATACAGTGAGCGCGTTCATTTTATTGATTACACCGAGCCGCTTAAAGATAAAGACGGAAAGTTGAAGTCATATTTTTCGGGCGGTGACGGGATCCATCTTGCACCCGCGGCGTATTATGCGTCGATCCACGAGCTTTACGCACTTCTTTCTTCGTCGGATTATTTTGACCCCGACTTTACAGTACCGGCGCGTCCTGAGCAGAGCGAGCCCGAACAAAGCGAACCTGAACAGAGTGAGCCGGAACAAAGTGAACCTGAACAGAGTGAGCCGGAACAAAGTGAACCTGAACAGAGTGAGCCGGAACAAAGTGAACTTGAACAGACTGAATCTGAACAAAGCGAATCTGAACAGAGCGATCCGACGGAAAGCGCTGAACAGGAATTATGAAAAGGGCAAAGGCGCCCTTAATATGCGGATATAGTTTATCGGTAAAACATTAGCTTCCCAAGCTGAGGTGGTGGGTTCGACTCCCATTATCCGCTCCACGCATTGAAGCCCACCTTTACGGTGGGCTTCAACGCTGCACATTTTTACTTTGAAATTCCCTAATGGAATTTCAATTTTGTTTCGCAAAACCGTAAAAATGCGCACTTCCCGAAAAGTGGTTTTAAATTCTAACTTGCAAAAATCTTTTTCGTAAAGGTTAAAAGTAAGAGGTCAGAGTTTTAGCTCTGACCTCTTATTTACTTTATACTTGAAATTCAGCAAAAACGTCTTAATTTAAATTCTTACCTCTTACTTCTTACATCTTACTTCTGTATTGACAACCCTCCGAAAAAATGTTACAATAAAACCACAGGTCATGGCTATAAAAAATAGGAGGTTATTATGTTCGGAAAAAAGAAACAGCTTACGGAGCAGCCGCCGGGGTATTGGGAAGTATTGTCGTGCTTTATGATCATTCCCGAAAATGAAAGCAAGCTCCCCGATATGGAGCAGACTGTTGCCGCGATAAATAACATCGACGGCTTTAAGGTCAATTTCACAAAGCAAAGTGAAACGACCAAAGCATTTCTGGTGAATTTTGATTGCGACGGCGGGGAATACGAGGCAGTTTTTGAGCCGGGAGAGTTTTCGCTCCCCGAAAGTTACCTTTATACAATGCGCAATTTTACACCCGAAGAAACCGAAAAACTTAAAAACGCTCATTCGTCAATGAACTTCTCAATGCGCTTTACGAAAGATCCAAAAAAGTTTTATCATATCCAGCTTAAAATCGCTGCGGCGATAATTCCCGACCTTATCGGTCTTATTGATGAAAGCGAGGAAAGAGCGCTGCCGCCGAAATGGGTAAAGCTTGCGGCAAAGTCGAAGGTCGTTCCAGCCGCGCAGGACTTGTTTGCGATACAGGGCGTATCGGGCGCGGGAAATTCGGTTTGGCTGCATACTCACGGGCTGTGCAGGTTTGGACTTACTGAGATCGAAATTCTCGATTCAGACAGGGAGCATTGTAACGATCATTACAATCTCCTTAATGCTTACGGTTCGTATCTTCTCGATATGAACGAGGATTTCGATCCGCATAAGGACGTTGCATTTATCGGACTTCTGGAGGGGAATACGCCGATTGTGGCAATCTGCCGCTCGTGGACGGAGGCGCTTTCCGAGTATAAAAGGCTTGAGCTTGGCGGAGAAAAGGACAGGGAGAACGCTCATAACTCAAAAACAAGCCCGGTCTTTTTGTACAAGTCCGAGGACGATATGAAGAAGGACGTTTTAAGCAAAGTGTCAATTTACAATGACAAGTACGCGAACAATCCCGTTTATTTTTTCAGTAATGAGGAGACCGAGCGAATGAAAGCGCTTGCACAGGAACGTTTTGATTATGCAAGAAAAGCGTTTGAGGACAAGGAAAACAAGGTGCTTATAAAGATAGGTCTGCAAACGGACGGCGGGAAAGCGGGAGAAAAGGAGCATGTGTGGTTTGAGCTTGTGAGGGTCAATGGCGATAAGTTCACGGCAAAGCTCACGCATGAGGCTTATGATGTAAGCGGGATACATACGGGCGACGAGCGGGAGTTTGGAGTTTCGGACATTACGGATTGGGTGATATTTACAAAGGAATTTCCTGTTTCGCCGAATGAAGTATACTTGCTAGAGGCTGTAGACTAGAAACTATTTTGAGCGGCGAACAGCGTTTTACAACCAAACCACCATACGGGCGGCGCGTTAAAGTTTTTTGAAGAAGAGTCCAGAGAGGAAACTTTTTTGTCAAAAAAGTTTCCTCTCTGGCGGGGGTACGGGGGCAGCGCCCCCGTTGCGTTAGCAAAGGCGCATCAGATTAAATGCCTTCGGCATTGAATCTGGGGTGTGGGGAAAACAAGAGTTTTCCCCACATTTTCAAATTTAAAACGTAGTTTTAAATTTGAAAATCATGAAACAACATTTGAGCGGGGAGCAACCTCGAAAATGGATTTGCCTTAAAGCGGGAAAGAAATTCGTTTAGGTTTTCAAAAGTGATGAATAAGCGGACAGCCTTTCTACTATTACTGAATACTGTACACTGTACCCTGTCAACTGCCGACAGGGGTGCGGGGCGCGCCAGCGCCCCGCACCCCTCCCCCTTCCCATTCGGGGAAGGGGGCAGGGGGATAGGGCGAGAGAGCGTTATTGAAAGAAATATCGTTTGATAAAAACCACTTATTGAATACTGTACACTGTACATTGCCAGCAATTTCCGATTTCTTAAAAGTCATATTTGATTTCTTAAAAGTCAAAACTGTTGTATTGCAAAAAAATCATTGTTATGCTATAATAATCTCAGAATGGTTATTATACGCTTAGTATTTGCATTATAACAGGGATACGGACATTATCCCGAAACGATATAAACAAACTACCTTTATTCTTCGGCAGTTTTCAGCCGAACTTGGGAGGAAAAGTTATGCGAATCGCAATTTGCGATGATGATCTGCATGAGCGGGAGCAGTTTGAAAAAGCGCTTTGCGGTTGGGACGCGAACCGAGTCACGGAAAAATTTTCAAATGGTGTTTCTTTGCTTTCGGCGGCAAAAAATATGCCGCCTTTTGATATAGTGTTTCTGGATATTTATATGCCGGGCGAAAACGGCATTGATATAGCAAAGGAGCTTAAAAAGATAGCTCCCGAAACGGGAATTGTCTTTGTTACGACAAGCCGCGAACACGCCATAGACGCATTTTCGCTCTATGCCTTGAACTATATTTTAAAGCCCGTCACGACCGAAGGTATTGCCGATTCTTTCAGGCGGCTGAATATGCTGCGCTCTGAAAATAGAGAGCGCATAACGCTTTCTGTAGGCTCTGAAAGGCACACGGTGTTCCTTGATGAGATATCGAGGCTTGAAAACGAAAATCATGCGGTAAATGTTATCCTAGCGGACGGAAGGAGCTTAAAGGTGTGGTCGTCTTTAAGCGAGCTTGAGCATAGACTTGACAGCAATTTTTTGAAGATAAACCGCGGCATAGTCGTAAATATGGAGCATATAGAGCAGATGAGAACGGATATCTGCGTTATGCGCGACGGGACAAAGCTCCCTATAGCCGTCAGACAGAGCGCCGCAATTCGCGCGGCATATGACAACTATGTCTTTGACAGGCTTTCGCGCCGCAAGGGCTTTAGTGTTGGAGATGGTAAACAATGATCGCTATTTTACAGAACGCTGTGGGATTTCTTATACAGTTTTTGCCGTGCGTTTTTATAATATTCCTGCCCTTTTCGAAGGGGGCATACCGCTTTAGCAGAAAGAAAATTTTCGTCGTTATGACGATAATTTCCGTGTTGTTTGCGGGGGTATTCTCGGCGGTGCTGTGCCTTAGAGATATTGAAAAATATCCCCTGCATATAACCATTTCAAACTCCTTTATGCTTGCGGCAATTTTGTTTATGCTAGCGGCGTATATCTGGCTTGTAAAAGAAACGGTATTAAAAAAGCTCCTGGTATTTTTTATTGCAATGTTTTACGGCGTTACGGTCTATATTCTGGTAAACGTTATGTATACGATAATATTCCCAAACCAGATAGATACGACGATATACCCGTATACCGACAGATTTATTATTCTGTATTCGGCTGTTACGGCGCTGCTGTTGCCTATGCTTTTGCTGGCGGTAATACGCCCGCTGAAAGAATACATTGAGCTTATAGAGCCGCGCAACATGAAACGCGAATTTTTCATTGCGACATTTTCGACGCTGCTTTATTTTGTTATTACGGTTTATTGCGAGACTTCGGCGGGAAACTACGGAGTGTTCCACTTTTTCCTGATACCGATGATATTTCTGACGATAGATCAGATATTGATATACTGGCTTATATTCCGCGAGTCCGTAAGACGAAAGCTCGACAGTGAACAGCTCCGCGCAATTGAAATAAGACAGATACAGTATGAAAACATAGTAAACGACATGGAAAACACCCGCCGTATGCGCCACGATATGCGGCATCACTATAATTCCATTTCCGATATGCTCTCCAGAGGCAAGCTCGACGAGATGAAGGACTATCTCTCAAAGCTAATAGATACAACGGTAAAACGCGACAACGAGGTATATTGCGAAAACCTCACGGTAAACGGGCTTTTACAGTATTATATCGGCATGGCGAGAGATCATAACATAACCTGCGAGGTAAACGCAGAGTGTAAAGAGCTGAAGATAGAGCCCGCGGATCTTACGGTTCTGTTTGGAAATACAATGGAAAACGCGATAAACTCTTGTAGGAAATATACGGGAAAGCGGCATATGTTAATTCGAGTCGGTACGGTACAAGGCTCTTTCGCGATAGAAATTTCAAACTCCTGCAAAGAGGTTTCGCTTGACAAACGCTATCGCTCGGAAAGCGGTTTTTTGCCCGCAGAGGCGTTTATAAGCGGCAGAGAGGGCGGCGGCTACGGACTTCGGAGCATAGCGCATACCGCCCGCAAATATGGCGGCAGCGCGATGTTCAGATTTGACGCGGAAAAAGAATTATTTACGGTGCGAATTAGGCTTAATATGCATACAAATGAAGAGATGACACAGCAGTAGGTTATTTGTTCACAGCGGGAGATCCCCGAATATTAAACATTACAGATGGAGGTCAATATGACAATAACTAAAGATCAGAACGGCTCGGAGCTTGATATAGCTCTTGAGGGAAGGCTCGACACTACTACCGCTCCCCAGCTTGAAGGAGAGCTGAAACACATTATAAACGACATAACGGATCTGAGGTTTGATTTTGCGGGGCTTGAATATATTTCCTCGGCGGGACTTCGCGTTTTGCTTGCGGCGCAGAAGGTCATGAACAAGCAGGGCAGTATGACAATAAAAAACGTAAACGATACAATAATGGAAGTATTTGAGATAACGGGCTTTGTTGACATTCTCACCATAGAATAAGCAAATTAAATCGAACAACGGAGATATACAAACATGAAGAAACGAAGATTTAATTTACAGCCAAAACTGCTGCTCGGTCTGGTTATTATGGCGGTAGTTCTGGTAGTCGCGCTTTTATCTGTAATAATGGTGATCTTCGGCGGCTTTATGTACACATATTATTCGTGGATAACCTACGACAACGCCTATATGTCCTCCTACGTCATTGACGGCGACCGTATCGCGCAGTATTACAACAACGGAAAAGTCGGCGAGAAGGACGACTATTATGAAGAGATCGCCGATTATCTTATGACCGTAAAAGACGAAGTGAGGTTTCAATATCTGTATGTGGCCGTCCCAGAAGGTGATAACCTCGTTTACATATGGTATGCGGGCGACACCGACGGGGAGAATACCCATAAGACGGGCGATATAGTCGAGTTGTCCGAGGGCGAAATGGAGTTTATGAAAAAGGCGGCGGACGTTAAAGGCGCGACGATAGACGAAAATGTTCTGATAACGGAAAACTTCGCTACGGCATACGTCCCCGTTTATGACAGCAATAACAACATCGCGGCTTATGTTAAGGCAAGTATGTCCACCGAAAGCATGAACAAAAACGGCGATACGTTTACGGTAATTACGCTTATTGTCACGCTTGTTGTGCTTGTTATATCTTCATTCATTTACTATATCTATATAAAGAAAATACTTATCCGCCCGCTCTTTACTCTACACAATTCCGTTACGGGGCTTGTAAGCGGGCATATGGACGACCTCGATAAATTTACCGTAGACGTTAAAACAAGAGACGAGGTAGGCGACCTTGCGGACGGATTCGAGCAGATGGTAAAGGAACTGAACGAATATATAAACAACCTCAGCCGCGTAACAGCCGAAAAAGAGCGTATAGGCGCGGAGCTTGACGTTGCGGCGCATATCCAGAAATCAATGCTCCCTTGTATATTTCCTGCGTTTCCCGAGAGAAAGGAATTTGACATCTATGCGACAATGACCCCCGCAAAGGAAGTCGGCGGCGATTTCTACGATTTCTTTATGGTGGACGAAAGACACCTTGCGATAGTAATGGCGGACGTTTCGGGAAAGGGCGTTCCCGCGGCGCTGTTTATGGTAATAGGAAAAACGCTGATAAAAGACCACACCCGCCCGGGAAGAAGTCTCGGAGAGGTATTCACCGAAGTAAACGATCTGCTTTGCGAATCGAACAGCGAGGGTTTATTTATAACGGCGTTTGAGGGCGTGCTTGACCTTGCGACAGGCGAATTTAATTATGTAAACGCGGGACACGAAATGCCGTTTATCTGCCGCGCGGGAGAAAAATATGAAACGCATAAGATAAGAGCGGGCTTTGTGCTTGCGGGAATGGAAGGCATGAAATACCGCGCGGGTAGCATAACGCTTTCTGTCGGCGACAAGGTCTTTCAGTATACCGACGGAGTGACCGAGGCAACAAATGCCCAAAACGAGCTGTACGGAATGGAACGGCTCGGAGAAGTCCTTAATAAAAACAAGGACAGCTCTCCCGCAGAACTTCTCCCGAAGGTAAAAGAGGATATTGACTTATTTGTAGGCAAAGCGCCGCAGTTTGACGATATAACGATGTTGTGCCTCGAATACAAGAGCAGAATGGAGCTTAAAGATGAAGGAACTGACAATTGACGCGACAGTAGACAATATCCCCGTTGTCACGGATTTCGTAAACGAACAGCTCGAAGAACACGGCTGTTCGATAAAGTCGCAGATGCAGATAGATATAGCGATAGACGAGCTTTTTGGTAATATCGCTCACTATGCATATGAAAAAAATGTCGGTTCGGCGACGGTGAGAGTTGAGCTTTCGGAAGAGCCGCTCTCGGTCGTTATCACATTTATAGACAACGGCGTTCCTTATGACCCTCTTAAAAAAGCCGACCCTGATACCGCTCTTTCCGTAGAAGAACGGGAAATAGGCGGACTTGGGATATACATGGTAAAAAAGAGCATGGACGGCGTTGAATACGAATATAAAGACGGTCAGAATATTCTTAAAATAACAAAAAATCTATAAAATAATTTTTTAATTTGCGGTAATAAAAATTGCCGCAGGAGGTGTAGAAGTTTTATGGTTACTTTTATTATTGGTTTGGTTGTTCTGCTGGTGGGCGGCGCACTTTACGGAAAGGTCTGCGAAAAGGTATTCAGACCCGACGACCGCGAAACGCCCGCTGTACGTATGAATGACGGAGTGGACTATGTGCCTATGAAGAAGTGGAAAAACTCGCTTATTCAGCTTTTGAACATAGCGGGAACAGGTCCTATCTTAGGTCCTATCCAGGGCATACTTTTCGGGCCTATTGCGTTTATCACCATTCCCATAGGCTGTATAATCGGCGGAGCATTCCACGACTATATGTGCGGAATGATCTCTGTCCGCGAGGACGGCGCACAGATGCCCGCGCTGATAAAAAAATACCTCGGAAAATATACATATCCGATCTACAATATCTTTGTGTGCCTTCTTATGCTCCTTGTCGGAGCGGTCTTTATCTATACGCCCGGCGATCTGTTTGTATCGCAGATCCTTAAAGCCGACAGCGGCGTAACTAATCCCGTTTTGTGGATAGTATACGGAGTAATTTTTGTTTATTACATCGTGGCGACGCTTTTCCCGATAGACAAGATAATAGGAAAGGTCTACCCGATATTCGGCGCTCTTCTTATTTTATCGGCAGTCGGCGTTTTTGCGGGACTTCTGATAAAAGGCTATCCGCTCGACGACATCTGGACAACGGGAGTTATCGGCGTTCACCCGAAGGGACTTCATTTTATCCCCGTGTTCTTTGTAACGGTTGCCTGCGGCATTGTTTCGGGATTTCATTCTACACAGGCTACCCTTGTTTCGCGTACAATGAAAAGCGAAAAAGAGGGCAGAATGACGTTCTATAATATGATGCTCGCAGAGGGATTTATAGCCATGATATGGGCTGCCGCGGCAATGGGCGTTATAAATCTCGGCCTTGCGAATGCCGACACAAGCACGACCGCCGTTGTAGGCATAATAGCAAACGACCTTCTCGGAAACATAGGCGGCATAATCGCGGTTATAGGCATAATCGTTCTTCCCATAACCTCCGGCGATACGGCTCTTCGCTCGCTGAGGCTGATAGTCTCCGACGCGCTGAAGATTGACCAGACGAAAAAGTCAAAGAGGCTCGCGGTTTCGCTCGTTATATTTGCGTTGGTAGCTGGGCTGCTTATTTTTGCAAAGATAAACTCCGACGGCTTTGAGGTGCTTTGGCGTTATTTCGCATGGGCAAACCAGACCATTGCGGTATTTGCATTCGGCATGATAACCATGTACATGATAAAGAACAAAAAGCCGTTTATTATGGCGCTTATTCCGGGTATGTTCTATATGTTCAT
Source organism: uncultured Clostridia bacterium (assembly GCA_947631575.1). Classification (GTDB taxonomy): domain Bacteria; phylum Bacillota; class Clostridia; order Oscillospirales; family Ruminococcaceae; genus CAG-115. The sequence goes on from CANRLW010000003.1 coordinate 41,471, forward strand.
TATATCCAGCTTTATATTAAACGCGCAGATAGGCTTTAATCTCCCGTGGGTAATAAGCTACTCTGTCGCGGGAGCATTGACTGCGGCATACGGAGCGGCGCTTGTAATATGCGGAATGAGAAGTATAAGGCAGAAAAATTAAAAAGTATGTAAATATAGCCCAATACAGGAGGAAACCATATGGCGTCTATTTTCAGAGAAAAAAGCATGGAAAGGGTATCGTCTCCCGAACAGCTCAATGATTACATAAAGGTCACAAATCCCGGCATCTGGCTGACTCTCGCGGCAATCATTGTCCTGCTCGCAGGCTTTATTGTCTGGGGAATTGTCGGAAAACTCGAAACAAAGGTAAATACCGTCGTTGTTTCCGATACGGAAAAGACCGTCTGCTATGTAAAAGAATCGGACATAGCGAAAATCAAAGAGGGCGATACAGTCCGCATAGGTGAAAAAGAATATGCCGTAAAAGCAGTACCCTCCGAGCCCGTTTCGGCGGACGAGAACTTTTCTGCATATGCAATGCATATCGGAAACTTTACCGCGGGAGAATGGGTATACGCAGTAGAGCTTAATACTGCGCTCCAGAACGGCGTTTACGAGGCGTCGGTAATAACCGACAGCGTTTCCCCTATTTCCTTTTTGTTTGAATGAGGTGCGAGATGTCGGCTAAGAAAATAAAGCAGCCTGTAACAAACGGCGTGGCTAAAGTGCCTGTAGTTATGCAGATGGAGGCGCTCGAATGCGGAGCGGCGTCGCTTACGATGATACTTGCATATTACGGAAAGTGGATACCTCTCGAACAGGTGCGCGCGGACTGCGGCGTATCGCGCGACGGCTCAAGCGCAAAGAACGTCCTCAAAGCCGCGAGAAGTTACGGAATGACCGCGAAGGGCTATCGCTATGAGCCGGAGCAGCTTAAAGAAAAGGGAAAGTTTCCCTGTATCATTCACTGGAATTTCAACCACTTTGTCGTTCTCTGCGGATTTAAAGGCAACAAGGCGGTATTAAACGACCCCGCAAACGGAAATTATACCGTTTCAATGGACACCTTCGACAAGAGCTTTACGGGCATTTGCCTTATGTTTGAGCCGACAGAAAGTTTCGAGCCGGGCGGAAAGCCGAAAAGCGTTCTGTCGTTTGCCGCAAAGCGCCTCGCGGGAGCAGGCTCGGCGGTTGCGTTTGTTGTACTGACGACCGTTATAACATCTCTCATAGGAATTATACAGCCCGCGTTTTCGAGGATATTCCTCGACAGACTTCTGACAAAAGAAGATCCCGAATGGTTCTATCCTTTTCTGGGAATTTTAGCGGCGGTTTCGGTAGTACAGATAATCACGGCGTTTGTCGAGGCAAGAACTAAGTTCAAGATAGAGGGAAAGCTCGCCGTTGTCGGCGACACTAATTTTATCTGGAAGATACTGAGAATGCCCATGGAGTTTTTCTCCCAGCGCATGGCGGGCGATATCCAGCAGCGCCAAGGCGCAAACTCCGAGATAGCGAAAAATTTTGTAAACACGTTTGCTCCGCTCGTATTAAATGCGGCAATGCTCATTTTCTATCTTGTGGTAATGATACAGTACAGCTGGTTTCTTACGCTCATAGGCGTGGTTTCGATAATACTCAACTTAATTCTTTCGCACGTCATCTCCAAAAAGCGCGTGAACATAACGCGCGTTCAGATGCGCGACGAGGCAAAGCTGGCTGGCTCTACCGTTGCGGGAATTGAAATGATAGAAACCATAAAGTCGAGCGGCGCGGAAAACGGCTATTATGAAAAATGGTCGGGATATCAGGCAAGCGTTAATACACAGCAGATAAAATTTGCAAAGCTGAATGAATATCTCGGAATGGTACCGAGCCTTGTAACTCAGCTTACGAATACTATAGTTCTCATTCTCGGCGTTTTCTTTACTATAAACGGACAGTTTACCGTCGGCATGGTAATGGCGTTTCAGGGATTTCTGACGGCATTTACCCAGCCCGCAATGACGCTTATAACCGCGGGCGAAACTATCCAGGAAATGCGCACGCAAATGGAGCGCATTGAGGACGTTATGGAATATCCGACAGACGTGAACTATGAAAACGACGGCGGAATAAAGGAAGACGCGGAATATGACAAGCTTTCGGGCGCGCTTGAAATGAAAAACGTTACCTTCGGATATTCGCGACTCGGCGAACCGCTTATTGAAAACTTTAGCCTTTCGCTGAAACCCGGCAGCAGAGTTGCGTTCGTGGGCGGCTCGGGCTGTGGAAAATCCACGCTCTCAAAGCTCATTTCGGGATTATATCAGCCCTGGAGCGGGGAGATACTCTTTGACGGAAAGCCGATGAAGGACATTGACAGAAGTGTCTTTACAGGCTCTCTTGCGGTAGTGGATCAGGACATAATCCTGTTTGAGGACACTGTCCGCAACAACATAAAGATGTGGGATTCTTCCATAGAAGATTTTGAAATGATACTTGCCGCAAAGGACGCACAGCTGCACGAGGACATTATGAAACGCGACGGCGGCTATAGCTATATGATAACCGAGGGAGGAAAAGACTTTTCCGGCGGTCAGCGCCAGCGCATTGAAATTGCAAGAGTATTAGCCCAAGACCCTACAATAATCATACTTGACGAGGCGACGAGCGCGCTTGACGCAAAGACGGAATACGACGTTGTCCGCTCGATAAAGGACAGAGGGATAACCTGCATTGTCGTTGCGCACAGATTGTCCACCATACGCGACTGCGATGAAATTATAGTTATGGATCATGGAAAAGTCGTTGAGCGCGGAACTCATGAGGAATTATATGCAAAGAACGGCTACTATACGCAGCTCGTTTCCAATGAATAAAGAAAGGAGCGTGTATATATGGGTTGGTTTGACGAACAGATAAAACAGCGCAACAAGCATGACCAGAACATTTTTGAAGAGGCATTTCTGGGGATCTCCGACGCAGTTACGGGCGCGCGCGTTTCCGCCGCTCTCGGCGACGAGCAGAGCCGCGCAAAAGACGCCATAGACGAGATACTAAGGTTTTATCATGTCAAAACGCGTGACGTTCCCGACGAAATAAAGGACATGAACGAGCGGCTCGAGTTTCTCATGCGCCCCCACGGCATAATGAGAAGAACCGTAGAGCTTGAAAAAGGCTGGTATAAGGACGCTATGGGCGCAATGCTCGGCGTGAGAAAATCGGACGGTACGGTAGTGGCTCTTGTTCCGAAGGGATTTTCGGGATATTCGTTTCTTGATATTGAAACGGGAAAGAGCGTCAGAGTTTCCAAAAAGAACGAAGATCTTTTTGAAAAAGAGGCAGTCGCTTTTTATAAGCCGTTCCCGCTGAAAAAGATGACGATAGGTTCTCTTATGAAATATATCGCCGAGATACTTTCACCCGCGGATTATGCGCTTGCGGCAATAGCGACGCTTATTGTAACGCTTATCGGAATGTTCGCTCCGAAATTAAATCAGCTTTTGTTCGGCGCGGTAGTAGAAAGCGGAGATATGACACTGTTAGGCTCAATAGCGGTGTTCTTGCTTTGCCTGACAGTATCAACGGCGCTTTTCGGCGCGGTAAAGAACCTCATAATCGCGAGGATAAGGACGAAAATGGACGTTACAGTCCAGGCTGCGGCAATGGCACGAGTTCTTTCGCTCCCCGCGGCATTCTTTAAAGACTACAGCTCGGGCGACCTTTATACAAGAACGCAGTATATAAATATGCTCTGCACGATGATAGTTGACACTGTTTTATCCACGGGACTTACTTCTGTGTTCTCACTTATTTACATAACGCAGATATTTGACTTTGCACCCGCGCTGGTCGTTCCCGCGCTTGTTGTTGTGGCAATAACGGTCGTCGTTTCGTTTATTACGGCATTAGCGCAGATGAAGGTATCAAAGAAAAGACTTGAACTATGCACAAAAGAAAGCGGCATGAGCTATTCGCTCATAACGGGCGTTCAGAAAATAAAGCTCTCCGGCGCGGAAAAACGCGCTTTTGCGAGGTGGGGAAAGCTCTACGCCGAACAGTCGAAGGTCACCTATAACCCTCCCGCAATAATCAAATACAACAAGGTCATAACGACCTTTATAACCCTTGCGGGAACGTTCGCTATGTATTATCTGGCTGTTTCGAGCGGCGTTTCGGTCGCGGATTATTATGCGTTCAACACCGCATACGGTCTTGTTTCGGGGGCGTTTGTCGCGCTCGCGGACATTGCTCTAACCGCCGCGAACATAAAGCCCGTTCTCGATCTCTCAAAGCCCATTCTCGAAAGCGTTCCCGAAGTTTCAGAGGGCAAGCAGGTCATAACGCGTCTTTCGGGCGGGATAGAGCTTAACAACGTTTCCTTCCGCTATAACGAAAATATGCCGAACGTTGTGGACGACTTGTCGCTGAAGATACGCCCGGGGCAGTATGTGGCGATAGTTGGTACAACAGGCTGCGGAAAATCCACGCTCATGCGGCTTATGCTCGGATTTGAAACGCCGCAGAAGGGCGCAATTTATTACGACGGAAAGGATATAGCGGGCATTGACCTGAAATCCCTTCGGCGCAGAATAGGAACGGTCATGCAGAACGGAAAGCTATTTCAGGGCGACATCTTTTCAAACATAACCATTTCCGCGCCGTGGCTCACTTTAGACGACGCATGGGAGGCGGCGGAGCTTTCGGGCATAGCCGATGACATACGCCGTATGCCCATGGGCATGAACACCCTCATTTCCGAGGGCAGCGGCGGAGTTTCGGGCGGTCAGCGCCAGCGCCTTATGATAGCGAGAGCTATTGCGCCGAAACCGAAGATACTTATGTTTGACGAGGCAACGAGCGCCCTCGATAACATCACCCAGAAAACCGTTTCACAGTCGCTCGACAGGCTTAAATGCACGAGAATTGTCATAGCGCACAGGCTCTCGACCATTAAACAGTGCGACAGGATAATATACCTCGAAAAAGGGAAAATTGTCGAGGACGGTTCTTATAACGAGCTTATAGAAAAGAACGGAAAGTTTGCGGAGCTTGTCGCGCGCCAGCGGCTCGATGATACGGAATATGTGGGGCAGACGACAGCATTCTAAAAAAATTTTCGATAACCTCTAACAAAAAAGAATTTTCTCCGTATAAATAAATGAAACGCAAGGTAAAGAACAGTTGCCTTTAGAACAGGCTCTGCCGTATGGAGTGAATATGGAAAAAACTGAAGATATTATTCGCAGGCTGTTTGACTTTCAGCGTTTCGCCTCAAACAAGCGCCTCGATAAAATAATAGCCGACTGCGAAGACGGCGGCGTTCTGCTTGAGGACAGCGAGCTTGATATAAACGCCGCGGGTGAAACGGACATAAGAAAGCCGGGGAGCGATCCGAAGAAATGAAGATAACTCCCGAAGAACTTTATAATGCCTACCGCGAAAAGGTCGAGCGCTACATATGTTCTCATGTCGGAAATGAGCACGACCGCGCGGATATCGTACAACAGGTGTTTTTAAACGCCATATCCGCTTTGGAAAGTTACGACCCCGAAAAGGCGTCTATAAGCACATGGCTCTATGCCATAACGCGAAACGCCGTTATTGACTACTACAGAAACCTTGAAAAAGCGCCGCTTTCGGCAGATGACAATGAACTTCAGCTTTTTTCATCGGAGGAAAGACCGCTTTCCGAGGAAACGCTCGATGCCCTCGCAGATGCTCTCGAACAGCTCCCCGAGCGCGAGCGGAAGATAATCGTTCTTCGGTTTTACGGCGGTTATTCCGCGAAAGAGACCGCCGAAAAGATAGGACTTAGCTATGCGAACGTCCGTTTTCTGCAATACGCCGCCCTTAAAAAGCTTAGAAAGTTTTTAGAAGAAACAGGGCTTTTTGAATGAAACTTTTTGAAAGGATAACCTTATATGAAAAACAATCCGTCGGGAATATCGGGATTTTATCGCTCTACAAACAACTGCCGCCACACTGTCAGAATAGCCGTAAGGCTTATTGACACGGTAGATGAAAAGGCGCTGAGAAAAGCCTTGGATATCGCGATAAAACGTTATGATTACTTTTCGGTGAAATTTGTTCTGAAAGACGAGCTTTTACATTCGGTCGTTCCAAATAATGAGCCTGTTGTTATTACAAACAGTACCGAGCCTGTTACCCTTCTTTCCGAAGAATCGAACTTTCATGCCCTCGCCGTAAACTATTTTGGCGATACGGTCTATTTCGACATGATACATTCCATAACCGACGCTACGGGGATTATGGAGTTTATTAAAACAACGCTCTATTATTACATAACCGAAGAATATAAGACCTCTCTCCCCTCCGACAATATCCGCACGGCAGAAATGCCCGTGTCTGACGAGGAGAGAAGAGACCCCTATCTTGATGTTGAAACCTCCGATGAACAGCAGGGCGCAGCGAAAAAGCCTGCTGCGCCCTCCGCGGTCACGTGGGACAAGATAATGGATATAGACACGAGCAGGCAGACCGTTTCTGAAATAGAATTTTCGGAGGCGGAGTTTGTGGACTATTGCAAGAAAAACGGCGCTACCCCCGCAATCATGCTCGCAAATATGTTCGCGAAAGCAACGTTCGGTATCTGCGAAAAATTTGACGCGCCGTTCAGAATAGTGCTTATGAAAAACTACCGCGCATTTTTGAAAAAGCCCCTTGCACATAACAACATCACGGGCGTTATCGCTCTCAATTACACGGACGAAATGCGCGAATTAACTCCCGAAAAGCTGAACGGCGTCTGCCGTCAGATGGCGGCATATCAGTCGACCGACGAATATATGTTCTCCGCATTGCAAAGAAAGCTTTACAACGAAAGGAAGATACTTGCCCTGGGCGATCTCGAAAAGATACGCGAGGCTTTCAGAGCGATTTCAAAGGAAAATTTAAGGCAGGTAAACCTTACTTTAAGCTATGTGAGAATGAACACTCTTGGCGCTCTTGAGCCTTATATAAAGTCTGTCAGGACATACGTTGACCCGTCGGGAAGTCATGTAATTGTAGAAGTGAATGCATTAAACGGAAAGTTCTTTATGAATATTATGCAGGATTTTTCGGGAAACTCGCTCTCTAATGCGTTTATAAACGAGCTTAAAGCCGCGGGAATCAAAGTTTCGGGCGGCGCGGAGCAGGAGCTTGCCTGTCCGAAAATGAGAATATAAAAGCGAACTGTATCGGTAAACAGGTTTTTTGGTTGTATAACTTAAAGTTGTGAAACCACGCAGGTGCGTTTCAAATAAATTTTAAAAGGAGAAGTTGCTATGGAAGAATTTGTAAACAAGGTCAAGGACGCTAAGTCGGTGGACGAGATAAAGGCTATCGCAAAAGAATGCGGGCTGGAGCTTGCTGACGACAAGGCTGAAGAGTTGTTTAAAATGATAAGCAACCAGACAGGTGAGCTTTCCGACGACGAGCTTGAGGCAGTAGCGGGCGGCGGAATAGTTGACACAATAAAGCATTGGGTAGGCAGCTTATTCGGCAGGTAATAGGCTCACATCGGCGGGGTCTGCCGAAGAATTGAGCGGACAGCACATATCCTAAGCAGACCCCAAAAACGGAGGTATGGCTTTATGAACAAAGAAGAACTTATTACAAAGCTCAAAGGAGCGAAATCCGCTGATGAAATTCTTGCTCTTGCAAAGGAAAGCGGAATTGAACTTGACGAAGAAAATGAGCTTTTCGCCGAGTTAAACGCAAGCGGCGAGCTTTCGGACGACGACCTCGACAAAGTCGCGGGCGAGAACATTTTTGATAAACAATTAAAGTTTTTTGATGAATTATGCAAAAAACAGTATGGTATGTCTATGGAAGAAATGGCTAAATCTTGATAGCTTGCCTAAAAAACGGTGTGGTGAAGTAATATGCAGAAAGAAGAATTTATAGCAAAGCTCAAAGGAGCAAAGTCCGCTGATGAAATCCTTGCTCTTGCAAAGGAAAGCGGAATTGAACTTGACGAGGAAAAGGCAAAGGAGCTTTTCGCCGAGTTAAATGCAAGCGGCGAGCTTTCCGACGACGACCTCGACAAAGTCGCGGGCGGAAACATTTTTGACAAAACAAGAAAAGTTCTCGACGAAATTATGAAAAATATGTAATTTTATGATTGCCTTATTGCAAAATTAAACAGTTTGTGGTATAATGCAATTGTAAATTCGATGTAAGGTGGTGAGGCAGGCAGTAGTTTCCTTTGCAGGGAAAATGCACGTTTTTAATTTCAACGCGCGAATTTCATCATGAAAAAAAGGAGAAAGTATGAAACTGAAAGAAAAAGTATTGTCGATACTGGTGTCCGTGGCAATGGTTTTTTCACTGCTTCCTGCGGGGGCATTCGCGGCTGATACCGAAACGGTCACTATTTTTACGACAAACGACATTCACGGCATTGTTGTTGCTGACGACGAAAAAGGATACATAGGCATGGCGCAGGCTGCCGCAATGAAAGCGTCAACAACAAACTCGCTTTTGGTAGACGCGGGCGACGCAGTACAGGGCGCGTCCTTTGCGACAATTTCACAGGGCGAGGACGTAATTGAAATGATGAACGCCGCAGGCTATGACGTTATGGCGGCGGGAAACCATGAGTTTGATTTCGGAACGGATCAGCTCAAAAAGCTCGAAGATGCGGCAGAGTTCCCGATACTCAGCGCAAACGTAATGAAAGACGGGAAGACCCTTCTTGAAAGCAGCGCTGTTATAGAAGTAGGCGGCAAAACGATAGGCTTTGTCGGCATTACCACAAAGAACACCGCGACTTCTACAAACCCCTCGAAACTCACGGGCGTTACCTTTGGCGACGAGATACAGGCAGCGAAAGACGAGATAGCGAAGCTTAAAGATAAGACCGACGCTATCGTTCTTATCACCCACCTCGGCAACAGCGAGGCTGCCGTAAGCTGCACGAGCGAAGCTTTGCTCGACGGTCTTTCGGAAGACGAGCTTAAAGAAATAACGGCAGTGATCGACGGTCACAGCCACACCGTAGAACAAAATACATATACAAAAAGCGGCGTTTCTATCCCCGTTGTTCAGACAGGAACACAGTTTACAAACATCGGAAAGGTTGAAATTACTTTCGATGCAAACGGCGCTTCCGCTACCTGCGATGTGCTTAACAAGGCTGAGGCAGACGCATATACTCTTAACACAAACGGCACAACAAAGAAAGCCGCAGTAGAAAAGACGCTTTCCGACATTCAGTCCGAGCAGAATGAAATTCTCGGCGAAAAGCTTTGCGTAAACGACATTCCTCTCTGGGGCGATTATATCTGCTGGGACTATGCGGAGTCGCGTATTGTTGAAACGGCGTACGGTGATTTCGTTACTGACGCTTTTGCAGAATATGCAAAAGAATTTGCAGAGAACAACGGAATTAAACTTCCCATTATTGCCGTTGAAAACGGCGGCGGCATAGGTCAGCCGCTCCCTGCGGGAACAGTAACGCGCGGCGATGTTCTGAATGCCTTTAACCACGGAAATATGGTAGAGGTATACGAAGTTACTCCCCAAATGCTCCGCACGGCTCTTGAACTTGGTCTTACCATGTCGGGTCAGGACACAACGGGTATGCTCGTAAGAAAAAGCGTAAGCGGCAAATTTTTACAGGCTGGCGGCTTTAGCTATTCTTACGATCCCGCAGGAGCGACAGGCGAAAAGGTCACAGCCATAACTCTTTCGGACGGAACGAAGCTCGATCTCAATGACAACGAGACAAAGCTCCTTCTTGCAACAAACAACTATGTAGGAACATTTAACGGCATTAAAGACGGAACCAAGGTCGGCGAGCTTGGCGGCGAAGACCAGATAGTTATGGACTACATTCTGGCTAACCTGAAAAGCGGCAGACTCACCTATGAGATTACCGAGCCTCGCATAATCATAGCAAACGACCAATCTCCCGAGACTTATACCGTTACTATCCCCGTACAGCTTGAAGACGGAACTGCTATTCCCGATACCGAATTTATGATAAGCATTGACGGCGAGGAAGGCATTACGGTAACGACAAATGGAGACGGCGAAATAGAAATTAAGCTTGAAAAAGGCGCGCACGTTATCTGGCTCAAGGAGGCAAAAAACGGGAATAAGCCTGTTTATGTAAACAACTATTCCGGCACAGGCACAGCCTATACCGAAACGGGCTATTATGAGTTCAGCTTTACCGCTCTCGGCTTGGACGACTACAAAGCGGAAGTTGCTCAGCATATAGAGGATTATGCCGAGCGCAATATAGGCGATATAAACGAATATCTCACTTATTGCGAAGCAGATGTAAAAGAGCTGGCAATAACCCGTACGGAGAAACTCAGAGATGCCGCTATAGGAATGCTTGCCAATTATAATACTTATGAGGAAATAGGCGAGCTTTATGATGAGTTTGTAGACGGCGCAGAAATAATGTACGAAGTAGCGGCTTTGAATGACACAGTTGAATATTACAAAGCCGAGACCGAGGATTATGTAAATGACGGCACTATGACAAGGGAAGAAGCGGACGCATTGATAAAGACGCTCGAGGATATCGAGCGCGATGCATTGGAAGATATCAAAAATTTACCAGCGGAAGGAATCATTGACCAATCTTTCGAAATACTTGACGCGGCGTTTAATGAAATAGACAAAACCATTGTTGATGTGAACAAGGACATGGTTAAAGACGAAGTTACGGAGTATAAGGACTATTTCCAAAAAGCCGTAGACGACAACCCCGAGTGGTTTGAGTATGCACCAGAGGGTAAGGTTGATGAAGTGCTGAATGACATAATCACAAAGCTCGACGATTTGCTCAAAGAGTATGAAACTTTGACGGATATTGATGAACAGGTAAAACTGTATGACGATACCATAAACGGTATACTTAGCGAATGGGCAGAACTCAACACGCTTTGTGCAAAAGCAAGAATCTCCGAGGTCACACAGAATGTAACCGACATAATTAAAGAAGCCGAAGAGATAGACGGCAAAGACCGCAGCGACATGAAGGCGGCTGTAGAGGCTCTTAAGGCTGATGCGGAAAAGGCTGTAGACGCTCTTGATGATGAGGATACGGTAGTAAAGGGCAATATTGCGGTTGAGGTCATGGACGCGTATATCGAAGTAGTGGATAATTTCAGAACTGATGTTTCCGCAGAATACCTCGAAGCATTTCTTGTTGGAGTAGAAAAGAGCTATACAGATGATATCGAGAACTTTACAATGCTCACCGACGAAGAAAGAGTTCAGTATAAGAAAGATCTTGATGAAGCTATAAAGTCTGTAAGAGATGAAATTGCGACAAAGACAAAGGACGAGATAAAAAAGAACATCAAGAAGTACGAGGGTACTGTAAATCTCGCTTATACAAAGCCGCTTGCGACCAGCATTGTAAGAAACGCAAAAGCAACCGTAGAAGGACTCGACTATGTAACAGAAGAAGAGAAAGCGGAAGTTTTGAAGCTGATAGAGGATAACTACGCCGCTGTTCAAAAGATAATAGCCGAAAACGACGTTTTAAATTGGGAGAAAACAGACGAGCTTCTGGGCGAGATTGAGGATAAATCAGACGATCTCTGGCGCAAGGCCGTGTTCTTGTGGGTAGATAAGTATGCGCTCGAAGAATATGACGCGGCAATAAAAGAATTTGGCCCGAAGTGTACTTATATAAACCAGGAACAGTTCGAAGAATTAAGAAATTATCTCAAGTTTGCAACAGCGATAGCAAGTGTAGGAATGAAGTTGGCGGTCGGAACAGACGACGAAGTTGAAAAGATGAATTATTACGGCGAAAAACTCCAGGATATGTATGACTCAACAATATTCGCTTTGTTCCAGTCAAACGCAATGTATGGCATAAATGCGGCGGCAGATGAAACTATAGACGCCATAAAGGCTCTTGAAGAGAAGGACGGAACAGATCTTAGCGAGCTTACGGCGGCTATCGAAAAGCTACAGGAAGAGGCTGAAAACGCTCTGCTCGGCGTAGAAACTGAGTTCGCCTTTATAAGCGACATGGACGCTGTAGCGGCGCTCTATGACGAAATAGCAAAGATCGGCGCAGATTACGAAGCGAAGATACGCGCGGTATTGCCCGAGCAAGAGCCTGAAAAAGATCCCGAGCAAGATCCCGGAAAGTCACCCGAAACAGGCCTTGATATGTCGGCAATAGCTGTACTTATCGCGCTGTCTGGCTGCCTTACGGTAGTTCTTTCAAAGAAGAAAGCAAGAAACAGATAAACCCAAAAATGCCACGGCATAAACAAACAACAAGGGTAGCCTTTGAAAAGGCTGCCCTTGATTTTATAAAAGCCTATTTGTGGTTGTTTTCAAACTTAATTTCTCTCAATAACGCTCACTCGCCCTATCCTTCTAGAGGTTAGAAGTTAGAGGTAAGAGGTTAGAGTTTAAACTCCGACATCTTATTTCTTTTAAAACGTTGTTTCACAAAATAACGCTCTCTCGCCCTATCCCCCTGACCCCCTTCCCCGAGGGGGAAGGGGGAAAGCTCGGGGCGCTGGCGCGCCCCGAACCCCGCCTGATGGCAGTTGACAGGGTACAGGGTACAGTATGCAGTAATAGTCGATAGGCTGTTTGCTGAGTATAACGCATAAAAAAGAGGCTAGAGTTTGAAAGGAAAAGTTGTTTTCCGCTCAAATTCTAGCCTCTTGCCTCTAACTTCTAGCCTCTAGATGCGCATTGCCCTCATGGCATTAAGTATCGCAATAACCGAAACGCCTACGTCCGCAAAAACTGCCGCCCACATATTCGCAAATCCAAGCGCCGACAACACCAGAACTCCCACCTTCACCGCAAGCGCGAAAACAATGTTCTCCGTCACTATCCTGCGCGTCTTTGTCGCTATCTTCACCGAAAGCGGAATACAGCTCATATTGTCGTTCATAAGCACAACGTCCGCCGCCTCAATCGCCGCGTCAGACCCGAGCGCGCCCATTGCTATGCCTATGTCCGCTCTCGCAAGCGACGGCGCGTCGTTCATTCCGTCGCCCACAAAAACAAGCGCGCTGTCTTTCGGCTTGTCTGCAAATATCTCCTCTACAGCCTTTACTTTTCCATCGGGCAAAAGCTGCGCTCTCACCTCGTCTATCCCGAGTTTTTGCGCAATATCCTCTGCGGTTTCTTTTCTGTCGCCCGTCAGCATTATCTTCCTTGCGGAAAGCTCCGAAAGCGCTTTCTCCGCGTTATCTTTCGGCGTATCGCTTACTGTTATGCTCCCCGCATACTTCCCGCCGCAGGCACAGAAAACGACCGTTCCCGAAGAACTCGGCTCTTCTTTGAAGATACCCTCTTTTTTCATAAACCGCGCGTTGCCCGCGAGAATCTCTTTTCCGTTTATCATTGCCCGAACGCCGAAACCCGCTATTTCTTCCGCACTTTCGGCTTTGGGTATATTTTCACTTTCCGCGGCATTTACAATAGAACGCGCTATAGGGTGGTTAGATATCTTTTCGGCCGCCGCGCATAAGTTCAGCAGTTCAACTTCCGACAATCCAAGAGCCTTATCGGGCTTAATTTCCGACACCGAAAAACTCCCTTTTGTCAGCGTGCCCGTCTTGTCAAAAACAAATATCTTCGCTTTTGCAAGTCCTTCAAGATAGTTTGCGCCTTTTATCATTATGCCGTGTCTTGCCGCCGCGCCTATCCCGCCGAAATATGACAGCGGAACGGAAATTACCAGCGCACAAGGACAGCTCACAACCAGAAACGTAAGCGCCCTGTATATCCAGTCGCTCCAGTTTCCCATAAACAGCGGAGGAATTACCGCAAGCAATACCGCCGAAATAACCACGATCGGCGTATACACCCTCGCAAAGCGCGTTATAAAGCTCTCGGTCTTGGCTTTGTTCTCAGATGAATTTTCCACAAGCTCAAGAATTTTCGTTACCGTTGAGTCGCTGTAGGGCTTTGTCACGCGCACTTTCAGAAGTCCGTTTGTATTGACCGAGCCGCTGAAAATCTCGTCGCCCTCTGTTACATCTCTAAGTGCGCTCTCGCCCGTCAGCGCAGCGGTATTCAGCCCGCTTGAACCGAATATAACAACGCCGTCCAGCGGCACTTTTTCTCCGGGTTTTATAACAATGGTTTCGCCAACTTCAACTTCGTCTGGCTCAACTTCGACAACTTCGCCGTTTCGCTCAACATTTGCGCTTTCAGGATTTATGTCCATCATATCGGAGATAGACTTCCGCGATTTCCCCACGGCAAGCCCCTGAAACAATTCTCCCACCTGGTAGAATATCATAACAGCCGCGCCTTCGGAATACTCTCCGATTATCATAGCTCCGACGGAGGCAATTGCCATAAGAAAGTTTTCGTCAAATACCTGCCCATGGGCTATGTTGCGGACAGCTTTCCACAAAACGTCCCAGCCCGCGGTAATATAAGCCGCGAGGAAAACTCCGAGCCTTATAAACCATATCACCGAGAATGTTTCACAGTCATGCGGCAAGAACAATCCGCCCACAAACAAAACTGCCGCGACAATAATTCTTGTCAGCAGTTTTTTCTGTTTTCTGCTCATTTTAACACTACCGTACAATCAGGCTCAACTTTTTTAATGCAGTCGACAGCTTTTTTCACGACCTCGTCAAACTTGTCGTCGTCTGCCTCGATCGTCATTTTCTGAGTCATAAAGCTGACAGTGGCGTTATTTACGCCGTCGATCTTCTTTATCGCCGTTTCCATTTTTGCCGCGCAGTTAGCGCAGTCAAGGTCAATGAGTTTAAATGTCTTTTTCATGGTGCAAATTCCTTTCTCAAAAATTACTCTTTTACAATAACCGCATAACAGCAGGGAACAAGCCCGTCAATAAGCTTTGTTCTTAACCTGCCATGACCGCAGTTTTTAAGCATTGTTTTAAATTCATCGGGAGAATACTCCGCTTTGGATCTATATCCCAAAAGCTTATACAGCTTTAAAAGCGTTTTTCCCTTGCCCTTTGTAGTAAATGTCGGCAAAAGCAGCTTTCCGCCGGGCTTTAATACCCTGTACATTTCTTTAACTGCGCCTTCCGGATCTTCAAGAAGATGAAGAACGTTTCCCGCTATAACTATATCATAAGTATCGTTGAGATCTTTAATGTCAAAAATATTCCGAACGTCAAATGAAACGTTTTTGACGTTCTTTGCCTTTGATTTCGCTGTTTTGAGCATATTTTCGGACAAGTCCGTACAGAGAACACTCTTTGCTTTTTTAGCCGCCGCAAACGACAGCGCGCCCGTTCCCGCCGCGCAGTCAAGGACATTAGCGCCTTTCGGCACAAGCCGCGCCGTTATTGAGAGCATCTGACTGTAGACCTTGCCGTTTACAGCCTCAGCTAAGTCGTAAAATCCTGCGATATAATCCCAGAAATCCATATCAGCCGCTCCTTTATTCGTTGACGTGTTCAAGTCCTTGCTTTAAAATGGTGTTTACATGGTCGTCTGCGAGGAAGTAGAACACTGTTTTTCCGTCGCGGCGAAAGCTTACAAGCTCGGCGTTTTTCAGTATCTTAAGCTGATGTGAAACAGCGCTGCTCGACATTCCGACCGCGGTCGAAAGGTCGCAGACGCAAAGTTCTTTTTCCGAGAGCGCGCTTAATATCTTTATGCGCGTGCTGTCGCCGAATACTTTAAACAGCTCCGCGAGGTCAATAAGCGTGTCGTCGTCGGGCATTTTCTTTCGGATAGTTTCAATTTCCATGGGGTGGGCGTGTATAAGCTCACACGAAGGAAGTTCGTTTATAATTTCGTTCTTCATAGTTCTCCTAAATGCTTGTTCATTTGAACAGTTATTCAATTGTTTGATTTTATTTTAGCACTGTTATTTTATTTTGTCAACGCTTTATATTGCTAAAAATTAAAAATATCACTCCAAATCTAACTATTTCTTTAAATTTCAACGATATTCTCACTATATCATAATATTGCAAAAATTTGAAATGAATTAAGAGAAATTGAGAAAAACAGAGAGAAATAAAGAGAAACATAAAGAAAACGGGATATATTTTAAAATTGCGTGAAAAACTACTTGACAAACGGAGAAAAAGGCGTTATAATAACAAATGTTGCAAATTAAATTTTAAAATCTTTACAGGAGGAAAATAAATGTCAACTTATATGCCTAACGCAAAGACAGTTGAGCGTAGCTGGTACATTCTCGACGCTGCCGACAAGCCGCTTGGAAGAGTTGCGGCTACTGCTGCTCATCTGCTCAGAGGAAAGCACAAACCGACCTTCGCGCCTCACTGTGACTGCGGCGATCATGTTATTATCGTAAACTGCGCTAAAGCGGTCCTCACAGGAAAGAAACTCGAGAAAAAGTTCTACAGATGGCACACGGGCTATATCGGTCACCTCAAAGAAGTAAGCTATGACAAGCTTATGAAAACAAATCCCTGCAAGGCTATGACGCTTGCGGTAAACGGAATGGTTCCCGATACTACTATCGGAAGAAAGGCTCTGACAAGACTTCGCTGCTATGCGGGCGCAGAGCACAACAACGCGGCTCAGAAACCCGTTGAGTACAAATTTTAAGGAGGGCTTTTGAATGTACGAATCTAAACCTTATTACTATGGAACGGGCAGAAGAAAGCACTCTGTTGCGCGCGTAAGAGTTTATATCGGAAGTGGCAAGATAACAATAAACAACAGAGACATTGACGACTATTTTGGTCTTGACACATTAAAGCTCATAGTTCGCCAGCCTCTTACGCTTACTGATACCGTTGGAAAATTTGACATCGTCTGCACTGTTGCGGGCGGTGGTGTTACAGGTCAGGCGGGCGCTATCCGTCACGGACTTTCGAGAGCGCTCCTCCAGTACAGCGACGAGCTCCGTCCCGTACTCAAGAAGGCAGGTTTCCTCACTCGCGATCCGAGAATGAAGGAAAGAAAGAAGTACGGCTTGAAGGCAGCAAGACGCGCTCCGCAGTTCTCGAAGAGATAATTTCTGCAACCCGAATTATCGAAAATTCAAATATCCGTCCTTGCAAAAGGGCGGATATTTTAGTTTGTATAAAAAGAAATATAAAGCTAAGGGTTAAACTATCGCCTCCTAACATCTTTTCTTTAAAACGCTGTTTTTTTCAATAACGTTATCTCGCCCTATCCCCCTGACCCCCTTCCCTGAAGGGGAAGGGGGAAAATTGCAGGGCGCTGCGCGCCCTGCACCCGCTCTTTTAGAGGTTAGTTTTTAAGGGAAAGTGGGCGCTCGCCCGTTTCCTTTAAAAGCGCGTTCGATACCAAAGGCAGAGAACGCGCAAAACAGGCGGGTAAGTTGTTTTGGAACTGAGAAGGCGTAGGCGGGCAATTGCCTTTTGACTGTTACTGACTACTGTACCCTGTCAACTGCCTTTTATATTGCAATTCTTAAAAATGCCGAAATGCGGAAAACCGCTTGAAATTTACTCTATAATATTGTACAATATAAATAGATTTATAGTATGACATTTTGCGGGGGAATATAAAACAGCGTTGGATAATCACAGTTATTATCACTGAAAGGAACGGTTTGTTATGGCGGACGAATTTATAAGCCACAGCTCGGAATCCGAGGTTTACAATAACAAAGAAGATTCGTTTCCCTCTACAGGCGGCAATGAATGCGAAGATAAACGCAAAACCGAAAAAATAACGTATCAGAGCGGCGATGTATACGAGGGCGAAATTGAAAACGGAATTAGAAATGGCATCGGAACATGTGTTCGTGCAAACGGGGACGTATATGACGGCGAATGGCAGAACAACAAGAAAAACGGCAAAGGAAAAATAACTTTTGCCGAAGGCTATATATACGAGGGAGAATTTAAGGACGGAAAATATTTGGGCTTAGGGAAGATGACCTACTTTATATGACGGTAGGACGACAACTGACAGCGCATGCAGATGCCTTAACCGCGAGCCGGACAATTCATGTTTCATTATTAAACAAGTCAGGGAGGATCAACGATCCTCCCTGAATGTTTTATTTCGTCCCGACTATTGCCGAGGGAAATTCTGTTTATGTTCTACACATTTTTCGACAAAAGCTGCCGTATTATAATTTGATTGTGTTATTCGTCCTGAAGTGCGTCGTAGCCGCTCTCGCCGGTTCTTATCTTGATAACGTCAGCAACGTCATAGACAAAGATCTTTCCGTCACCGATATTGCCCGTGTAAAGAACCTCTTTCGCCGTTTCTACAACTGTCTCAACAGGAACTTTGCATACAACAATTTCCATCTTTATCTTGGGCAGGAGGTGAGTTTCAACGGGAACGCCACGGTACATTTCCGTAGAGCCCTTCTGCATTCCGCAGCCGAGAACGTTCGTTACCGTCATACCCGTAATGCCTATCTTAGACATTGCGTTTTTCAGAGCCTCAAAGCGATCCTGCTTTGTAAGGATAACGACTTTCGTCATTGTTACGCTGCCGTCGGTAGGAACATATTTCTTATGTACAACAGGTACAGCCTGTTCTGTTGATGCAACTTTTTCGAGAGTGTCGACTTCTTTTTCCTTGCCTGTAGAGGAAACTTCGACCTGCATAGAGGGTACAAAGTCCGCATATGCCGCAGGCAGACCGTGTTCTGTAGAGTCAAGTCCGACAATTTCTTCGTGGCGTGAAACTCTGAGACCAACAGTCTTTTTGAGAAGAAGGAAAGTAAGGAAGATCGTTATACCTGTCCAAGCCAGGACTGAAACAACTCCGAGCGCCTGAACGCCGAGCTGCTCCCAGCCGCCTCCGTAAAACAAGCCGCGCATTTTCGCACTTGGATCGTGGAGAGCTGCTACGCCGCCGTTCTGTCCGTTTCCTGTCGCAAACAATCCGACTGCCAGTGAGCCCCAGATACCGTTGCAGAAGTGGACTGCTACCGCACCGACAGGATCGTCAACTTTAAGTTTGTAGTCGAGCAGCCAAACGCCGAAACATACAAGAAATCCTGAAACAAGACCTATAATGAATGAACCGAGCGCATCTGTATCAGCACAAGGTGCCGTTATCGCAACAAGTCCCGCAAGCGAGGCGTTTAAACACATCGAAACATCGGGCTTGCCGTGCTTTATCCAGGTAAATACCATTGTCGTGCAGGTAGCTACCGCAGGGGCGATCGTTGTAGTAAGGAAGATGTTCGCGAGGTATTCTACATTAGATGCCGCCGCGCCGTTAAATCCGTACCAGCCGAACCAGAGGATAAATACGCCCAAAGCGCCGAGCGTCATTGAGTGACCGAGAATAGCGCGAGGCTTTCCGTCCTTGTCGAACTTTCCGATACGAGGACCGACCATAGCTGCGCCGATAAGAGCGCACATACCGCCGACCATATGAATTGCCGTAGAACCTGCGAAATCAACAAAGCCCATTTGTGCGAGCCAGCCGCCGCCCCAGATCCAGTGAGCCTCTATCGGGTAAATAACTGCGCTTATTACTCCCGAATAGATGCAGTATGTAAGGAACTTTGTACGTTCTGCCATAGCGCCCGAAACTATCGTAGCCGCCGTTGCGCAGAAAACAAGGTTGAATACAAATTCCGCACATCTGTCAAAATTGCTGAAGTTTGAAATAATATCGAGCGTCGGAATTCCGACCAGCCCGAAGAGCGCGTCCTCGCCGAGCATAAGCCCGAATCCGAGGAAGATGAAAACGACAGTGCCTATACAGAAATCCATCAGGTTTTTCATTATGATGTTTCCTGCGTTCTTGGCTCTTGTCATACCTGTTTCTACCATTGCGAAACCGCACTGCATAAAGAATACAAGCGCCGCGCCTATAAGATACCATATACCGTTTCCGTCGCCGACGTTAAACATTTCGGCATCGACGACTTCTTGAACGCCCGATTCCGAGAGCGTTGCAAGATACTCTACCATAATTACCGCTCCTTTTTTGATAAAATAAATAGGGAGCATAGACGGAAAACCTTTTTGATTTCCGTTCTAAGCTCCCTTGCTTATGTCATTATTATAATCACGAAAACAGGATTTGTCAATAGAATTTTGCAAGTTTTTTATTTAAAACTTGCATTTTGTATCATTTTACAAAAATGTGCAAAAATGTTTACTTCTCTGTTGCAATTTTTACAAAAACCTTATTATATCGCAGGGAAATGCATACAATAATACACGAATAATTACATTTTCGAGAATTTTTGCCGATTATACAATTAAATGGAAAACATATTTCGGAGAAATTTTGCAGAAAATATTGCTGTAAACTTTCAAAAAGGAGTGATAGTATGGCACGTCAGGCGTCAGGAATAATCAAAGGTGCGGCGGCGGGTCTTGCGGTCGGCGGGGCAACTTTTGCAGCCGTAAAGTATTTTTCGGACAACCGCCGTATTCGCCGCAAAACTGCCGCAAAAGCCGCAAAGCTTATCGGCAGTTTTATGGATATGATGTAATTTCTAGAGGTTAGAGGTAAGAAGTCAAAGGTTATTTTGGTGATAAAGTTATTTGGCTAAAAAATAAGGGGCTGGAAACTAGAATTGGTTTTGAGCGGGAAACCGCTTTTCCTCTTAAAACTCCTGCCTCTTGCCCCTAATCTTCGGTATCTATCTAAAAAGAGGTAAGAACCCCAAAGTTCTTACCTCTTATCTCTTACCTTTTACCTCTATCAGGTATTACCAGTATTTTCCGAAAGCTCTACTTCGATCTTTTCCGTTCTGTTAGCCGAGTTTCCGCTGCGCACTACCGTAAGCGTTACAGTATCGCCGGGCTTTTTTGCCGCAAGTATCTTGCTGACATCGCCCGTGATAACGGACTGACCGTCTATTTCGGTTATGGTGTCGCCTACCTTCAGCCCGCTCTTGGAGATCGCCAGCGAGCTGTCAATTGACTTTACCTGCATTCCGGCGGGTATGCCGTATCTGTTGGCATAAGATTCGGGAATAAGGGTGTAGGTTATTCCGAGAAGTGCTCTTCCCGAAACATATCCCTTTGAAATAAGGTCTTCTATAACGCTCTTCGCGTCGTTTATCGTTATCGCAAAACCGAGGCTTTCCGCATAGCTCGAAACATATTTTTCATTTACAATGCCAATAACTTCTCCATAGCCGTTGAAAAGTCCGCCGCCCGAGTTTCCGCTGTTTATCGCGGCATCGGTCTGTATGGAAGTAAGCGCATAGTTTGCGGTGTTGACCTGGCGGTTAAGTCCGGAAATAATGCCCTTTGAAACAGATGTTTCAAGTCCGAGAGGATTTCCTATAGCAAAACAGTCATCGCCTATATGGAGCTTATCGGAATCTCCGAGGACAGCCGCAGGAAGATTTTCAGCATCAATCTTCAAAACCGCAAGGTCGGTGTCGCTGTCAGTTCCTATCAGCTTTGCATCATAGGTCTTAGACTCGCCGTCGTGGGCATTGTCATTGACCTTAACCGAAAAATAATCTCCGCTTTCAACAACGTGGTTGTTTGTTATGATATAGCCGTTTTTGGAGATTATAACGCCGCTGCCTCTGCTGTACAGGGTTTTCGAGCCGTTGTAATCAATTGAAACGTCAATATAGACTATGCTGTCCGAAACCGCCTGTACGAGGTCTCGCGTGTACTTATAAGTGCCGTCGCTGTTGTATTCGATTTCGGTGTTCGAGGTCGGAGCGGAAACTTCAGCCTGTAGGTCGTCAAGCGTTGGGGTAGGTGCGCTTGTGTCAATATCGGGCGAGGGAATGGAGTTGTTCTTATCGGAAACTTGCTCTTCCACAACGGTATTGTTGAACTGCTTGCTTGCAAGATATGTTCCCGCAAAACCCGAACCGCCTCCTACTATCGCGACCGCCGCAATAAGCGCCGCGACCTTTGCGGTCAGGTGTTCTTTGCGCGGTTTTGACGGGGTTTTAATTTCATTGTTGTTTTCATTATAGTCGTTCATGTCTAAAGATCCTTTCTGAAAACCCTTTTCAGGGAATACACTTTGTATCTCTTGGTTTCTGAATTGATTATAATCCGATAATGTGATTTTTATGTGACATAAAATTGAAGAAATAATTAAAATCGGGAAAAATTACTGGTAGAAAAGAATGATTACTGTATACGTATTAAACAACATTCCCGCTTAGAAGTAAGAGGTAAGGATTGAAAGTCAAAAAGAGTTTTCTCTCCGGTCGCGCCAAACATCGCTTGAAATTATTCGTTCTCTTTTATCGCCTTTTCAACTTCGAGTCCTATCGCGCATTCGAGGCGCTTTTTCTGCATTTCGCAGGCGAGTTTATACGGCGAGCGGCAGTCACCCTCATAAAGGAAACTGTTTGCGTTGCAGCCGCCCGAACAGTAAAACTTCGCCCAGCAGTCGCGGCAGCCTTTCTTGCTGTAAATGTGAGTCTTTGCGAAATAGCTCTTTATGTCGTCGTTGAACGTTCCGTCAAGAACGCTCCCCATTTTCCATTCATCAATGCCCACAAACTGATGACAAGGGTATATATCACCATTCGGCGTTACCGCAACATAGTCGTTTCCACATCCGCACCCTCTCAGCCTTTTTATAGCGCAGGGTCCCTGGTCGAGATCTATCATAAAGTGGAAGAAATTGAACTTGTTTTCGTTGCGGTTTGCCATTATCTCGCACAGCCTGTCGTATTCGGCAAACACCGTCGGCAGGTCGCTTTCAGTTATTGCATAGTCCATTTTCGGGTCGGTCGCCACCGGCTCGGCAGAAAGCTGGTCAAAGCCCAGGTCTTTGAGCGCAAGAACGTCATTCGCAAAATCGAGGTTGTATTTTGTAAACGTTGCGCGGACATAATAGTCTTTGTCCTTCGGGCGCTTTTCCACAAGCTTTTGAAACTTCGGAACGATAAGGTCGAAAACGCTTTTTCCGTTCAGAGAAGTGCGTATCCTGTCTGTAACTTCGCGCCTTCCGTCAAGCGACAATACGACGTTTGACATCTCGCGGTTTATGTAATCTGTCTTCTCATCATCAAGAAGAACGCCGTTTGTCGTAATTGTAAACCTGAAATTTTTTCCATGCTGTTTTTCGAGAGAACGCGCGTATTCAATTGTAGAAGTCACCGTTTCCCAAGCCATAAGCGGCTCACCGCCGAAAAAGTCCATTTCGAGGTTTTCGCGGTTTCCTGAATTTGCAATAAGGAAATCAATTGCCTTTCTGCCTGTTTCGGGGGACATTATTTCACGCTTTCCGCCGAAATCTCCCTTTTTCGCAAAGCAGTATTCGCATCTTAAGTTGCAGTCATGCGCGACATTCAGGCACATTGACTTTATCGGGCTTTTAACAGAGGTGTCGGAAAAACGCTCGTAAGTGTCGAGCGAAAAGAGCGTGCCTTGTTTTACAAGCTCCAACAGCTCCGCATAGGTCTCTCTTACGGTATCTTCGGGATATTTTGCAAGCTTTCCTACAAATTCCTCCGGCATTTTTTCGGGCAATGGAACTTCGAGCAGGTCTATCATATCAAACGCGCAATCGTCCATAACATGGACGGCATTTGAATTTACATCGAGCACTATATTATGTCCTAACTGTTTAAATTTATGTATCATCTTAATCTCCATATGTCTGAAGGCTGAAAGCCTCGGTTTGTAAAAAAATCTGTTTGTGGTTCTTTTCGAACGTTCATTTTCTAAATAACGTTTATTCGCCCTATCCCCCCTCCCCCCTTCCCCGAAGGGGAAGGGGTGAGAATGCAGGGCGCTGGCGCGCCCTGCGACCCCGCACTTTTAGAGGTTAAGAGGTAAGAGGTAAGATTTAGGAGAGCCTCCCAGAGACCCTGAAAAGAGACTTTTTATACAGACCGAGGCTTTAAAGAACGCCTATTTTAATCTCATTTTTTCGGCAAAAACAAAAAGCGCAAGCCTCAACCTGCGCTTTCTGCTCGCTTAGTTTTACCTGTCAACAGACGCGCACTTCTGGTTTGCAACTGTGCAGGATGTCTTGCAGGCAGACTGGCAAGATGACTGGCACTTTCCGCAGCCGCCCTTTTCCGCGCTCTTCTTAAGATCCGCTTTATTAACCGTTACGATATGCTTCAAAAGGAACACCTCTTTCTTTAAAAAATCACTATAAATTATTATAACATAACCCTTTGATTTTTTCAAGGGGTTTTCACAAAAAAACAGGCACATTGCGCCAACGGTAATAAACCGAGCGCAATATGCCCTAGTCGCTTGTAATAATTTCAGAAAAACAAGTTTTAAATCATACGCTGTCGCCGTCTTCGGTCTCTTCGCCAAAGATATCGTCCGCGCCGTCAACTGCATCTTCGTTTCCAACGGAACTGTCATCGTCAAAATCGAAATCCCAGTCCTCGTCGTCCTCATCGTCCCAAGCGTCGAAATAATCGTCCTCATTTTCCTTTTCGAGCTTTTTCTTTGCGAGATAAGTCGCCGCAGCAACGCCTCCCGCAGCCGCAAGAAATCCTATCATAAAAATACCGAATGCCTTCATATTAAACCTCCTATGAGCTATTCAAAATTCAACTTTATCTTATTATACACCTTTTCCAATTAAAATGCAAGAGCAGATGTAATTTTTGGCAATAAGTGACAAAATAAGACCTGAATAACTGTCAAATTACATAAAATAGTATTACCGATGATAAACAATAAATTCAGCAGATAACGTTTTAATTTAAAATCTCACTTCTGAAAAGTTATTTCTCTAAATAACGTTTACTCGCCCTATCCTGCTAGAAGTAAGAGGTTAGAAGTAAGAGGTAAGAAATTCAGGGAGCTTTTGAGAGAAAAAGTTTTTTGGTTTTTAAAGTAAGAGGCTAGAGTTGAAAACGAGAGGTTATTTGCTGAATATAGAGTTCACTCGCCCTATCCCCCTGACCCCCTTCCCCGAAGGGGAAGGGGGAGTGTGCGGGGCGCAGGCGCGCCCTGCGCCCCGCCTCGGGCTAAGCCCCGCGCTCCTGTTGGCAGTTGACAGTTTACAGGGTACAGTATGCAGTAATAGCCGAAAGGCTGTTTGCTGAATATGGCGTTCACTCGCTCCCGCAACCCCTGTTTACAGTGTATATTGTAGCGTAGCGCTTGCGCTACAATTTCCAGTCTATAGGCTCGATCCCGTTTTCCTTTAAAAACTCGTTCGCCCTCTTAAAATGTCCGCAGCCGAAAAAGCCGTTGTATGCAGAGAGCGGACTCGGGTGAGCGCACTGTAGTATAAGGTGGCGGCGGTTTGTAATAAGGCGCGCCTTGTCGCGGGCGTTTCTTCCCCAAAGCAAGAACACTATCGGCTGTTCACGCTCGTTTAAAAGTTCTATGATCCGGTCGGTCAGTATCTCCCAGCCCATGCCCTTGTGAGAATTAGCCTGCCCCTCGCGTACAGTGAGAGTTGCATTTAATAGCAATACTCCGCTTTTCGCCCACTTCGTAAGCTCGCCGCTTTTTGGCGGCTCAATGCCAAGCTCGTCATGAATTTCCTTAAAGATGTTCACGAGCGAGGGCGGCGGCTCTACTCCTTCTTTTACCGAAAAACACAGCCCATGCGCCTGACCTATCTCGTGATAAGGATCCTGTCCGATAATTACCGCCTTTACATCGCTGTAGGACGTATAGCGCAGGGCGTTGAAAATATCGTTCATCGGTGGGAAAATGCGCCTCGAATTATACTCAGAAATAAGAAACTGCCTTAGTTTTAAATAGTAGTCCTTTTTGAACTCGTCCGCCAAAAGAGCGTCCCATTCGTTTCCTATATTTACCATTTCTTCTCCTTAAAAATAAAACAACAATGCAATAAACCGTTATTTCTTTAGTTTTTTGCGCTTTTTCGGATCTTTTACGGAAACGTTTTTCGTGCGTTTCTTTTTACAGGAAAATCCGAACGAGCCGATTTTTCTGCCGAGAGTAAAATATGCTCCGTGGGCGTAGGCGATAAGTCCCGCTTGCTCAATCCTCAGTTTTCCTTCCTCCGAAATGATCTCATCATCAACATTAACTGCTACAATGTCTGCAATGAACATATCGTGCGAACCCTGTGGGATAATGTCGACAACTTTACATTCGAGAGAAATTTCACTCTGTGCAATCTGTGGAGCGGAAATTTTCGAGCAGGGAAGAGCTGTCAGCTTTTGCTTTGCTAGCTTGTCCTCGTTCTTTCCCGATTTAATGCCACAATAGTCAAGCTTTCTGACAGTTTCATTCGGCATCATATTTACGCAGAATTCTCCGGAGCTTTTTATAATTTCATAGGAGTTGCGCTCCGGTCTTATGGAAATATAGAGCCTCGGCGGGTCGGAGCTTATTGTTCCTGTCCATGCTATAGTAAGCGCGGCGGGATTTTCGACCGTCCCGCATGACACCAACACCACCGGCACGGGCGCTAAAAGCGTTGCGCCTTTCCAAGTTGTTTTGCTCATAGAATCACCTCTTATTAAACTTTGATAACAGTATAACACATTCGAGGATTTTTTTCAATAAGTTCTTGATTATTTGCCGAAAATATGATACAATAAAGAAAAATTTCAGGAGGTAATTATTATGCCGTTTATTAACACAAAATTTTCCGGAGAGATTACAAGCGCACAGCAGGACGAAATAAAAACCGCTTTCGGGAAAGCGGCGTCGATACTCGGAAAGAGCGAGAGCTGGCTTATGGTCGGGTTTGAGGAGAACGTTCCGCTTTATTTCAAGGGCGAGAAAAGCCCGAAAATAGCGTTTGTAGAAGTCAGCCTCTACGGAAACGCGTCGGAGTCAGCTTATGACAAGTTTACAGGCGAGGTCTGCAAGATCCTCGGAAACACCCTCGGCGTTCCCGCAGACAAGGTTTATGTAAAGTATTCTCCAACGGACAACTGGGGGTGGAGTGGCAGGAATTTTTAATTCCTGCCGGCATACAGCATGTACGCATTGAACGCTGTATGCAGTAGAATGTGTGTCCGCCTTTCGGCGGACATTTTTTTGATTGTTTTTAAAGGAAAGAGCGTAAGTCGCCGCAACGGGTGATTTACGCTCTTTATAATTATAGAACAATCTAAATAACGCCCGCGCCAGCGGGCACCATAACTGACTACTGTCCACTGTACCCTGTATACTGACAGAGTGATTCATCACTCTGTTCTCAGCGCCTCTACGGGGTCTTTCTTCGCGGCAATACTTGCGGGGAAAAGTCCTGCGATAAGCGTTAAGAACATGCTTATCAGGACAAGTATAACTCCGCCCTGCCACGGGAGCTTTGACATATTCTCAATATCCGTGAGATATTCGATAATAATATTTATCGGGATATTCAGCAAGAGCGTTACTACTATTCCTATCGCGCCCGCCGCAAATCCTATAATGAGCGTTTCGGCGTTGAACACGTTTGAAACATCTCTCTTCGATGCGCCCATTGCACGGAGAATACCGATCTCTTTCGTTCTTTCAAGAACGGAAATGTAGGTTATAATGCCTATCATTATCGAGGAAACAACAAGCGAGATAGCGACAAATGCTATAAGAATATACGAAATGGAATCTATAATGTCCGATACAGATGAGATCATCATTCCCACATAGTCGGTATAGTTTATCGCGTCTTCCTGTTTATCTTCCTGAATCTTTTTATTATTATAGTCGGTTATGAACTGGGTTATCTTTTCCTTGCCATCAAAATCCTTTGCATATATGCTTATTGCCGAAGGCTTTAAAAGGTCCGCAACTCCCAGAAGTTCAAGGTTTCCGTCATAGGTAGCCTCGGTCGTTTCGGGTTTCTGCGTAAGCTGCATAAGCGTCTGTATCTGCTCGGGAGTAAGAACCGACATAAACGCCTGCGTTATCTTTGTCTGCTCAACCATTGTGAACAGCGCGCCCTGCTGCTGTTCGGGAGGGAGTTGCATAAGCTGAGCCTGCTGTTCGGGAGTAAGCGATGTGATAAGCGCCTGGGAAAGCTGTGCGTTCTGTTCGGGAGTAAGCATTCCCATAATCACCTGCATAGCCTCTTCCTGTGTCATAGGCTCTTCGGGTTCTTCGTCTTTCTTAGGAAATTCAATGCCCGTGAAAATATCAACATCGGGATTTTCCTGCTGGAGCTTTACAAGATCGCTGTTGTTCGCGCGGTCTATCATAAATTCCGTAAGCGCATGAGTATAGCCTATACCGCCGCTGTTCGCGGAATTTATAAGGCTGTCGTCGTTCGGGCGGACAATGCCGACTATCCTTATTTCGGGAGCATTTTCAAAGGCTTTTTCCATAAACTCCTTATCTTTGGTCATATCGTCATAGCCGCCATCCTCGTTCTTCTGATAAAAATCACTCGGAACAAGAAGTCTGAACGAAAGTTTCATAAGCTCGTCATATGAGAACGAAAGGTCGCCCGT
Organism: uncultured Clostridia bacterium; assembly: GCA_947631575.1. Classification (GTDB taxonomy): domain Bacteria; phylum Bacillota; class Clostridia; order Oscillospirales; family Ruminococcaceae; genus CAG-115. Next base: position 69,647 of record CANRLW010000003.1, read on the forward strand.
GTCAATTTCAAATGTTTCGCCGTTCATAATTGCGGACATCATATCCCCAAGCTCTTTCTGGTCGCGCAGTCCGAGCGCATAAAGCGTTATATCCGACAGCTCGTTATGCTCGTTTACCATCAGAACGACCTCGTTATAGCTTTCGGGGAGTCTTCCCGAAAGCACCTCGTACTGATCTTTGACAGATTCCGCGCTCATAAGTTCTTCCCATACGTCATACATACTTCCGCCGCTTGCGCTGCCGAAAATAGAGCTGTATGTGCCTGTCATCTGCTCTACGCTCGACGCCATTCCGTCGCCGAACATAGACTGCATAACGGTAGAGGGATTTACTCTGAATATTTCGTCATTGAGGTCTTTTCCGTAGATATAAAGGCTGGGAGAATAGCTGTACTTTATCTCCGAAACGCTGTCAAGAATGTTGCCGGGATTGCTTTCGATATATTCCTTAAACTCCGCGAGATTGTTTGTGGTTATCTCCGAAAGCATTGTTTTCATCATTTCGGTAGAGATGTTGTTTGTATAAACGCGGTCAGGGTCGCGCTCGGCGTTTTCTTCATCGCGTATTCCCATCATAGCCGACATCATGCTGGTATAATCTATAGTTTCCTGCTGTATTGAAACGGGATAAGCCGAGAGGGTAGAACGCTCGACGCTGTCTATATACTGCTGTACGCCGTTTGAAAGCGAGAGAATGAGCGCAATTCCGATTATGCCTATACTTCCCGCAAAAGCCGTAAGAAACGTTCTGCCTTTTTTCGTGAGCAGATTGTTTCTTGAAAGCGCAAGAGCCGTAAGAAACGACATCTTGGTTTTCTTGGTCTTGGGCTCGGCGGTTTTTTCGGGTTTATCTTCGTCCTTTGAGGCGTCAAAAGGATCGCTGTCGCTCTTTATCTGTCCGTCTACAAGGCGCACTATTCTTGTCGCATACTGCTCGGCAAGCTCGGGGTTGTGCGTTACCATGATAACAAGGCGGTCTTTGGCTATCTCTTTTATCAGATCCATTATCTGAACGGAAGTTTCGCTGTCGAGCGCGCCTGTCGGCTCGTCTGCAAGCAGTATATCGGGGTCGTTTACTAGTGCTCTCGCTATGGCAACTCTCTGCATCTGACCACCCGACATCTGATTCGGGCGCTTGTTCATCTGGTCGCCCAGTCCTACCTTTTGCAGCGCAAGCGCCGCGCGTTCTCTGCGTTCGCGCTTTGATACTCCCGAAAGCGTCAGCGCAAGCTCAACGTTTGAAAGTACAGTCTGATGAGGGATAAGGTTATAGCTCTGGAAAATAAAGCCTACCGAATGGTTTCTGTAGGTGTCCCAGTCTCTTGATTTAAACTGCTTTGTTGACTTTCCGTTTATTATAAGGTCGCCGGAGGTGTACTGGTCGAGACCGCCGATTATGTTCAAAAGCGTAGTTTTTCCGCAGCCCGAATGACCCAAGACCGCCACAAGCTCGCTCTCGCGGAAACTTATGGACACATCTCTTAGGGCGTGTACGGTTTCGCTTGACGTAACATAATCCTTTGTAATGTTCTTTATCTCAAGCATAGCTTTCTCCTTTATATCTTCATTATAAAGCAACTTTTATTTTACATCATTTTGAAAACATTGTCAATACTATGTTAAAAAGTTTCACTAATATTTCATATTATTGCACACTTTATATAAAATCTCTGCAAAAAACTGCCGTTCAATTTGGAAATTATCACACAGGATAAGGGTGAGGAAAATTGAAAATAACAAAAAACCGCGCTGCTTTCTGCATTGTGCTCGGAGCGGCGGCGGTCCTTGTGATTTTATTCTTTATTGTTTTCAATAACGCGGAGCTCGCTCTCAGACTGTTTGTCTTGATTTTCGGAGCGGCAGCCGCAGTATACTGGTGCATTTATTTTTACTCGATAAGCTATGAGCTTTCGGAAAACGAGCTTGTGGCAACAAGCGGCATTTTTATCAAAAAGGTACGAAAAATCGCGCTTTCGGATATTGTCCTTGAAATGAGGATAAGCATAGGCAAAATGTTTTTAGCAACGATATTGAGAACTTCGGGAGGGAGCGTAGTGGTTTTCGGAAAACTACAACTCACGCTTTAAAACAACTGCGTCGTCATCACCATAATACCTCGGTATAACGCGCACACGCTGATAACCCGCCTTTTCATAGAGCGAAACAGCAGGGAAGTTTCTTGACCTTACCTCAAGAAAACACACCCTCGCGCCTTTTTGACGCATTTGCCCGTGTATTTTTGACAACAGCTTTTGAGCTATTCCCAGCCTGCGAAAATCCGGCAAAACCGCGATTTTGAAAAGCTCCGATTCATCAGCCACAACTCTCCCCAGCGCAAATCCGCACAATATGCCGTTTTTGGTTTCGGTTTCCAAAACCGACAGTTTGTTTAATATTTCGCTTTCGAGCATTTCTCTTGTCCACGGGTCGCTGAAACAATTTTTCTCAACAAAATAGATCTCGTCAATACTGTCCATTATTTTTCGAATGATATCCTTCTTGATTCGCAGTAAAAGCGCTTGTCGTTTGCGTGTCCCATTGAAAATGTTTTTCTCGGTAGCGCGCCGTCTTTTATTACCGTCGGGAAAAGCTCGCTTTTCTTCATCGACGGGAGAATGATACCGACCGCGTTTTCTCTCTCGCATAGCTTTTTAACGGTATCTTCGCCGTGGATATAGTCTATCTTCCCGCCGTTTTCGGACAGATAGTCGTCAAGGAAATTCTGCACCGAGCCTACCGTAAGGTTTAAACTTGGTTTTGTTATCCCAAATTTTTCGATGTTTCCGTTTATCAGAATTTCAACTTCCTGCTCGGCGGGTGCTTTTGAAAGACCAAGGGCTTTTGTCATTTCGGAAATAAGCTTTTCGCCGTCAACATCGAACATGACCCTGTGTATCGCCTCAAATTCAAGAGCGGGACTATGCAGGTTAACTATCTCTACCAGCGCATAGCGCGCAAGCTCGGCGTCGGGGTTTTTGTCAGCCTTCTTTTTCTCATAACATGCCTTTGCCGAGGCAAGCGAATGATTTCCGTCGCCCATAGCGAAAACAAGCGCGTTTTCCGCAGAACAGCCCTGTTCTTCCGCAAGCTTTAGAGCTAAGTTTTCGAGAGCGCTTTCTACCATATCCGCGTTTTCTCCCTCGACAAGATATCCCTCCGAATGTCCGCCGTTTTGCATAAGCTCGAAATCATACAGCTTTTTCAGTTTCTTTTCAAGAATTGGCTTAATAACTGTGTTTTCTGGGTCGTCAATAAGTATCATTATATGCGGAAGTTCAAGCGGCGCGTCCATGCGAATTTTAACTCTCGGCGGTATTCTTGCCGCAACGGTAGCCTCGGTCGCGCGCACCTGCGAATGACTTCCTTTGTTATAATCGTACATTTCAAGATCTATCTTTCCGATAAGACCGACGCGCAGACGTCCGTCCGCCTGCGTTCTCTTCTGCAATACAAAGCAGTTTTTGTGTTCCTCGAAAAGCTCTTGTTCAAGATAGCTGCGCATATTTGCGTTTATTTGTCTTGTGCGCTCCTCGTCATTCTCTCCCAGAAACGCCTCCGGCAGTATAAGGCGAAGGGTTGAGGGGCTGTTTTCGGTTATTTTTTCAACTTCGCGCCAGTATTCGGGCTCGCCCGTGTACTGGTCGCAGGCAACGACTGACCACTTTGTCATATCCTCGTCAGTTAATTTCGGAAGTAAAATGTCCGCTCTGCTGAATGCTGTCATAAGTCCTCCTGAATAATAAAAAGTTCTTTTACTAAATTATAACATTTAATTGCCCCCGTGTCAAGTGCGGCAGGTTTAATATTGTTCTTTTAACAGCAAAAGCAGCTTTAGAAAATTGTCTTTATCGGGAGGCGCCGTATACGAGGGCGAAATAAAAGACGGTCGACCCAACGGCAAGGGTAAAATAACTTTGGCAGACGGCATTGTAATAGAAGGCGAATGGAAAGACGGCAAATTTGCAAAATAACATGACCCGCTTTTAAAGATAAGAAATAAGAGGCAAGAATTTGTGGTTCTTACCTCTTTCCTTTTTAAACGTTATTGTTAAATCAACACCATTCTTCCCGGTCACAAAGCGTCTTTGTCACATCGGATAAAACTCCTTGTCCTCTTCGGTGCGGTTTGTCCAGGCGGGAAGATTGTCGAGGCTTGCGTTTTCAATATCGAAAATAAACACCTTTTCTATCTTAACTGTTTCCCCGCCGTTGTTGGCAGAGCCTTTGAGCGTTACCGTCAGCGTTTTTCCTCCGTCGTTGTTTACCTCATAGTCATTGAGCTGCACGCCGTCTTTGTATTTTCCTGCCATAAAGATAGCGTATGCGTATATGGGCGAGTTTACGGCATCGTAAACATCGAGGTTTTTCATTCCCAGATCAAACGGCGCAGAGAAGTTTCCGCCCTCCGAAAGCGCGAGCTTATTGCCGAAAACAGGGATATTAAGATAAGAGATTCCGGTATGACTTTGCCGGCTTACATAATCAAAGCTTATGGCATTATAATTGACATAGAGAATGGCGAATGTCACCGCGCCCGCGAGGACTATCGCCGCCAGCGCAATGACAATTATCTTTGCGGTTTTGTTCATAATATCACCTCCTTTCGGCTTTAATTATAGCACATGAAATCACAAACAGCGCAAAAAAAGGGTCAATATTTCGTCAAGATTTTGTACAGCCTTGACTTTGCCGAAAAATTGTGCTATCCTAGATGCTAGAGATTAAGATGCTGTAGACTAGAGTTTGGTGAAAAAGTGCATAAGCAACCGATTGCTTACGTTGTTATATTTTCAAAACAATCTAATCTTTCCTTAGAATCTTACCTCTTACCTCTTGAAGGAATGGAATTTATACTATGTCTCACATTCTGATAATAGACGACGATCCGTATATAGGAGATCTTTTGCAGGAGTCGCTTGAAAACGCCGGTTACAGCGTATCGCGGGCGTTTACGGGAACGGACGCTTTGGAAATTCTGTCAAAAGAAAAGCCGGATCTGATACTGCTTGATTTAATGCTCCCCGAACTGAGCGGAGAGGAATTGCTGCCGATGATAAAGGATATTCCCGTTATCGTAATAAGCGCGAAAATCGACGTTTCAAACAAGGTAGATCTGCTGCTTGGAGGAGCGGCAGATTATGTTACAAAGCCGTTTGATATGCGCGAGCTGCTTGCGAGAATTGCTGTTCAGCTCCGTAAAAACGACAAAAGCGAGCTGACATTCCGTGACCTTACTTTATATGCCGACGATCTTACCGTTAAAGTCAACAGTACAGAAATTCGCCTTACCAGAACGGAATGGGCAATTTTAAAGTTGCTTATGCAGGATCCCTTGAAACCCGTAGGAAAAACCGCCATGCTTGAAAAGATAAGCGCGGACACTCCCGACTGCACCGAGCGTTCTCTTAAACAGCATATCAGCAATATCCGCAAGAAATTGCAGTCGGTAGACGGAGAAGACTATATTGAGGCGGTTTATGGTATCGGCTTTAAGATGAAATCTTGACGAAATATTGACCTTTTCTTTATTCACTTCTTAGTTGTTATGTGGTAAAATAAAAATGAGGACAGTCTGATAAAAGAGGAGGTCGTATTTATGGACTATGTTCTGAAAACCGAAAATTTGTGCAAGAACTATCGCCAGTTCAAGGCTTTAAACGGGCTTACAATGAATGTTCCAAAAGGCTCTATCTACGGCTTTGTCGGAAAGAACGGCGCAGGAAAGACAACGCTTATCCGCCTTATCTGCGGATTGCAAACCCCTGCAAGCGGAGAATTTGAGCTGTACGGCGTGAAGTCTAAGGACAAGGCTATTTACAAATCCCGCAGAAGAATGGGCGCGGTCGTTGAAACTCCGTCGATATATCTTGATATGACAGCGGAGGATAATTTAAAACAGCAGTATCTGATGCTTGGGCTGCCGAGCTTTGACGGTTTGAAGGAAATTTTAGAGCTTGTCGGGCTTGGCAATACGGGCAGAAAAAAGGCGAGGAATTTTTCGCTCGGTATGCGGCAGCGTCTGGGAATTGCTATTGCCCTTTGCGGAAATCCCGATTTTCTAATTCTCGACGAGCCGATAAACGGACTTGACCCGCAGGGTATAATTGAAATCCGTGAGCTTATTCTAAAGCTCAACCGCGAACGACAGATAACAGTCCTTATTTCAAGCCACATACTCGACGAATTGTCTAAGCTTGCCACGCATTATGGGTTTATCGACAGCGGAAGAATTATCAGGGAAATAAGCGCGGAGGAGCTTGAAACCGCTTGCCGAAAGTGTTCAAAGCTGAATGTTTCGGACACGAAAGCGCTTGCGCGTGTACTTGACGGAATGGGCATAGAGTACAAGATACTTTCCGACAATATTGCGAATGTTTACGGAAAGCCGAATATAACCCGCCTTACGCTCGCTCTCGCAAACGAAAACTGCGAGGTAATTTCAATAGAGGAGCATGACGAAAGCCTTGAAAGCTTTTATATCAATCTGGTGAGAGGTGAGAAAAATGAGTAGCCTGTTATCCGCGGGAATTCACCGCTATAGAAAATCCGCTGTATTCTGGGTAATGCTGCTGGCGGCGCTTGTTTTTGGGGCAATTACGGGAGCGATAGCCGATTCGAGCTCACAACTTAACACCACCTATTTGTTCGGAATGTTTTTGGTAGCGGCTGTTCAGATTTCCCTGATAATCGGCGCAGAATTCACTAACGGCGCTTTCCGCAACAAGCTTATTGCAGGTCACAGCAAGGGCAAGGTATTCTTATCAGAACTTCTGCTTTCGCTGACTTCCACAACCGTTTTGTTCATAGCGCATTACGGAGCTTTCGTTTTGTTCAATTTAAGTCGGTTTGACAGGCTTGAAACAGGGGAGATTGCACAGATTGTTTTCGGAGCATGGCTTATGCACCTTGCCTTTGCCGCGATATGTACGGCGGTCTGCTTTTTCATACCGTACAATTCTGCAATCGCGGCGGTCATTAATATCATTCTGGTCATTGTGATGATGTTTACCGTTGCAGAACTCCACTTAAAACTTAACGAGCGGGAATATAACACAGTGTATGTTGCAGACGAAAACGGAAATATGGTACCCAAGGACGAAATAAATCCAGATTATATCCCTCCCGACAGCGCCGAGTATGCCGTTATTCACGCGGCTTATTATCTTATGCCGTGCGGGCAGCTTAATGATTATCAATATGCGTTGTCGGAGCTCTGGAATGACCGCGGACCGAATGAAAAATATCTGGAGGATCTGAAAACCGCGCCTTTACATTCACTTGCAGCAATGATACTGTTTTCAGCCGCGGCATATCTTTGTTTCCGCAAAAAAGACTTAAAATAAAGAGGTATTTAAATGGTTTACGGTTTGTTGTGTGTTGCAGTTATCGTCATTATCGCGCTAAGTATTAAGATCTTTCTTATGAGGAGATCTGCCGTTGAGATAGCCGAGGCATTTGCCGACAGACTGAAAACCGACACAAATACGCTTATCGACATTTCAAGCCGCGACAAAAAAATGTGCGCTCTTGCAGACAGCATAAACCGCGAGCTTAAAATTCTCCGCCGCGAGCATCATCGCTATACACAGGGCGACAAAGAGCTGAAGTCCGCCGTAACTAATATCTCGCACGATCTGCGCACTCCGCTTACGGCGATTTGCGGCTATCTGGATATGATGAAAAGCATAGAATTGCCCGAAAAAATATGCAATTACCTGGATATTATAGCCAACAGAGCGGAGCTGATGAAACAGCTCACCGAAGAGCTTTTCGGATATTCCGTTATACTCTCATCTGACGGCAATACCGAAAAGGAAGAACTTTCCGTAAATCGGGTGCTTGAGGACAGCATTATGGGATATTACGCGGCGCTTACCGAAAAGGGAATTACCCCGAATGTGCAGATAACCGAGCGGGAAATTGTGAGAACTATAAACCGTGCCGAGTTGTCGCGCGTGTTCTCAAATCTTTTGAACAACGCGATAAAATACAGCGACGGAGATTTAAATATAACGCTGTCGGACGATGGAATTGTTACTTTCTCCAATACCGCAAAGGCACTGTCCTCCGTTGAGGTCGAGCGGCTGTTTGGCCGCTTTTATACGGTTGAATCCGCGCGAAATTCCACGGGGCTGGGGTTATCCATTGCGAAAACGCTTGTCGAGCGGTCGGGAGGCAGTATAACCGCGGAATATTCCGAAAACAGGCTGATAATAAACGTTGCTCTTTTAGAGGTAAGAGGTTAGAAGTAAGAGGTAAGAGTTCGGGTAGAAAGGCTATTTGCTGAATTTAACGTACAAAAAGAAGAAAGAGGTAAGAGCTTGAACTCTTACCTCAAAACCTTATCCAAGAAAAAACACCAGCGCATTTTTACGGTTTTTGCAAAGCAAAAATTGAATTACGCTTTTAGATGTAAGAAATAAGAAGTAAGAGGTAAGAACTTGGCGAACAACTGTTCGGTACAAATTCTTACCTCTTAACTCTAACATCTTATTTCTAAATGTCTAACCTTTACGAAAAAGATTTTTTGCAAGTTATAATTTAAAACCGCTTTTCGGGAAGTGCGCATTTTTACGGTTTTGCGAGCGTAGCGAGCAAAATTGAATTGCCATAAGGGCAATGGAAAGTAAAAATGTGCAGCGTTGAAGTCCACCGTAAAGGTGGACTTCAATGCGTGTCTAACCTTTACAAAAAAGATTTTTTCGGTCGAGCCAAAAGAAATCGTCCCGCAACAGCGTGCGGGACGATATGGGTGCAGGGCATTGCCCTGCTGGTTGGGATAGCAGGATTTGAACCTGCGCGATGAGGGAGTCAAAGTCCCTTGCCTTACCGCTTGGCTATATCCCAGTGTAATTTAATTTGTGCCGAACTAAATCGGCGTAATTTTTTTATATCAACCTCTGATTTTTAACTCCTACCTCTAACCTCTAAAAGTTGAGGTTGAAAGTAAGAGCAATTGCTTACTTCCAACCTCCAAAGATCAAATGGGGTGGGGAGAGGGATTCGAACCCTCGGTCTCTGGGACCACAATCCAGCGCTTTAACCGGCTAAGCTATACCCACCGTATTATCTGAATATTGGCACGCCATGAAGGATTCGAACCTTCGACCTACCGCTTAGAAGGCGGTTGCTCTATCCAGCTGAGCTAATGGCGCAAAATACATAGCCATTACAGCCTACATTAAAAATAAACAGTAAGTGACAGACAAAGCCGATGCGTTTTCACACAAAAGACACGCCTACAATTTACTGTTTACCGTGTATTATTAACTATACACATATCGTTTACTGTATGGAGCGGGTGATGGGAATCGAACCCACGCGACCAGCTTGGAAGGCTGGGATTCTACCATTGAACTACACCCGCATTGAATGCTTTATTATTATATCACCTTTATTTATTTTTGTCAAGTACCTTTTTTCATTTTTTAAGCATTTTTTTGAAAATTATTGTTTTCTTATAAAACAAATAAAAGTTGGTATATTAAATCTAATTTAAGACCATGCACCTACAAACAACTTCGCTCATTTATCACTGGTAATAATTTTAACGAATTAAATTTCCTGCTCATATGTAAATGCATTTTTAAGGTGGTTTCCTGCTCAACATCTCTTTTAGGATTGCCGTTTCAAAGCACGGCTTTGAAACGGCAATGTGGGGAAAACTCTTGTTTTCCCCACACCCTTTAGCGCTAGCTGACGCGACGGGGACTCCGTCCCCGTACCCCTGCCAGAGAGGAAACTTTTTTGACAAAAAAGTTTCCTCTCTGGACTCTCCTTCAAAAAACTTTCGTGCGCCCGCCCGTGTGGTGGTTTGAACGGAAAAGTTGCTTGCCGCTCAAACTAATTCTAACCTCTAACTTCTAACCTCTAACCTCTAAAAGGGCACATAAAAGTTTTGGGAGGGGTTCAAGTGGGCCCCTTTTTCAAAAGGGTCCCACTTGCGCGTCTTTGTTCGTTGGGTTTACTTTCTCATCGCCATTTTGAGTATTTCGCCGAACTTTATTCTGTTGCCGTTGTGGAGAATAATTGCCTCATAGACCTTGCTGACAACAATGGCTATAAGCACCACGAATGCCGCGAGAATAACCGTTGCGATAAGCGACTGAACTATGTCAAGATTTCCGAGTATTATCGCCCCGGGAAGTGCAAACGGACTTGACAGTGGGAAATAATACGAGAACACCTGTACGGGATTGTTTTCAACAACTCCCGATGCAAGACTTTCCGCATTGAACAAAACAGGGAAATACGCAAGGTACATTCCTAAAACGACCATAAGTGAATATGGCTGCATTGCCATCGCTAAGTCTTCCATTCTCGATACCGACGCTCCCACAAGCGCCGCGATAAGCGAGTAGAACAAAAATCCCAGAATGAAAATTATAAGGATAAGAATTATATTGAGCGGCGTAAAGTTTTTGAAAAGCTCGCCTATGGCTTTTGCAGTCTCTATTTCGTCAAGCGAAACTCCCGCCTGCGCCGCCGATTCTCCCGCAGAGCTCATTATGTCCGAGTTTGCGAGGATACTTGTCATTTTTCCGATAAATCCAAACGGCGCGGAAACCGCAAAGCTAATCGTACAAACCGTGCTTACAAGCACCACTTGCGCAAAGCTCACTATTCCCATTGCGAGGACTTTCCCGATAACGATTGCCAGCGGTCTTACCGACACAAGCAAAAGTTCCATAACGCGGCTCGTTTTTTCGGTCGCTATAGACTGCGCGACAGTCTGACCGTATGCGAAAATAAGGATAAACAAAACCAACGGAAGAATAAGCGGAACAATGTAGTTTATCATACTTGTAAACATATCGACCTGCTTAGAGCCTGCTTTAAGCGCTGTGCAGTCTACATAATACAGCGTTTTTTCATAATCCTCTTCCGAAACTCCCAGCATTGTCATCCGTCTTTTGTCAACAAGCATATGAACAAGGTCGGAAAGCGAATCAGCGCTTGTGCTGCTGCTACCCTCTGAATAGTAGATCTTCGCCGTATATCCCAGAAGATTTCCGTTCTCGTCGTTTGCAGCCGTTATTTTTACGAGCGCCTCGGCTGTCTCCTTTAATGAAAGTTCATCTACGAGGCTGTCCGCGTCCTTGTCGGTTTTCGACATATGCGCGCCGAGCTCGTTTGCCTCTGAAAAATCTTCTTCTATAAGCAGCGCGGTTTCGTCAATGACATAAATGTTTTCAAAATCCTTGTAGGTATCGTCCGAGCTATCGACAATATCCTCTATAGCCTCGTCCGCTCCCAGCCATACGGGGAGCATATTTGTCAGCACGCAGATTGCCGAAAGCACAACGCAGGTGATTATAGTACCTATTATAAATGATTTGGTCTTTATGTGCTGAACAAGCGTAAAAGCCAAAACGTTCTGCCAGCCCTTAGTCCTCATTTGTGCCACCTGCCTTTTCAATGAAGATCTCATTTAGCGTCGGTTCGCGAAGTTCGTATTTGATAAGCGGTATTTTGCTTTCGATTATCATATTCAAAAGCCTGTGTGCCTGCTCTTCGCTCTTTACGTTAAATGAACTTCCGTTAGGCGTTTCTTCCGTAACGGAAAGCCCGCATTGCTCGGCGAATTTCCTTATGTCGCCCTCTGCTTTTACTGTCAGTTTTACGCGCCCATAGCCTTTTTTTATCTCGTTCAGGTTTCCCTGTAAAAGCGTTTTGCCCTTGTTCATTATTATGATATCGCGGCAAAATTCTTCTATCGTCGGCATCTGGTGCGAGGACATAATGATAAACTTGTCTTTCTTTATTTCCTCACGAATTACGCCTTTGAACAGCTCGGCGTTTACGGGGTCAAGTCCCGAAAGCGGCTCGTCAAGAACGATAAGTTCGGGATTTGGAGCTAATGCGGCAATAAGCTGTATTTTCTGCTGGTTGCCCTTTGAGAGCTGCTCGGCGCGCTTGTTTCGGTGTTCTGTTACATTAAGCCGTTCAAACCAATAGTCGAGAGCGTTTTTCGCGGCAGTTCCCGTCATTCCGCGGAGTTTAAGAAAATAAGTGAGCTGATCGTTTATCTTATACTTCGGGTAAAGTCCGCGCTCTTCGGCAAGATACCCCACGGGCATATATGCCGCAAGAAATTTTTTTCCGTCCCATGTTACACTTCCGCTGTCTGCGGCGAGCATTCCGAGGATAATTCGGATAGAAGTCGTCTTTCCTGCGCCGTTCGTTCCCAAAAGCGCAAAGACGCCGGGGCTTGTCATTTCAAATGAAAGCCCGTCTACGGCTGTATAGCTGCCGTATTTTTTGACAATATTGTCTACTAAAAGAGCCATAAAATTTCCTTTCGTTCATTTTTACCAACGCTCCTTTGATTATAACACAGGAAAACCTGTTTGTCAATACGGGGGGGTACTTGCAAGTATACAATTTACAGTGTACAGTGTACAGTTTAGGAATCCGCCTTGCGGCGGATAATGTTCAGATTGTTTTTAGACGATAGGCACACGAGCCTATATTTACGGTTGTTTTTAAAACGTTTCAGCTCGATAACAATCTAATATCGTCCGCCGTAAGGCGGACACCAAAACTGACTACTGTATACTCTACACTGTCAACTGTCAACAGGGCGAGTAAGCGTTATTGAGAGAAACAACGTTTGAAAAGAATCACAAATGGGGCTTATATACAGTCTGAACTGACAATAATTCCCAAAAATGTATACAATTATCGTAAAAAATTTTTGAAATTTCTTTAAAAAACTATTGACAATCTTATTTAATTGTGGTAAAATATTAAAATGTATCATAATGGAGTTATAGCCTATTCTGTCGGGTGACGGAATGAAAAAAGGGCAGGAGCTCCGTTATATCAGAATAAGGAGGACTAAAAAGCCAATGGTGAACACAAAGCCCTTAAAGTTAGGCAAAACCACACGACAGACCTTCTCAAAGATCAACGAAGTCATTGATATGCCGAATCTTATCGGCATACAGAAGGACTCATACGAGTGGTTCCTGACTGACGGTATAAAGGAAGTGTTTAGGGACGTTTCTCCGATAGTAGACACAAACGGACGCTTTGAGCTGTCGTTTATTGACTATCGGCTTGACGAAAACCCGAAGTACTCTATAGAGGAATGTAAAGAACGCGACGCAACATATCAGGCGCCTCTGAGAGTTACGGCAAGACTTCTTAACAAAGAGACCGGCGAAATTCTCGACAATGAGATCTATATGGGCGATCTGCCTCTTATGACCGACAGCGGTACGTTTGTTATAAACGGTTCGGAGCGCGTGGTCGTTTCTCAGCTCGTTCGTTCTCCCGGCGTTTATTATGGCTTTGAACACGATAAAAACGGTAAAAAGCTCTTCAAGACCACTGTTATCCCGAACAGAGGCGCTTGGCTCGAGCTTGAGATGGACTCGAACGATATATTCTATGTCCGCATAGACAAAAACAGAAAGTTCCCCTGCACGACGTTTCTGCGCTCGATAGGACTTTCTACCGATAAAGACCTTACGGACAAATTCGGCGAGAGCCCGCTTATAACCGTTTCGATAGAAAACGGCAAGGATTCCACAAAGAATGAAGAAGAGGCATTGCTCGAAGTCTACAGAAAGCTCCGTCCCGGTGAGCCTGCGACAGTAGACAGCGCGCGTACAACTCTCGACAATCTCTTCTTTGATCCCAAGAGATACGATCTGTCGCGTTTCGGCAGATATAAATATAACAAAAAGCTCGCTATCTCCGCGAGAATTGTCGGGAGAAGAGCGGCTGAGGCTGTTATTGCGCCTTTTACGGGAGAGATACTCTGCGAAGAGGGCGAGATAATAACCCGCGAAAAGGCTCTTGAAATAGAAAACGCGGGCGTTCTTTCCGTTACTACAGACAAGCCCGAGGGCGAAGGCACGGTAAAGATAGTCGGAAACGGCATGGTCGATATAAAGAAATATGTCGACATTGACGTTGAAAAGCTCGGCGTTAAAGAACATGTTTCGTTCGCAGTTCTCGTTGAGATACTCGAAGAGGCGGGAGAGGACAAGGATAAACTTGCGGAGCTTATCGAAAAGAGATCGGAGGAGCTTGTTCCGAAACATATTACTCTTAATGATATTTTCGCATCCGTAAGCTATTTTATAAACCTTAACGACGGCATAGGCGACGTAGACGACATCGACCACCTCGGAAACCGCCGTATCCGCTGCGTTGGAGAGCTTTTGCAGAACCAGTTCAGGATAGGCTTTACGAGAATGGAGCGCACTATACGCGAGAGAATGGGACTTCAGGCAAACGATATCGAAAAGGTATCGCCCAGTTCGCTTATAAACGCGCGCCAGGTGATTGCGGCAATGAAAGAGTTTTTCGGTTCTTCGCCGCTGTCTCAGTTTATGGATCAGAACAACCCGCTTGCAGAGCTTACTCACAAGCGCCGTCTGTCCTCGCTCGGTCCGGGTGGACTTTCGAGAGACAGAGCGGGATTTGAGGTGCGCGACGTTCACTATTCTCACTACGGCAGAATGTGCCCGATAGAAACGCCCGAAGGTCCTAATATCGGACTTATCTCCTATCTTGCGACTTTTGCGAGAATAAACGTATATGGCTTTATCGAGGCGCCCTACAGAAGAGTTGATAAAGAAACCGGAAAGGTTCTCGACGAGGTCGTTTATATGACCGCGGACGTTGAGGACAACTATGTTGTGGCTCAGGCAAACGAGCCTCTCGATGAGGAAGGACGCTTTGCAAGACCGCGCGTAAACGCACGCCGCCGCGACGCTATTCTTGAAATAGAGCGCGAAAAAGTCGACTTTATGGACGTTTCGCCGAAGATGGTCGTATCCGTCGCAACGGCAATGATCCCGTTCCTTGAAAACGATGACGCGAACCGTGCGCTTATGGGCGCGAACATGCAGAGGCAGGCTGTGCCGCTTATGACTACCGAAAGCGCGATAGTCGGAACGGGTATGGAATATAAGGCTGCCGTAGATTCGGGAGTTGTCGTATGCGCGAAAGAGGACGGCTATGTAAGCGAAGTAAGCGCAGACAGAGTTGTAATAACCGACGACAACGACGTTGAGCATTGTTACAGACTTATAAAGTTCAAGCGCTCAAACCAGGGCAACTGCGTAAACCAGCGCCCTGTAGTAAATAAAGGCGAGAGAGTTTCAAAGGGCGATGTTATTGCGGACGGTCCCGCTACAAAGAACGGCGAGATCGCTCTCGGAAAGAACGCTCTCATAGGGTTTATGACCTGGGAAGGTTATAACTACGAGGACGCCGTTCTGATAAACGAAAAACTGGTATACAACGACGTTTATACGTCCATACACATAGAAGAATACGAGCTTGAATGCCGCGAAACAAAGCTCGGTCCGGAGGAGATAACGAGAGATATCCCGAACCTTTCGGATGACGCTCTGCGCGACCTCGACGACAGAGGAATAATTCGCATAGGAGCGGAAGTTCATTCGGGAGATATCCTTGTGGGAAAGGTATCGCCAAAGGGCGAAACGGAGCTTACCGCAGAAGAAAAGCTCCTTAGAGCGATCTTCGGCGAAAAGGCAAGAGAAGTTCGCGACAATTCACTTCGCGTAGCGCACGGAGAGAGCGGCATAATCGTAGATGTAAAGGTGTTCAACCGCGAGAACTGCGACGACCTGTCGCCCGGAGTAAATGAAAAAGTCCGCGTTTATATCGCACAGAAGAGAAAGATCTCTGTCGGCGATAAAATGGCGGGTCGTCACGGAAACAAGGGCGTTGTTTCGCGTATCTTAAAGCAGGAGGATATGCCGTTCCTGCCCGACGGAACTCCGCTCGATATCGTGCTTAACCCGCTCGGCGTTCCTTCGCGTATGAATATAGGACAGGTACTCGAGGTACACCTTGGATATGTTGCAAAGGCGCTCGGCTGGAAAATAGCTACTCCCGTATTTGATGGAGCGCATGAGCAGGATATAAGAGAGCTTTATGATATAGCAAGAGCAAAGAAGGACGAGCTCGACGGAGAGGATTCCGCGGGACTTGACTTTACAAAGCTCCCGTGGACGGACGACTGCAAGACGCAGCTCACCGATGGCAGAACGGGCGAAAAGTTCGACGGTCCAGTTACTGTAGGATATATGTACTATCTGAAATTGCATCACCTTGTTGATGATAAGATACACGCGCGTTCGACAGGTCCTTATTCGCTCGTAACACAGCAGCCTCTCGGCGGTAAGGCGCAGTTCGGCGGACAGCGTTTCGGAGAAATGGAAGTATGGGCGCTCGAGGCTTACGGCGCGGCTTATACTCTCCAGGAAATACTCACCGTAAAGTCAGACGACCTTATGGGACGCCAGAAGACCTATGAGGCTATCGTAAAGGGAGAACCCGTTCCGAAACCCGGTATCCCCGAATCGTTCAAGGTTATGGTCAGCGAGTTCCAGGGTCTTGCCCTCAATATCAGGATATACGACGAGGACGGCGTAGAAGTCAACCTCATGGAAAATGATGATGACGACGACACCGGATATACAGGACGCGCATTTGAGGCGGACTATCGCTCCGACGAAGATGATTTCAACGCCGCGGGCTATGAGGTAACCGACGCCGAAGATGCGGGAGTGACATTTGACGATGATGATGACGAGGAGTATGACGACGAGGACGAGGATTTCGACGACGGACTCGATGATGAAGAAGAATTTGACGACGAGGACGACGAAGAAGACGACGAAGATGACGAAGAGGATTCGGACTAAGACAAATGACAGTCTGAAATAATTCGCTTTCACGCTTAAAACTATAGGTGGTCATGCGGCGGTAGTTGCCGCATACCAACCCGGATTCAGAGAGGTAAAAGAATGGGATTTAGTGTTTTCGAGTCAATGAAGATCGGACTTGCATCTCCGGAGCAGATCATAAGCTGGTCACACGGCGAGGTACTGCGTGCAGAAACCATAAATTTCCGCAGCCAGAAACCCGAAAAATTCGGACTTTTCTGCGAGAGAATATTTGGTCCGCAGAAAGACTGGGAGTGTAACTGCGGAAAGTATAAGAGAATAAGATTTAAAGGCAAGATCTGCGAAAAATGCGGAGTTGAAGTAACCCGCAGCAAGGTTCGCCGCGAGAGAATGGGTCACATAAAGCTTGCGGCTCCGGTTTCGCATATCTGGTATTATAAGGGTACGCCCTCGCGTATAGGTCAGGTTCTTGACTTAACGCCGAAGAAACTCGAAGAAGTTTTGTACTTCACAAAGTATATCGTAATTGACCCCGGCGAGAAAACGGGTCTTGCGAAAAAACAACTTCTGACAGAGAGCGAGTACAGCCAGTACGTTTCAAAATTCGCGGGCATTGATACGTTCCGCGCGGGAATGGGCGCGGAGGCTATAAAAGAACTCCTCCAGGAGATAGACCTTGACAAGCTTGCAGAAGAACTGAAAGCGGAGCTTGAGGAAACTTCTGCGGGACAGAAACAGGTAAAACTGCTCAGGAGGCTTGACGTTATAGAGGCATTCCGTTCGAGCGGAAACCGCCCCGAATGGATGATACTTGACGTTATCCCCGTTATACCGCCCGATATACGCCCCATGGTACAGCTTGACGGCGGACGCTATGCAACGTCGGACCTCAACGAGCTTTACAGAAAGGTAGTTCTCAGAAACAACCGCCTTAAAGACCTGCTCGAAAAGAAAGCGCCCGACCTTATAGTAAGAAACGAAAAGCGTATGCTCCAGGAGGCAGTTGACGCGCTTATAGACAACGGCAGACACGGAAGAGCCTATACCGGCTCGAACAACCGTCCTCTTAAATCGCTTTCCGATATGCTCAAAGGAAAGCAGGGACGTTTCCGTCAGAACCTGCTCGGAAAACGTGTCGACTATTCGGGACGTTCGGTTATTGTCGTTGGTCCGGAGCTTAAAATGGATCAGTGCGGACTTCCGAAGGAAATGGCTCTCGAATTGTTCAAGCCGTTTGTACTCAACGACCTTGTAAAGAACGGCGTTTCTAACAATATAAAGCAGGCAAAGAAACTTGTAGAGCGCTCTGATGATAAGGTGTGGGATTCTCTCGAAAATGTAATTCAGAATCACCCTGTATTGCTTAACCGTGCGCCTACGCTCCACAGACTCGGTATTCAGGCATTCCAGCCTATCCTTGTAGAAGGACGCGCGATAAAGCTCCACCCGCTCTGCTGTACGGCATTCAACGCCGACTTCGACGGCGACCAGATGGCGGTTCATCTTCCGCTTTCCGACGAGGCACAGGACGAGGCGAGAAATCTTATGCTTGCGGCAAGAAACCTGCTGAAACCCTCTGACGGAAAGCCTGTTACTGTTCCTACACAGGATATGGTTCTTGGTTCTTACTATCTGACGATAGATAAGGACGGCGAAAAGGGAGAAGGAAAGATCTTCCGCGACGCTGCCGAGGCGATAATGGCATATCAGGACGGGGTAATTTCAATTCACGCGGCAATAAAAGTGCGCGTTCAGAAAGACCTCGGCGACAAGGTCATTACAAGAATAGTTCCTACGACTGCTGGAAGAATTATCTTCAACGAGCATATTCCGCAGGATCTTGGATATGTCGACAGAACAGATCCCGATCATATGCTGGATTATGAGATAGGCTTTAAGGTAACGAAAAAAGAACTCGGTCAGATAATCGACCGCTGCCTTAAAATTCACGGTACGGCTACAACGGCGCAGGTACTCGATAAGATAAAGGCAATGGGCTATAAATATTCTACGCGTTCGGGTATTACCGTTGCGGTATGCGATGCGGAAATTCCTCCGCAGAAAGCGGATATCCTCGCAAAGGCTGACGCGGAAATTGATGTTATAAACAAGCAGTTCCGCCGCGGCTTTATCTCAAATCAGGAGCGCAAAGAGAGCTTTATAAAAACGTGGGATAAGGCTACGGACGAAGTTTCCGCGGCACTTACCGCAAACCTCGGAAGATATAACAACATCTTTATGATGGCTGATTCCGGAGCGCGTGGTTCTACGGCTCAGATAAGACAGCTCGCGGGAATGCGCGGACTTATCGCAAACACTTCGGGCGCTACCATTGAAATGCCGATAAAGGCAAACTACCGCGAAGGACTTAACGTTCTCGAATACTTCATTTCTTCAAGAGGCGCTCGTAAAGGACTTGCGGATACCGCGCTGAGAACGGCTGACTCGGGTTATCTGACGCGCCGTCTGGTCGATGTTTCACAGGAAGTTATCATACGCGGCGACGACTGCGGCACGAAAAACGGCATAGAAGTATATGAGATCCGCGAGGGCAATGAGCTTGTTGAAAAGCTCGCGGAGCGTCTTGTAGGACGTTATCTCGCAAAGGATTTCACCGCGCCCGACGGTTCGTTTACGATATCGAAGGATAAGCTGCTGAACGATAAGGACGCGGCAAAGATAGTAAACACGGGCGTTGAAAGAGTGGAAGTACGCTCGGTACTGACCTGCGAAATGAAGAACGGCGTTTGCGCTAAGTGCTATGGCGCATCGCTTGCAAACGGTCAGCTCATAAACAGAGGTGAGGCTGTCGGAGTTATCGCGGCGCAGTCTATAGGCGAGCCGGGTACGCAGCTTACAATGAGAACGTTCCATACGGGCGGTATCGCCTCAGCGGAAGATATCACACAGGGTCTTCCGCGCGTAGAGGAGCTTTTCGAGAGCCGTCACCCGAAGAACGCGGCTATTATAACCAGAATTTCTGGAACGGTACGCTTTGAGGAAATAAAGAAGACCCGCCACGCTATCATTACCGCCGAGGACGGAACGGAAGAGGCATATCCCGTTACGTTCGGTTATCGTCCGAAAGTTGCGGACGGAGACCATGTAGAGGCAGGAGACGCGCTGACGGAAGGCTCGATAAATCCTCCCGATATCCTTGCGGTAAAGGGCGAAAAGGAAGTTCAGAACTATATCATTAGCGAAGTTCAGAAAGTTTACCGCTTGCAGGGTGTTGACATCAACGACAAGCACATTGAGGTAATCGTTCGCCAGATGATGAGAAAGGTTCGCATTGTAGATCCCGGTAGCACCTATCTGCTCGCAGGTTCCGTAATAGGAAAGAACGAGTACGCTCAGATTTGCGACGAACTTCAGAAACGCATTGACGGCGGAGAGGATCTCACCATTCCGACAAGCGAGCCGGTACTTCTCGGTATCACAAAGGCATCTCTTGCAACAGACAGCTTTATGGCTGCCGCGGCGTTCCAGGAAACAACGAGAGTTCTTACGGAGGCCGCTATACGCGGAAAGGTAGACCCGCTCAACGGCTTGAAAGAAAACATTATGATAGGAAAGCTCATTCCTGCGGGAACAGGACTTATCGCGGCGGAAAAAGCCGCGCAAGAGGCAGAGGCTGCAAAAATGGCAGAAGACGCATAATTGCTCGGAGTAATTTAAAACAAGCCCGAACGGAGATCGTTACCGTCCGGGCTTTTGTTTATCTGATCATGTTCATCACCGGTGTTGTGCAAAATGCCTAAAACAGAAACAGTGAGGAACAAATTGCTTTATAAAACCACAAAAAATAAAGAAAGCCCTTGACAAAAACGTTTTTTTGGTATATAATTTATAAATGTGTTGGTATATATTTCTGCTTTGGAAGAATACTAATACAGAATGTTATAAAAGAAATGAGGTGAAATAATGCCTACGTTTAACCAGCTTGTCCGCAAGGGACGCGAGGTATCCGTAAAGAAATCAAAAGCTCCCGCTCTTCAGAAGGGTATGAACACTCTGAAGAAAGTTCAGACAGACCAGCACAGCCCCCAAAAGCGCGGCGTCTGCACCGCTGTCAGAACACAGACCCCTAAAAAGCCGAACTCGGCTATGAGAAAGGTCGCCAGAGTAAAGATCTCTAACGGTTACGAAGTTACGGCGTATATTCCCGGCATAGGACACAAACTGCAAGAACACTCCGTTGTTCTTATCAGAGGCGGACGTGTAAAGGATCTCCCCGGTGTGCGTTATCATATCGTAAGAGGTACGCTCGACGCACAGGGTGTGGACAAGAGAATGCAGGGACGCTCCAAGTACGGAGCAAAGCGTCCTAAGGCAGGAAAGAAAGCGTAACTTAGGTCAACCAAGAAACTGAAGGCTGACATAAAAAGGCATTATTTCATGTGATGATAAAAGCCTTTTTTGGACAGCGGAAGTGATTGGATCGCTTTCGAGTACCGATGATTTCAATATTTTATGAAGGAGGGAAGTAAAGTGCCAAGAAGAGGTAATGTCCCGAAACGTGAGGTTCTTCCGGATCCGCTTTACGGTTCGGAGTTGGTGACAAGACTCATCAACAACATCATGCTTGACGGAAAGAAGGGCGTAGCCCAGAAGATCGTATACGGAGCGTTTGAGATCGTTGCCGAAAAGACGGGCAAAGACCCGCTCGAGGCTTTCGAGGAGGCAATGGAAAACATCATGCCCCAGCTCGAAGTCAAGGCAAGACGTGTCGGCGGCGCAACATATCAGGTTCCTATGGAAGTTCGCCCCGAGAGAAGAAGAACTCTCGGTCTTCGCTGGATAACGGCATACAGCCGCCAGCGTAGTGAAAAGACAATGAAAGAGCGTCTCGCAAACGAGATATGCGACGCCATAAACAGTCAGGGCGGCGCGTTCAAGAAACGCGAGGATACTCACAAGATGGCAGAGGCAAACAAGGCTTTTGCACATTTCAAGTGGTAATACAGTAAAATATCGTTATTGCGGAGGGAAAAATGAAAAGAGACGTAACTCTTGAAATGACCCGTAATATTGGTATCATGGCTCATATCGACGCAGGAAAAACCACCACGACAGAGCGTATCCTGTTTTATACCGGCGTAAACTATAAAATGGGTGAAACGCATGAAGGTGCGTCTACAATGGACTGGATGGAGCAGGAGAAGGAGAGAGGTATAACTATCACCTCTGCTGCTACGACTGCGTTCTGGAGAGAACATCGTATCAATATTATAGATACTCCCGGACACGTTGACTTTACGGTTGAAGTACAGCGTTCGCTGAGAGTGCTTGACGGTTCCGTTACTGTATTCTGCGCAAAAGGCGGCGTTGAGCCGCAGTCTGAAACAGTATGGCGTCAGGCTGATAACTATCACGTTCCCAGAATGGCTTATGTAAATAAGATGGACATTATGGGCGCGAATTTTTACAACGTAGTTGATATGATGCACGACAGATTGAAGTGCAATGCCGTTCCGATACAGCTCCCTATCGGCGCTGAATCGGATTTCAAGGGCATAATCGACCTCGTTGAAATGAATGCCGATATCTATTATGATGACCTCGGAAAGGATATGCGCGTAGAAGAGATCCCCGAGGACATGAAGGAAAAGGCTGAAGAGTACAGAGCAAATCTTCTTGAAAAGGTCGCAGAGCTTGACGATGACCTTATGGAGAGATACCTCGAAAACGAGGGCGCTGACTTTACGGCTGACGAAATAAGAGCGGCAATAAGAAAAGGCACTATCGCAAACAAGTTTGTTCCCGTTACCTGCGGAACATCTTACAGAAACAAGGGCGTTCAGAAACTCCTTGACGCGATAGTAGACTATATGCCTTCTCCTCTCGATATCCCGTCTATAAAGGGCGTAAACCCCGAAACGGGCGAGGAAGAAGAGCGTCACGCAGGCGACGACCAGCCGTTCTCGGCTCTTGCGTTCAAGATAGCTACAGACCCGTTTGTTGGAAAGCTCTGTTTCTTCAGAGTTTATTCGGGCTATGTTGACGCAGGTACGACAGTTCTCAACTCCACAAAGGATAAGAATGAACGTATGGGTCGTATCCTTCAGATGCACTCAAACCACAGACAGGATATCGACGCTTGTCCGTGCGGAGATATCGCGGCAGTTGTCGGCACTAAGTATACGACAACGGGCGATACGCTCTGCGATGAACAGCACCCGATAATCCTCGAAAGCATGGAGTTCCCTGAGCCTGTTATAGATCTGGCTATTGAGCCTAAGACAAAAGCAGGTCAGGAGAAAATGGCAATTGCGCTTGCAAAGCTTGCAGAAGAAGACCCGACCTTTAAGACCTGGACAAATCCCGAAACAGGTCAGACCATTATAGCAGGTATGGGCGAACTTCACCTTGAAATTATCGTAGACAGACTGCTCCGCGAGTTTAAGGTAGAGGCAAATGTAGGCGCTCCGCAGGTTGCATATAAGGAAACGATCACAGGCAACGCCGACGTTGATATGAAGTACAAGCGTCAGTCGGGCGGCTCGGGTCAGTACGGTCACGTTAAGATCCGTGTTGAGCCGAACGAGAGCGGCAAGGGCTATGAGTTTATAAACAACGTTGTCGGCGGCGCTATCCCGAAGGAGTTTATCCCTGCTGTAGACGCAGGTATACAGGGCGCGCTCAATGCGGGCGTTCTTGCGGGATATCCCGTTGTTGACCTGAAGGTTGAGCTTTACGACGGTTCTTACCACGAGGTAGACTCGTCGGAAATGGCATTTAAGATCGCAGGTTCAATGGCAATAAAAGAGGCTCTGAGACAGGCACATTCGATAATCCTTGAGCCTATCATGAAGGTCGTAGTCGTTGTTCCCGATGACTATATAGGAAACGTTATCGGCGACCTCAACTCCCGCAGAGGCATGATACAGGATCAGGAAACGAGAACAGGCAACGTTCAGGTAACGGCGCTCGTTCCGCTTTCGGAAATGTTCGGCTATTCAAACGACCTGCGCTCTAAGACACAGGGTCGCGGAAACTACGTTATGGAGCCGCACAGCTATATCGAAGTTCCCAAGTCTATCGCAGAGGGCATTATGTCCAAGCGCAAACAGGGCGACTGAGTAAAAAATTTGCCGTAATGAGAAAAACTACTTGATTTTCGGCAGAAAATATAGTAAAATAGTATTACAAGATTATGAGCAGAAAGCTCATTCAGTTAAAAGGAGGAAATACCAATGGCTAAGGAAAAATATGATTCCAGCTTACCCCACGTAAACATCGGTACTATCGGTCACGTTGACCACGGAAAGACCACTCTTACCGCGGCTATCACAAAGTACCTCGCATTCAAGGGTCAGGCTCAGTTTGAGGCTTATGATATGATCGATAAGGCTCCCGAGGAAAGAGAGCGCGGAATTACGATCAATACCGCTCACGTTGAGTATAAGACCGACAAGCGTCACTATGCACACGTTGACTGCCCCGGACACGCTGACTATATCAAGAACATGATCACAGGTGCAGCTCAGATGGACGGTGCGATCCTCGTTGTTGCAGGTACAGACGGCGCTATGGCTCAGACCAAGGAGCACATCCTTCTCGCTCGTCAGGTTGGCGTTCCCGCAATCGTTGTATTCATCAACAAGTGCGATGACGTTGACGGCGTTGAGTATGACGCTGCTACAGGCGATTACAACGACAACGACGGAATGTTGGAGCTCGTTACTGAGGACCTTAAGGATATCCTTGCAAGCAACGGCTTTGAAGATGTTCAGTTTGTTTGCGGTTCTGCAAAGAAGGCTCTCGACAGCACTTCTACAGATCCCAACGCTCCCGAGTATGCTTGCATAAAGAAACTCATGGACGTTGTAGACGAGTATATTCCTACTCCCGAGCGTGATGACGCTAAGCCTTTCCTTATGCCTGTTGAGGACACTATGACCATTTCCGGTCGTGGTACTGTTGCTACAGGACGTGTTGAGAGAGGTGCTGCTGTTGTAGGCGATACCGTTGAGATCACAGGTCTTACTACCGAGCCCAAGAGCACGGTTATCACAGGTCTTGAAATGTTCCACAAGAGCCTTGACAAGGCTGTTGCAGGTTACAACATCGGCGCTCTTCTCCGTGGTATCACACGTGAGGAGATCGAGCGCGGACAGGTTCTCTGCAAGCCCGGTTCAATTCACCCGCACACCAAGTTCAGCGGTCAGGTTTACGTTCTTAAGAAGGAAGAGGGCGGCCGTCATACACCGTTCGTTTCCAACTATCGTCCGCAGTTCTTCTTCAGAACCACAGACGTTACAGGCGTAATCACACTTCCTGCTGACAAGGAAATGTGCATGCCCGGCGATAACGTTGTAATGGACGTTGAGCTTATCACACCTATCGCAATCGAAGAGGGACTTCGTTTCGCTATTCGTGAGGGCGGTCACACTGTTGGTTCAGGCGTTGTTACCAAGATCAACGAGTGATAAAAGCTGAAATCAGCAAACAGCTAAAAAGCAATAACAAGAGGGGAACTTAGTTCCCCTTTTTGTTGTAATTACCTTTTGCAAACTATTGCCGCCGCTTGAAGAGCATTAGTTTATCGTACCATTGTTCGGTTATCGTCCGCCGCGTCAGCGGCGGCACATAAAAGTTTTGGTAAGGGGGTTCAAGGGGGAAAACATTTTTCAAAAGGTTTTCCTCCTTGCGTTCTTTCCTGCACATTTCGTACAAAAAAACGCGGTGAAATTTGGCTAAAAAGTTAATTTACAAATCGCCAAATTTAACTTAAAATATAATTACACACTACCTAAAATCAGGTTAGCATAAATTTCCTCGAAAGGAAACCGCCATGATAAAAAAGAACGTCACAATGAGCGATATTGCGAATGCAATGAACATAAGCACGGTGTCCGTGTCTAAAGCGCTCGGGAACAGGGAAGGCGTAAGCGATGAGCTGCGTGAAAAAATAAAGCGCAAGGCGCATGAAATGGGGTACAGCATGAACACCGGCTCGCGTTCACCGAAAGACGGCTTTACCCACAACATCGCCATAATCGCGCCGAAAAACTTTATAAACGAGCCTTCGGCATTCTACTGGACTATTTATAAGCACATTGTCGAGCTTTTGCAGCAGGAAAACTATTACGGTATGCTGGAGGTAGTAAACGACAGCCCCGACCTTCCGAGGGAAATGCCCAACTCAATTTCCGATAAAAAAGCGGATGGACTTATTCTACTCGGACAGTTTTCCGAGAGCTATATTGACAAGCTGCTCCAGTTTTACGTTCCGACCGTTTTTATCGAATATTACGGCAACCGCGAAAATGCGGAGATAGTGCTTTCCGACAGCTTTTTTGGGAGCTATCAGCTCACCTCTTATGTCATTTCAAACGGTCACAAAAAGTTAGGCTTTCTGGGTAGCGCGGAGGGCTCGCCATTTGTCCGCGACAGATTTCTTGGGTTTTACAAGGCTCTCCTTGAAAAAAATATCCCGCTCCGCGATGAATGGATAATACGCGACAGAAACAGTTCCGGTGAGCTTTATAAGACGTTTACTCTGCCCGATGAGCTGCCGTCGGCGTTTGTGTGCTCATGTGACGAGAGCGCGTTCAATCTTATAAATCAGCTCCGCGCGGAGGGTTGCGTTGTGCCCAGGGATATTTCAATTACCGGCTATGACAATCAGATATATTCGTCAATGACTACTCCTCATCTCACCACCGTTGATATAAACTGCGTGAAAATGGCAAAGGAGGCAGTCGATATAATCCTTAAAAAGATACATGACAAGAATTACTTCCGCGGAAGAACTCTCATAACGGGAAAACTTGTTATTCGCGACAGCGTTAAAAATCTTTACGAATAAAGCCCGCTATAGAAATAAATTTCAAAAAAAGCTAAAAAAGTACTTTACAAAAGCCGATTTATGTGCTATAATAACTTTGTTATGCGTGGGAAAGGCTCGCGCAGCAGTTCCGTTTTCACGGATCGCGGAAAATGCTCATTTTGAGAAACACCGATTCCCCTTGCTGTGATTTCGGAAATAATTTTAAAGAGGTGTAAATTATGCTCAGAAAAGAAGAAAAAACCGCAGTCATTGAGGCAAACAGACTGCACGAAAACGACACGGGTTCGCCCGAAGTTCAGATCGCTATCCTTACAAAGAGGATCGATGAACTTACAGAACACATCAAGGTCCACAAAAAGGACCACCACTCTACCAGAGGTCTTCTGAAAATGGTAGGTCACAGAAGAAACCTTCTCGCTTATCTCCAGAAGAAGGATATCGAAAGATACCGCGCTATTGTCGCAAAGCTGGGACTGAGAAAGTAAGAAATGAAACAAGCATTAGTAGTTGTTCAATTATTGAACAGCTACTGATGTTTGTTTGTATTCTTAACGTGATCGGGTGGAGCAATAAATTGAGTTTGTGCAGAGCCGCAAATTGAATTTATTGCAGTTCCGCCCGAAAAATTTCAATGAAAGGAAAAAGGGCAATGTTTGAAAATTACAAAGTATTTAAAACAATGTTTGCGGGCAGAGAAATAAA
Organism: uncultured Clostridia bacterium; assembly: GCA_947631575.1. Taxonomy (GTDB): domain Bacteria; phylum Bacillota; class Clostridia; order Oscillospirales; family Ruminococcaceae; genus CAG-115. Next base: position 96,821 of record CANRLW010000003.1, read on the forward strand.
AGTCGAAACAGGAAAAGTCTGCGGTCTTGCAAACGGCTCATGCTGGGTAACATACGGCGAAACAGTCGTTATGGTAAACGTAACGGCATCCCCCAAGCCCCGCGAGGGAGTGGATTTCTTCCCTCTCGCAGTTGACTATGAGGAAAAACTTTATTCTGTAGGAAAAATTCCGGGCGGGTTTTTAAAGCGCGAGGGCAGACCGAGCGAAAAGGCTATTCTGACTTCCCGCGTTGTAGATCGTCCTATGCGTCCGCTTTTCCCGAAGGATATGAGAAACGACGTCGCTATTACTATGACGGTTCTGTCGGTTGATCCCGACTGCTCGCCCGAAATAATGGGCATGATAGGCGCGTCTATTGCCGTTTCAATTTCCGACGTTCCGTGGAACGGTCCTATCGGAGGAATTTCCGTAGGTCTTGTAGACGGAGAAATAGTTCTTATGCCCGACGCTGAACAGCGCAACAAGAGCGACCTTAATCTTACGGTAGCATCTTCGGAAAAGAAAGTCGTTATGATCGAGGCAGGCGCAAACGAAGTTGACGATGACACCATGTTCAAGGCAATTATGGCGGGTCATGAGGAGATCGTAAAGAGCCTCATTCCGTTTATAAAGGACATTCAGGCGCAGATCGGAAAGCCGAAGTTCTCATTTGAGAGCATGGAAGTAGACCACGATATGTATGACGCGATATCGGAGTTTGCTATTGAAAAAGTGCGCTATGCAATGGACACCGATGACAAGAATATACGCGAGGAACGCCTTCAGCCGATATACGCCGAAGTTCACGAAAAGTTTGACGAGATATATCCCGAGCAGACAGCGATGATAGACGAGTGTATGTACAAGCTCCAGAAGTTTGTTGTACGCCGCTGGCTGCTTGACGACGGAAAGCGCGTTGATGGAAGAAAGCTTGATGAAATTCGTCCGCTCGCTGCGGAAGTTGCGGTATTGCCGAGAGTTCACGGTTCGGGAATTTTCACGCGTGGACAGACGCAGGTCATGACGGTCTGCACTCTTGGTCCTGTTTCCGACAGCCAGAAACTCGAGGGTCTTGACGAAGAAGAAGGAAAGCGCTATATGCACCACTACAACTTCCCGTCTTATTCTGTCGGCGAAACAAAGGCATCGCGCGGCCCGGGCAGACGTGAGATAGGTCACGGAGCGCTTGCGGAAAGAGCGCTGCTCCCCGTTATCCCGTCGGTAGAAGAATTTCCGTATGCGATAAGACTTGTTTCGGAAGTCCTTTCTTCTAACGGCTCGACGTCACAAGGTTCGGTATGCGGTTCGACGCTTGCTCTTATGGACGCGGGCGTTCCGATAAAGAAACCCGTTGCGGGTATTTCCTGCGGACTTATAACCGAGGGCGACCGCTGGATGACAATGGTAGATATCCAGGGCGTTGAGGACTTCTTTGGCGATATGGATTTCAAGGTTGCGGGTACTCATGACGGTATAACCGCTATTCAGATGGATCTGAAGATAGACGGTCTTACTCCCGAAATAATCAAGAACGCATTTGAAAAGACGCACAAGGCGCGCGATTATATACTTGATGAGGTAATGCTCAAGGCAATTGACAAGCCGCGCGAGACTGTCGGAAAGTATGCTCCGAAGATGCTCACAACGAAAGTTCCCGTTGACAAGATAAGCGAAGTTATCGGAAAGGGCGGAAAGGTCATTCAGAAACTCTGCGCTGACTTTGAAGTCAAGATCGACGTTGACGAGGACGGAAACGTATTTATCTGCGGCGCGGATCTTGCAAAGGCAAACGCTTGTGTTCAGGTAATTTCAACTATCGTAAATCCTCCCGAGATAGGCGCTATCTACAAGGGCAAGGTTGTAAAGATCATGAGCTTTGGAGCGTTTGTAGAGATAGCTCCCGGCAAGGACGGAATGGTTCACATCTCAAAGCTTGAAAACCATCGTGTTGAAAAGGTAGAGGACGTTGTTTCCGTAGGCGATGAAATCATAGTAAAGGTCATGGAGATAGACAATCAGGGTCGTATCAACCTTTCGAGAAAAGACGCACTCGCCGATATCGAGGCAAAGAAAAAGCAACAGAACGGATGATTTACAAGGGGGAAAACTCATCTGGAAACTAGAGTTTTAGAGGATAGAGGCTAGAATTTAAGTCTAGCCTCTTTTTCTATTTATTCACGTTATATTCGGCGACCAATCTTTTGACTATTACTGACTACTGTACTCTGTCAACTGTCAACAGCGGGTGCAGGGCGCTGCGCGCCCTGCACTTTTCCCCCTTCCCCGAAGGGGAAGGGGGGGGTTAGGGGGTTGTGGCGAATAAAGGTTATTGAGAGAAAAAACGTTTGAAAAGAACCACAAATAGGTGTTTTATACAAAACAAAAAGGGGAAAATAATTCCCCTTTTTGTTTTGTATATTCTTATTTTAGCTGAAAGCCTTACGACATAAGTTTCTTTTCCATTTCGGGCGGGTTGTTCGAGTATTCGAGCGCCGTCTGATAGGAGATCTTTCCGGCCGTGTACAGCTTTGCGAGAGCGTCAATAAGAGTCTGCATTCCCTGCTGAGACGCGCCCTGCATGGTGGTTTCCATCTGCGCTATCTTGTTTGAACGGATAAGGTTCTTTATAGCGTCAGTTCCGAGCATTATCTCATCGCATGCAACTCTGCCCTTGCCGTTTGAGGTGGGGATAAGAAGTTGAGCTATAACGCCCTGTATCATGTTCGCGACCTGGGTTCTTACTTGCTCTTTTGCGTCAGCGGGGCAGACGTCTATGATACGGTCGATAGTCTGCGCGGCGGACGAGGTGTGGAGCGTTCCGAATACAAGGTGTCCCGTTTCTGCGGCGGTAAGCGCAAGAGAAATGGTCTCATAGTCTCTCATCTCACCGATAAGTATAACGTCGGGGTCCTCACGAAGTGCACTTCTCAGTGCGTCGGAGAAACTCGTAACGTCGCGCCCTATTTCACGCTGGTGTACGGTCGCCTTGCCCTGGGTGTAGCGGTATTCGATAGGGTCTTCAATAGTGATTATATGACAAGCACGGGTCATGTTTATGTGCTGTATCATTGCGGCAAGAGTCGTGGATTTTCCCGCGCCGGTAGGTCCTGTTACAAGTATGAGTCCCTTGCGCTTTTTGGCAAGTTCAAGCAGAACAGGCGGAAGTCCGAGTTCGTCGAGCGAAGGTATTTCCTCATTCAGCAGACGTATCGAACAAGCGAGCTTTCCGCTCTGGTGGAACACGTTTACACGCTGACGCGCGCCGTTTTTAAGCTCAAAGCTGAAGTCAACGTCTCTTCCTTTTGCAAGAGTCTGTTCCTGTTCGGGAGTAAGGATAGACATAATTGTGCGATGAACGACCTGATCGGACAGATCCTGATAAGGTCTTAGCTCGCCGTGTACTCTTATTACGGTAGGCAAACCAACAGAAAGGTGGATATCCGAAGCCTTCATTTCGCGCGCCTGCATGATAAAATCTTCAAACGTCATAGCAAAATCTCCTTAGATCGTTAATTACTCCCGAATTGACCGAACGCATGATACGTTCAGTTTCGGATTTTCATTTATACACATTATATTATAACATATTATTTTCAAATTGTAAAGAGTTTTATTAAAAATTTTTGAGCATAATTTTTTTGGTCATTTTATGACGATTAAACATAATACAGTTTGTATATATCCCTATATGTGATTATTTTCAAACGTTATTTTTCTAAATTACACTCACTCGCCCTATCCCCTTGCCCCCTTCCCCGAGGGGGAAGGGGGAGAATGCGGGGCGCTGGCGCGCCCCGCGCCCCGCCCTTTTAGAGGTTTGACGTAAGAGGTAAGAAGTCAAATGTAGTTTTAAAATTAAAATTATTTTTTTCAGAGAAAGAAATTAGAGACTAGAATACTTACGAAAATCGAATAACCTCTCCTCTAAAACTCTAACCTCTTACCTCTAATCTCTAACCTCTAAAAGGATAAAAAAGGCTTTTTTATACAGACTGCATTATAATAATTTTATGCTTTGTCAAAGTTAATTCCCGTTATTCTGTACAATTCCCCGACCTTTTCAAACGTTATGAGGAGCGTTCCCGAATTGTCGCTTGCGGTAATGCCTTCGCCGTCAAGCTCAAAGGAATAACCGTTCTGGTGTAAAAAGCCCGCGCAGAGAAGTTTGTGGTCGCAGTAAAACGAGCTTATTATTTCGACCGTCTGATTTGCAATATCAATAAGCGGCGCAGGCTCAAATATTTCATCGGGAAGTCCGTTTATCTGCACAAAAAGCGCTCCGCCCTCATACGGACAGCGATAATAACAAACGTTGTTCTCCGCCGCTCCTACCGTTACCATTGAGAGATTGTGACCGCTGTGCAACTCGTCGAGCGTAAATTTTTCAAAGTATATCTCCGCGCAGTCGGGCAGATTTCGTTTTGCGCGGCGCGCGGGAGCAAAAGCGTTTTCGGGAAGTCCGCTTTCGTTTACCGCCCAGCCCCAGAGCCATGTATTTGAGTTGTAGTCCTCCGAGCCTATTATTCCACAGTCAAACGTCTTTTTCCCGAAAGAGATAAGGCGTTCTTTAACGTCAACGTGCCAGCCGCTGTTTCCTATGACAAGCTTTCCCATGCGTTTCTGACGGTAAATGGCGTTTCCGGTTGAAAGCGACAAAAGGCTTAAAAAATCGCTTTTGTCAAAATCAACGGGAGTTGTAAGTATGCTGATATTTTTCATCGGGTACTCCTTTATGTGATGTTGTCAATTATCATTGTATCATAATTTCCCCCGAATTTCAACACCACTTATATTTTTTTCAAAAAATAATGACAAGCCCATAAAAATATGATATAATAAGAAAGTGTGATAATAATGTTTAATTCAACAAACCACCTTTCCTCTTAAACTCTTACCTCTGTGTGAACAAGGTCATCTCTTAACAGATGTTATATCAGACAAACAAGGAGCAGTTTATGAAGTACGATGTTCTAATAGTGGGTGCCGGTCCTTCGGGTATCTTTACCGCCATTGAAATGCTTAGGAACAATTCCAAAAAGAAGATACTTATAGTTGAAAAGGGAGAATCCGTTGAAAACAGGAGCTGTCCTAAATCCCAAACAAGAAAATGCATGAACTGCAAGCCCTATTGTCATATAACCACGGGCTTTTCGGGCGCGGGCGCGTTTTCTGACGGAAAGCTGTCGCTCTCGTGCGAGGTCGGCGGGACATTGCCCGAGCTTATAGGAGAGCAGAAAGCACAGGAAACCATTGACTATACCGACAGGATCTATCTTGAATTCGGCGCGGATACGCGGGTAGAGGGTGTTTCAGACCCCGAAAAAATAAGAGCCATTCGCAAAAAGGCGATAAACGCGAATTTAAAGCTCGTTGACTGCCCCATCAGACACCTCGGAACGGAAATGGCTCACGGACTTTATCAGCGCATTGAAGAATATCTTCTGAAAAGCGGCGTTGATATAATGTTCAGAACCGAATGTGTCGATATTATAATTGAGGACGATATATGCAAGGGCGCTGTTATCCGCGAAAGAAACTCTTCGGAACAAACAGTATCTGCCGAACATACGGTTATTGCCACGGGGCGAAAGGGCGCGGACTGGCTCGAAAGGATCTGCGTTGAACACAACATAGCTCACAGTCCCGGAACGGTAGATATAGGCGTAAGGGTAGAAGTAAGAAGTGAGATAATGGAGGAAGTAAACGACGTTCTCTATGAAAGCAAACTTATCGGTTATCCCCAGCCTTTCAGAAACAAGGTCCGCACCTTCTGTCAGAACCCCGGCGGCTTTGTCGCGCAGGAAAACTATGACAACGGGCTTGCGGTAGTGAACGGTCACTCGTTTAAGGGACTGAAAAGCGACAACACGAACCTTGCAATTCTTTGCTCCCACAATTTCAGCACCCCTTTCAATCAGCCGATCGAATACGCAAAAAAGGTCGGAGAGCTTACAAATATGCTCGGGGCGGGACATATCCTCGTCCAGCGTTACGGCGATATTCTTGACGGAAAGAGAACGTGGGAAAAAGAGCTTTCGTTTTCAAATGTAAAGCCGACGCTGCCCGACGCAGTAGCGGGGGATATAACGGCGGCTGTACCGTATAGGACGATGACGAACATTATAAACTTCATCAAGTCGGTAGATGACGTCGTGCCGGGATTTGCGAGCAGGGAAACGCTTTTGTATTCGCCGGAGCTTAAATTCTATTCCAACCGCGTTAAAATGGACGAACATTTTAGCACGAACATAGGCGGACTTCACTGTCTTGGCGATTCGAGCGGCTGGACAAGAGGGCTGATGATGGCGTCAATTATGGGCGTTTTAATGGGACGTGAACTTTCAGGCTGCCGATAAAGCCCCATCTACGTCGTCAGCGTTGTACGCGAAACGTTCAATGCGGTATCTGGGGCTTTCTCGACAGCCTGATAGTGGAATGATTATACTGTTTGATTATTGACAGAAAGGTAATTTATGAACGCAAAGCAAGATGAAGTTAAGCTTTTAGCGCGCGGAACAATGAACCTTATAAAAAGTCCCCGCCTCTGGCTTATTCCGTATATATCGGTATTTGTACTGTGGGGAATAGCTATGGTCGTCATATATCTCACGTTATTTTCAGACGGCTCTTTTCCTTTTGTCATTCTGCTTTCGATAGTTATACCGGGCATTATCGGCGGTATTATCTATGTTTCGGCAAAATCGGGAAAGCCCGCGGAATATATCGCCGACAGCGAAAAGTTCATTATCCGCCGGAAAAACAAGCCCGAAGAATGTATATATTATTCGGAAGTACACAGTGTGACTATAGAGCCGCTTTCTATGGGTACTTTGCTCGAATATCTTCACGCGGGGTATACAGTCACGATCAAAACGGCTTGTCGGAATTTCGTTTATTATTACGCTCTCAGCGGACCTTATTCCAAAACCGCGCCCGAGGAAACTCCGTTTGCGATAATAGGCAAAAATATTCCAAAGCCGAAAACTAACGAAGAAAAAATTGTAGGATTAGAAGATTATCATGCTATTATTCCGTAATAAAAGGCTTGACGAAAGCAATTCTTTGTATGCGTGATAAACCAACTTCTTACTCTTACATTTGAAAGGAATTGAAAACCATTATGAGAATGCGCCGTAAGAAAAATCTTGACGAAAGGCTTGAAAAGTGCCGCGGGTCAATGCTTTATATGCAGTGTCAGAACGAGCATGCAAACGACCCGCTGTCCGAAGAATTTTTCGCCGACAGCAGAAAAACTTTCGGGAATGATAACCCGCTGTACCTTGAGATAGGCTGCGGAAAGGGAGGCTTTGCCATAGAATTTGCAAGGCAAAACCCCGGGATAAATTTAATTGCCGTTGAAAAAACGCCGAACGTTCTCATAACGGGAATGGAGGCGCAGGAGAAATTGAAACTCCCGAACCTTAAATTCTGCATGGGACAGGCGGAGTATCTCTGCCATTTGTTTCACGAGAATACTATAGACCGCATTTTTCTGAATTTCAGTTGTCCTTTCCCAAAAAATCATTATGCCGCGCACCGCCTTACGCACGAGCGCTTTCTGGAAATATACCGCGCCATTATGAAACCCAAAGCGGAAATCCACCAGAAAACCGACAATATGCACTTTTTCGAGTTTTCGATAGAACAACTCTCACGAAACGGATTCGGCTTAAAAAACGTTTCACTCGATCTACATAACAGCGGCTTTGAGGGGAATATTATGACCGAATACGAAAAGCGCTTTGCCGATCTTGGTCAGCCTATCTACAGGCTCGAGGCGTTTTTAAGATAATGGGAGAGCCTATGAAAAAGATAACAGGAAGATTTCCTAGCACGACAGAACTTTGTGATATCAGGTTTTATATCTACACACCCGAAGAGCCGAAAGCCGTCGTTCAGTTTTCGCACGGAATGTGCGAGTTTGTGGAGCGGTATGAGGAGTTCGCGAAGTTTTTGTGTAAAAACGAAATTGCCTTTTGCGGTCACGACCATATAGGACACGGAAATTCCGTGGCTCATAGCGACCTGCTTGGCTATTTCGGCGCGCATGACGGCTATAAGAATATGGTACGTGATATGCACAGAATGAACGACATTGTCCGAAAAACTTTTCCGGATATCCCTGTTTTCATTATGGGTCACAGCATGGGCAGCTTTATCGAAAGAATTTATCTTTCCAGATACGCCGATAAATTCAGCGGAGCGGTCATAATGGGAACGGCGGGAGGAATAACCGGACAAGCTCCCCTAAGAAAGCTTTTGGATACGGCGGTAAAAAGAAACGGCGACCTATACCGCCACAAGAATATAACAAAAATGGTCTACAGCGTTTTAAATCTGAGGACGGAAAACCGCCGCACGGAATTTGACTGGCTGTCGCGGGACGACGCGGACGTTGATTATTTTCTTTCAAACCCTAAATGCAATTTCACTTTTACCGTAGCGGGCTACCGTGATATGCTGAACGCACTTCTTTGCTGCAACTCCGCGGCTGTCGTAGAAAACACGCCGACGGATATTCCTTTGTTGTTTCTCAGCGGCGGCATGGATCCTATCGGAGAATACGGAAACGGCGTAAGAAAAGCGGTCATAAAATATCTCGAACACGGCTGTGATGTGAATTTAAGGATATACCGCGAGGCAAGACACGAGCTTTTATTTGAACTCAACAAAGACGAAGTAATGAACGATATACTTGAATTCATAACGAGACGGATTTAAAAAAGAATAATCTTGACAATTATATAAATTTGTGATAAAATGTAAAAGTTGGTAGCAGATAAGTTGGTTATAATTTTTTATCCTGACCTCTTAATTCTTACCTCTTACCTCTAACTTCTTACTTCTAAAAGAAGGGATTTGATTTTTTGCTTGAAATAAAAGACTTATGTTGGACAACGTCCGACAAAAACGAAATATTAAAAGGCGTTTCATTTAAGACAAGCGGCGCGCTTACGGTCATAACAGGTCCAAATGGCGGCGGAAAGACCTCTCTCGCAAAACTTATTGCGGGAGTTGAACAGCCGACTTCGGGGCAGATATTGCTGGACGGGGAGGACATAACCGCGCTTTCCGTGACGGACCGCGCAAACAAGGGCGTAGCCTATGCTTTTCAGCAGCCCGTAAGGTTTAAGGGCATAACCGTCAGAGATCTCTTAGAGCTTGCCGCAAAGGAAAAGACAGACTATAAGGGCTACTGCGATCTTCTGGGAAAAGTTGGGCTATGCGCCGAAGAATACATTGACCGCGAGATGAGCAGCGCGCTTTCTGGCGGCGAGGCAAAGCGTATAGAAATTGCGACCGTTCTTGCGAGAAAAGCAAGGCTTTCCGTTTTTGACGAACCCGAGGCGGGAATAGATCTCTGGAGCTTTTCAAGGCTCGTCGAAACCTTTGAGGAGATACGAAAGGAAAATGTGGGAGAGCTTATTGTTATCTCACATCAGGAGCGCATACTGAAAATAGCGGACACTATCATTGTCATAGCGGACGGAAAGATCCGCGTTTCCGGACCTAGAGATGAAATTCTTCCTCAGCTTATGCAGGGAGAATATACCTGCTCTTGTCCGAAAAGATGTTGAGCGCAAACGAGGTAAATTGAATGGATACGAATTTTAATGATATAACTGCGGGAATGCTTAAAATAATTTCCGACTATGACGAAACCACGGGTTTTAAGGGCGCTTATAATATCCGCGAGGACAGCTCCTGCGCGGGCAGGCAGTCCTCAAAGAACATAACGATAAACTCAAAAACCGACAAGCCGGGAATTGACATAATCGTAAAGCCGAACACAAAGGGAGAAACGGTGTACATTCCCGCGTGCGTTACGCACAGTGATGTTGACGACCTTGTATATAACGATTTTTATATCGGGAAAAACGCGGACGTTATTATAGTGGCAGGCTGCGGCGTTCATAACGAGGGTGAGGAGGACGCCCGCCATAACGGCATACACCGCTTTTTCCTCGACGAGGGCGCGTCTGTCGTGTACAAGGAAAAACATATCGGCACGGGAAACGGAAAGGGCTTAAAGAAGATAGACCCCGTCACGGAGTGCTTTTTAAAGAAGAATTCAAGGCTTGAAATGGACACAATACAGCTCGGTGGAGTTGACCGCTCGACAAGGACGACTTCCGCGGAGCTCGCCGAGGGCGCGAAGATAATAGTCCGCGAGAGGATAATGACCGACAACGAGGAGGACGCAGTTACAAAGTTCAGCGTAAAGCTGAACGGCGAGGACAGCGGGGCGGATCTTGTTTCGCGTTCTGTTGCGAGAGGAAATTCCCACCAGGCGTTTTACAGCGTTGTAGAGGGAAACGCAAAATGTACAGGACATTCGGCATGCGACGCGATAATTGCCGAAAACGGCAGGGTAGACGCCCAGCCCGCGCTGAACGCGTCAAACGTAGACGCGGAGCTTATTCATGAGGCGGCTATAGGAAAGATAGCAGGCGAGCAGCTTTTAAAGCTATGTTCTCTCGGGCTTACAAGAGAACAGGCGGAAGAAAAGATAATAGAAGGATTTTTGAGGTAAATAAACATTTAAGGGAAACGGTAGGTTTCCCTTATTTTTTACGTTATTTTACAACTTTGCGGGGCGCAGTATACAGCGCCCTATTCCATCGCCGCCAGATCCTCACAGTCAATATAATCCTCAATATACTGCTTTCTAAGAAGTTCTCTGGGAATATAGTCGTTAAACTTCCCGCATATCTCACAGTTGTCGGGAATTTCAAACCCGTATTTGTCCGCGCCCTTTGCCTTTATGGAATTAAGCGCAGAAATGAGTGCGCCTTTTCCTCTGTCCGTCCTCACTTCAATGCATACGGGAATACTCCTCGACAGCCACAATTCCGCGCCAAACCCTCTCTCGCGCAATGCAAAAACAAGCGCCGCCATGCCGCGCGTCCCTAAAAACGGAAATACCGCAAACACCGTTTCCGACAGCGCAAGAACTATCCTTTCTCCCTCGCACAGCGCGCCGCCCGAAATCGCGTTTTGGGATATTATCTCGCCGCCCGCCGCATTCCTGCAAAGCGCGCGGATATCATTTATCCTCTTTTTCGCGCTCTCTCCGAGAAAGCCGTATTCCTCGTCGCTCCTTATCACTTCGAGCATTTTTTTCATAACTTTTGTGTGAACATATTCGTTTCCGACGTCCGTCCACATGTTTTTTGAAATGCCCTTGATATGCTTTACATAAATGATGAGCGCCTTTTTGTCAAGCTCGGTTACTTCCCACGCCTGACCCGCAAGCGCAAACTGACTTCCTACGGGAAAAGGATTTTGTACAGTGCCTATTTCTTCGGAATTATTGCGGACGGTATATTCACACGGCACGGAAAATACCGCGAGAAATTCATAGTTGTTCACTATGCTTTCACCCTTTTCGCCGATAAGCAGCGCCCCGTCCTCGCCGCGCTCAAGAACGCCGTTTTCGAGCAAGTGCCTCAACAGCAGAAGATAGTCGTCTTTTGTAACATTCCTGAAAACCGACAGCGTAAGTATCTGCCGCGCAAGCTCTTTCGGCGAAAGCGAGCCGTTTGAGGTCATAACCGACATTGTCTGATGAAACAGCAGGCTGTACGGCAGTTTTGGCAGATACATAGGCTCGACCCACCTTTCGCGGGTATAAAGAAGTATCTCCGCACAGCACATTATCAGATCCCAGTTTATTTCCTTGTAGAAATCATTCGGCGGAAGGCTCATATCATATCTGAAAGCAAAGCGCATTTCTGCCTCGCCGTTTCTTCTTCCCGTCCTGCCGAGCCGCTGTACAAGCCCCGAGACCGTAAGCGGACAGCCCGTCTGTACTATCCTTTCGAGATGTCCGAGGTCAACTCCGAGCTCAAGAGTTACCGTTGCTCCCGTGCATACGGGAAGTTCTCCGCTTTTCATTCGCTTTTCGGCAAATTCGCGCAGCGCGGGAGAAATGTTCGCATGATGTACAAGATAGCAGTCGTTCCCGTGATTTTTTTCGGACAGCCTTTTCAGGTGCGCAATATTTTCCTCGACCTCGCCTTTGCTGTTTGAAAACAGTATACAGCGCTTTCCGCGCGTACTTTCATAAAGATACTCATAGTATTTTTCAAGCAAGGTCTTGCTGTCGGAATTTGGTATTTTCTCGGCAATGGGGAAAAATCTGACAGAAAGCCTTATTTTTCTTCCCGCCTCATGACACTTAGGAGTGACACAGTTTCTGTCAGTACCCATGCAAAGCCATTTTTCGGCATTCGTACAGTCGCCGAGCGTTGCGGAAAGTCCTATTCTTCTCGGCGCGAAACCGATGATCCGCTGTATTCTCTCGAGAACGGAAATTAGCTGAAGTCCGCGGTCGTTGTCCATAAAATAATGAACTTCGTCGATTATAATAAATCTGACGTCGCAGAAAAGCCTGTAGATATTTGAGCTGTTTCTTATAAGCAGGCTCTCCAGGCTTTCGGGAGTTGTCTGCATAACGCCGCGCGGATCTTTCACAAGGCGCTTTTTCGCCGTTGGAGACGCGTCGCCATGCCATTTGGTTACGGGAATATCCGCCTCTTCAAGAAGTTCTTCGAGGCGCTCGAACTGGTCGTTTATAAGAGCCTTAAGCGGCGAAACATAAAGCACCCCTACGCTTTTCGGAGGGTTTTCCCACAGGTGCGTAAGCACGGGGAGAAAAGCTGCCTCTGTCTTTCCGCTTGCCGTTCCGGAGGTAAGCAGGAGATTGTCGTCGCTGTCGAATATTACTTCTGCGGCGGCTATTTGTATCTCGTGAAGTTCTTCCCATTTGTGACGGTAAATGAAGTCCTGTATAAACGGGGCATAACGATAAAAAACATTGTTATCACTCATAATATAGATCACCTTGTAGTCAATGGACAATTGACAGTGTACAGTAGCAGTAGTAGGAATCCGCCTTGCGGCGGATATTATTTAGATTGTTATCGGACTGAAACGTTTTGGAGCTTACCAGAAAAAAGGTTGCTTGTGTGCTTATTGACCAAAAACAATCTAAATAATGTCCGCGAAACGGACACAATAACTGAATACTGTACACTGTACCCTGTATACTGTTTTGCATGCTTGCATGCAAAAAAAGAGAGCCCAAAAACACAGGCTCGAAATCAAATTATAATTATGTGTAGAACAAAAGAAAGGAGACAACTAAACAAACAAACGACAGGAAAACAAATTCTTGCCTTTGCTTTAATAACATTATACAACAGGGTGGTTGAAATGTCAATAGTTTTTTGTCAGATTAAACAAAGTTTGACACATTACACAAAATGTGAGTAAATTCTTCGGCAAATTCACAATAATAGGGGGGATTGAGCAGGAATTGTATGTAAGAATTTCGGGGAGCTTTTGGAGATAAAGTTTTTTGATTGTCGGATCAAGAGGCAAGAGTTTAAACTCCGACATCTTATTTCTTTTCAAACGTTGTTTCTCTCAATAACGCTCTCTCGCCCTATCCCCCTGACCCCCTTCCCCGAAGGGGAAGGGGGAAAGTCGCGGGGCGCTGGCGCGCCCCGCACCCCGCCTCGGGGCTAACGCCCCGCTCCCCCTAACACGCGCAAATCGAGCGTGGAAGTTGGTTTGAGAACAAAGAGGGCGATTTAGTATGAGTGCCACTCGGCTGTTGCTGAATACTGTACACTGTAAACTGTCAACTGACTACAGGAGCGCCCCGTACCTCGCCCGTCGGCAGTTGACAGCGTACAGTGTAAAGTAGTCAGTTATGGTATCCGCCTTACGGCGGATAATATTTAGATTGTTATCGGATTGAAACGTTTTGGAATATACCCATAAAAGGTTGCTCGTGTGTCTATCTTCTAAAAACAATCTAAATAACGCCCGCGACAGCGGGCACATTCTACTAAATACTGTACCATGTACACTGTATACTGCTTTTATTTTCTATTTTTTTGGAAAAAATAGAAAATAAAAGCAAAAGTGCTTGACAAAAGGAAAATGTTGTGTTATAATAATAAAGCCGCTTGTGTGAGGCATGGAAAGCGCAGAATTTAGTTCCTGCCGCCCCGACACAGCGAGTTCTGAAAAGAGGTATAAAAAATATGTACGCAGTTATTGAAACAGGCGGAAAGCAGTATCAGGTAAAAGAGGGCGACGTTCTCTTTATTGAAAAGCTTGACGCAGATGGAGAAGTTACTTTCGACAAAGTCGTTATGGTCGGCGGCGAAGGAGAAACAAAGGTCGGAGATCCCTATGTAAGCGGAGCATCCGTAAAGGCTACTCTTCTTAAAAACGGTAAAGCTAAGAAGATAACCGTTTTCACCTACAAGCCCAAAAAGCATGTAAAGAGAAAACAGGGTCACAGACAGCCCTACAGCCAGGTAAGAATTGAAACTATAAACGCATAATGTTAAAATGTGTTTTCCGTTTGGGAGAGTCTGAAAACGTTCGGGATTTTGCGGGTTTTGAAATAAGCGGTCATGCGGGCTACGGCACGGAGGGAAACGACATCGTCTGCGCGGCGGTTAGTTCCTGTACGATGCTTGTTTGCAACGCTATAACCGAAAATTTCGGCGCGGACGCCGAGGTTAAAGTTGAGGAAAACCGCATAACCCTGCGGCTGAATAAGCGGTCGAGCGACGCGCAAAAGCTCATTTCGGCGTTATATCAGCATCTTGAAACACTTTCGGAGGACTACAAGAACATTAAGGTTACTGTTATTTGAGGAGGTAAAGAAAATGATTAAGATAAGCTTACAATATTTTGCTCATAAAAAAGGTATGGGTTCTACAAAGAACGGCCGTGACAGCGAGTCCAAGAGACTCGGCGTAAAGCGCGCAGACGGACAGTTTGTTCTCGCGGGAAACATTCTCGTTAGACAGCGCGGAACACATATCCACCCCGGAAACAATGTCGGAAAAGGTTCTGACGATACTCTGTTCGCGCTGGTTGACGGAAAGGTAAAGTTCGAGCGCGTCGGACGCGACAGAAAGCAAGTAAGCGTTTACGCTGAAACCGAGTAATAAACAACATTTAAGCCGGACATAAGCTCCGGCTTATTTTCTCATTGAAGGCGCAAATTGACGAAAAAGGAGATGTAAGCGGAATGTTTGTCGATAAGGTCGAAATTCAGCTTAAAGCGGGAAACGGCGGAAACGGCGCGGTTTCGTTCCACCGTGAAAAATATGTCGCGGCGGGCGGTCCCGATGGCGGCGACGGCGGAAAAGGCTCGGATATTGTTTTTGTCGCGGACGACAGCCTTTCGACGCTGATAGATTTCCGCTATAAGAGAAAATACGTAGCTCCCGACGGTGAATCGGGCGGCGCAAAGCGCTGTTCGGGAAAATCAATGGAGCCGACAATAATAAAAGTTCCCCGCGGAACGCTTGTAAAAGACACAAAAACGGGAAGGGTAATAGCGGACATTTCAGGAAACGAGCCTGTCGTTATAGCCAAAGGCGGAAAAGGCGGCTGGGGCAACTCCCATTTTGCCACGCCCACTAGGCAGATACCGCGGTTTTCAAAGCCCGGTTTTCCCGGAGAACAGCTTTCCGTTACGCTTGAATTAAAGCTGCTTGCCGATGTGGGGCTTGTGGGATTTCCGAATGTCGGAAAATCAACGCTTATAAGCGTTGTAAGCGCGGCAAAGCCGAAAATTGCCAACTATCAGTTTACGACCCTTACACCTGTTCTCGGAGTAGTAAAGCGCGGAGAAAAGTCGTTTGTTATGGCGGATATCCCCGGGCTTATCGAGGGCGCGAGCGAGGGCGTAGGACTTGGACATGAGTTTTTAAGGCATATTGAGAGGTGCAGGCTCATTGTTCATGTAGTGGACGTTTCGGGCGCTGACGGAAGAGATCCTTCAAGCGATTATGAAAAGATAAACGCCGAGCTTAAAAACTTTTCCGAAGAGCTTGCAGAGCTACCGCAGATAATAGCAATGAACAAATGCGACGCGGCGACCGAGGAGCAGATAGCGAAGTTTGAAAAGTTCCTCGATGAAAAGGGGCTTAAAGCCCACAAAATCTCCGCCGCGACAACGCAGGGCGTAGAGGAGCTTATGGAAGACGTGACCGAGGCTCTGGACAAGCTCCCGCCCGTAAAGATCTACGAGGCAGAGCCGCTTTCGCTGAAGGAGCTTTCGGAAGAGGCTGAGGGAAAACACTCGTTTACCGTGGAAAAGGTGGACGGTGTGTATATCGTAAACGCCGAATTCCTTGCGCCGATATTGTCGGTGTGCAATATGGAAGATTATGAGAGCCTGCAATATTTTCAGCGTGTTCTGCGTTCAAGCGGCATAATAGACGAGCTTGAGCGTCAGGGAATACAGGAGGATGATGTAGTTTCAATTTACGACTTTGAGTTCAATTATATAAGATAAACAGATAAATAAATTCGGACTGTACCGAATAATCAAACTCAGACTGCCGAGAAAGCTTTAGTTGTCAGGAGGTGTTTTCTTACCTCTTACCGCTTACCTCTAAAAGGGCTGTCTGAAACCCGGAGCGGGATTCGGGAGGATTATTTATGAGTTTTATAAGCAATTTAATTTCACAGCTCGAACGTCCTACGGCAGGAAGTAAAAAGACCTCCGAGGAAGTAATGGAACTCTGCGGAAAAGTTTCAGCAAAGATCGCGCTTTTTGTCGGCGACGACATGGACACTCCGAAGATAATAGCCGGGGCGACCAAAGCGGACGTAATGGCGGGATATGCGGAAGAATATCTTGTAAAGCGGGCGCAGAAGACAGGGCTTAATTCAAAGCTTGTCATGCCCTATGAACTGCCGAAAATAAACGGCGGCTGGGAGTTTTTGTGGTATAACGGACTTACCGAGCCCGACGGCGTTCCCAGAAGGCTCGAAGAATTGAAGAACATTATGAAAAGCGGCTGTTTGGCTGTTTTCAGGACGTTGTGTTATCTCATTGAGCCGTCGTCCGATACAAGAAGTTATGTCGAAAGGCGCTATGGTGAGCCCGAAGAACTCGACAGGGTACTTCGCGAGGCAAAAGAACAGGGTCTGCATGTACGCGATTTTTACATTGCGCCTAAAACTGACTGGACACACGGACTTTACGAGCCTATGCGCGAGGCGATAAATAAGCTCGAGCCTGCTATTGACGGCGAAGAGGAAACCGCAGGAGTCGCGGGACTTAATAAGGAAATAGATATGTTCGAACTTCACAGTGAGGAATACAGTTTTGTATACTATATCTTCGAGGCATAGGGAGGCGTTTTTTTGACGGAAAAAGAGGCGGCGGCTTATTCGCCGAATGTTCTGGCGTTTTACGGCGACAGCGTATACGAGGTGCTTGTTAGACGGCTTATTGTGAGCAGGCACAACACTTGCGCGGGAAAGCTCCACGAGCTTGCCGTAAGCAGAGTGCGCGCATCATATCAGAGCGGCGCAGTCGGCGTTATTGAACCCTTGCTCACCGAGAAAGAGGCTGACATTCTCCGCAGAGGGCGAAACGCGGGAGGAATCTCCGTTCCGAAAAGCTCAAACCCCTCGGAATACCGCCGGGCTACAGCGCTTGAAACATTGTTCGGCTATCTCGCGCTTTGTGAAAACTATGAAAGAATAAACGAGCTGTTTGACATTATAGTCAAGGCATTGCCTATAGAGCAGGATAACACATAAATTTCACCCCGACATTTTTTACATAAAACATTTTTCAGTTTTATGCAATAATTGTCGGGGGTATTTATATGAAAAAACGCATAATTATAGAGCTTTTGGAGATAGCGTTTGCGGCGGCGGTATTTTCGCTCGGCGTTCATTGTTTTATCTCGCCGAACAACATAGCTCCCGGCGGCGTTACGGGCGCGTCAATAATCCTTGTAAGGTTTTTTGATATCGGAGTAGGAACATTTATATTGCTTTTAAATATACCACTTCTGATAATAGGATTTATTTTTCTCGAACGCGCGGTAATGTTCAAAACGCTGTATGCCGTTGCGCTTATAACCGTATTTACGGACATTATGGAAATGACAGTGCCGACATATGACGCGGGATCGGGAAACGGCATTATTGCGGCAATATTCGGCGGCGCGGCAATGGGCGCGGGAATGGGGCTTATCTATAAAAGCGAGGCGACCTCGGGCGGTGCGGACATATTGACGAAAATTATCGGCAAATATTTCCCGCAGTACAGGCTCGGCGTTGTCCAGGCGGCTCTCGATATAATAGTAGTAGCGGCGGGGTTTGCGGTGTTCGGAGAACTAAACGGCGTGTTGCTTGCAGTTATCGCCATTTTTATCCAGTCATACCTTATTGACCGCATACTTTACGGCGGGCGAGAGAGCAGACTTCTGCTCATCTTCTCCAAGAAGAATGACGAGATAGCGGGGAAGATAATTCGCGCAGACCATGGAGTAACTTTTCTGAACGCCAAAGGCGCATTTTCCAACGAAGAACGCACAGTCGTTATGACGGCTGTGCGCAGAAGTTCTTATGAAAAGATAAAGCGCATTGTCCGCGAGGCAGACCCGTCGGCATTTCTGATAACCACAAACGCAAATGAGGTGTTGGGTTTAGGATTTGAAAAGCTGATATAATAAAAAAGGCAGGAACAAAAATTCCTGCCTTTGATTGTAATAACTTATTTAACAACAATGTTTACCAGTTTGTTCGGCACAGCTATCTTCTTGACTATCGTCTTTCCTTCTGTCGCCGCTTTTATTTCGGGAAGACCGAGAGCCATTCCTATAAGCGTTTCATTGTCAGAATCAACGGGCGCGTTAAAGCGTCCTCTGAGCTTTCCGTTTACCTGAACGACAAGCTCAACAGTGCTGTCCGCGCAGAGCTTTTCGTCATAGGTCGCCCACTTCTGCTCGTTCAGTATACCGAAACCGAGAGAATTGAAAAGCTCTTCGGTTATGTGCGGAGCAAACGGATTGAGGATTATCAGCAGGTCGCGGAACTCCGCTCTGTTAAAGCCGCCCGCACTGTCCGCGTCATTTAAAAGTCCCATCATAGACGCGATCGCGGTGTTGAATTTAAGCGTTTCGATATCCTCGGTGACTTTCTTTATCGTTTTGTGCATTGCCGAGCGGAGCGCGTCACTGTATTCCTCTCCGTCCTTAAGATTTTCGGACATTGTCCAGATACGCTCCAAAAACCTCTTACAGCCCTTTATTCCGTTTTCCTGCCAGGGAGCAGCTTTTTCAAAGTCGCCTACGAACATCTCATAAAGGCGCATTGTGTCCGCGCCGTATTCCTTTACGACTTCATCAGGATTTACGACATTGTGGAGAGATTTTGACATCTTGCAGAATTTTCCGGGATTCTGCGGGTCACGTCCGAGTATCATTCCGTGAGAAGTACGCTTTGCATAAGGCTCTTTTGTCGGAACAACCCCTTGGTCGTATAAGAACTTGTGCCAGAAACGACTGTAGAGCAGGTGGAGCGTAGTATGCTCCATTCCTCCGTTATACCAGTCTACGGGCAGCCAGTAGTTAAGAGCATCTTTAGAGGCAAGCTCTTTGTCGTTTGTCGGGTCGGTATAGCGCAGGAAATACCAGCTAGAACCCGCCCACTGCGGCATAGTGTCGGTCTCGCGCTTTGCAGGACCGCCGCATTTCGGACAAGTGGTGTTTATGAAACTTTCCAGAGTAGACAGCGGGCTTTCGCCGTTGTCGGTCGGCATATAGCTGTCAACCTCAGGGAGCTTAAGCGGGAGCTCGCTTTCGGGAAGTCCTACCCAGCCGCACTTCTCGCAGTAGACCACGGGAATAGGCTCGCCCCAGTATCTCTGGCGCGAGAATACCCAGTCGCGGAGCTTGAAGTTTACTTTTTCATGACCAACGCCTTTTTCCGTCAGCCATTCTTTTATCTTAACCTTTGCGTCCTCTACGGACAGCCCGTCGAGGAACTGAGAGTTTACCATAACCCCCGTTGCGCAGTCGGTAAATGCCTCTTTCTGAACGTCCTCTCCGCCCTTTACGACTTCGATTATCGGCAGACCGAACTTCTTTGCAAATTCCCAGTCGCGCGTATCATGCGCGGGAACTGCCATAATTGCGCCCGTGCCGTAGCTCATAAGAACATAGTCCGAAATAAATACAGGTATCTGCGTCCCGTTTACGGGATTTATCGCCATAACGCCGCCGAGCTTTACGCCCGTTTTGTCTTTGTTCATTTCCGTGCGGTCAAAGTCGGACTTTCTTGCCGCCTCTTTCTGATAGGCACGCACTTCGTCAAGGTTTTCTATCTTGTCAGCCCATTTTTCTATAAGCGGGTGTTCGGGGGAAATTACCATATAGGTCGCGCCAAAAAGCGTATCGGGGCGAGTCGTATAAACAGTGAGGGTATCGCCGAGAGTTGTCGTGAAATTGACTTCCGCGCCCGTAGAACGCCCTATCCAGTTTACCTGAGCGGTCTTTATCTTCTCAAAATAGTCCACGCTGTCGAGGTCGTCGAGGAGCTTTTGTGCATAGTCTGTGATTTTGAGCATCCACTGATTTTTTACCTTGTGGATAACTTCTCCATGACAGCGCTCGCAGGTGCCGTTTACGACTTCTTCGTTTGCGAGAACGACCTTACACTGTGTACACCAGTTTACGTTCATCTCTTTTTTATACGCAAGTCCCGCGTTGAAGAGCTTTAAGAATATCCACTGTGTCCATTTAAAATAATTCGGGTCGGTAGTGTTTACCTCTCTCTCCCAGTCAAATGAAAGACCCAGAGCCTTTAGCTGACCGCGAAAACGGTTTATGTTGCGCTCGGTAACTACCGCGGGGTGTATCTTGTTCTTTATCGCATAGTTTTCCGTCGGCAGTCCGAAAGCGTCCCAGCCCATGGGGAAAAGCACGTTATAGCCCTGCATACGGCGCTTTCTCGCAACAATATCCATAGCGGTATACGGACGCGGATGACCTACATGAAGTCCGTCGCCCGACGGATATGGAAATTCTACGAGAGCGTAGTATTTCGGCTTTGAAAAGTCGTTTTCGGTGTGGAATGTGCGGTGTTCGTCCCAGTATTTCTGCCATTTGCTTTCAACCGCGGCAAAATCGTATTTCATATTTTTTATTGTCCTTTCACATATGCAATTTAATTTCCAAAAAATTGTTACATTACATTATATCATAATAAATAAAAAATGTCAATTCATTTTTTCGTCCCAATTCAAATTCTTAATTAAGAGCTATCCTATTGCCTTTCTTGCAAGTTATTATTAAAATACTTGCAAAAATACGTTTTTTATTCACGAAAACTTATTGACAACAGAGGCTAAAAGTGATAAAATAATGATGTATATTTTATGCGGAGTTTGTTTTCCGCAAAATTTCAGCTTTTGGAGGAATTTTTATGGAAATCAGAATTGAAAAAACGCAGACTCCTAAGGAAAAACCTCAGGACGAGACAAAGCTCGGTTTCGGTCATATCTTTACCGACCATATGTTCATTATGGACTATGATACGGGTAAGGGCTGGCACGATGCGAGAGTAGTTCCCTACGGCGATATTTCGCTTTCTCCCGCGGCAATGGTATTACACTACGGACAGGAAATTTTCGAGGGCTTAAAGGCATACAGAACGGCTGACGGCTCTATACAGTTCTTCCGTCCGATAGAGAATTTCAAGAGAATGAACATCTCGGCAGAGCGCCTTGTTATTCCCGAAATTCCCGTTGAAGACGCGCTCCAGGCACTTCATACAGTCGTTGAGGTAGATAAAGACTGGGTACCTCATACAGACGGCGCGTCGCTTTACATTCGCCCGTTTATCTTCGCGGCAGATCCGTTTTTGGGCGTTCGTCCCGGCGATAAATATTACTTTATGATAATTATGAGCCCCTCCGGCGCATACTATTCTACAGGGCTTGAGCCTGTTTCCATTTATGTTGAGACAAAGTACGTCAGAGCCGTTCGCGGCGGAATGGGCTTTACAAAGACAGGCGGAAACTACGCAGCCTCTCTCCATTCGCAGGACGACGCGCATAAGCTGAATTACTCGCAGGTACTCTGGCTCGACGGTATCGAGCAGAAGTACATTGAGGAAGTAGGTTCGATGAACATCATGTTCGTAATCGACGGCGAAGTCGTTACTCCTCAGCTCCAGGGCTCGGTATTGAGCGGAATTACAAGAAAGTCCGTTCTCGAACTCTGCAAGAAGTGGGGAATAAAGGCTACCGAGCGCAGAATTTCCATTCAGGAAGTTGCCGACGCTTATGACGCGGGTAAGCTCGACGAAGTATTCGGCACAGGCACGGCGGCAGTTGTTTCTCCCGTAGGTCATCTGCGCTGGGGCGACAAGGTAATGGAGATAGGCGACAACAAGATAGGAAAGCTCACACAGCGCCTGTACGACACCATGACGGGCATGCAGTACGGCAAACTTCCCGATGATATGGGTTGGATAGAGAAATTATAAACGCAAGCGGGCGTAAATAACGAACCGCAAACGAAAGGAAATTATTGCTGATGAAGAACGAAGAAAAATCGCTTGAAACGATAAAGACGCTGTGCATACATCGAGGGTTCGTATATCCCGGAAGTGAGATCTACGGCGGTCTTGCGAACACCTGGGATTACGGTCCTCTGGGCGTTGAGCTTAAAGAGAACATAAAAAAGGCTTGGCGCAAGAAATTCATACAGGAAAACAAGTACAATGTAGGTCTTGACAGTGCCATTCTTATGAATCCGCAGACCTGGGTAGCGTCGGGACATGTCGGAGGATTTTCCGACCCGCTTATGGACTGCAAGGATTGTAAAACCCGCCACAGAGCCGACAAGTTGATAGAGGAATTTGACGGAACTTCCGCAGACGGCTGGACAAATGAGGAAATAATGAATTTCATACGCGAAAAGGGCGTTAAATGCCCCAATTGCGGCAGTACGAATTTCACTGATATCCGCCAGTTCAACCTTATGTTCAAGACCGCGCAGGGCGTTACCGAAGACACCAAAAATGAACTTTATCTGCGCCCCGAAACCGCACAGGGAATTTTCGTAAACTTCGCGAACATACAGCGCACAAGCCGCAAAAAAGTTCCGTTTGGCGTTGCGCAGGTGGGAAAGTCTTTCAGAAATGAAATTACTCCCGGGCAGTTTATATTCCGCGTGAGAGAATTTGAGCAAATGGAGCTTGAATTTTTCTGCAAGCCCGGAACTGACCTCGAATGGTTCAGCTACTGGAGAAGTTTCTGCAAGAACTTCTTGTTGTCAGTCGGAATCAAAGAGGAAAATATCCGCACGCACGATCATTCCCAAAAGGAACTTGCCTTCTACTCGGTAGCAACAACAGACTTCCAGTTTTTGTTCCCGTTTGGTTGGGATGAACTTTGGGGAGTTGCGGACAGAACGGACTACGACCTTACTCAGCATATCAAGACGAGCGGAAAGAGCCTCGAATATTTCGATCCCGAAACAAACGAAAAGTACGTTCCTTATGTAATAGAGCCGTCGCTTGGCGTTGATAGACTGTTTTTGGCGATAGTATGCGACGCTTATGACGAGGAGCAGCTTGAGGACGGCACAACGCGCACCGTTATGCATATCCACCCCGCGTTAGCGCCGGTAAAGTGCGCGGTATTGCCGCTGTCGAAAAAGCTCGGCGAAAAGGCAAACGCGCTTTATGAGGAACTGTCAAAGAGTTTCTGCGTTGATTATGACGAGTCGGGCGCTATCGGAAAGCGCTACCGCAGACAAGACGAAGTCGGAACGCCGTTCTGCGTGACATATGATTTCGACAGTGAAACAGACGGCTGCGTTACGGTACGCGAGCGTGATACAATGCAGCAGGTTAGAATACCGATAGCTGACGTAAAGGCATATATTGAAGAAAAGATAGCGTTCTGATTTTTAGAAACTAGAAATTAGAGGCTAGAGGCTAGAGTTTAAACTCTAGCCTCTTTTTATGCGTCATATTCAGCGGATAGCCTTTCCGCTTTTAATGAATACTGTACTCTATAAACTACTATAGTTCGGAGCTACTCCCCAAGGCGGGGCGTGGGGCGCGCCAGCGCCCCACGTTCTCCCCCTTCCCTTCGGGAAGGGGGCAGGGGACGGGTGAATAAACGTTTTTTAGAGAATTAGTGTTTGAAAAGAACAACAAATAGGCTTATACACAAACAGAGAGGGGCTAGGGTTTAAACTCTAACCTCTAAAGGTTTTCCTTTTTTATTCCCCCTAAGCTCTTGAAATTTGCGGAAATATATGTTATAATGCAAATTGTGGAATAATCAGACTGTAGATAAAGTCTGAATCGGGGGTAGTTTATGGAACTTCTTCATTTGTTGGAAAATATACGCTCGCCTTTCGGAGACGCGTTCTTTTCTATTCTTACTTTCCTTGGTGGAGAGGCGTCGGTCATTGTGCTGTTTGCGCTGAATTTCTGGTGTATGGATAAACAGCTTGCATATGATATAGGCTTTTCGTTTTTTTCATCTGCAACAGTTATCCAGAACATAAAGATAACCGCGCGCGTTCCTCGTCCTTTTGTCCGCGATACGACTCTTAAACCCGTAGAATCCGCCCTCGGCGGAGCAACGGGCTATTCATTCCCGAGCGGTCATACGCAGACCTCGACTTCTGTCTTTGCTCCTTGCGCGGTGAGCTATAGAAAACGTATCTGGCTGTCAATAATTTGCGTTCTCATGATATTGCTCACGGGATTTTCACGGCTCTATCTCGGAGTACATACTCCCGAAGACGTCTTGTGCGGATTTCTGACAGCCGTCGGCTGTTCGGCAGTGATAATCGTTCTCAGAGTTAAGTTCAAGGACAAGTGGATAATTCCTGCGTCATATGTGCTTGTCGCTGGCTCTGTAGGTTCCGTTGTCTACGGGTTGATTTTAAATAACACCAATGTTATAACGACCGAGTTCCTTGCTGACACAATAAAAAACTCGGCGGCTTGCCTTGGATTTGCAATAGGCACTGTCTTAGAACGCAGGTTCGTAAACTTTGACCCGACGGGCACAAAGTTCAAGCAGGGTCTTATTCGCTTTCTCATAGGAGCAGCCACGGGATTGCTTATCTTATACGGACCAAAGCTTTTGTATAAGGGAATACTGCCGCTTGACGGTCTGCGCTATTGTGCGGCAATTTTCTGGCTGGTATTTTTGTACCCGCTGATATTGAACAAGATCAAAAATAAGAAGACGGCTTAAACTTTTTATTTCAGCCGAACACCCCCAGCCCTTCAAGCAATATCTTAACGCCGAGCAGAATGAGGATAATTCCTCCAGCAAGCTCGGCTTTTGATTTGTATTTTGTGCCGAAAATACTTCCGATCTTAATGCCGAACGCCGAGAGTGAAAAAGTGACGATCCCTATAAGCAAAACCGCGGGGATTATCTTTACATCAAGAAACGCGAACGTGACCCCGACCGCCAGCGCGTCAATGCTTGTCGCAACAGCGAGCAGAAACATTGTTTTCGCTTTCATCGAGTTGCCGCCGAGTTCGTCTTCGTCATTTCCGAAAGCCTCTTTTATCATATTTCCGCCGATCATTGATAGCAGTATAAATGCTATCCAGTGTGAAAAACGCGAAACGATCCCGGAAAAACCTATGCCGAGGAAATAACCCAAAAGCGGCATAAGCGCCTGAAAACCGCCGAACCAAGCGCCCGCAATAGTCATGTCGCCCGGCTTTATCCTGCCGAGTGAAAGTCCCTTGCATATAGAAACGGCAAAAGCGTCCATTGAAAGTCCCGCTGCCAAAAAAAGCAGTTCCAAAACGCCCATTTGTTCTGTCCTTTCGTTTTGTAATAAAACAAAAAGCCCGCAGATGTTTTCCCGCCTTGAACGCAAGTAAATGCTTTACGCCGAACGTGCGTTCAAAAGGATTTTAAACATCTGTGGACTGTAATTTTTTGGTTTATTTTATTTTAACACCCGGACACAGGCTTGTCAATATCTTTTTATTATTTTGGTAAAATAATTGTCGGATAAAGGAGGAATTGCAAACATTGCTCTTGCTATTTTTCGACAAAAGTGGTATAATTGTTTCTAGAAATAACATCTTTGGGAGGAATACGCATGAAACAAGAAACTGTTAATACTTATGGAAAACCGAAAGTCTATGTTACCGGACATTCTGACAGATTTCAGGAATGTTATAGCAATATTAAAAATGACCTGCTGGATTATAAAGAATGTGATGTTTATTATGACGATGACCCCGAACATCCTGAGGACAAAAATCAGTTTTTTTATTTGCTGGCATCTATGCAGTTGTTAGTTCTGGCGGTTACGCGGAATTTTGTTAATGATATGAATTGTTTTGCCTTCAATGTGTTTAAGTTTGCAGAGGAAAAACATATCCCCATTCTGCCAATTCTTTTTGATAAAGATAAAGGAATCGAGGAAAAGTTCAACAGTGTTTGCAAAGATAAAAAAATACAACTGTTGTACTACGGTGATAATGGAATATTCAACAACGAAAAAAGCTATAAGGATAAACTGAAAGATAGTCTGGATTCATTTCTTAGCGTAGATGATGAAGTTATCAATAAGATACACAAACAATTTGTTGCTAAAGTGTTTTTGAGTTACAAAAGGGAGTGTCGGGAACAGGCGCTGGAGCTTATGCGGAAGATACACAGCAAAGATATTTTCCGTGATGTTGCTATCTGGTATGACGGCCATTTAGTAAGCGGAAGTTATTTTGAAGATGAAATCGATAATGCTATAAAAAATAGCGATCTTTTTGTTATTTCAGTTACAGAAAAAGCGCTTGACGCAAATAATAACTATATTTTAAAAAAAGAATATCCGTATGCGATAGATTTAGGTCGTCCGATCATTCCCGTAGAAATGAGTCAAACGGACAAAACGATGTTCAATGAGAAATACGGCAAGGAGTACAAAGAAAAAAGATGCGAGGACCTTTTACTTATTAGTCCCGAGGACGTTGAAAGTAAATTGAAACAAGAGTTTGAGAAAAAAGGAGTGAATTTAAAACCTAATGACGACCCGGAGCACCTGTATTATATAGGGCTTGCATATTTGAAAGGCATTTGTGTGGAGATAGACCGTGAGCGGGCAGTTCAACTGATAACAGCGGCGGCGGAAAAGCGTTTTCCCGAGGCTATACAAAGACTTATCTTAATGTACCGCAACGGCGATGGTGTAGAACGTAGTTATGAAAAAGCGATAGAATGGCAACAGTCCTTGGTAAAAATTTGCGAGGAAAACTTTAACCGGACCAAATCAAAAAAAGACGCTGTTCGGTGGATACAGGAACTTGGTAAATTGAGCAATTATTATTACGAAATCGGGGAAAATGACCGGGCTTTGATGGTAGACGAAGAAGAAAGTACAGCTTTAGAGAAAGTAAGAGGATCGGTTATTCCAAATTGGCTTATGAATTCAGTTATGGTTAAACGTATTCGTCTGTTTGATTTATTACGTAAAACTAAAAAAAATGACGAGGCAAGAAAACTGGCTGAAGATACATTAAAAGAAATAGGCAATCTGACCCAAGGCTTTTCTTTAGATTTATATAGAAATGTTTCTGTCCTATGCAACAGACTTGGCGATTTATACAAAGAATCCGGAGATATCGAAAATCCCGAAGTATATAATAA
Source organism: uncultured Clostridia bacterium (assembly GCA_947631575.1). Taxonomy (GTDB): domain Bacteria; phylum Bacillota; class Clostridia; order Oscillospirales; family Ruminococcaceae; genus CAG-115. Next base: position 124,297 of record CANRLW010000003.1, read on the forward strand.
CGCAGAAAATTGTTATAAAAAGTCTCTCCGGTATATTGAGCATATATTTAGATGTATCAATACTGAAGGGAATTTAAATAGAGAAAAATTTTATTATTACAACAAAGAAACACATATTGACCGTGCTTTTACATATTCCAAGCTCGCAAATTTAACTCGAAATAGAGATTTTAAAACTGCGCTGGAATACTATGGAAATTCGATCAGCATTGCCGCGCAATATTCGAGAGAGCCCTTTGCGCAAAGGATCGTCTATAAGTCATATGAAGACATTGGCGAAATATATCAAGAACGTGAAGAGTATTTAGCGGCAAGATTATTTTATGAAAAAGCATATGACATATTGAATAAAGTCAGCGAAGATGGGGACAATTATATTGACATGCTTTGCGATAGAGCCGGTTTGTGTAATAAACTCGGCATTGTTGATAAAGAGATGGCTAATAAGTGGTTTAACGAATGCTTGAAAACATGCCAAGAGCTTTATAATATCATTACTGATTTTAATAGTTACTATAATTTGGCAATTGCATATGTCGATGTTTCAAATTTTTACAACAATGAAGAAAAACTGAACGCCTTAAAACAAGCGGAATCAATATTGTTACAGCTTGCGGAGATTTCTGACAACGATAATGTAAAACAACTCCTCGGACAAGTTCAGCAACGTATAAAAGAGATTCCCGATACGTAATTTACCCCGAATATTTCAGAGCCCTTGCTATTTAAAGTATAGCAAGGGCTCTTTTTATGTGCTTTTCCGGTATTTCATCAATTGTAGTTTATACGTTTTTAATTCTGTTCACGAATTATCTTCCCGTCCGCAATTTCAATTATCCTCCCGCATTGCTGTGCTATTCCTTGGTCGTGCGTTACGATAACAACGGTTTTTCCTTCGGCATTAAGTTGTTTAAATACGCTCATGATCTCGGCGGCGGTCTTGCTGTCGAGCGAACCCGTCGGCTCGTCCGCAAGGATAATGCTCGGCTCATTAACAATCGCCCTCGCAATTGCAACGCGCTGTTTCTCGCCGCCCGAAAGTTTCCGTGTTTCCTTTTCCGAAAGCCTTTCTATGCCCATTTTCTTCAGCGCCGCAAGCGCCTTTTTCTTTTTGTCCTTCGCTTTTATCGGGTAAAGCGGTAGCATTACGTTATCAAGCGCTGTGTAATCCTCAATAAGCGCGAAATCCTGCTTTACAAAGCCGATGTTTTTCGCGCGGTATTTTGCCGCAGCACCTTCGGGAGTTTTCGCAACGTCCTTTCCGTTCAGGAAATAATCCCCGAAAGTAAATTTATCGAGCAACGCTATTATGTGCAAAAGCGTCGATTTTCCCGAACCAGATTTTCCTATAACAGCGCAGAATTCCCCGTCGCTTATTTTAAGCGTCACGTCGTCAAGCGCCGTAAATTCGTTGTGCTTTTTGGGATTGTAAACTTTTGTTATGTTCCTTAGATCGATCATTATTTTGCCCTCCTAGAAACTAGAAATTTAGATGCTAGATGCTAGATCCAGATTGTTTTTAATTTAAATCAACATAAGCCGCCGAACGGTTTGCGTTCATTTCCTTCTAAAACAATCTAAATATCATCGCAGATACCTTTGCTGTTTACTGTCCATTGTCAACTGTATACTTTATTTCGCCCTCCTTAAATATTCAATAGGTGTAGTTTTCTTGCTCTTTATCGCCGGTATTATCATTGACGCTAAAATCAAGATCAATGACAGAGCGACAGTTGCGATTATATTTGCAATTGAAAGATTTGCCGAAACGACAAGTTCTATTTGCAAAAGCGACATTATGAAAAATGCTCCGACGCTCAGAATCGCCGCGACAACAAAAATAATCAGCATGTTCACAAAATGCGCGAACAATATTTGCCGTCTGCTGAAACCGCATATCCAGAGTACGCCGCCGCGCTTTTCATTGTATTTGTTCAGGATTATGGAAATGCTCATTGTGCCGATTATTACCACAACCAGAACGCA
>CANRLW010000004.1 GCA_947631575.1 uncultured Clostridia bacterium
AAGCGCAAGAAAAAAGATCAGTAATATTTGATTAGATTTGTCCCGTTCTGTTTTTGCAGGACGGGACATTTTTATTTGTGATTTCAAAGAGTGGGATTTTTTACATAAAAGATATTGACTATAAATTAAAAAAGTGGTACAATATAATGTGTAATGCAAATATGGGATTTGCAAATTTAAATGAAAGTACCAGAGGTGTATAAAATGACAAAGATAGATGTTTTTTCGGGTTTTTTGGGAGCAGGTAAAACAACGCTCATAAAAAAGCTTTTGAAAGAGGGTTACAACGGAGAAAAGTTAGTCCTTATCGAAAACGAGTTCGGTGAGATAGGAATTGACGGCGGATTTATGAAGGACGCGGGTATTCAGGTCACCGAGATGAACCAAGGCTGCATTTGCTGTTCATTGGTAGGTGATTTCGGAAAGGCTCTCCAGAAAGTTCTTGAAGAATTTGCTCCTGACAGAATATTGATAGAGCCGTCTGGCGTTGGAAAGCTCTCGGACGTTATAAAGGCGGTCATGGACATTAACAGTGAAGATATTGTTCTGAACAGTTATACGACCGTTGTTGACGCTACAAAGATCAGAATGTATATGAAGAACTTTGGAGAGTTCTATAAAAATCAGGTCGAAACAGCAAAGACCATTGTTTTGAGCCGTTCTCAGAAACTTAGTGATGAAAAACTTGCTGCGGCAATTGCTCAGATAAAGGAGCTTAATCCAAACGCTACAATTGTTACTACAAATTGGGACGAAATAAGCGGCGCGCAGATCTTGCAGGCAATGGAAAATGAAAATAAATTTGCCGACGACCTGCTTAAAGAAACTCTTGCTCATCATCATGACGACGACGATGAGGACGAGCATGAACATCATCATCACCACGATGACGACAATGAATGTTGTCACGGACATCATCACTATGACGAAGATGACGAAGACGAGCATGAACACCACCATCATGATGACGATGACGAAGACGAGCATGAACATCATCACCACGACGGTGAGGAATGTCACTGTCATGACGAACATCACCACCATCATCATCACCATGCCGACGAAGTGTTTACTTCAATGGGAATTGAAACGGCTAAGAAGTTTTCAAAGGAAGAGCTTGAAAATGCGCTTTCAAAGCTCTCAAATGAGGAATTTGGAGTTGTCCTGAGAGCAAAAGGCATTGTAGAGGGCAAGGACGGCTGGATAGAGTTTGATTTTGTTCCCGAAGAATATGAGATAAGAAACGGTTCTGCTGACGTTACGGGAAAAATGTGCGTTATCGGTTCAAAACTTGACGAAGAAAAGATAAAGGCACTTTTTGGTGTCTGATTGGAGTATAAAATGGAAATACCCGTTTATTTAATGACAGGCTTTCTCGAAAGCGGAAAAACGTCGTTTATTCTTGAAACACTGAATGACAGAGAGTTTAGCAGGGGCGAGAGAACGCTTGTTATTGCCTGCGAGGACGGCGAAGTAGAATATGACGAGAAAATTCTGAAAGCGTCCAAGTCTGTTGTGGAATTTATTGAGGACGAAGACGATTTTAATCCCGAAAACCTCACTGCGCTTATAGAAAAGCACAGACCCTCAAGAGTTATGCTTGAATATAACGGAATGTGGAGTCTTAGGGATATGGAGCAGAAAGCTCCGAAAAACTGGGTCTTCTACCAGATATTTATGTTTGTGGATCACACAAGATTTGACGTTTATCTTAACAATATGCGTCAGCTTTTGTCGGATAATATCGCAGTCGCTGATATTGTAATATTCAATCGCTGTGAACAGGGAAAAGTCGATAAAAAGCGCCTGCGCAGGATCTTAAAATCATTAAATCCTCGCATAGATATGATGTTTGAGTATATGGACGGCGAGGTTGAGCAGGGATTTCAGGGCGATGACGAAATGCCTTTTGATGTAAACGCCGACCCTATCGACATTGTTCATGATGATTTCGGGCTTTGGTATGTTGATATAATGAGCAACTCAAAGCGCTATAACAACAGAAACATCAGAGTCCGCGGAATGGTTTTCAGAGCGAAAAATGTTCCGAAAGGTTATTTCGTTATTTCAAGAAGAGCTATGACCTGCTGTGCAAACGATATTCAGGTAGTGGGGATACTAGTAAAATGCCCCGATGAAAGTAAGTTTAAAGACGGAGATTGGGTTGAAGTTACAGGCAGAATTGTCGGAGAAAAACAGGAAGTTTACAGAGGAGTAGGACCGGTCATTCTTGCGAGGTCAGTAGCTCCGACTGAAAAAGCCGACAGCGAGCTTGTTTATTTTAACTGATAGAACAAATATGGACAAGATTTTTACAGTCAGACTTTCAGAGGACAAAAACGCCGTTGAAATAATCGACCAGACGCTTTTACCGAATGAAGTCAAGTTCCTTCGCCTTGAAACCGCAGAGGCTGTTTTTGAGGCAATAAAAGAACTTCGTGTGCGCGGCGCTCCTGCAATAGGCATTGCCGCCGGCTTTGGAATGTATGTCTGCGCGAAACAACTTAGTGAAAATAATTTTTATGACGAATTAAAAAAGCTCGGACTTTATCTCGTTTCATCAAGACCTACAGCGGTAAATCTTTTCTACGCTGTCGAGCGTATGCTTTCGGCGGCAAAGGGCGCTGATAAAAAATCAGCGATCCCTTTGCTTTATGAGGAGTGTACGAAAATCTATGACGAGGACAGGCAGATGTGCAGAGCGATTTCCGAATATGGGCTTACTCTCGTGAAAGACGGTGACGGCATTCTGACCCACTGCAACGCGGGAGCGCTTGCCGCGTCCGAATACGGAACGGGACTTGGAACGCTTTTGCTGGGCAAAGAAAAGGGATATAACTTTCATGTGTTCAGCGATGAAACGCGCCCGCTCTTGCAGGGAGCAAGACTAACAAGTTTTGAGCTTAACCATGCGGGAATAGACGTTACGCTGATATGTGACAATGCCGCGTCACTTCTTATGTCGCAGGGAAAAATAAACGCCTGCTTTGTCGGCTGCGACAGAGTAGCCGCAAACGGCGACACCGCAAACAAGATAGGAACGCGCTCTGTTGCAATAAACGCGAAGTTCCACAATATCCCGTTTTACGTTTTCTGTCCAAGCTCTACAATTGACTTCAATTGCGAAAACGGTGACAAGATAGTAATTGAAGAACGCGACAGCGACGAAATAAAGACAAAGTTCTTTGAAAAGCCTGTTGCCGAAAATGAAGTAAAATGTTTTAATCCTGCGTTTGATGTAACGCCCGCTGAGCTTATAACCGCGATAGTTACGGAAAAGGGAATTTGCCGCTATCCGTATACAAGCTCGCTAAAGAAACTGTTCGGCTGATTTTGAAGGGAGATTTTATGAAACTGCGCTTTTATAACGCGAAGATCCTTACAATGGAAAATGAAAACATAATAAGCGGTGAGCTTTGCACTGACGGAGGCTTGATTTCCTATGTCGGCAGTGAAAAACAAGACGGCGACTTTGACCGCGAAATTGACCTTTGCGGAAATCTGATTATTCCCGGCTTTAAAGACGCGCATACTCATACCGCTATGACGTTTCTGCGCTCGTTTGCGGACGATCTGCCGCTTAACGACTGGCTGTATGAACAGGTTTTCCCGCACGAGGCTAAACTTACTGAAGAGGCAATTTACGTCTTTACTCAGCTTGGCAATATGGAGTATCTAACAAGCGGCATAACTTCAAGCTTTGATATGTATTTCAAGCTCCCGAGCTACGCCAAAGCAAATACCGATATGGGTTTCAGAACAGTAATTTGCGGCTCAATAAACGATTTTGGCGGCACTGTAGAGGGTATTGAGGAAGAATACAACACTTACAATAACTATGACCCGCTTATTTCGTATCAGCTTGGTTTTCATGCGGAGTATACCACTAAGCTTGAAACACTTGAAGGTCTTGCAAGACTTGCGCAGAAGTACAAAGCGCCTATGTTTACGCACAACAGCGAAACGAAAGCGGAAGTTGATGGCTGCATTGAGCGCCATAAAATGACTCCTACGCAGCTTTTCGACAAGCTTGGTATGTTTGAATACGGCGGCGGAGGATTTCACTGTGTTTGGTTTGACGAGCGCGATATGGATATCTTCCGCGACAAGGGTCTGTATATGGTGACAAACCCCGCGTCAAACCTTAAACTTGCGAGCGGAATTGCGCCGATCTGTGAAATGAAACGTCACGGCATGACAAATTTCGCAATAGGAACAGACGGCGCGGCGTCTAACAACTGCCTTGATATGTTCAAGGAAATGTTCCTTGTCGCGGGATTGCAGAAAGTAAAGGAAAACAACGCGGCGGCGTGTCCTGCATTCGGGGTACTTGAAATGGCTACAAAAGGTGGCGCGAAAGCTATGGGGCTTGATGACTGCGATGTTCTTGCGGCAGGAAAGCGCGCCGATCTGGCAGTTATCGACCTTATGCAGCCGAATATGCAGCCTGTTCACAACATTGCAAAAAATCTCGTTTATGCTGGATCTAAGCAGAATGTAAAAATGACCGTTATTGACGGGAAAATTCTGTACGAGGACGGAAAGTTTTTGACAGTTGACGCTGATGAAGTGTACAAGAGAGCGAATACGATAGCAAGAGAGATCTGCGGGGACTGACCTTGGAGGAGATATGAAAATTCTCGTAACGGGCGGAACTGTATTTGCAAGCCGCTTTACAGCGGAATATTTCTCAAAAGAAAACGAGGTATACGTTTTAAACCGCGGCACGCGTCGTCAGTCAAAGGGCGTTGTTCCTATAATTGCCGATAGGCACGCGCTCGGAGATGCGCTGAAAAAATATTATTTTGACGCAGTTATCGACGTAACGGCATATAATTCTGCAGATATTGACGATTTGCTTGACGGCTTGGGTGAATTTGGAAACTATATTATGATAAGCTCAAGCGCGGTTTATCCCGAAACCCTACCTCAACCGTTTTCCGAGGAAATGGAAACAGGCGAAAATAAAATATGGGGCGATTACGGCACGAATAAGATCGCGGCTGAAAATCGCCTGCTTGAACGCGTTTCAAACGCCTATATACTTCGTCCGCCGTATCTTTACGGAAAATACAACAACCTGTACCGCGAGGCGTTTATTTTTGAATGTGCCGAACAAAACCGCAAATTCTATGTTCCTAAAAACGGGAAAATGAAACTTCAATTTTTCGACATTGAAGATATGTGCAGATTTATTGAGATATTACTTGAAACGAAACCGAAAAGGCGAGTTTTCAACGTTGGAAATCCCTGCTCTGTCGATATTCTCGAATGGGTGAGCAGTTGTTATGAAGTTTTGGGAAAAACGCCCGAATTTGAGTTTGTACATAAAAATATTAGCCAAAGAAGTTTCTTTCCGTTTTATGATTATGAATACGCTCTTGACGTTTCGGAAATGTCAAAACTTATGCCGAATGTTAAGCCGCTCGGAGAGGGCTTAAAACAGTCGTACGGGTGGTTTAAAAACAACCGTGGTGAAGTTTTAAGAAAGAAACTGCTTGAATTTATAGAAAGTGAATTGAGAGGATAATATGCCGTTTTTGCCTGTATGCAAAAAAGACCTTGAAGAACGCGGAATATCACAGCTTGACTTTATCTGCGTGACGGGCGACGCTTATATAGACCACCCGACGTTTGGTATAGCCATAATCTCGCGAATGATAGAGGTGGCGGGATTTACGGTTGGGATCATTGCACAGCCGATAAGTGACAATGATTTCAGAAAGCTTGGAAAGCCGAAACATTGCTTTATGGTGACTGGTGGGAACGTTGACAGTATGGTGTCGAATTATACCGTAGCACTTAAAAAGCGTAACGACGACGCTTATTCTCCCGGAGGAAAGGGCGGAAAGCGCCCCGACAGAGCGGTTATAACCTACTGCAAGGCGTTAAAGCGCCTGTTTCCCGATACGGAGATAGAAATAGGCGGGCTTGAGGCGTCATTGCGCAGATTTGCGCACTACGACTATTGGAGCGACAAAGTCATGCCTTCGATTTTGGTTGACAGCGGCGCTGATCTTCTTATGTACGGAATGGGAGAAGTCACGCTTTCGGAAATGCTCAACCGCTTTAAACAGGGACAAAAACTCTCGGATATGCATGACCTGAGAGGAACTTGTTATCTCACAAAGCCCGAAAATACGCCGCTTGGCGCTGTTCAGTGCGACAGCTATGAAATAGTGAGCGCAAACAAAAAAGCCTACGCAAAGGCTTGCAGAAAGCAGTATGACGAGCAGGACGAGGTTTACGGAAGAACGATTATCCAGCGCCACGGAAATATGATGCTCGTGCAGAATCCGCCGCAGCGATCCGTAACGCAAAAGGAATTTGACTATGCATATGAACTTCCATACATGCGCACTTATCACCCTATGTATGAAAAAGACGGCGGTGTTCCCGCAATACAGGAGATAGAGTTTTCTATAACTCACAACCGCGGCTGTTTCGGTTTCTGCAATTTCTGTTCAATTGCACTTCATCAGGGCAGAAGAGTTCAGACAAGAAGTGAGGAATCGGTTATCAGAGAGGCGGTTATGCTGACCGAAAAACCGAACTTCAAGGGATATATACATGACGTCGGTGGACCTACCGCAAATTTCCGCCACCCGTCCTGTGATAATCAGGAAGAACACGGACTTTGCAAAGGCAGAAAGTGTTTAGCTCCGACGCCGTGTAAAAACATTAACGCAGACCACAGCGATTATATTGCGCTTTTGCGTAAACTGCGGTCAATTAAAAAGGTGAAGAAAGTTTTTATCCGTTCGGGAATTAGGTTTGATTATCTGCTTTTGGATAAGAACACGAATTTTCTTGATGAGCTTGTAGAATATCATGTCAGCGGTCAGCTCAAAGTTGCGCCCGAACACGCCTCGAACAGGGTGCTTGATCTAATGGGAAAGCCGCATATCGAAGTATACGAGGAGTTTGAAAAGAAGTTTTATAAGGCAACTAAAAAATGCGGAAAAGAGCAGTATCTTGTGCCTTATCTTATGTCCTCGCACCCCGGCTGTACTCTGAGTGACGCGATAGAGCTTGCGCTTTTTGAGAAAAAGCACAATATCCGGCCCGAGCAGGTTCAGGACTTTTATCCCACTCCCGGAACTATTTCCACGGCAATGTTCTATACGGGCTTAGATCCTTATACAATGGAGCCAGTATTTGTTCCCAGAACCGCCGAAGAAAAAGCTATGCAGCGCGCTTTGTTGCAATATTTTATGCCGAAGAACCGCGCGCTTGTGGAAAAAGCGCTTACAATTGCAAAGCGCCGCGACCTTATCGGCTTTGGCGGAGAATGTCTTATAGCTCCTGACAAAACACTTCCCGAAAGGAAAAACAATGCCCAAAAGAAAGAAACCAATAACCAGAAAAAGAAAACCAAGCGTTAAACAGATATACAGAAAAGTTGTATCGACAGTGCTGATAATTATTTCGGTTGCAGCACTGTTTTTCTTTGTAAACGACAAGTTCCTTAAAATTGAATGGATACCGTCTACAAATGACGTTGTTATATTTTTCGGAGGCGGCATAAAGCCGCTTGTAAAGCCCAAAGAAAATGAGGCTGTCGTGCATTTTATTGATGTCGGACAGGCTGACAGTGAACTTATTGTCACAGATAATTATACAGTACTTATCGATGGCGGATTAGAAGATACTTCGGGAAATATTTTCGGCTATCTGAAATTTCAGGAGATAGAGAAAATAGATCTTGTAATATGCACCCACCCGCACGGCGACCATATCGGCAGCATATATAAAGTACTTATGGATTATAAAGTAGACAAGATCATAATGCCGAGAATACCGGTAGACCTTGTTCCTGAAACGACAACCTATTTAAAAATGATGGCGGAAATAGATATGAAAAACATTAACGCAGAATATGCCGAAGTCGGCGAGAAATATTATATTGACGACGACAGTTATATTGAGATACTAGCGCCGATGGTGGACTATTATGATGACCTGAATGATTTTTCAGTAGTTACTAAATTTGTAAACGGCGAAAATTCGTTTTTGTTTACGGGAGATCTCACGAGCATAGGTGAAAAGGATCTCATTGAAAGCGGGGCGGATATTGACGTTGACGTTTTAAAGGTCGGTCACCACGGAAGTGCGGGTTCAAGCTCGGAGGAGTTTCTTTTAAGGGTGACGCCGGATATAGCCGTTTTTGAAGTCGCAGAAATAAATTATTACGGACACCCTCGGAGCGAGGTTTTCGACCGCCTTGAAAACGTAGGTTGTTATGAATTTTACGCTACATCCCGCGACGGAAATATTGTTATAGTAAGCGACGGCTCGGAGCTTAGAGTTGAAACCGAAAAGAAATTCCCGGGGAATGCCGCTTGATTGTTGTTAAAATGCATAAAAACAGGGTTTAATGTTTGATTAAAATAATTAAAAACACGGTTTTTAAATTATCATCTTGTAGAAATAAGGAAAATGTTGTATAATACTTTTGATGTAAATCTATATATCAAGAAAAAGGAAAGTGAGCAAATTTGGTTAGAGAAGATCTTAGGAATATTGCGATAATAGCACACGTTGACCACGGAAAGACAACGCTTGTGGACGAAATGTTAAAGCAGGGGGGAGCGTTCCGTGAAAATCAGGCTGTACAGGATCGCGTTATGGACAACAACGATATTGAGCGTGAGCGCGGAATTACTATTCTCGCAAAAAACACATCATGTATGTACAACGGTGTAAAGATAAACATAGTAGATACTCCCGGACATGCCGACTTTTCGGGAGAGGTAGAGCGCATACTTAAAATGGTAAACGGCGTTCTGCTTTTGGTGGACAGCTTTGAGGGAACAATGCCGCAGACGCGTTTTGTCCTGCAAAAGGCTTTGGAGCTTGGTCACAAGATAATTGTAGTAGTAAACAAAACAGACCGTCCCGACGCAAGAAATCATGAAGTTGTAGATGAGGTGCTTGAACTTCTGCTTGATCTTGACGCAACAGAAGAACAGCTCGACAGCCCTGTTGTTTTCTGTTCGGGTAGGCTTGGTTGTTCGTCATACAATCCCGACGAAATGGGAACGGATTTCAAGCCTCTTTTCGAGAAGATAATTGAACATATCCCCGCGCCCGAAGGCGATGAAAACGGCGATTTGCAAGTACTTGTTTCGTCAATTGACTATAACGATTATGTTGGAAGAATTGCAATAGGCAGGGTAGAGCGCGGAGTTATAAAGCAAAATCAGGAAGTCATGGTCTGCGATTATCACAACAGAACAGCTCCCTTTAAGGCAAAGATCGTTTCGCTAAATCAGTTTGAGGGATTAAACAAAGTGTCTGTTGAGAGCGCGTCCGTAGGCGATATAATTGCTTTTTCGGGAATTGAGGGCGTTACTATCGGACAAACTATCTGCTCGGTAAATAACCCCGAACCTCTTCCTTTTGTAAAGATAAGCGACCCAACGGTAGAAATGACGTTTTCCGTAAACACCTCTCCTTTTGCGGGCAGAGACGGAAAATACGTTACATCTCGTCAGATACGCGAAAGACTTATTCGCGAAACATTAAAAGACGTTTCTCTTCGTGTTTCGGACAGCGATACTACCGATTCTATGAATGTTGCGGGACGCGGCGAAATGCACCTTTCGATACTTATTGAAACCATGCGCAGAGAGGGCTATGAGCTTTCCGTAAGTACGCCGCGCGTTTTGTACAAGGAAATTGACGGAGTAAAATGCGAGCCTGTAGAGCGCGTTATAATAGATGTTCCAGAATCCGCCGTCGGCTCTGTTATGGAGAAAATGGGTCAGCGCAAGGGAGAAATGGTCGAAATGCACCCGATAGGAACGCGCACAAGGCTCGAATATCTCGTGCCGTCAAGAGGTCTTTTCGGCTATAGAAGTGAATTTCTTACAGATACAAAAGGCGAGGGCGTTATGAACACTATCTTCGACAGCTATAAGCCTTATTACGGAGATATAGCCAGAAGAACGGCAGGCTCTCTTGTTGCCTGGGAAACAGGAACAGCGGTAACCTACGGACTGTTCAATGCCCAGGAGCGCGGGACTTTGTTCATTGACGCGGGCGTTGAGGTATACGAGGGAATGATAGTAGGCGTATCACCGAAAGCAGGAGATATAGTTGTAAATGTCTGCAAGAAAAAGCACCTTACAAATACCCGCGCATCGGGTTCTGACGACGCTCTTCATCTTATTCCCTGCAAGCAGATGAGCCTTGAAGAAAGCCTTGAATTTATCCAGGACGATGAGCTTGTAGAAGTAACGCCCAAGAACATAAGACTCAGAAAAGTAATTCTCGAACGCGACCTTCGCTTAAAGGCAGAGGCAAAATTAAAGAAATAACAATTAAAGTTAAGAACAATGGTTAAGGATATGACCCGCGGCGCGGTTACGCCCATATTGATACAATTTTCAATACCTCTGCTGATAAGCGTTGTTTTCCAGCAGATGTACAACATCTCCGACAGCATAATCGCGGGAAGATTTATAAACAACGACGCTCTTGCCGCGATAGGTGCATCTTATCCTATCACGATGATTTTCTTGTCAATAGGCACAGGAATGAACATAGGCTGTTCAGTAGTCATCTCAACGCTTTTTGGCGCGAAGGATTACAAGGGAATGAAAACGGCGGTTTATACGTCGATAATTTCTACATTTTCCCTTGCTTTGATGCTTACTGTTGTCGGTATTTTCACAAGCGGACTGTTTTTAAATTTACTTGGAACCGATAATCTGATCTTCTCCGACTCCAAAACTTATCTTAATATTTACGTTCTCGGACTGGTTTTTCTGTTCGTGTACAATATCTGTACGGGAATTTTTACGGCTCTCGGCGACAGCAAAACACCGCTGTATTTTCTTATCGGTTCGTCAATCGGAAATATCGCTATGGATCTGCTGTTTGTCGCAGTTTTCAGAATGGGAGTTGCCGGCGCGGCATGGGCAACTTTTATTTGCCAAGGAATTTGCTCGGTACTTGCGTTTATCGTTCTGCTCCATAGAGTAGGCGGAATCAAGAGCGAAAAATATAAACTGTTTGAATGGAAAACTCTTGGTAAGATTGCGTCGCTTTCTATTCCTAGTATTTTCCAGCAAAGTTTTGTATCGGTTGGACAGCTATTTATTCAAAGTTTGGTCAACAGCTGCGGAACTGATGTTGTGGCGGGATATGCCTCGGCGATAAAGCTGAATACGTTCGCCGTGACCTGCTGTTCTACAGTCGGGAACTCGATTTCAAGTTTTACGGCACAGAACATCGGCGCTAAAGAATATCCACGTGTAAAAAAAGGATTTTACGTCGGAAGTCTGATAACGTTGGTCATATCTGCGGCGTTTTCGATACTCTACCATATTTTCGCAGAAGATCTGATTTATTTGTTTATGGATAAAACTAATACAAATACTGCCGCGGCGGCGGAGGCGGGAGTGCATTTCTTGACTGTAGTTTCGCCGTTTTATGCCGCAGTCGGGCTGAAACTTGCGGCGGACGCTATACTGCGCGGCGGCAGGAGAGTTGTTGCATTTATGGTGACAACATTCAGTGATCTGATTTTAAGAGTGGCATTCGCGTTTATATTGAAACCGCATTTCGGAGCAACGGGAATATGGCTCTCGTGGCCTGTTGGTTGGACAACAGCGGGGATAATATCACTTTCGCTGTACGCTGTCTACATAAGTAAGATCTGCCCGAAAAAGAAAGCTAAAGAAAAGAGTGACCCTGAAAGTGAGATCAAGCAGTAACGGCTGAACAGGAGCTATTATGACTGAGATAACTGTTAAAAAGAATGACGCGGGTCAGCGTGCCGACAGGTTTTTGTCAAAAGCATATCCAAATCTTAAAACAACTCTTGTCTGCAAGTTGATGAGAAAAAAACGGATAAAGCTAAACGGCGCTAAAGCCGAGCCCAACACGATACTTAAAGAGGGCGATGTTTTCAGGTTTTATCTTAGCGAAGAATTGCTTTCAAAAAAGGCAGTTGAAAAAAAGGATATTTCCTCAGAGATAAGCGTTATTTACGAGGACGAAAATATCCTTCTATGCGACAAGCCGTGCGGACTGGTCGTACACGAGGACAACGATAACTCTCAGGACACGCTTATAAACCGCATACTTTGCTATCTTGAAGAAAAGAGCGAGTATAAGCCCGAAAAAGAACAGAGCTTTGTTCCTGCTCTTGTAAACAGAATTGACCGAAACACGAGCGGAATAGTCATCGCGGCAAAAAATGCCGAGGCATTGCGGATATTAAATCAAAAGCTCCGCGACAGAGAAATTGAAAAGCTCTATTTATGCGCTGTTTTCGGAAAGCCTGCCCAAAAAGAGGCGGTGCTTACGGCATATCTGAAAAAACTTTCTGACGAAAACCGCGTTGTTATTTCCGACATTCCGAAACAGGACTTTCTCACGATAAAGACGAAATACCGAGTTTTAGAAAGCAGGGAAGACCTTTCGCTTTTAGAGGTTGACTTGCTTACGGGAAGAACTCACCAGATACGCGCGCATTTTGCTCATATAGGCTGTCCTCTGCTTGGCGACGGCAAAAAATACGGGAGCAATGAGCAAAACAAGCCGTATAAAGCTAAATTTCAGGCGTTATGTTCTTATAAGATAAGGTTTAAATTCACAACAGACGCGGGTATTCTTGAATATCTGAACGGAAAAGAATTTAAAGTGAATGATATTCGCGGGTTGTGGTTTATGAAGTATTTTGATTATGAAAAGGAGTAGTTATGAAAAAGAACATTGCAATTATTTCGGCAATCGCAGTTATCCTGCTCGCGGGGTGTTCTCCAAGGGCAAACGAAGAGGGCGAAAATTCGCAAGTGCAAAATTCGTCCGAAAACAGCACTTTTTCATCAGAAAACATTGAAAATTCAAGCTCGAATTTAACCAATGATTTTAGTTCAAGTTCGTCTTATTTAAATAATAATAATTATAGTAGTAATAATAATAATTTTAAGCCCGATTCCACATCATCTGGCGAGTTAAGCAGTCAAAACGCGGAAAATTCGTCAAGTTTGTCAAGCTCTTCATCTAGCAGCTCGTCTCAATCCTCTTCGCAGAGTTCACCAACTCAATCCTCATCAACACCTTCAACGCAGTCAACTCCTTCTCAAAGCTCTTCGAGCAAGCCTGCATCATCATCAAAGCCCGCTCAAAGCTCATCAAGCACGCCGGCACAGTCAACACCCGCAAGTTCGTCGGATAAGCCTAACACGTCGAGCAAACTAACACCTACTGATACAACAGGTATGGAACTTGATGAAAATGGATTCCCCGCAGGAGAACATAAAAGAGGAGATAGATTTGTCGACCAAAGTGGACAGCAATGGACTTGGAATGATAGTCTTGAATGCTGGGAAAAATCCAGCGGTCCCGGCAGTCAACTCCCCGGTACTCCAGCAGGATGGGAGAATGATCCAACACATTGGGGACAAGATCCAAATGCTCATTAAATTTTAATAGTTATATTCAGCCCTCGGCTTTTATGCCGAGGGTTATTCTGTTTTAGAAAGGAGACTTTCAAATTGGAAGTAAAACAATCACAACCTTTATCAGTGGTATTAAAATTATTACTTTCTACATTAAGCTTTGCATTTTCAATAGCATGCAATGCATTAACTGTTACAACCATTACTGTAGTTCTGTACGGAAGTTTTACAGGTGCGATAATATTACCTTGATTTGTAATAGTTACATTTTATGAAAGGAGATTTTTATTATGCAAATAAAGCAAAAACCTCGTATATGGCTAACTCTGATTGCTATTCTTATAGCATTACTGATGTGCATACCTTTAGCAGTTACATCACTTGTACACGCGGATGAATTTAATGGAAGTGAACAGGTTATTCCCGGCTATTCCAATTCACCTTATACAGACGGCACGTGTCTAATGTCAGCCACGGATTATGGAGCACGTGTTACATTGGTTTATGCAGATACCGGTAATAGAGCATTGAGTAAAAAATCTATTGATTTCTCTGCCGTAAAAAACATAAATGGTAGACCTTTAAATGAAGCTAACCATTTTGGAAAATATTGTAAGTCTGATTACATGAATGATCCAACTCTTATTGGATATTTAGGAAATTATGAATATGTCTATGCTCCGGATATAAAGGCTTTAGACGATAATGGAAATGCAAAAAAGTTTCATTATAAAAATTCAGGTACTGCTACAGAATTTTTTCCGCGAACATTAGCATTTAGCAGTAATTTTCTAACTCGTCCCGATGAAATAAAAGAGTATTTCACTAATGACAGTGTACTTGATTATTTAGCAGAAAAATGTTGGCATATGTCCAGAACCGAACTTGGAAGCGGAAAATACACTATAATGATAGAACCCTTGGCATATTTTTCTTTTCCTGATAGAGGAAATGCAATATATGCAGCAACAGTAACCGAAACTGTGTTATGGCAAGACTTAAATGGATTTATCTCCAAAAACTTCACTAGGAATAATTATGGTAATCTTTGGCCTGGTTCAATGGTACTTGAAGAGCCGATGTTTGGCAGATATAAAGCAAAACCGTTTACTGCTTCAGGCGGAGTATACAGCCACGATGACAGATTATATCATATGGGTTTAAATACAGTCTCGTGGGACGCCCCCTCAACTCCACCCCCCACAACCATCAAGGTCTACTACCACCTCTACAACAGCAGCGACGTCCAGACCTCACTTAAAACGTCAACATTCGATTTAGGCACAAGCACCACCAAACAATTCGCACCAAGCACCGAATACGGAACACCCGTCGCGGCATGAGTTTAAAACATCTTTGCAACAAATCGGTTAAAAAAAGTGAAATAATATAATGCATTTGTGCAAAATATACAAAATATTGTGAAAAAAGTTTACTTATATCGTTAGAGAAATTTTTCTAAGTCACTTGATAATTTTCGGAAAATTTTGTATAATATTAGTTGATAGGAATTATCAAATTTTAATTTTCAGGAGGAATATTCCAATGGCAGTTAAAGTTGCAATCAATGGTTTCGGTCGTATCGGACGTCTTGCTTTCAGACAGATGTTCGGCGCAGAGGGTTATGATGTAGTCGCTATAAACGACCTCACAAAGCCTTCAATGCTCGCAAATCTTTTAAAGTATGATACCGCGCAGAAGGGCTACTGCGGCGTTATCGGTGAAAATCTTCACACAGTTTCCGCTGATGATGAGAATAACACTATCACAGTTGACGGAAAGACACTCAAAATTTACGCTGAAAAGGACGCAAAGGATCTCCCTTGGGGCGAGATAGGCGTTGACGTTGTTCTTGAATGTACAGGTTTCTACTGCTCAAAAGAAAAGTCAATGGCTCATATCAATGCAGGCGCTAAGAAGGTTGTTATTTCCGCTCCCGCAGGAAACGACCTCAAGACTATCGTTTATTCCGTAAACGAAAAGACACTTTCTAAGGAAGATCAGATCATCTCTGCTGCATCCTGCACGACAAACTGTCTTGCTCCTATGGCTAAGGCTCTTAACGATTACGCTCCTATCCAGAGCGGTATCATGAGCACTATCCATGCTTATACAGGCGACCAGATGATCCTTGACGGTCCTCACAGAAAGGGCGACCTCAGAAGAGCTAGAGCGGGCGCAGCTAACATCGTTCCTAACTCTACTGGCGCTGCAAAGGCAATCGGACTTGTTATCCCCGAGCTTAACGGAAAGCTTATCGGTTCTGCTCAGCGTGTTCCTGTTCCTACAGGTTCTACTACTATCCTTACTGCTGTTGTTAAGGGCACAGACATTACAAAGGAAGGCATAAACGCTGCTATGAAGGCTGCTGCATCCGAGTCCTTCGGCTACAATGAAGATCAGATAGTTTCTTCCGACGTTATCGGAATGAGATATGGTTCTTTGTTCGACGCTACTCAGACAATGGTTTCAAAGGTTGGCGACGACCTCTACCAGGTACAGGTTGTTTCTTGGTATGATAACGAGAACTCCTATACTTCTCAGATGGTAAGAACCATAAAGTATTTTGCAGAGCTTTAATTTGCTTAGTTGGCTTTGACAAACATAAAAGCGGTATTCGGAAGAATACCGCTTTTTCCTGTTTAGAGGTAAGATGTTAGAGGTAAGAGGTAAGAAGTCAAAGGTTGTTTTGGAGATAAAGTTGTTTGGCTTACAGAGATAGAAGCTAGAGGCTAGAGTTTTAACCCTAACCTCTTTTTTCTTTTCATGCGTTATCTTAAGCGAACAGCATTTCGGCTTAAACTCTAGCCTCCAGCCTCTTTCTCTGAACATCAAAAAACGCAATCTCCCAAAAACTCCCCGAAATTCTTACCTCTTACAGCGTTATCCGCCGTAAGGCGGATAATGCGCTTACATTCTAACCTCTAAAAGCAGGGGTCGCGGGGACGAAGTCCCCCGCGACTTTCCCCCTTCCCCTTCGGGGAAGGGGGCAGGGGGATAGGGCGAGTAAACGTTATTTAGAGAAATACAGTTTGAAAAAACCACAAAATAGTGTTTATAAAAGTTGAAGAGGTATTTGAAAGTGTTACACTTTATCTAATGTTATTACCTTTATTGCCAAAAAATAAGCATTAAAGACAATATTCGTCATTGACAAGTGATTGAAATTTTGTTATAATCTAAAGTGCAGGAATTACTTTGAGGGGAGGACAAGCAGTGACTGAAAATCAGGAAAACCAAGGCAGCATAGCGGTTGATAATGCGACTGTAACCGAAACAGCGACCGAAACAGTTACAGAAACACCGCCGGAGCTTGACGAAAAGCAAAAGCAACTTCTCGGCGCGTTCGATGAAATGCTTAGACGCCATTCGACCGAAATCGCCGAAAATCAAAAACACACTTTTGCCGCATCAGAGCGTTTTACAAGAGGTATTTTAAAAAAGGGAGTAGGAGTTATCTCTCTCGGACTTATACTTATAACGTTCGGAATAATTATGATCTGCTGTCTGTTTTCGCAGTCGCCCGATTATCTTATTCCGTTAAAACTTTCGCCGATAGCGGCGATCTTATTCGGAATAGAAATTCTCGTTACTTTGCTTATAACCCACGGAAGATTAAAAATAAACATAATAAGCGTTATTGTTTCGGCGGCGCTTGTTGTCGGCTGCTGTACAATGGGCGTTGTTTTAAATCATTCTTATAATGAGGATAAAATTGAATATAACAACCGCACTATTGCGGCGGAAATTTACGACAGGAGCTATAAAGAACTGCGCTACATAACGGATATAGAATCAATGGAAGTAGAAGTTGACCTGAATCCGGACGGAACGGGAGTTACAAAAGGCATTGAGGCGCTTTCCGCGGCGGACAAGGTAATAGTAAATGTTGAGTTTGGCGGAGTATATTCAGCGCCGAGCGCATTTGCGGCTGACTGTAAAAAAATAATCGAAGGCTTTAGAATAATGGATATAAACATTACAGATTTTCATTTTACAAATCAAAGCACTTTCCATAGTTACAAGCTAGATGTTGAGGGGAAATATCTTCAGGATTATTCGGAAACACGCCTGACAGAGCTTGTAGATCATATTTATATTGAAGACGCGAATTATCTTGATGATATCGGAGATCTTATTGATCCGGATAATTCGGAAAATGCGAATTAAAACAGGAGAAATATCTTGAAAGACGAAGAAAAATTACAGTTGTATAGTTGTATAAAAAGACAGTTTGCAGATCCGGGTCTGTATAAATTATCCAGAGTTTATGAGTGGCTGTTTACAAACGGATTTTCGCCCGAAATGCTGGGATATGGCTCTTTTGAAGAACTATGCGAAGATTTTCCCGAAGTGTTTATGTTTCAGGACGACAGAAACAGCGGCTTTATTTTGATCAAAGACTGGAATGACGGGGACAAAAATATTTCGGAAGAATATAAACACCCTGCCGATAATTTTTTTGGTACTAAAAATATTATTCTAAATGATGATATTATTGAAATGACGCAACAGTCGCTTTATGCGCTTTCAAAGATACTGGGAAATGAGCTGACTGTTCAGCAGATGAAACATTTGGTTTTCAGCCGGTTTGAAGACGCCAGGCAGTCAGACGAACTTGTTTTCTTGGGAGATAAATATATTTTCCCGATAGAGCATTGTCACGACGGGCAAATGATAAACGGAATAATTACAAAAAATCTTAATTCATACGGAAAGAGCCTTTATTTCTCATTTGAAAAAGCGAGGTCTTCTAATACGACTTCGGGCATTCCTGAAAGAAAGCCTTCGGAAATTCCCGATGAAGAAAAACAGCGTATCTATAATTTGCTTTGTGATAATTTCCCGCTCTATAAATCGCATCATATGGCGGCAATAAGCAAACTTCTCACTGATCGCGGCGTTGACAGGTTAAAGTATGGATATGTGAAAATGAAGGATTTTCTTGCCCAGTTGCCTTTTCTGGAGCTAAAAGAGATAATCCTTGGCGGCGTGCCGCAATATCTCGTTACTATAAGAGATGTAGGAAAATCATCTCTGAGACTTGCGAAAGCTGATGAAGTTGTTCATAGTGGCACTTATGATGTGGGATATGCGAAAAGCAGCAAAATTCCTTTGGGAAAGCTTAGGGATTTCTGTAATCTTCCCGTAAAGCCGATGTCTATTCTAAAAAAATTTATTGAAGAAAACGGGATATCTGTTGATTTCTTTAAACTTAATGATAATATTACAGAGGATTTTGAAACAGCAAGAAACAACGGCACTATACGTTTCTATGGCGGGAAAATTGTTTTTCCCATAAGATACAAAAAGAGCGACGGTTCTTTTGTAGAGCTTACATTAAAACCGAGCGCATATGAGGGAAAAGATTGGTTTCTGTATTATGTGGACACATTTGTTCGTGACAGTAAGATGTCTGTTGCGGCAAAATATCCCGAAAATTACGCTTTTACAGATTTAACAATGTTGTGTGAATTAAAGGCGCTCGCTTTAGATGAAGAATGGGATCTTCATATACTTGGCGAGTACTTAAGATACACGCTGAAAAAAATAATATCCGAGAAAAAGTTTTGTGTTTCGAGAAATTTTTCCGCGTTTAATACAGGACTTGCAGATAAAAATTATGACGATATTTTTGCTTGTTTTGAGTATAATGAATACGGCGAAAACGAGCTTGTTGGATTTTGTACGGCATATTCAAGTATCAAGGGTAAAAATATCCGTGAAATATTTGAAAGACTGCCGCGGCAGGCGGTTTATTTTGAAAACAGTAAAGATCTGATATTTGATACCGCAAAATATATGTATATCGACTACGAGCGGCTATTTTTGGACAATATAGAGCGTTTCCCGCTTGAATATCTTTCCGAGCAGTTTTTTGATGTTCGTGAAACAATGGATATTATTCCGAGAATAAAAACCGAAACACAAAAAGAAGAACAAATGAGGCTCTGTGAAAAGTTGAAAGAATTGTATTTAAAAAGCGGGAAGTTAGCTTTCAGGATACAAAATTCTTTGAGGAGCGCGGTAGAGAATGCTGAAAAACGCGTTAAACGAAATTTTAAAGCCGCTGTTCCCGCATATCTTCCCGACGCGGATTCAGTAGCGTTTATGATACCGCTTGCGCTTATTGATGGGAAAAATCCCGACGCCGCTCTTGCTGTGGAGGTAACGCGTTCGGGGAGTTATCAGGCTCGGACAGTTCTCAGTCTGCGCCGCGCCTATATCTTCTCAAGGCTTGTATGCGGTCCGCAGGACGATTGGCTTTCTCCGAATAATGTCAGTCTTTCGGGCGGTAAGGAAACCGAAATGTTTAACAATTAGAAACAATAAACGGCTTGCATCAAAACAAGCCGTTATTTACTGTATAATTACTCGTTAAAATAATCATCAAGATATTTTACAAAATCCTTTGGAGCGGTTTTTATCTTATTTTTGATATGATCCGCTTTTTCCGAATTCTCAGCAGTAATTTCAAGAAAATATTTCTGCTTTGTAGTTTCCTCGTCCATTATCCTGACGCCGATAGTACATGTTTTATCGGAGTTTTCGATATATCTTACAGCTATCATAGAGCCTTTTTTCTTCATAGCATCACGTGTATAGACTCTTATAGCCTCTTTAAACATTTTATCACGAACCGATAGCGGAACATTTGAACCAAGCTCACGAGCAGCCTTTACCCCGAACTCTGTATTTGAATATACTGTTTCATTGTCAGTTACGACAGCTTTCAGCAGATGTCCCTTTGCTTTATCAAGGGCTTTCATAAGTCCGAAATAGTTTACCGCGTCTTCAAGTGATGTTATTTCAATAAGTTGATTTTTAGACAGCGGACAACCGAGGGAATAGATAAGGTGACATATCAGCACGCAGATATCGTCAATATTTTCAACTCGTATTCTTGGAACTTCCAAAACCAAATCCTCCTTTTTTAAATTTTCGGATCGTTTATCATTGCAGACAAAAGCGCGATATTGAGCGCCGATTCTATACATGGCACCGCGCGCGGCACTATGCACGGATCGTGTCTTCCTTTTATTTCAAGCTCTGTTTCGGTCATTTCCTTGAAATCAACGCTCTTCTGCGGACGGGAAATAGACGGTGTGGGTTTGAATGCCGCTCGAAAAATTATAGGCATTCCCGAGCTTATCCCGCCCAGAATTCCTCCATGGTTGTTTGTTTTAGTAAGGACTTTTCCGTTTTCAATGTAAAATTCATCATTGTTCTCGCTGCCGTAAATATCCGCGCATGAAAAACCGTTTCCGAATTCAATTCCTTTAACCGCAGGAATTGAAAAAACCAAACGTGAAATTATATTTTCCAGTCCGTCCATCATCGGAGAGCCTATTCCCGCAGGAAATCCGACCGCGGCACATTCAACTATCCCGCCGACGCTGTCCATATTCATTCTTGCGCTGTTTATGACTTCACGCATTTTTTCTTCAACGCCTGCCGAAAGAACAGGAAAACCGCTCTTTAGAGCATTTAGCTGATTTGCTGAAACATTTACGGGGTCAAACTTTTCGTCGCATACATCTTTTATTCTTTCGATATGTGCGCCTGTTGTAATTCCTCTGTGTTCGAGTATCTGTCCGCAGACAGCCCCAGAAAAACAAAGCGGAGCAGTAAGCCTTCCCGAAAAATGCCCGCCGCCGCGCGGGTCGTTCGCGCCGTTATAACGCAGAAATCCCGTAAAATCAGCGTGAGCGGGACGCGCGATATGCGATATATTTCCATAATCCGACGAATGCTGATCGGAATTATAGATCACAGCGCACATGGGAGTTCCCGTCGTTTTTCCCTCATAAAGTCCCGACATTATTTCGGGAATATCTTTTTCATTGCGTGTTGTAGACGTTCCGTCTTTTTTAGGCGCTCTCCGCCGCATAAATTCGGCTATTTTTTCGGTATCTATTTCTTCTCCCGCAGGGATATTATCAATAACAACGCCTATAGCTTTTCCGTGGCTCTCGCCAAAAATCGAAATATCAATACCGCCGTTAAAACAAGATGACATATTTTCCTCCGTATCTATTTTGCCTTTACGGTTTTCTTTGTAGCGTCAAAGCTCATATCCAAGATCCATTTTATTTTTTCATCGTCAGCCGATCCGTCGAGAGCCGCCGTTATCCAGCAGCTTTTGTTCATGTGATAAGCAGGGAAGAAACCGCTTTCTCTGATTAGCGAGCCTATAAGTATATTGTCGCACTTTACATTCAGTATATCAATATTCTTGTCGCTTTTTATGCCGAGCTTGGACGCAGGTATATTCATTAAAAGTGCAAACCATTTTTTGTTTTCGGGATGACGGAAAACAGCATCGGTCGTGTCATTCTCCCACGGGTAATCTTCCTTTACGCCATAGGTTTCAAATATATGCGCTTTTATTTCTTCTCTTGTCATTTTAAATTTTTAAACCTCTTCTGCGTTTCCTCCGAGCTCTCTGTAAACATCAAAGAAATCGGGATAAGACTTTGCAACACATTCCGCCTTGCGAATTATCAGAGGCGTTTCACATCTTGTCGCGGCGATCGCCATAGCCATTGCTATCCTGTGGTCGTTGAAACAGCCGACCTCGCCGCCTTTAAGCGTTCCGACGCCCTCTATTTCAAGGCTGTCTGCGGTTGAACTTACGTTTCCGCCTATCTTATTCAGACATTCTTCCATTGCCGCAAGCCTGTCACATTCTTTTATTCTAAGTCTGCCTGCGTTTAAAATTCGGCTTGTGCCGCTGCAAAAACAAGCAAGCACCGACATTACAGGCACAAGATCGGGAATATCCGAGCAGTCAATTTCAAATGCATTTCCGGCATTCTTACAAATATCTATAATAGCCTTGTCGCCTTGAAATGAGTTTTCATTCAGTCCGTTTATTTCAACCGAAGAACCGAGAGCGTTTGCGACATAAAAGAACGCCGCCTGTGAATAATCGCCCTCAACGCTCCCCGAAAAAGGCTTGAATTTTCCTACGCTATTTATTGCATAACCCGTGTCTGTTTCGGTTATTCCGCATCCGAAATCACGGAGAACACCTAAAGTTATATCAACATAAGGCTTTGATTGCAGGGGAGAGGTGAGCCTTATTTCGCTATTCTCACAAATAAGAGGGAGCGCGAACAAAAGCCCTGTAATAAACTGAGAAGAAATGCCGCCGTCTATTTCAAATGTCCCTCCGCTCAATTTACCTTTTATTTTGCATGGCAAATTATATTCACCCGAAAATTCAAAAGAAACGTTATGTTTCGGAAACTCGTTTATATACGGAGTTATCGGTCTTTCGGGCAATTTCCCTCTGCCTTTGAACTCGGCGTTTACTCCGAGAGCAGCCGCCACAGGGATAAGAAATCTGAGCGTCGAGCCTGATTCACAGCAATCCAAAACCGCTTTTTCGGGAACAGATTTTATTCCTTCAATTACAGCCGTTTTGCCGTCATAAATTATTTTCGCGCCAAGCGATTCCATACAGCCGAGAGTTGCTTTAATATCAACGGAAGGGAAGAGGTTTGATATTTCAGACCTGCCGTCAGAAAGAGAGGCAGCGATTATCATTCTGTGAGCGACACTTTTTGAAGGCGGCACTAAAACCTTTCCGAAAAGTTTTTTTGGAGTAATTTTTATATCCATATTCAGCTATTTATAAACTCCTTGTATTCTTCGACAGACATTTTTATAACTTCGCTTTTTCCTATGTCCGAGCAAATAACGATATTCATTCCGTCCGAGAGATGTTTTTTGTCGCGGAGCGAAAGCTCATAAAGTTTATCAAGCGGAGCTCTGTCGCTTATAGGCAGACCACATTTTGTCAGAAGAGCGTCTAATTTGTCGCCTACGCCTTTTCTGCACATACCTCTGCGTTCGGCAATATGCGTGAAAACGCTCATTCCTACAGCAACGGCGTTTCCGTGAGTAATGCCTGTATAGTTATAATATTTTTCAAGCGCGTGTGCAAGAGTGTGCCCGAAATTCAAAAGCATTCTTTCGCCTTTTTCGCGCTCGTCGTTTTCTACGACCTGCCCTTTGATAGAAACATTTCTGCGCATTATATCAACAATATTGTCGTTTATATCTCCACTCGAAAGTATTTCAAACAGCTCGGGCGATTTAATCATTCCGTGCTTTATAACTTCCGCCATACCGTCCGAGAAAAATTCGGGCGTAAGAGTTTTAAGCGTGTCGGTATCGCAGATAACAAGTTTCGGCTGATGAAAAGCGCCGACAAGATTTTTTCCCGAATTTATGTTCACCGCTGTTTTTCCGCCAACAGAACTGTCAGCTTGTGAAACTACGGTTGTCGGTATCTGTACAAACTCTATCCCGCGCATATACGTTGCCGCCGCATAACCCGCCGTATCCCCGACAACTCCGCCTCCGAGAGCCACAATAAAATCAGAGCGCGTATAACCGTTTTCCGCCAAAAAATCGTAGATCCCGAGCAGGGTAGAGTGGTTTTTAGATGCCTCACCGTGAGGGAAAACAAATTTTTTAGCTTTTATGCCAGCCTTGTCAAGCGATTTCATCAAACGTTCGCCGTAGTATTTATCAACATTATCGTCAGTAACTACACAAGCCTTCGCCGTAGGTTTAATAACACGGGAAATAAGCTCTCCCGAAACATCGAGCAAGCCTTTGGCAAGCAGTATTTCATAACTCGTGCTTGCGTTTATAACAACTTTTTCCATAGCTGTCCTCCGAACAAGAATATGCTTTTCTTTTTATTGTACGATTACAAATAATATTATACTATATCTTGGTAAAAAAGTCAAGTCTAAAGCTCGATATAATGAGGGATAATGTCCTCATAACGTCCGTCTTTCATTAAAAAGCCGTTTGGAATGATACCTAGCTGTTTAAAACCGAGCTTTTTATAAAGCTCAAGCGCGGGCGTGTTCGACTTTACGACAGCGTTGAACTGCAATATCTTAAAACCAAGCTCACGACCTTTTTTGATACAATCCTTTACCATTGTTTCGCCTATGTGCATTCCGCGTTTGTCTTTTTTTACCGCGTAGCTTGCATTGCAGATATGACCGCATCTTCCTACGTTGTTCGGGTGTAAAATATAAACTCCGACTACTTCATGATTTTCAGTAAGTATTGCAGCGCCTGTATATGACTGACTGTCAAAAAAATCTCTTGCAGAATTAAGGTCGAGAGTTTCGGTCTGAGGAAAACTGTTTCCGTCAAGGACTACGCTGTTCCATATATCCATACACTGCGAAAGCTCGTTTTCCGTCATTTTAATTATCTCTGTCATTTTTAGCTCCGTTAAATTGCCCCCGACTTGTATCGGGGGCAAAATAATATTTAAAATTCAGAATATCGACGCAACCATAACAGCCGCAGGAATATTTCCGTTTGCATTTAAAGAACCATCAGCGATTGCATCTTTTATTGTGAGCTTTCCGTCAAGGAGTTTCATCATATTATCATAGCTGATATACGCCTCAAGGCTGCAATCATTGTATTCATAAGGCTGTACGTTTACAGCGCCGTCTTTTATCTCAATATACAAATGGCAATTACTGTCATTTTCAAGTCCCCAGACTTCGATATCAACAGCTACATTAGTCTTGATAACGGCAGCTTTTTCGCTGTTTATAAGCTTTCTGAGCTTTAAGCACATTTCGTCTGCCGTAGCAAACTTAGGCTTTTTAACAGCTTTTTTTCTTGTGACAGCGGTCTTTGCTGTAGCTTTTTTAGAAACAGCTTTCTTAGCCGCAGTCTTTGGAGCGGTAGTTTTTGCCGGTTTTTCAGATTTGGTCATAACAAAAAATCCTTTCAACTTTACCGTGACATCACGATAATTCATTTACAATATTATAATAACATATTCTTCTAAAAAAATCAACTGTT
Organism: uncultured Clostridia bacterium; assembly: GCA_947631575.1. GTDB lineage: Bacteria > Bacillota > Clostridia > Oscillospirales > Ruminococcaceae > CAG-115. The sequence goes on from CANRLW010000004.1 coordinate 25,272, forward strand.
TTTTTATCTTTTTGTATAAAAAACAGTATTGATTTTTATTAAGCATTTACAAATAAAAAAACGTTAGAGAAATTTTTAAACTTTATAATTTTTAATTTGCAAATGTTATTTAAAATAATTTTTCTGTGCATGTTTTGATATTCACATATAATTGCGTGTAATTAAGACTATTGACTAATTTCGCCCAAAATGTTATAATTAGAGCAGTAGGGGAATATATATGCTATTGCGTAAAATATAAATTTTACGAAATAAGAGGGAGGTATAAAACATGTCAGGCAACAAATATTACGATTCCGCGCCGCAGTCCATTAAAGACTTTATTTATTATGAGCAGATCGTTAAAGCTCGTTCGGAGCTTACAGTTAAAAATTATTATAACGACCTTAAAAGTTTTTTCAGATATTATAAAATAAGCAGAAATCTTGCAAAGGAAAAAGATTTTTCAGAAATTGATATTTCAGATATAACCGACGATGATATTAAATCTGTAGATTTACAGGACGCGCAGGAATTTCTGATATTCATGCAGACAAAGAAAAACAACAACCAAAAAGCTCGTTATCGCAAAGCTGTTACTCTGCGTCAGTTTTATAAATTTCTTACTAACAATAAACATATGTTTGAAGTCAGTCCTATGATAAATCTTGAACTTCCGACGCCAAAACCTGCTTTGCCTAAGTTTCTGACGCTCGAACAGTCGCTTGAACTTCTTGTAAACGTTGATACGCCCGATCCGAAACGCGATTATTGCATAATAGTTTTCTTCCTTAACTGTGGAATGCGTTTGTCGGAGCTTGTAGGAATAAATATGAGCGATATCCGGAAAACCCGTAACAGCGCCGGAGAAGAAATTTACTCCATGAAAGTGCTTGGAAAAGGCAGTAAAGAACGTATAATTTACCTTAATGAGGCATGCGTAAACGCGTATAACGACTATATTTCACCCGATATTACAGATGTTGAAGTGCGTCGAGAAAAAGGTATGCGGGATATGTCAGCGCCGACTGACGCTTTATTTTTAAGCCGCAGGCGTACAAGGATATCAAACCGCCGTGTTCAGCAGATCGTTGAGGAATGTCTGAAAAAAAGCGGGCTTGATAATATGGGACTGTCTGTTCACAAACTTCGTCATACTGCCGCAACGCTTATGTATCAAAACGGCGTAGATGTCAGAGTACTTAAAGACGTTTTAGGGCATGAAAATCTTAATACTACGCAAATTTACACACACGTTTCAAACGCTCAAATGGAAAACGCAATGAATAAAAATCCTTTGGCAAAGGTTGAGCCAAAGGACAAAAAATAAAATTACCGCCTTTGGTCATAAAAATCAAAGGCGGTTTTTTATTTACTTACAATTTTTCCTACTATAAAGAATCCTGCAAATGCCGCTATATTCACGCAAACAATGCTTGCTCCGCAGGGCGCGTCAAAGGCGTATGAGATCATCATTCCCACAATAAATGTTATTACGGATACAACGGCTGAGCTTATCGTAACTGAAAGAAAGCTCTTGAATACACGCATTGAGCAGAGCGCCGGGAAAATAATAAGGCTTGAAATAAGCATACTTCCCATAAGTCGCATACCTATAACGATCGTTATCGCAGTTAGTAACGCTATCATCATATTATACGCGCTCACAGCGCCGCCTGTTGCTTTTGCAAAACTTTCGTCAAAAGTTATGGCGAAGATTTTTGTGTAAAAGAACACAAACATAAACAAAACTATAAGTGCAAGTATAATGCTTATAACTACATCGCTTTTGCTGACGGAGATTATACTTCCGAAAAGATAGCTGTTTATATCGACGTTTACGCCGTCTGAAAGCGATACAGCCATAACGCCTATTCCGAGCGCGCCCGTTGAAATAAGAGCAATAGCAGCATCGCCCTTTATTTTGCCGTTTGAAGATAATCTTAAAAGCAGAAACGCCGCCGCTATTACTACGGGTATAGCTACAGCCATGGGCGCTAAGTTCATCACTGTTGCGACAGCAAGCGCTCCAAAACCGACGTGTGATAATCCATCTCCTATCATTGAAAAGCGCTTTAAGACCAGACTTACTCCCAAAAGCGCCGCGCATAAAGACACAAGAATACCTACAATAAGCGCTCTTACAAGAACGGGTGTGCTGAAAATATCCGTTATTATTTCAGTCACCATTTTCACCGCCTTTCGCAAATTTTCTTCCCGCAAGATCTGCGAAATCGCTGTTTTTAAATTCCTCGTTAGTTCCGAAAAAATATCTGTCCTCGCGCATACACAGTATGCGGTCTGCGTATGCCGTTGCCGCTGAAATATCATGTGTTACCATAATTACGGTAATTCCCTCGGAATTGATTTTTGCAATTAACTCGTAAAATTCCGCTGTAATTATAGGATCAAGTCCCGTAACAGGTTCATCGAGCAATAAAAGTTTTTTTGTTGCGCAAAGCGCTCTTGCAAGTAAAACGCGCTGCTGCTGTCCGCCCGAAAGCTCGCGGTAACTGCGGTTTTTAAGCTCCATTATTCCGAGCTTTTCCATATTGTCCAAAGCGGTTTTACGCTCTTTTGCAGAATAAAACGGACGTATCCCACGCGAATTAAGGCAGCCGGAAATAACCACCTCATACACGCTTGCGGGAAAACTTTTCTGTGCGCTCGTCTGCTGTGGAAGATAACCTATTTCATTTTTCTTCAGCCCTTCCCCGAACTCAATAGTTCCCTTCTCAGGCTTTTTGAGCGACAAAAGCGCCTTTACGAGCGTACTTTTTCCCGAACCGTTTTCTCCGACGATACAAAGGTAATTTCCGCTTTCTACCGTAAAATTCAGTTTTTCTGTTACCGTGATATTTTCATACGATAACGTAAGATCATTAACTTTAATTAACGCCATAATTGTGTTTTATCTTTCTGTAATGTTTATCTATTTCCCTAGAGCCTTTTTCAGCATCTCATAATTTCTCTCCATAAGAGAAATATAGCTCTCCCCTTCCGAAAAATCGTCTGCTGAAATGTTATGGCAGGAGTGAAATTCAGCTATATCAAGTCCATGTTCGTCAGCAAGCGTTTGTGCGAGCTTGTGGTTTGAAAGCTCAATGCAGAACACAGTTTTTATCGTATCTTCTTCTTTTAGCTTTTCATCTAGAAATGCTATTATTTGCGCAGAAGGTTCTGTTTCGGAATTACAGCCCGGAAACGCCGCGTAATAATTTAGGTCGTATTCCTTGAAAAAATATAACAGCGGAAATCTGTCGCCGAAAACAAAATATCTGTCCTCTCCCAAAAGCAGTTCTTCAAAGCGTTTATCTAAATCATTTATTTTGTCGATACAGACTTTTGCATTTTTTTCAAATTCCGCGCTGTAGTCGGGAAATAATTCCGATGCTTTTTCGCAAATGCTTGAAACTATCCTTTCGGCATTTTTGGGAGACGTCCATATATGCTCGTCATATTCGGTTTCTTCAGAATTCTTGTCCTCTTCCCTGCCGAAAACATCTTCCTCTTCGAGCACATTTACCGCGTCCATCATTCGCAAAGTATTTATTTCGTCAACGTCATTCAGAATATTCTCTATCCATTCATCGGACTCTCCGCCGTTATAAATAAACAGATCACAGTTGTTTATTTTAACAATATCCTTTGCTGAGGGATCATAGCTGTGACTTTCCGTTCCCGGTTTAAGAAGAAGTGTAATGTCAGCCTTATCTCCGAATACTTCCCGCGCTAGATCATAAGCGGGAAAAATCGCAGTAACTATTTTCAGCTTACCGTTGTCGGGCGAATTATCCTTACACCCGCAGAATGAAAACATCGCGATCACCGCGCAAATAAGCAGCGAGAAAAATTTCTTAAACATTTTCTTCACCCTTTGCGCAGTCGCCGCACAATCCGTAAAACACCGTTTTTCCGATATCTACCAGAAAATCGTGCTTTGACTTTATATGCTCCTGTATTTGAGCAATAAAATCGCAGTCGAGATGAATAAGTTTTCCGCATTTTTCACACTTCAAATGGAAATGCGAAGAACACTCGTCAGAGTCCGCAAGCTGATAACAAGAAGAATTTCCGTCGGTAAAGCGCTTTAAAACTCCGCTTTCCGTGAGCTTTGAAAGTGTTCTGTATACCGTAGCTTCCCCTGAAGTTATCTCGCCGCTTTTTATTATTTCTTTTGCGGAATAGCATTTGCCGCGGCGCTTTGAGAAAAACTCTACTATTTCATCACGCTGTTTTGTATTGTAATTGTTTCTGTCCATTTATTTATAACACCCGATCTCTGAAATTGAAAATGATTTTCACTTTCAATTTCAAATTATAACATATTTTTTTATAAATTTCAATAGATTTACTTGATTTTTTCAGAAAAAAGTAGTATAATTAAAGAGTAAATTTTGGGCATATCGCCCTAAAAATATTTTGGAGGGAATTAAAATGGCAGAAATACTTGTTGAAACATCGGCAAGACACGTTCACGTTACAAAGGAGACGCTTGAAGTCCTTTTCGGAAAAGGCGCAGAGCTTACAAAGAAAAAGGATCTTTCACAGCCCGGACAGTTTGCGAGCGAACAGAGAGTTACGGTCGTAGGTCCTAAGAGAGAGCTTGCAAACGTTTCTATACTCGGTCCTTGCCGCAGTGCGGATCAGGTCGAGCTTTCGGCAACAGACGCGCGTTCTATCGGTGTTGATATTGCTATCCGTGAGAGCGGAGATATTGCGGGAACTCCCGGCTGCACGCTCAGAGGTCCTGCGGGCGAAGTTACCATAAAGGAAGGCGTTATAGTTGCAAAGCGCCACATTCACCTTACTCCCGAAACTGCTGAAAAGCTCGGTCTTAAGAGCAAGGACGTTGTTTGGGTAAAGTGCAAGACAAACGGTAGAGAGGCTATTCTCGGTGATGTTGTTGTAAGAGTAAGCGAAAAGTTCGCAGACGCTATGCACATTGACACAGACGAGAGCAACGCTATTTCGGCTACTCCCAATCTTATGGGCGAGATAATCAAGAGTCTTTGATTATTTACTTAAATAATAAAAAACGCCTTTGCGTAGTAGAACGTAAAGGCGTTTTTCTTTTATAACAGAATTATTTTTCCGTGTTTATCATTTTCTCTGCGAGGTCAGCCGCATATTTGCAAAGCATTGGACACGGGCGTTTTTTGTAATACTCGGCGGTTCGAGATTCGGGAACAGCCGACGTTTCCATTTTTTCAAGCCCTAAAAGCTCGCGGCAGATTATGCTGCCGTTGTCTTTGCGGAATTGATCAGCGGCGGCACGTATTTTTTCATACAGCGCTTTTTTCGTTTCGAGATCTTTTGGTTCGGAATATCCGTATACTTCGCTCAGTATCATAACAATGCCCGAAAACGCTCCGCAGACCTCTCTCATTCTGCCCATTCCCCCGCCGAATCCGCCCGATATTTTCGCGAGCTTATCTTCCGAAAGTCCGAAAATATCAGAGAACGCGACCGTTACTGCTTGCGTGCAGTTATAGCCTTTCAGAAAATTTTCGTAAGCGATATCTCCCCTGCTCATTTACAAAATTCCTCTATAGCGTCCGCGATAGGATCTGCGGCAGTTGTTTCCATTAGCTCCAGAAGACCGCTGTCAACAAGCTTTGCAAGCTCCGCGTCTATAGGGAGCTTTGCTATGACTTTCAGACCGAATTTTGTCGCGGTCTCGTCAATGTGGCTTTCGCCGAATACGCTTATTTTCTTTTTGCAGTCGGGACACTCGACATAGCTCATATTCTCAACAAGCCCTATTATGGGAATATTCATCATTTCCGCCATTTTTACAGCTTTTCCAACTATCATGGACACAAGCTCCTGGGGAGATGTAACGACTATAATTCCGTCGAGCGGTATTGACTGGAATACAGTAAGCGGAACATCGCCCGTTCCCGGAGGCATATCCACAAACATATAGTCCACATCGTCCCAGACAACGTCCGTCCAGAACTGTTTTGCCGTTCCCGCAATTATAGGTCCTCTCCATACAACGGGGTCGGTATCATCAGGCAAAAGCAGATTTACGCTCATAACCCTTATTCCCTTTTTGGTTTTTACCGGGAAAATAGCGGTTTCATTGCCCTGCGCCTTTTCCTTTATTCCAAATGCTTTTGGAACGGAAGGCCCTGTTATGTCCGCGTCAAGGACGGCTGTACTAAAACCTCTTCTGTTCATCAAGACCGCGCTCATACAAGTAACGAGAGACTTTCCGACGCCTCCTTTTCCGCTTACAACGCCTATAACTTTCTTTATATGAGAAAGCTCGTGGGGCTTTTCAAGAAAGCTTTTCGGGTCGCGCTCCGAGCAATTTTCGGAACATCCCGAACAATTGTGATTACATTCACTCATTTTAAACAGTTCCTTTCTTTATTTAACATAAAAGATTATACCTTTTTCCAGTAAACGTTCGAGTTATCGTCTTTTATGTATCTTAACTTTTCCAGCAGACTCTTTTTAATGTCATCATCAGCGCTGAATACAAGCTCATGACATGCAGTCTGACTAGACCATTGCTCTATTGCCCTCAGCAAATAAACGTCTGCGCCATGTTTTCTATAGTATTCACTTGTATAAAAATCAATGACTTCGGCATAATGACCGCGTTTCATTGAATAAACTTCGACGACATAAGCATATCCTGCCATTCGGTTTCCAAGGTAAACCGTAAGAAGTATCCCTTTGTCGTCATTTATTATCTCATCAAAAACGAAACCGCTGTCAAGATCGGACAAACATTCCTCGCCAAACAGTCTTTTATTCATCGAAAGAAAATATTTCAGATCATCCGCAACAGGTGTTTTAATACAAAAATTATACATTGTTTTCTTTAATTATTTCGTCGGCAAAGCCTTTTCCGTCAACTTTTTCCTTTGCTCCCAGCATATCGAGAATAGTACCCGCTATCTCACAGAAACCTGCTCTTGTTCCGAGATTTACGGGCTTTATTTTATTTCCATAGATCAAAACGGGAATATGCTCGCGGGTGTGATCCGTACCGCTGTGACATGGGTCGCACCCATGGTCCGCAGTCAATATAAGAACGTCTTCCGAGCGCATTTTTCCGATAAATCCGCCAAGCCATCTGTCAAAGTCATTCAAAGCATTTGTATAACCTTGCGGATCGCGGCGATGACCGTACTGCATATCAAAATCGACAAGATTTGTAAAACACAGCCCGCTCCAGTCCTTTTCCTGATATTCGGAGGTAATTTTCATATCAACAGCGTTGCCTATTTCACGCTCTGCTGTTTTAATTCCTTTTCCCGCGAAGATATCGCTTATCTTTCCTATGCCTATTGTTTCAAAGCCGTTGGCACTCAATATATCGAGCATTGTGTTTCTAGGCGGAACAAGCGAAAAATCGTGCCTGCGCGAAGTTCTTGTAAACGGAAATTCTCCCTCAAACGGACGGGCTATAACTCTGCCTACGGCATATTCTCCCGTGAGTATTTCACGTGCGATCTTACAATATTCATATAACGTTTCAACAGGAACTATATTCTCATGCGCCGCTATCTGAAATACGCTGTCAGCCGAAGTGTAAACTATGAGCGCTCCCGTTTTTATATGCTCTTCCCCGTAATCTGCAATAACTTTTGTTCCGGAATACGGTTTGTTGCAGAGCGTTTTCCTGCCTGTTCTTTTTTCAAACTCGTCGATTATTTCTTTTGGAAAACCACCGGGAAAAGTGGGAAAAGCCTTTTCGCTTATTGTTCCTGCGATTTCCCAGTGACCCGTTGTTGTGTCCTTCCCTTTTGAAAGCTCTGAAAGCCGCAGGAAAGCTCCGCTCGGTTGTTTTTCATTTTCATCAACTGAAACGCCGTCAATGTTGAACAGACCGAGCTTTGACATATTCGGAACAACAAGATTTCCCGTTTTATAGCAAGAACGCAGGGTATTCGCTCCCTTGTCGCCGAACATCTCGGCATCGGGCAGCTCTCCTATGCCGAAACTGTCCAAAACTATCAGAAAAACACGTTTTATCATTTCATTCACCTTTAGTAAGGAGCTTAACCGCGCGGCTCGTTCCTATCCTGTCGCAGCCTTCGTTTAAAAATAATTCTAGCTGTTCTTTTGAGCTTATTCCGCCTGCTGCCTTTATTTTAACGTTTTCGCCTATATATTTTCTGAAAAGTCGGATATCCTCAATATCGGCTCCTGCTTTTCCGAAACCTGTTGATGTCTTTATATAATCCGCTCCCGCGCTTGTTACTATCCTGCACAATTCTATTTTTTCCTGCTCGGAAAGGTTGCAGGTCTCAATTATGACTTTAAGTATCTTATCGCCGCAGGCGTCCTTTATCAGCTCGATTTCCTTTTCAACATAAGTATATCTTTTGTTTTTCACTTCATTTTGATTTATGACCATATCAATTTCGTCCGCGCCGTTTTCTATCGCGTCTTTTGTTTCAAACCACTTTACATTTGAGGTAGAATAACCAAGCGGAAATCCTATAACGGTGCATATATTAAGATCGGGAAAGTTATTCCGCGCGCGTTTTACAAAACACGGAGGAATACAAACAGACGCCGTATGATACTTTATCGCCTCATGGCAAAGCGCGGCAATCTGTACAGAAGATGCCGCAGGATCTAACAATGTATGGTCGATATGAGGAAAGATATCGGAATTTTCCATAAACTACCTCTTTTCGGCAATTTTTTTCCTGAGAAGAGAACGCTCCGGAACATCTATGTCCGTTATTATAGTTATCTGCTCCATTGCATGATTTGCAACAGATGTTTCTTCTCCGCTGCTGTAATGCATTTTTTGAGGAACGAACTTTATAGGAGCTTTTTTCGGAACAACAAGCTCAAGCTCATCTGAAAGCTCAAAATAATTTCTTACCGTAAGCCTCATTACGCCGCCGCTGCAACCGTCTACTGCACCCACAAAATCATAACCTCGGATATATCCGCTGTCCGCAAAATACTGACCGCCGTTTGTTATAATGTTCGCGTTCTGTGAACCGCTCCCGTCAGAAGGACTGCCGTAGAAAAAGCCCGTGCAATACGGTCTGTGACTTATTTTGTTCATTTCATCAAAGACCCATCCGGGTATCTTTTCATTTTTTAACGTACAGTCAATCGCCGTTCTGTATGCATTTGTAGTAAGAGCGGTATAATATGCGGATTTTGCCCTGCCCTCTATCTTAAAGCTGTCAATACCCACTTCGAGCAGATCGTTTATATGCTCTATCATGCACATATCACGGGCGTTCAGTATATAGCTCCCGCGCTCGTCCTCAAAGACCTTATAAAATTCTCCGGGACGTTTTTGCTCCATAAGGTAATATTCCCATCTGCAAGGCTGGGCGCATTCTCCTCGGTTTGCGTTTCTCCCCGTAAGATATTCGGAAATAAGGCACCTTCCCGAAAATGAAACGCACATTGCTCCATGAACAAACGCCTCTATTTCAAGATCATCGGGAATGTTATTCCTTATCTTTTTTATTTCTTTAAGATCGACTTCCCGCGCTAGTACAACACGTTTTACTCTCATTTTATACAGTTCGAGGGCTGTCCTGTAATTTACTATACCCGTTTGAGTAGAGGCGTGTATCTCAAGTTTCGGCTGCAATTCGCGGATAAGGGAAATAATGCCTATATCCGCGGCAATTACAGCGTCTACTCCTGCGTTTACCGCCGCAGAAATAAATTCGGGAAAGCGTTCTATCTCATCATTGTTTGGAACAATGTTGCAGGTAATGTAGACCTTTACGCCTTTTTTATGCGCTGCCTGCACGGCTGAACAAAGTTCTTCTTCCGTAAAGTTTTTTGCTCCCGCCCTCATTCCGAAACTTTTTCCGCCAAGATAAACGGCGTCCGCTCCATAATCGAGAGCATATAACAGGCTTTCATGATCTCCTGCGGGAGAAAGAAGTTCTGTCTTTCTAAACAATATTTGCCACCTCAGGTGCCGCTGTTTTCTTCTCTCAAAGCGGCGTCTATGATATTCTGTTCATGTTCTTCAACTGTTTTTGCCCAGTAGAATGTTCCGTCCTTACTTGCGAGGAAGTAATAATAACTTGTGCTTGCAGGGTAAAGCGCCGCCTCTATCGCATCAAGACCGGGATTGCATATCGCTCCTGCGGGGAGTCCTTCGCACTTATATGTGTCATAAGCGTCCGCTATAGCCTGCATTTTTTCTTTATTTGTTGAGGTCGTTGCGGGCTTTATAACTCTTTCTATATAAGTGTCAGTCGTATCAGACTGGAGCATAGGGAAATTTTCGGGATTATTCAGACGATTATGGAAAACAGATGAAACTCCCTCCATATTGGTTTTATTAGTACCTTCCCAGCATATCAAAGAGGCAAGGCGTATAACTTCGTCAAGCGACATGCCAAGCTCTTCCATCCTCTGTTTCATGGATTTTGTTATCTTTTGTTCAAAGGTATCATACATCTTGTCTGCGGCCATTTCCGCATAATATGTCGTATCTACCTTTAACCCTTTCTTTAGATCGTCTACCACATAGAAAAAGTAAGTGTCCGGGAACAGATAGCCCTCAAGCATATTCAAACGATTGGGGTTGTCCTCAATGCCTTCTTCAAAATCGTATTTATTTAATTTCTGCTTATAGCATTTTTCAAAATCAGACGCTTTGCAGACATAATTCTTTTCGAGTAGCTCGCCTACTTCTTTTGCCGTTAATCCCTCTGGAATAGTTACCTTTACTTGTTCGGTATATTCCTTGGGCGATTTCAGTGTAGTTATAAGGCTACCGTAAGACATATTTGAATACAGCTTATAACTTCCTGTAAGAAAAGGCTTTTCGCCGCTGTCAGTAATTTTAATATATGTTTTCATCAGAAACGGCATATTTATAATACCGTTGCTGTACAGCTCGTCAACTATCTTATCTGGCGACATACTGCTGTCTATAGTTACTTCTGCCTCGCGTATGGTCTTTGACATTCCCGTAAAATCACGCAGACCGTTTATCGTATATACCGCGAGTAATACTCCGGCAGCAAGCGATACGACCGCAAGTATAACTCCGAGAAAGACTTGTCCCATTGTCCTTGTGTGATCTACGTTACTTTTATTTTTACGCCTTTTACGACGTTTTACAACATTTTCAACAGGAACATTCTGCACCGGGTTTTCCTTTATGGTTCCCATCAGACGTGTCTTTCCAAGCTCATCTGAGCTTTCGCTTTCTAATACGTCCTCGGGCAATGAAAACAGTTTTTTCTCACCTGTAAAGTCAGAAATACTGGTTATCTCCTGTGTTTCTTCAAGTTTTTCCTCAAATGGCTCTTCGAGTTCATTCTCGGATTCTTTTTCGTCTTTCTCATCAGAATCAAATATCAATTTATTGTCGTCCATTTACGACCTCCGTCAAGCAGATCATTCATCAAAGATAGTGAACGTTGTCTGCATATCGTGAGATTCTTTCGGTATCTCACATAAAAAATCCTTATAACAAATTATAACGCTTGTTCCGTTAAAGCTCTTTAAAAACCTGTCATAATATCCTTTTCCATAGCCGAGCCTATACCCATTTTCGTCGGCGCAAAGCGCAGGAACGATACAAAGCGTCTTTTCGCCGGCATAAGCGGGCCTGCTTTTCGGCGGTTCATCGATATTATACCGCCCTTTTTCAAGCTCGTTTATATCGTCAATATAATAGAATGACAATTCACTTTCGCCGCTTACAGGCAATGCAACGGGAATATTATTTGAAAGGCAATATCCGATAATGCGCCTTGTGTCCACTTCTATTTCGGTCGACGCATAACAAAACACGTTGCTCGAGGAATTTACAAGCGGAACAAGCTGTCTGAAAATACTTTCATCAGCGGCGGCTTTTTTTGCCGCGTCCATTGCTTTTCTTCGTGCAATAAGCTCTTTTCTGAGAGCTGATTTTATTTCTCGCATTGTATGGTGTTGCGTATTGTGTCGCTTAGTTCTTTTCCTTTAAGAACTTTTACAAGCTCAAGCCCGAAATCTACCGAAACGCCCGCTCCCGCGGCAGTTGTGAACAGTCCGTCGGTAACAACGTTACGCTCTGATATTTCTGCCCCATCAAGAAACTTTCTGTAATCGGGAAAAGCAGTAGCCTTGTGTCCCTTTAACAGTCCTCTTTTTCCATATATCGAGGGTGCTGCGCAAATTGCTCCCATAGGAATATGATTTTCAGCACAATAGTCTATCGACGACTGAACAACGGAAGATGTTTCAAGATTTGCAGTTCCAAGCGAACCTCCCGGCAAAACTATCATTTCGAGCTTGTCTGAAAGCTCAATATCCTTATCCTCAATATCCGCCTTCATAGGGATCTTGTGAGAGCTTGTCACTTCCCTGCCGCCGACGCCGACGGTTATTACATCAAGTTTCGCCCTGCGCAGCATGTCTATCGGCGCAATAGCCTCGGTTTCTTCAAATCCGTTTGCAAGAAATACATAAACCATTTAATTGTTCTCCTTTGATAATATAATATCAAGCTGTCCGCATATTTTTTTGAAAATATCGTCTACAGAAAACGGACTGCCGTCCTTTGCACATTCGACTATATCCCAGCCGCAGCGGTCTGCCGCGAACAATGCGCTTTTACGGCACTGTTCCAGAAAACTTATGTTTCTTTCGTGGATATCCTTTTTATTTTCATCGCCGTTATAACGCTTTTTCAAAAGCTCCTGTGATACCTCAACAGGCATATCGAGAAAAATGACCTTATCGGGTTTAGGAAGACCGAGCTTAATATACTCAAAATCAAAAAGCCATTCTAAAAATAAATCGTATTCTTCTTCGGGCATTTTAGCGAGCTGGTATATCGCATTTGAAGTTGTATATCTTCCTGTGATGACAAAACCGCCGTTCAGGTAAAATTCCTTCCAGTCTGTAACGTAGCTTACATATCTGTCAATGGCGTAGATCGTAGATGCCGAATAAGCTCCGTTTTTACCTTCGCATTTTACTGTTCCGTCAAGGTATTGCTGGACCAGTTTTCCACTAAGCGTTTCATAGTTCGGAAAACTTATAGCGCGAAAATCTTTTCCGAGTTTATTCAAATGCTCTGCCAGAAGTCCGAGCTGCGTTGATTTTCCGCATCCGTCAAGCCCTTCGATTACAACAAGTTTTCCATTTGGCATAAAAAACCACTTCCGTAAATTAACATATAATATATTGTATCACAATTTTACAAATAAGTCAATATATATGAACAATATTTCAGATTTTATTCAGAAAGTTCGCACTTTAACCCCGACTGAATGAAACCCAGCTTTTTATAGAACGACAAATTCTTGTCCTCGCAAAGCAAAAAAACATTGCTTTTACAAAGCGTTTTGCATACGGACAAAATAAGCTCCGAGGCTTTTCCCTGTCCGCGCTTTTCGGGAATTGTCGCGATCTGCGACAAAAGAGCCTCTCCGCAAAGATCGTGCTGAACGGCAAGAACAGAGCTGTCATTGCCATAAAATTTTGAAATACCATGCCTTATTCTATGCGACATATCGAGATACCAAGGCTCAAAATTTATTTCAAACGAAGTTTTAAGAATATCATATGCTTTTGTCAAAGAAAGCTCTTTGATTTTTCCGCATACTTCGGGAACTTCTCCGTAGAACTTCATTAAATTCAGCTTTTTGCAATTAAGCGAAAGTTCGCCTTTCAGGATTTCTCCGATGTCATCAGAACAGAATATCTTTGAAAAACCGCTGAAAGTCAGAAATTCGCTCAATTCGTCTAATTTGTTATTATCCGCCTCGCTATGTTTGCATATAACAAATTCGTTATAAAAACGCGCTAAAATAAACTCGTCCGATTTATAGAAACTGCAAAAATCATAATTCGTTCCATAAGCCTTCATCAGCGCTCTTATTTTCTGAGCCTCTATACCGCTTTTCGGGAGCATTAAAAGCTCATACTCGGAGTATACGAGCTTTATCATATTTCAGCCGCCGCGGACAGCATTTTATCCGAAAGCATTTTGACAGCGTCGAGGTCGCTTAGTTTAATAACGCAGGACGGCGAATGAAGATATCTGCAAGGAACGGAAATAGCACAGGGCCTTACTCCCGAGCGGCTTACGCTTATTGTGCGGCTGTCGTTTCCTCCGGCGATAACGGTTTTTGTCTGAACGGGGATATTGTTTTCATTCGCGGTATTCATTGCGAGAGAATACAAGTCTCTGTCATAAAGCGAGCCGTTGTCCATATATGAAACGACCGCGCCTTTTCCAAGCTCGCATACTTTTTTTGCTCCCGAAACTCCCTCAATATCGCAGGCAGTTGTTGTTTCAATTACAAACGCAATATCCGGCTCAATGCCAAAAGCCGCCGCGGCAGCACCTCGCGTTCCTATCTCCTCGCGGACAGTAAAAGCATACCATGCGTCATATTCGGGCGTTCCATTTATCATATCCATAAGGACAAGACAGCCGGCGCGGTCGTCAATTGCCTTTCCTTTTAAATACCCCTCGCCAAATTCAAAGTAGTCCGCGTCAAAATACGCATAGCTCCCGAGAGGAGCAACGCTTTCAGCTCCTTCGCGGGAACTTGCTCCGATATCAAGATAAAGCTCGCTTATTTCGGGCATTTTCTTGCGCTCGTCTTTGGTCTGCTGGTGTAGAGCTTTTGTCGAACAAACGGCATACGCTCCGTTTTCAAGCCTGAACCCTCTGCCGATTATAACAGACGGGTCTATACCGCCCACTGCTCCGAAACGCAGAAAACCTTCTTCGTCCGCATACGTTATCATAAGTCCTACTTCGTCCATATGAGCGGCAAACATTATTTTGTTTTTAGGAGTTTTCCTTCCTCTTTTGAACACGATAAGGTTTCCGACATTATCGGTATAGACTTCATCTGCGCTTATATTATCCTTTATAAATTCGCGAACTCTGCTTTCATCGCCCGAACAACCGTTTATTTCACATAATTTTCTGAGCATAGCGTTATTCCTCCGAAAATTTACAGATAAGCGCTGCTGTAGAATCTATATCACGCAGGTCTATCGTTTCAACGGGCGTATGCATATATCTTATAGGCATTGAAAGTGTACAGCACCTTATGCCGCTTTTGCATATTCCGAGAGCGTCCGCATTTGTTCCTGTAGTACCGGGCATTATCTCGCGGGTGTAAGGGATATCAAAGCTCTTCGCAAGGCTGCACAGTGTATTTGACATTTCTTTATCGAGAGATGCTGAAAATCCTATCATAACGCCGTTTCCCAGCTTTGCGGTGTCTTTTGGAGAACTGTCGGGAGTGTTTCCGAAAGAAACATCAACAACTATCGCTAAGTCGGGGCTAAGCTTATAGCCGTTCATTTTTGCTCCGCTCTCCCCTGTTTCTTCGCGGCAGGAAAAGCATACCGCAATATTATATTTCAACTTTTTGCCTTTCAATTTTTCAATAGCTGAAAGTATAGCGCAAACGCCGCTCCTGTCGTCAATTGCGGGAGCGGATACTATTTTATCCGACAATTCGCGGAACTTTGAATTTACGGTTATCCTGTCGCCGAGTGAAATACATTCTTCGGCTTTCTCTTTGGACAAGCCGATGTCTATAAATATATCGTCTGTTTCTGGAACAGGTGTTTCTTTTTTTACGTGAGGAGGGAGAGTTGAAACAACCCCGAGGATATCCTTTTTCCCGTGAATAGTGACCGACTGAGCCAAAAGCGTTTTAAGATCGGGAGAACCGCAAGCTCCTACGCCTACAAAACCGTTTTCAGCAATATAGGTCACTATAAGTCCTACCTGGTCTATATGAGCGTCAAGCAGGAGCGTTTTAGCGTCAGGATTTCCCGACGGTATAAAACCCGTGACGCTCCCGAATTTATCAACGCTTACGTTTTCGGCATATTTGCGCAGATATTCCGCAGCCTTTTCGGAAACCGAAAATTCGTCGCCCGAAACTCCCGCGCAACCCGTAAGGTCTTTCAAAACCGATTTTATGTCCATTTTATTTATCCCTTTAAGAAATCATTTTTGATATCGGAAATATTGAAATCATTGCCTTTGCTGTTAAGGGCAATGAGCTTATACGAAATTATCTCGGGCGGATAGCCGAGCTTTGCAGAAAGTACTTCAATAGAATTTTCGCTTTCAAGCTCCGAAAGTATCTCGTTGTCGGAAATAAGCAAAGACGCCGCAAACAAGTTCGCTTCGCGCTCGGTCCTGCTGTTTTCGAGAAATAATGTGGTCTCGCGTATTCTTCCCTCGGAAAGTTCTCTGTGGAGCATATCGTGACCGAGCTCGTGGGCGCAGACGACCTCTTTCATCTTTTCATCAAGATCATCATTTATCACTATATATCTTGTGCCGTTTTCGGACAAATAAAACCCCTTCAGAGAACCGAGTTTTCTGAACCACACTTTTATACCTAGATCTTCTGCTGTTTCTATTGCGTTTGAGCCGTATTCGTTTCTAATTCTGTTTGCAAGTTCAATGATCCGTTTCATTTGTAGTTCCTGTTCTTCCTGAAAGTGCGGTCACAAAACGTAAATATCAAGACTTTTCTTTGCGGCTGTCAAGATAGATCTCATTCAAGCACTCTATCAGCAATTTCTTGTCCTTGTCAGAGATAGAATTTCCCGCAAACAGACCTTTTGTTTCTTCAACAAATCTTATAGCGCCTGTACTTCTTCTGCCGTTATTCATAAGAGTTTTTAAAAGTTTGTCCTCTGCGGAAAGTTCGATCTCTGCACTGTCGTCTAAAAGAAACTCCGGCGTTACTTCGAGTTCTTTTGCCATTCTGTTCAATATTTCTTTTCTCGGCTTTCTGTCGCCATTAAGATAATAATACAGCGCACGATAGGTTATACCTACAGATTTTGCAAAATCGCTCCTGCTTATTCTTTTTCTTGTAAGCAGACAATCAAGCTTTTCAGATATTTTCATACATATGCCCTCCATTTCATATTTTAATTATAACAATTTGGAACGTTTTTGTCAAGCGCATTAAAATAACAAATAATGAATGTTATTCAATTGTATTCATTTTTTTCCGGAATAATTTTAAATTTTTTATTTAATTTTCAAATATTATGCATTATAATGAATAATTACGCTTGACAAATAAAATGAATGAATGTAAAATCAAATATGTAAATAATTTTTCTGTAAAGGAGTTTTTAATTATGGCAGATCAGATAAAAAAAGTAGTTCTTGCTTATTCCGGAGGACTTGATACGTCAATCATTATTCCTTGGCTCAAGGAAACATATCCGGGCTGCGAGGTAATTTGCGTTGCGGGCAACGTCGGACAGGACGCGGAGATCGAAGGTCTTGAAGAGCGTGCGAAGAAAACAGGCGCGTCTAAACTCTACATCGAGGATATTCAGGACGAATTTGTAAACGACTTTGTGTTCCCTACTCTCAAAGCGGGCGCAAAGTATGAGGGCTATCTCCTCGGAACATCTTTTGCTCGTCCTCCCATTGCAAAGAGAATTGTTGAGATAGCAAAGAAAGAGGGCGCGGACGCTATCTGCCACGGCTGTACGGGAAAAGGAAACGACCAGGTTCGTTTTGAGCTTACGATAAAGGCGCTTGCTCCCGAAATGAAGATAATCGCTCCATGGAGGATCTGGGACATCAAGTCTCGCGACCAGGAGATAGACTATGCCGAGGCGCATAATGTTCCCATAAAGATAACGCGTGAAACAAACTACTCTAAAGATATGAACCTGTGGCATCTTTCGCATGAAGGTCTTGACCTTGAAGATCCTGCAAATGAGCCGCAGTATAACAAAGAGGGATTTCTTGAACTCGGAGTTTCTCCCGAACAAGCTCCCGACAAGCCCACTTATATAACCATTCACTTTGAAAATGGCGTTCCTACTGCGCTTAACGGCGAAGAAATGGACGGCGTAAAGCTCATCAAGGCTTTGAACAAGGTAGGCGGAGAAAACGGTATAGGTTTGTTTGATGTTGTTGAAAACAGGCTTGTCGGAATGAAGTCAAGAGGCGTTTACGAAACTCCCGGCGGAACTATTCTCTATCACGCTCACGAAGTTCTTGAAACTATCTGCCTTGACAAGGAAACACAGCACTATAAATACGGACTTGCGCAGAAATATGCAGAGCTCGTTTATAACGGTCAATGGTACACCCCTCTGCGCGAGGCCATGGACGCTTTTGTAAATAAGACACAGGAGACCGTTACAGGCGATGTAAAGCTTAAGCTCTACAAGGGCAACATAATAAATGCGGGCGTTACTTCTCCGTATACTCTTTACAGCGAGGACTTCGCATCTTTCGGTGAGGACGATGTTTATAACCAGAAAGACAGCGCAGGATTTATTAACCTGTTTGGTCTGCCTATCAAGGTCAAGGCACTGCTTGACGCTGACAGAAACAAGAAATAATGAGCGGCTTTATGGTCTACTGGTCAAAGGAATATGTGTCAAAGGTCCAAAAGGCCGGCGACACAGGTCCTTTGAAAGTTGTGTACGGCAGTCATCATACGATCATGCCGCATATAAAATCAGTTAAAGTCGGCGACATAATTTATCCCGTTACGCTTATAAACGGGACTTTGGCAGTCATGGCAAGACTTCCCGTTGAAAAAATAGAGTGTGCGTTTGAATACACCATACGAGAGCTTGGCAGAGCGTACAGCGCTCTTATTCCTAAGGACGTGGCGTATTACTGGAGAGAGCCGCGCGGCGAGTTTGTTGCAGTATACTGCGGCGGCGGGTTTGTTACGGGGAAAAACACGTACATAAGTTTTCGCTACAGCGGAATGGCTGACCCGAAAGAAGACCATATTCCCGATGATATAACCCGCGAATATCGAGAATGGGAAATTCCCGAACCTCCGCATCTGTTTACGCAAGAACCAAAGATTTGTTGCGCAGAACAGGCGGCAAGCGGTGAACACGGCTCGGAAATTTTTCCGCGCGAGATACCGCTTGAAACGGCGAAAACTTTGCTTTTCGGGAATACGAGATCGTCTTTGAAACCGCTAAAGCTTGACAAAAACAGTCGTTTCTCCACTATGTCGCTTTCGGGATCTGTACGCAAAATGAGCGATGAAACGTTTGAAGTTTTTGAAAAGCTGTTTTAATATCATGCAAAGTGGTGAAAAACCGCTTTGCTGTTTAATAAGATAAATTCAACAGGAGTAACTTTTATTATGGCAATGTGGGCAGGAAGATTTTCAAAAGAGGTTGACGAGGGTGTTAATGCTTTCAACTCTTCCATATCTTTTGATGCGAGAATGTATAAGCAGGATATTGCGGGCAGCATTGCTCATGCGACAATGCTCGGAGAACAGGGCATTATAAGTATGAGCGACAGCCTTGAGATAATCGGCGGCTTAAAGGAAATTCTCGCGGATATTGACAGCGGAAAGCTTGTGTTCGATCCGAACGCGGAAGATATCCATATGTTTATAGAGGCGGAGCTTACAAAGCGCCTCGGTGACGTTGGAAAAAGACTTCATACGTCGCGCTCGAGAAACGACCAGGTAGCTCTTGACATCAGGCTTTATCTGCGCGACGAGATAAAGGAAATTAAACAGCTCCTTACAAAACTTATTGAAACTCTCTGCAAACTTGCAGAAGAAAACGCCGACGCGATAATGCCGGGCTATACTCATCTACAGCGCGCCCAGCCGATAACGTTCGGACATCATCTTATGGCGTATGCGCAGATGTTGCTTAGAGATATTGACAGACTTTGCGACACCGAAAAGCGAATGAACGTAAATCCTCTCGGGAGTTGTGCTCTCGCGGGAACTACCTACAACATCGACCGTTTCCGCACCTCTTCCCTGCTTGATATGAAAGAACCTATGAAAAACTCTCTTGACGGAGTTTCGGACAGAGATTTCTGCATGGAGCTTGCGAGTGCGCTTTCTATCTGTATGGTTCATCTGTCGAGGTTTTCCGAGGAAATAATTTTATGGTGCAGCTGGGAGTTTAAGTTTATAGAGCTTGACGACGCTTTTTCAACAGGCTCGAGCATAATGCCGCAGAAGAAAAATCCCGATGTTACAGAGCTTATAAGAGGAAAGACAGCGCGCGTTATAGGCGACAATATGACGCTGCTTACTATGATGAAAGGTCTGCCGCTTGCGTATAATAAGGATATGCAGGAGGACAAAGAGGCGATCTTTGACGCCGTGGACAACATAAAGCTATGTATTTCAACGTTTACGCCCATGCTTGCGACAATGACAGTTCTTCGCGACAATATGCGAAAGGCTGCCGCAAAGGGCTTTATAAACGCAACGGACTGCGCGGATTATCTAGTAAAGAAAGGAATGCCGTTCAGAACTGCTTATAAGATAACGGGCGGGCTTGTAGCGCTTTGCATAAGCAAAAACACAACGCTCGAAGAACTTCCGCTCGATGAATACAAAAAAGCGAGCGAGCTTTTCGACAGCGATGTATATGATGCGATAAATCTTGAAACCTGTGTTAAAGAGCGGAAGTCTTACGGCGGTCCTTCGCCGGAAAGCGTGCTGACGCAGATAAAATCGGTTAAGAATAAACTTGGAGAGTTAAACAATGGTTAAGGTTTATATTGACGGGCAGGAAGGCACAACGGGTCTTAAAATTCTCGAAAGATTTGAAGGCAGAAATGATATTGAACTGTTGAAAATCGACGAGGACAAGCGCAAGGACAATGACGAGCGCAAAAAGATGATAAATTCTGCCGATTTCACGTTTTTATGTCTGCCCGACGCCGCGGCAAAAGAGGCAGTTGCAATGGCGGGAGATAAAGTGAGGATAATAGACGCGTCTACCGCGCATAGGACAAATCCTGAATGGGCATATGGATTTCCCGAGCTTGGCGCGGATTTCAGAGAGAAGATAAAAAACAGCAGCAGGACGGCTGTTCCCGGCTGTTATGCGAGCGGCTTTATTTCAATGGTATATCCGCTAATAAAGCTCGGTATCATGCCCGAGGATTATCCTGTAGTATGCCATGCGGTTTCGGGATACAGCGGCGCGGGAAAGAAAGCTATTGCCGTTTACGAGGGCGAAAACCGCCCTGCGGAATATGACAGTCCGCGTCAGTATGCGCTGACTCAACAGCACAAGCATCTTCCCGAAATGCAGAAGATTTGCGGGCTTTCGTATGCGCCGATCTTTAATCCGCTTGTATGTGATTATTTTTCGGGAATGGTAGTGACTGTTCCGATATTTACAAGATTACTTACAAAAAAATATTCGGCGGGCGACATAAGAAATGCACTTTCGGAATTTTACGAAAAGAACGGTTCTTATTTTGTAAAGGTAATGCCCGAAGGCGAGCCCGAGGACGGATTTATTGGCGCGAATAACATAAGCGGAACAAACAATATGCAAATTTACGTAAACGGTAACGAAGAGCGGATTGTTCTCTGTTCTAGGCTCGACAATCTCGGAAAGGGCGCATCGGGCGCGGCAGTTCAGTGCTTGAATATAATGATGGGAATTGACGAAAAAACAGGTTTAGTTTAAATTTGGTTTTGCAAGTTGAAGCGCTTGTCGGCATAATTGAAATTGAGGGTTATTTATGTATTATAAGGAAATCAGGGTCTGGGTACCTGACGAAGAAGTTCTGAATATAAAGTTTCTTAGACACGATAAATTTTTTGTTCTTAATTATCTGAACAAGCCGTATATAATTACAGCCGAAGTTTCGGGAACTAAAAATTTTATCGGCTTTGGAGCAGACGGAAATATTTTTCTTCTTGACAGAGAAAGAAACCGCGTTGCTTATGCGTCAAGCTCGCTTGCGGTTTTCGGAAGGCAGTTAAAGCATTATCGCGATTTTATTGCTGTGCCGAATGATACAAATGAAGAAACCGAAAATACAGAAAATGCTGAAAATACGGAAAATGCAGAAACAGACAATTCAACTGACAAATTAAAAAAATTAGAAGAGCAAATTAAAAAGCTCGATAAAAACGCATTTACAGATGACAATAATTTCTGGTCGGAAGTTATGAGCGGGCTTAAAGTAAACGAAAACTGATATAAAATAAGAGGTTTAAGATGGTTAAATTTGAGGGATTTGATTTTATAGACGGCGGCGTTTGCGCCGCAAAGGGATTTACCGCATCGGGTGTTATTGCGGGAATTAAAGCGGGTAACACGACAAAGCGCGACCTTGCTCTTATAAAATGCTCTGTAAGATGCAGAACGGCGGCTATGTTTACAAAAAACAAAGTAAAAGGCGCGCCTATCCTTGTCTGCAAGGAACATCTTAAAGACGGCTATGCACAGGCGGTCATTGTAAACAGCGGAAACGCCAACACCTGCAATGACAACGGGATAGAGATAGCAGAAGAAATGTGCAGCCTTGCGGCGGAATCTCTTGAACTTGAAAAAGAAGATATCCTTGTAGGTTCTACGGGAGTTATTGGTCAGAAGTTGAGTATTGAACCTATCAGAAATGTAATTACCGAGCTTACGGGTTCACTAAGCGAAAAAGGAAGTCCTCTTGCCTGCGAGGCAATAATGACAACAGATACACGCAAGAAAGAATTTGCTGTAGAATTCGAGCTTGACGGAAAGAAGTGTCATGTCGGAGGTATCTCAAAAGGCAGCGGAATGATAAATCCGAATATGGCGACAATGCTCGCGTTTATTACCACTGATGTAAAAATAAACGGCGAACTTCTTCAAAATGCATTGAGAAAAGTCTGCGCACTGACATATAATATGGTCAGCGTTGACGGCGACACTTCTACAAACGACTCGCTCATACTTATGTCGTCGGGGCTTGCGGAAAACAATGAGATAATTTGCGAGGATAACCGTTATGATACTTTTGTAAATGCACTTTACGCAGTCATGATGAACCTTGCAAGAGAAACCGCGCGTGACGGAGAGGGAGCGACAAAGCTAATCGAATGTATAGTAAACGGCGCTCCGAATGAAGAAACGGCGAAAATAGTCGCAAAGTCAGTTATTTCTTCGAGCCTTGTAAAAGCGGCTCTGTTTGCCGCTGACGCGAACTGGGGACGTATACTCTGCGCTATAGGATATGCCGACGCTGAATTTGACATAAATAAAACCGACGTTGAACTTGCGAGCGCAAAGGGAAAAATTTCCGTATGCAAAAACGGCGCGGGTGTTGACTTCTCGGAAGAAATAGCAAAGGAGATACTTTCCGAGGAAGAAATTAAAATTATAGTTTCTCTTAACAGCGGCGACGGAAATGCAATAGCATGGGGCTGTGATCTTACGTTTGATTATGTAAAAATAAACGCAGAATACAGGACTTGATTAAGTTAATAAATTATTATAAAATCGGGCTTTACAGTCCGCAGGATATGAGGGGAAATTTTAAAAATGGAAATTGATTATGATATTCGGGCAAACGTAATGGTAGAGGCTCTCCCCTACCTACAGAAATACAACAACAAGGTAGTTGTCGTTAAATACGGCGGAAATGCCATGACAAACGACAGACTGAAACAAGCCGTAATGCAGGATATTGTTCTGCTTTCACTTGTCGGGATAAAAGTAGTTCTGGTACACGGCGGCGGTCCTGAGATAAACGATATGCTTAAAAAGATCGGAAAAGAAAGCAAGTTTGTAAACGGTCTGCGCTATACGGACGAAGAAACTATAGACATCGTTCAGATGGTTCTCGCGGGAAAGGTAAACAAAGACCTTGTGTCCATGCTTGAAAGCCATGAGGGAAAAGCGATAGGACTGTGTGGACTTGACGGAAATATGATTGAGGCGAAAATGCTCGACGAAAATTTAGGATATGTCGGCGAAATAACTGACGTTCACCCCGAAATAATACAAAATGCGCTCGACAACGGTTATATACCCGTTATTTCAACGATAGGGCGCGGCAAGGACGGGACTGTATATAACATAAACGCTGATACTGCCGCAGCGAGAATTGCCGCGGAAATGAAAGCTCCGAGCCTTATTCTGCTTACAGATATAAAAGGTCTTTTGGAGGACAAGGACGACGAAAATACGATAATAAGGACTGTCGGCGTGAGCGAAGTTCCGTACCTCAAAAAACAAGGCATAATTTCGGGTGGAATGATACCGAAGATAGAATGCTGTGTTGAGGCAGTCCGCAGAGGCGTTAAGCAGGCGAACATAATCGATGGAAGAATACCGCATTCCATTCTTATTGAACTTCTGACGGATATAGGCGCGGGAACAATGATAGTTGCATGAGAGGTTTTAAATGAGTACGATTGAACAATTTAATAAATATGTTATGCAGTCTTACGGTAGATACGATCTTGTTCTGGACAACGGCGAAAAGGTCGTTTCTGCCGATGAAGACGGAAAAAGGTATATCGACTTCGGTTCGGGGATAGGAGTAAATTCCCTGGGATATTGCAACGACAAATGGGTAAATGCGATATGCTCACAGGCAAAAAAGCTCCAGCATACCTCAAACTATTACTACACGAAAATTCAGGCTGACTTTGCAAAAGCGCTCTGCGAAACGGCTGGATATACGAATATGTTCTTCGGAAATTCGGGAGCTGAGGCAAACGAATGTGCTATAAAAATTGCAAGAAAGTACAGCTTTGATAAATATGGAAAAGGTCGACACAATATAATAACGCTGAAGAATTCGTTTCACGGCAGAACTTTAGCGACAATTTCCGCAACGGGACAGGACGTTTTCCACAACTACTTCTTCCCTTTTGTCGAAGGATTTATAAACGTTGAGGCAAACGATATAAACGATCTTCGCGAGAAACTTGATGACACAGTTTGCGCGGTCATGTTTGAATATGTTCAAGGTGAAGGCGGAGTTATAAAGCTCGAACAGGATTTTGTAGACGAGATATTCAAGCTCTGCGGAGAAAAGGACGTTATAACCATCGCGGACGAGGTACAAACGGGCGTAGGAAGAACAGGAAAATTCCTGTGCGGCGATAATTTCGGTCATAAGGCTGACCTTACGACGCTTGCTAAAGGGCTTGCGGGAGGAGTTCCGATAGGAGTTTGTCTTTCGGGTGATAAATGCGCAAAGGTACTTACTCCGGGAACTCACGCATCAACATTCGGCGGAAATCCTATAGTATGCGCGGGAGGACTTGCAGTTCTTGAAACAGTAAACTCTGACGGATTTCTTGACGAAGTAAATAAAAAGGGAGAATATTTCCGCAATAAGCTGAAAGCGCTACCCGAAGTAGTTTCCGTTTCTGGAATAGGTCTTATGATAGGTATTGAACTAAAATCAAAAGACGCGCATGATGTGGCAAAAGCGGCGCTCGACAACGGGCTTTTAGTACTAACCGCAAAAGAAAAATTAAGACTTCTCCCCCCTCTTACAATATCGTATGAGGAAATTGACGAAGGAATGGAAATACTTGCAAGGATCTTAAAATGAGAAAGGAGAAAAAATGAAAAGATTAACTCAGATCATTTCGGTCGTAAGTCTTTTGATAGCCGCAGTGGCTTTGATCTTTAATTTCCAGGTGCTTTTTGGAAGAAGTTATTTTATTAGATTTGCAATTTTTTCAACGATACGAAGTGGCGACATGATGGGCTTTTTAGGAAATCTCCTGGGACTTCTTCTTACGTCTTTCGCATTCGCTGCAATGGGAATCTACGGCGTTATGCTGACGATTTTTAACAAGGAAAAGGCAAGAAAGCCCGCTCTTATATCGGGAATATGTGTAACACTTCTTGCGCTTGTTTCTCTGTTCTTCAGCTTTCACAATAATTTCAACATAGGCGATATTCTTATAGTTCTCTTCCCTGCTGCGTTTACATTTTGCGTGATACAAACGGCAAAATAAATAAAAAACTGAAAGGAATTTTTATAATGAAACATTTATTGAAACTGCTCGATCTGAGCACTGAGGAGATAATTGACATACTTAATCTTGCGGATCAGCTCAAATACGAGCAAAAGCACGGTATCCCTCACAACATTTTAAAGGGTATGACGCTGGGAATGATCTTCCAGAAGGCGTCTACAAGAACTCGTGTTTCTTTTGAAACGGGAATGTATCAGCTTGGCGGAAACGCGCTGTTCCTTTCTTCAAAGGAACTTCAGATAGGGCGTGGAGAGCCTGTTCAGGATACGGCTCGTGTTCTCTCGCGCTATCTAAACGGAATTATGATAAGAACGTTTGAACAGTCCGAGGTAGAAAATCTTGCGGAATTTGGTTCTATTCCTATAATAAACGGACTGACGGATTTTTGTCATCCTTGCCAGGTACTTGCTGATTTACAGACGATACGCGAATACAAAAACAAGCTCGAGGGTCTGAACTTCTGCTATATAGGCGACGGAAACAATATGGCAAATTCTCTGACGGTAGGTTGTCTTAAAGTGGGAATGAACGTTACTCTCGCCTGCCCAGA
Organism: uncultured Clostridia bacterium; assembly: GCA_947631575.1. Lineage (GTDB taxonomy): Bacteria > Bacillota > Clostridia > Oscillospirales > Ruminococcaceae > CAG-115. The sequence goes on from CANRLW010000004.1 coordinate 51,519, forward strand.
GGGTTATTATCCCGATGAAAAAGTACTTGATTTTACAAGGGATTATGAAAACTTTAAGATCGTAAACAGTCCTGTAGAGGCTGCCGCTGACGCGGACGTACTTTATACTGACGTATGGGCGTCTATGGGAATGGAAGACGAAGTAGAAAAACGCAGGATAGCGTTTAAGGGATATCAGATAAACGACGATGTTATGGCATCGGCAAAATCCGACGCAATAGTTATGCACTGTCTGCCCGCACACCGTGAAGAAGAAATAACTTCAAAGGTATTTGAACAGCACGCAAAGGAGATCTTTGACGAGGCTGAAAACCGTCTGCACGCACAAAAAGCCGTTATGGTAAGGCTTATGGCAAACGAGGGGTAATGCTTTCAGGACAATAGGCATGTTTCCTGAATAAAAGAAAGATTGATACGGCATATAAATCGGAATTTGAGAGGTTCAGTTTATGATTGAAAAATGTGAAAAATGCGGCGGCGAGTTAATTGAGGGCGTAATGGCATTACGCATGGAATGTGTTTTTATCCTAAAGGAGAGATAAATAAGATCAAACCGAAAAGAAGTCCCATTATCTGCTACTGCTGTACGAATTGCGGGCATATTCAGAATTTTAAAGCAGTTGAACTTGATAAATTAAAATAACGGGCAATATTTAAAATCAGCTCAATAAATGATTTTCTGTATTTCAGATAATTAACATCACCGAACGATTTGTTCGGTGAATTTTTTACTTTAATTTTGAAATCAAACTTGATATTATTCTCTTTTTTTCATCGGAAGTGTATCCGTAAATTGCCTTGCGGACAGTGTAAACAAACAGCTTGTCGGTTTCGGATCTCAGTCTTTTTAAAATAATTTCATCGGAAATATGTACCACTGTGCTAATTTTCTTTAAATTATCCGTCATACTTAATGCCCCCTTGAAAGTATATTATGACAGTGGACTTGTACAAGATTACGAGTTATTTTAAGAAAGAGGGGTATTATGAAAATTGCAGTCTATTCGAGAAAATCAAAGTTTACGGGAAAGGGAGAAAGCATTGAAAATCAAGTTTCGCTCTGCCGTGAATATATCAAAGCGCATATTTCCGAAGTGCGCGACAGCGACATAAGAATTTTCGAGGACGAGGGCTTTTCAGCCAAAAACCTCGACAGACCACGCTTTAAGGAAATGATGAAAATTGAAAACGAACAGCCGTTTGATTATATCATAGTTTACAGGCTTGACAGAATAAGCAGGAATGTCGGCGATTTCGCAAATCTTATCGAAAAGCTGAACGAGCAAAAAACGAGTTTCGTATGCATTAAAGAACAATTTGACACTTCAACGCCCATGGGTCGCGCTATGATGAACATTTCCGCGGTATTCGCACAGCTTGAACGGGAAACTATCGCAGAGCGCATACGCGACAACATTGTTCTTCTGGCAAGAACAGGACGTTGGCTAGGAGGAGTCACGCCACTTGGATTTACGGGAGAAAAGCTTGAAATAAAGGACGCTGAAGGAAAACGGCGTTTTGTATACAAGCTGTCGCCTGTTAAGGAAGAAATATCAAGGGTAAAGACGATTTACGAAAAGTTTCTTGAATTTCATTCGCTGACTAAAACAACATCATGGCTTATTGCAAACGGAATTAAGTCGCGCGGAGGAAATGACTTTCGCACAAGGGCGGTAAGAGATATACTGAAAAATCCCGTTTACTGCACGGCAGATGAAAATTCGCTTTCGTATTTTAAAGAGCTTGGGTGCGATGTTTGCTTTACAAAAGATGAAATAAGCGGAAAGCGCGGAATAATGCCGTTTTGCAGGACAACTCAAAGCGGAAAGAAAACCCGCAGGACTTCTCCCGATGAATGGATAATTGCCCTTGGAAAGCACAAGGGAATAATAAACTCGGAGGAATGGATAAAAACTCAGAGTTTGCTGGGGCAAAACACTTCAAAATCGTTTTACAAGCCGTCAAGAAACAATGTTGCAATTTTCACGGGACTTGTAAAATGCGGAAAATGCGGGCATAATATGCGTCCTCGCATAACTTCAAGAAATACCGGTAATACCGGGAGGTTTTCGTATATGTGCGAGTACAAGGAACGCTCTCACAAAACGAAATGCGATATGAAAAACGTATGCGGAAACGAACTTGATAAAATAGTGTGCGGGGAAATATTGAAACTTGTGAAATTTGACAATTCGGTAAAGCATGAACTTAGCCTTTTGATAAAAAACATTCCCGAAACAGACAACTCGCCTGAAATCAAAAAGCAGATAGCGCACAAAGAAAAAGAAATTTCAAAACTTATGCGCGCTTTTGCAGACTCGGACAATACAACTTTCGGATATGCTGAAAACGAGATAAAAAATCTTGGAAATGAAATAAAACTGCTTAATGAAGAACTTTCGCGAATTGAAATCAAGAAATCCGATAATTTGAACGTTGAGGCTGTTGCTGAAGAATTGTTGAAATTCAGCGATAGATTTGACGAATTGACGGTGGTTGAAAAGCGGGAGTTTGTAAATAAGGTTGTTGAAAAAATCATTTGGGACGGCGAAATAATACATATTTATCTAAAATAATTGTCAACTTTTTTATTGCATAGGTTGACATTCTGTTTTTCAGATGCTATAATTGTATACGAAGAAAACTAAAGAGGTATACGATCTTGACTATAAAAGAACAAGTCCTTGAACTTCTCGAAGAAAACCGAAACAAATTCATTTCGGGCGAATATATCGCAAAGAAACTTTACTGCACCAGAGGAGCGGTCTGGAAATCAATAAAATCGCTTAGAAATGACGGATTTGAAATAAACGCCGTTACTAATCGCGGGTATCAGCTAGGCGACAGCGGCGATGTCCTTAGCAAATCAGGCATATGCCGTTATTTAAAAAATAACTGTAATATCATTCTGCTGAAGACAGTTGGTTCAACAAATGCATATCTTCATGAGCTTGCTATAAAAGGCGAAAAAGAAGGAACTATGATGATAGCGTCCGAGCAAACAAACGGTTATGGACGGCGCGGACGAAGTTTCTTCTCCCCTGCCGATACAGGACTTTATTTAAGTATATTGCTGCGCCCGAAATTCTCTGCAAAGGAGTCGGTTAAAATAACTGCTGCCGCAGCGGTCGCTGCCTGCGTTTCGATAGAAAATGTAACAGGGATAAAAACCGACATAAAATGGGTGAACGACATTTTTTCCGACGGGAAAAAAGTTGCAGGGATATCTACTGTAGCGGCGGTAAACATTGAAAACGGAATGTTTGACCACGTTGTCATAGGCATAGGGATAAACGTTTATTATCCGAAAGACGGTTTTCCGACCGAGATTTCGGACATTGCGGGCGCGCTGCTGAAAGAAAACATTCCGAATATCAAAAACAAATTAGCAGCCGAATTTTATGACAGATTTACGGAGATTTACGAACAACTTCCCGAATGTGGCGGGCTTAGTGAATACAAAAAGCGGCTTATGTGGCAGGGAGAGCAGATCAATATTTACTCTGGCGCTGACAATGAAACGATTACGCCCGCGGTATTGCTCGGAGTTGACGATAATTTTGCCCTTAAAGTCAGATATGAAAACGGCAAGGAAGATGTAATTTATTCGGGCGAGATAAGTATAAGGAGAAAAAATGACAAAAGCTAAAAGTAAAACAGTTATGATCTGCATGTGCGCGATCTTTGCCGCGCTTATTGCTATAGGAGCATTTATAAGAATACCTATCCCCTACATAAACGTTACACTCCAGGTGTTTTTCGTGGCTCTAGCGGGTATGCTCCTCGGAGGAAAATTCGGCGCATTGAGTGTCGTTGTTTACATTATGCTGGGACTTATCGGCATTCCGATATTTACGGAGGGAGGAGGATTTTTCTATATACTTAAACCTACCTTCGGATATATGATAGGTTTTATTATAGGTGCTTATGTAACAGGAAAAATTGCAAACGCCGCAACTAATCCGTCAATAAAGCGGCTTTTTATTGCTGACCTTATAGGCATTTTGATAATTTACGCATTTGGGGTAGTTTATTTTTACATGGCGTCTAATCTTTGGGTTGGCGAAGGCGGCATTAGTATAGGAGATTGTTTATTATATTGCTTTGTACTTCTTTTCCCTAAAGACCTTGCTATAAGCGTAATAGCCGTATTTATCTCAAAGCGCCTTATACCTATAGTTAGGAAATATCATCAGGAGGCTGACAAAAATGATTGATGAGCTGAAAGAAAAGATACTTAACGGAGAAAATGTCACAAGAGAAGAGGCGGTTTCGCTTATTCATGCTCCGCTAGGAGAGCTTTGCATAGCAGCGAATGAAATAAGGCAGAAATTGTGCGGAAATGTTTTTGATATGTGTACTATCATAAACGGGAAAAGCGGTTGCTGTTCTGAAAACTGCAAATATTGTGCTCAGTCTTCTCGCAGCAAAGCTAAACACGATGAATACCCGCTGCTTGATACAAAGGAGATCGTAAAGCACGCACTGTACAACTATGAACGAGGGATATTGAGGTTTTCTATAGTATGTTCGGGTAAAAAACTTTCGGACAGTGAGGTTGACAGCCTTTGCGAAAGTGTACGTGAAATAAAAAAATCTTGTCCAATATCCGTATGCGTTTCGGCGGGGCTGCTCGATGAGAATAATTTCCGAAAGCTGAAAGATGCAGGCGTTACGCGCATTCATAATAATCTTGAAACATCACGAAGATTTTTCCCTAAAATATGCACAACTCACACGTTTGACGACAAGCTGAAAACTATAATTGCCGCAAAGAACGCGGGTCTTGAGGTATGCAGCGGCGGCATTATGGGAATAGGCGAAACACCGGAAGACAGGATAGATATGGCGCTTACTTTGCGAGAGCTTGGCATTAAATCAGTTCCCGTAAATATATTAAACCCTATAATCGGAACGCCGTTCGAAAGCTACAAAATAATGACCGAAGAAGAGGCAGCTCGGATAGTTGCTATTTTTAGATTTATTTTGCCGAGTGCGCAAATTCGGCTTGCAGGAGGCAGAGGACTTTTGAGCGATATGGGAAAAACGCTTTTACTTTCCGGCGCAAACGCCGCAATATCAGGAGATATGCTGACCACAAGCGGAGTTTCTGTTGAAAACGATATGAAAACAACAAAGGAACTTGGGTATGCTGTAAAGTTTAATGATAAAGAAAATGTTTCCGTAGGGGTGTTATAGGATTATCAATACATCTGGATGCATATGTGGAAAATTTGTTGTTCTTTGCGGGGTCAAATGTTTCTGCGGCGCGTATCAGACCAATAGTTCCTATTGAAACAAGGTCGTCTATATCGGAAAAATCGGGATACTTTTTGTTTACGATATACGCAACGAGCCTCAGATTATGAACTATCAGCTTATCGCGTGCTTTCTTTTTCTCTTCCTCGGTGCATTCAGGAGAAACCATTGTTTTAAGACAGCGTTGTTCTTCTTTTGCGGAAAGCTGTTTGGGAAAGTTATTTTTTCCCTCAAAATGCAGTCCGAAAAACAAAATGTTTTCAAGCGCAAGTTTTACTATAAGCCAGATCATAGAATGTTCCTTTCGTGTTTTTGATTTATTCTATTATATTGCGCTTGTTTAATATTCGTGTTGGCAGGCTTTCTATAAAGCCCGAATTTGACTTTTTATATAGATTAAAGCGGACAGGCTCAGACCCGTCCGCTTTAGTTTATTTACTGTTTTTTCTGGTTCTTATCCGACTTATCAAACATATGCTTTTTGGGCATTTCGGGAGAAGTTTCCGAATATTCCGGAACTTCAAACCAGAACTTACTTCCCTTTCCAAGGCTGCTTTCAGCGCCGTATTTAAAGCCGTGCTGTTCAAGTATGCTCTTTACTATGGAAAGTCCTATACCGCTACCCATTTTAGCCCGCTTATGAGTAGAAGAACGCTCGCTCACTTTATAATACCTATCCCAGATATACGGCAGATTTTCGGGCGAAATTCCTTCTCCGTGATCTTCGACCTCAAACCGCACAATTCCGTTTTGTATCCTGAAAAGTCTAACTATTATTATATTGTCCTCTCCGACATAAGTGACAGCGTTGTTTATAAGATTGTATATAACCTGGTCGAGCTTTGTTACATCGGCGTATATCCGTATATTATCTTCCGCCTGCAATTCAATGGAAATTCCTTCGTTAATTCTTATGACTTCAAAACGTGATACAACTTCAGATAGATTGTCTGACAGATCGAACGTTTCCATATTAAGCTCGGAAACGCCCGCCTGTAACTTTGAAAGGTCGAGTATGTCCGTTACAAGAGAAGAAAGTCTGTCCGTTTCATCTATAATAACTTTAAGGTGTTTTTCGCGTTTTTCGGGATTATCTCCCGATATATCGCGTATCATTTCTGCATAAGCCTTTATCATAGTCAAAGGAGTACGAAGATCGTGAGAAATGTTCGACATAAGCTCACGTCGCAGATCATCGGATTTTGCTATTTCCTTTGAGGCATCAGAGAGCGTTCCTGCAAGTTGCTTTATTTCGTCATAATCACGTTTACCTATTTTTACGTCAAATTTTCCCTGTGAAAGACTTTTTGCGGAATTGTTTATCCTTATTATCGGCTCTGATATCTTGTTTGAGAAAAAAGCCGACATAAAGATAGTAAGGATCATTATCAAAAATCCGACTATATAGAATTGGCTCTGGAATATTTGTACTGTCGTACCTATAGGCTGAAGATAATTGAATATAAAAATATAAGAATCGGGAGAATTTTTATCGCCACCGAGATAACTCCCAAGCATCAGAACGAAATTGTTTTCCTGTTCATCGCGGAAGGTTTTGTATATCAAACCCGACTCCGATTTTTTTACGCTTTCTATAAAATCATTTTTTGAAATTATTGACAACGAATGGCTGCCACCAAGTCTGTTTATGATATAAGTGGTACCGTCCTCATAGATGATCTCAATAAACATCTTCTTGTCGGTCGCCTGTTTTACTACAATGTTCTGCATATGATAACTTATATACGACTCATCATCTTCGCTCCATTCGGAACTAATTTCAGCAAGCGTTTCGCTTATTTCATATCGTTTCATCCAGCCGTAATACAGTGGAAACATAGCGATAAGAAAAATATAAGTAAAAGCCAGCATCGCAAGGACGATAATTTCAAATCTCGCCCAGACGCGAACTTTTATGCTACGGAAAAAATTCATTTTAAACCTCGAATTTATACCCCAATCCGCGCAATGTTACTATAAATTTTCTATATGGTCCGAGATTGTTTCTGAGCATTTTTATGTGAGTATCAATTGTTCTGTCATCACCGAAAAAGTCATAGCCCCACACTTCTTCGAGCAATTTATTTCTTGTAAGCGCAATGTTTTTATTCCTTACAAGATAGAACAGCAAATCATATTCCTTTGGCGTGAGGTTTGCTTTTACTCCGTCTATATAAACATTTCGCGAAACAAAGTTTATTTCAAGTCCCTCAAACTTTTCTGTATCGGACGGGGACGTTTGTGCAGAAGAGGTCGAATTCCGTTTTACTATAGCATTTATTCTCGCCATAACCTCCTTTGGCGAAAACGGTTTAACTACATAATCGTCTATACCTATCTCAAAGCCAAACAGCTTGTCATATTCTTCTCCACGTGCCGAGAGCATCATTACAGGTGTTTGTTTATATTTTCTTATTTCCTTGCAGGCTGAATAGCCGTCGAGCCTCGGCATCATGATATCCATTATTATTATATCATAATCCTTTGCCTTTGCCATTTCTATTGCCTGCATACCGTCGCTTGCCTCATCTACCTCGTGACCTTCAAATTCGGCATATTCCTTTATAACTTCACGTATATGCTCTTCATCATCAACAACAAGTATTTTATACACAAAAGCACCTCTTTCCTTTTTATATCCCGTTTAGTAAAAGCGGGCGCTCCTTCTGTTTCGTAGCCTGTTCACATAAACTCTGCGTTTTGCGACAGATCTACGTGAACAGGCTTTAAAAGAACGCCCTAAATAATAAAGAGAAAATTATGAACATTGCCGCCATGTCATAAGGACAAGTTCCCTTGTCCAAAAATAATAATACAAAATATTTATGAAAACAACGTGATAATCAACTGAAATTTATTGAAAATCAAATTTTATTACTGAATAATTCAACAACTTCTCCGATCTTAAGCTCTAAGAAATCCGGTATTCCTGTTTCAAAATATGTAAATTCATCACATTCAAAGAAGAGTGCATTTTCTCCATGTTTTTTCTCTTCAGGAATTTTCAGCAGTGTAATTGCCATTCCATCAACCTTTTCAAGTATAAATTCGCCTCCAGTTTCCTCAGCATAACGCTTTAAGATAGGTACTCCGCAGGCAAATTTATTCATTGAAAAATCATCTTCATACAGAGTTTCATGATTTTCAGCAAAATAGGAAATATCGTTTATTATCTTAAAAACTACATAATTTCTTTTGTTTTCGGTTATAGTTGTTAAATTGATCTTGGGAACACAATCTCTGGTTGAATACATAAGCGAGTTCTGAATTGCGCTTACCAAGGCTACTATGCTATGCCGCCTGTCCGCTCCGATATAATAATGTTTTTGTTGATCGTTAAAATCAATATACCTTCCGCAATCTATAAGCAACTTATTAGTGCGTTTAACGACAGTTGACAGCAATTGAAAACAATCTATCATGACCGGCTGTGGCTCTCGCATCAACATGTTCAGATATTCGAGAATACTTTGAAATACTCGGTTTATCTTTAAAAGGCTTACTTCCATATCCGCAGCAGCCTTTGTCATGTTCTGATTTCTCAGATTTTTCATTATTCCCCAAAGTCTTGAAGAATTAGCCTGAATAACGTCAATACTTGAAATCAATCTTTCTGCAAAGTCAGTATACCTTGCCATTGAGCCGAGCGTATGGCTGTTAAACAAACCACAGACATAATATCCGTCCGTTCTGCATACTTTTGCGCAATACTGAACTCCTTTTATAATAAAAATCGTAGTGTAAAAATCAAGGTCTTCAAAAAAATAATCGTCCTTGAAAACCGACTTTACATCGGAATCCTGTTTTATCAAATCGTTTTTACTATAAACACATTTGCTCTGACTGTTAAAGATTGCCGTAGGAAAATCAAAAGATTCGCAGATTTCGATTATCTTTCTAAGCTTTGCTCTTTCTTCAAGCAGGCTGTCTTTTATATACTGTTCGCTCACACGAGCTGCTCCATTTCATCTAGTAATTCTTTTAAAAGTTTCATTGCGTTTTTAGCGGGTATGTCTGACGTCATATCAACGCCCGCGTCTTTTAGCAATGATATAGGATCTTTTGAACATCCGCCGCTGAGGAATCCTATATAATCCTTTACAGCGTTTTCTCCCTCGTTCAGTATCCTTTCGGAAAGGGCAATTGCCGCAAGGAATCCCGTAGCATACTGATAAACATAATAATCATAATAGAAATGCGGTATTCTTGCCCATTCCATATCCAGCCCGCTGTCTATTATAAGGTCGTTTCCGTAATATTCGCAGTTTAGCTTACGGTACATTTCGCAGAGCTTTTCTGCCGTAAGGCTGCCGCCGTTTTCAACGGTTTCGTTTATTTGCAGCTCAAATTCCGCAAACATTGCCTGGCGAAAAAACGTTGTCCTGAATTGCTCAAGAAAATAATTCACGAGAAACGCTCTGCGCTTTTTATCGGTCGTGTTTTTCAGAAGATACTGCATAAGCAGGCTCTCGTTACAGGTAGATGCGACTTCCGCCACAAAAATAACATAATCCGAATAGACCGTAGGCTGATTTTTATTGGAAAGATATGAATGGATAGCGTGTCCCATTTCGTGAGCAAGAGTAAACTCCCAGTTAAGAGTATTCTTGTAATTGAGCAGAACAAACGGGTGGACTTTAGCTCCAGCCGAATATGCTCCGCTGCGTTTGCCTTCGTTTTCGAGAACATCTATCCAGCCATTCTCCAGACCTTCGCGGAAAATCTTTCGATATTCATCGCCCATCGGAGCAAGAGCCTCATAAACATCGCGTTTCGCCTGTTCATACGAAACATTGTCATCTATACCCTCGACAATCGGCGTGTACAGGTCATAAGCGTGAAGTTCATCAAGCCCAAGTGCTTTTTTGCGTATCCTGACATATCTGTGCATAAGCTCTGAATTTTCGTGGACAGAACTGATAAGGCTGTGATATACCTTTGTATCGACCTCGTTCTGATCAAGCGACATTTCGAGAGTGCTGTTATATTTTCTTGCCCTTGAGCGGAAAACAAGCGTTTTGACCTGTGCGGAAAGCATTGCCGCAGATGTGTTTTTAAAGCTCTCATACGTCTGATACAAAGCATCGAAAGCAGACTTTCTTAGTACCCTGTCTGAACTCTGAACTAGAGGAATATAGCTTTCGTGAGTAAGCTGATGATGATTTCCGTCTTTATCAACCGCGTCGGGAAACTTCAGATCGGCGTCATTGAAAAGTGAAAAAATGTCCTCGGGAGTGCCCTGCATTTCCCCCGCAAGAGCCATTATGCGCTCCTCGTTTTCGGAGAGAATGTGAGCGCGCTTTCGGCGTATCCTGTCTATGGCGATCCTGTATAATTCAAGTTCGGGACAAGCTTTATAAAACCCGTCTATGCTCTCGTCGGGAATGCCTATTATTTCGGGAACAGCAAACGCACAATCGCCCGAAATCTTTACCAAAAGCATTTGCAGTCTGCCGCACATATCCTGATATTTTGACACTCTCGTATCTTCATCACTTTTGCGCTGCGCATAATTTATAAGGCTGTCAAACAGCAGCGTAAGCTCATCGTCAAGTTTAAGATATTCAAGCAGCTTCTCGGGCTCGCCGAGTTTTCCCTTGTATCCCGCACTTTTTTCGGCTAATTCGCCTGCTTTTATAAGATCCTTTTCCCAAAGCTCGTCGCTTTTGTAAATATCTTCAATTGACCACTTGCTTTCAGCAGGAACATCAGCCCTTGCGGGTATTCTTTCAGCCATATAACTCTCCTTTCATCGAAGTCTTTTGCTTATCTTTGTTTTTATGATCTTTTCATAGAACGGTTTCAAATAAGCGAGGAAAATGTCGTATGAAACAAACGCAAAAATCGCGAGTACGACAATAAATATCATGCTGTATTTTCCGAAATCATTCGAGCTTTCCAAAAGCTCCGTCATGCCGAAAACATAAATAAGCAATAAATAACAGCCTGTCGTTGATACGGCAAGTACAGCTAATTTTATCACGCCTCTAAGCAAAACGAACTTTATCTTCTGGATATATTCCCTCAGTATAGGATAATATCCGAGCAGGAAAATAAACATCATCGCCGCTTCGTAGTTTGAAGTGATAAGCAAGCACAAAAGCCCGACAGCAACATAACTTACAAGCCCATATTTAACGCCGAGGTTTTCCTTTATCACATAAATAAGGACACCTGCAAACCCGGGAGTTACATACTCAAACGTCGGTACGAAACCAAAAACAAACATCACAGCGATTGCAAGCCCGCTCATTATTCCGCAAAGGGCTACAACATAACCTATACGAGGCTTTGACATCTTATCCGCGCCCCTGTCCGTAAAACTCCATACTCTTTTCTTTTTGTATTCTTCCGTCTTTCAAAAGCTCGCGCAAGGTATCTATATCATCATTCATCATAGCGTCACGATATTCCGTAAGCGAATGAATGATATTATTCACCTCAAATAAAAGCGCCTCTTTATTGCACATAAAAAGCCCCGACCACATTTCCTCATTAAGGTAAGCTACTCTTGTAAGATCAAGAAAGCTACCCGCCGAAAAACCGTCTGCTTTAAGCAGCGAAGGACTTTTTACATACGCGTTTGAAACAACATGCGCAAGCTGCGAAGTATATGCTATATTTCTGTCATGCTGTTCGGGCGTGGCTATAACGACCTGTCCGAAATTCATACATGCGCCAAGCGTTGAAACAAGATCTATAGCTATCTGCGGAGTATTCTCCGTAGGCGTGATTATAAAGCTAGCTTTGTTGAAAAGTTCCGCGCTCGAATAGTCAAAGCCCGAATGTTCCGTTCCCGCCATAGGGTGCGTTCCGATAAATATAACTCCCTTTTCTTCAAGGACAGGCGTACAGTTATTTACAATATAACCCTTTACGCCGCAGATATCCATTACTATCGAGCCTTTTTTGAATTTATCGGCATTTTCTTTTACAAACTTTACTATAGAAAACGGATAAAGAGCTATAACAGTGAGATTTGCCTCGCAAAGCCTGTCTACGCCAATCTCCTCGTCTATGGCTCCCGCTTTAAGAGCCTTGTTTATCGTTTCTTTGTCGGTATCAATTCCCATGATATGATGGAAAGTGTTGGCTTTAAGGGCTTTGCAAATTGAACCGCCTATAAGTCCAAGACCTACTACCGCAATATTCAAAATTATTCCACCTTTGATATTATTGACATTATAATTATAGCACCTTTTTCCTGATTTTTCAATAGCAAATAACTCATTTTGTAAATTTTTTATTATTCAGGCAAAAATAATTTTACCAAGTATTATAACATCTTAAACACATTTAGGGCGTTGTTTCCAACGCCCTATAGTTTATATTAAGTTATGCTTTTCCTACAGAGCCGAAAAGTTCCATTTTCTCTCTTACTGTAGCTTTTATAGCCTCTGCGCCGGGAGATAAGAGTTTTCTCGGGTCAAAGCCCTTGCCCTGCTGGTCCTTGCCTTCTTCAATATACTTTCTTGTTGCCTCGGCAAAAGAGAGCTGGCACTCGGTGTTTACGTTTATCTTCGCAACGCCGAGAGAAATTGCTTTCTTTATCATATCAGCGGGAATGCCCGTACCGCCGTGAAGAACAAGCGGCATATCGCCGACTTCCTTCTTTACTGCCTCAAGAGTTTCAAAAGAAAGTCCGGGCCAGTTTGCGGGATATTTACCGTGAATGTTTCCTATGCCTGCCGCGAGCATCGTAACTCCGAGATCTGCAATAGCCTTGCACTCTTTGGGGTCTGCGCACTCGCCCATTCCTACAACGCCGTCCTCTTCGCCGCCTATCGAGCCAACTTCAGCCTCTATCGAAATTCCCAGAACATCACAAGTATTAACGAGAATTTTCGTCTTTTCAATGTTCTCCGCGATAGGATAATGTGAGCCATCGAACATTATCGAAGAAAAGCCCGCTCTTATGCACTTCTGTGCACCCTCAAAAGTTCCGTGGTCGAGGTGGAGCGCAACGGGAACGGTTATCTTCATTTCTTCGAGCATACCGTTTACCATGCCTACAACGGTCTTAAATCCCGTCATATATTTTCCTGCGCCCTCGGATACGCCCAGTATAACGGGCGACCTCAGTTCCTCAGCTACAGCGAGGATAGACTTTGTCCATTCAAGGTTGTTGATGTTGAACTGTCCGACAGCGTACTTTCCGTCACGCGCCTTGTTCAGCATTTCTTTTGCGGAAACCAACATAGAAAAATTCTCCTTTATAATTAAATTTGGGATAATAAATCCATAAGTTGATTATATCACATTTTCCACAAAATTGCAAGAGCTTTTGAATAATTTTTCCTCAAACTTCACAAATTTTGTAAAAATTCTCACTTTGTATTCATATTAACAAGTGAAATTATGTTTCGCATTTATATGTTAAGTGTTGTGGTCGCTTGTATGAAACTGTTTTAAATTTCCTATCTTTTTCGCTCTTTCGCGCATTATGTTTTCAACCTCTTCAACGGAAAGCCCGCGCTCAGCCATAAGCACCGCGACATGATAAAAAAGATCGTTTATTTCGTTTGCAAGCTCGTCATTGTCTTTATTTTTCGCGGCAATGACCATTTCCGTACATTCCTCGCCGCACTTTTTGAGAATTTTGTCAAGCCCCTTATCAAAAAGATAGCAGGTGTAAGAACCCTCCTGCGGGTTTGCCCTGCGGTCTACAATTACATCGTACATTTCCTTGAACGCTTCGCTCATTGTTTTTCCTCCTGAAAATTTTCGTGTTTTATGATCTCTCCCAGTACGGAAAGATTTTTCGGCGTGGCTTTGAAGGTTATCAGCGTTTCCTCCTTGTCTCCCACGTTTGCCATTATTGCTATTTTATTATTTTCAAGTTTTGCAAAAACAGGAACAGAATTTTTCATTCTTACTGTCCTGATGCCGTTTTTCGTGATTATTGTCAGATTTCCAACAGCCAATAAAAGCATCTCTGCTCCCAAAACCAAAAACAAAACAGCTAATTTGGTGTAGATGTCGGCATTGGCGTTGAGGTTGTTTGCCATATTCTGATAATACACATTGGGGTCTGTAATTTCTATTCCAAACTTTTGCTCGTCCTGCTGTGCCAAATATTCGACATAATCAGTCCCCAAATATCCCTCGACCATTTTAGCGTTTTTAGAAATTTCATTTGCGCGGCTAAAAATGTAACCTGCCGCCACAAATATTACAGCGGATGCGGCAAGAACAATTATCATGCCTTTAGTAAAATTCAGCTTTACTGCAAGAATACCCTCTTTATTACACGCCGCAAAAGCCCTTATATATTTGCAGAGCATAATAAGCACCGCCGCGCATAATATACACATACTTACAGTAAATAATACATTTATCACGTATATGTCCTCACTTTATCTTGTTAAAAAAGCACGTTCTGTTTCCCGTATGACAAGCCGCGCCCGTCTGTTCGACCTTAACAAGCAAAGTGTCGTCATCACAGTCGCCGTAAATTTCAATAACGCGCTGAACGTGACCCGAAGTCGCGCCCTTGTTCCAAAGCTCCTGCCTTGACCTGCTCCAGAACCAAGTATAGCCCGTTTCGAGCATTTTTCTCATGCTCTCCTCGTTCATATATGCGAGCATAAGCACCTCTCCCGTCTGATAGTCCTGCACTATCGCGGGAATAAGCTCAGATTTTTTAAAATACTTTTTTAAGTCCATATTTACCTCAATCCCACCAGAAATACCATACCGACGATTTCATAAGCGTATCTGCAAGCGCGCCGATAGTATTCAAGCCCTGATCGACAATATCGCCGCAAAAAACATACTGTTCAAGCGCCAACTCCATAGCGGCTTTTTTATCCTTTACGGGGCGCGCCGCAAACTCCAGAATATCGTGCGTCATTACCGCGGGTATCGCTCCGTATTTCTCGTACCAGTACTTTGCAATGTACATAATTTCATCATTTGTCGGACATTCGTTCCAACCGCCGAACGGAACCCATGCGAAAACCTCCCACGGGTTTTTTACGGGTATTTTCGCTATAACGCACTCCGTTGATTTCCTCGTTTCATAGTCGATCATTCCTATAAAGAACTTGTTTGCCTCGCCGCCCGATACCGCGCCGATAATCTCCTCCAATTCCTCGGCAGTAAATGACCCTGTAAACTCCGATATTCTTTCACGAAACCAATTTGCGGGAATTGTCGGTTCTTCTGACATTACCTCTTTTTGATATTCCCCGCGCGGTTTCCATTCGTCAAAATCTCTTTCAAAATATCCGTCAAGCCCGAAAATCATCGGAGTATATCCGCCCATTTCGCGCTTTGCGTACAGGTCGTCATATATGTTCATAATTTTAGAAAGTTCAGTACCCGCTGGTATAAACTCGCACGGACAGCCGAGATAATCTATCAGTTTCTTTGCCTGTTCGCTTATCTTCGCCATGTTATTCTCCTTTATCTTGCGGGGATATTGTGTTCTTTCAAATGGCGCTTTACTTCGCCAACTGTCAGCTCTCTAAAATGAAACAGCGACGCAGCCAATGCCGCAGAGGAATTTGTTTTCTTAAACACTTCTGAAAAATGCTCTAATTTCCCGCAGCCGCCGCTTGCTATAACAGGGATAGTTACACGCTCGCAGACAAAGTTCAGCATTTCAATGTCAAATCCCCCGCGAACGCCGTCCGTATCAATTGAGTTAAGGCAAATTTCGCCCGCGCCGCGCTCGGAAATTTCTTTTACCCAGTCGCCCAGATCAAGCCCCATGTCCACACGCCCGCCGTTTATGTAAACAGAATAGCCGCCCTTTCCGTTGCGCTTGGCGTCTATTCCCACTACAACGCACTGACTTCCGAATATTTCCGCCGCGTCGCTAATAAGCTTTGGATTTTTTACAGCCAGAGAGTTTACGGAAACCTTGTCCGCGCCTGCTCTTAACACCTCGCGAAAATCATCAACAGAGCCTATTCCGCCGCCGACGCAAAGCGGCACGAAAACCTGTCTTGCCGTTCTTCTCACAACGTCCAGCATAACTCCGCGTCCTTCATAAGACGCAGTTATGTCGTAGAAAACTATCTCGTCCGCGCCTTGCTTGTTGTATTCAACAGCAAGCTCCACAGGGTCGCCGACATCTTTTATTCCCTCAAAATTTACTCCCTTTACGACCTTTCCGTTTCTGACGTCAAGGCAGGGTATTATTCTTTTCGCAAGCATTTTTTACTCCTTTGCCGCGTTTATTGCTTTTTTAAGATCAAGACTTCCCGAATAAATGGACTTTCCGCAAATAGCGCCGTATAATCCGAGCTTTCTGCAAATGTTTATGTCTTCAATAGAACGTACTCCCCCGCTTGCTATAATATTCGCGGAGCAGCTTGTGTTTATCTGTTCAAGCTGTTCGGCGTTAACCCCCGAAAGTGTTCCGTCCTTTGAAATGTCGGTAAAAATTATGTACTCAACGCCTATCCTGCTCATCTGCCGCGCAAGTATCGTAAAATAAACGTCCGATGTTTCAAGCCAGCCCTCTGTCGCAACATAGCCGTTCCTTGCATCAATGCCGACGGCAATCCTGCCGCCGAATTCCTTTACCGCGTCTTTTACAAGCTGTGGATCTTTAACAGCCGCCGAACCTATTATAACACGCGAAATTCCATTTTTAAGGTACATCTCGACGGTATCGAGAGAACGTATTCCCCCGCCTACTTCAACTTTCAAATTCGTGTTTTTCGCTACGTCAATGAAAATTTCCTTGTTCTGCTGTGTCGCGTCCTTTGCGCCGTCAAGGTCTACCATATGTATCCACTCTGCGCCAGCGCTCTCAAACGCCTTTGCGGTGTCCATATAGCTGTCCGCTACTTTTTGAACGGTATTATAATCGCCCTTGAACAGCCTTACGCACTGTCCGTCTTTTATGTCTATAGCGGGTAAAATAAACATTTTGTTCTCCTTGCTTTTTAGTTTGTTGCAATATTGTCAGTCTTACAGTGCGTTAACCTGCTTTCCCCTGCTAAATTTTTTGGGCAAAAGCTGTTTAATGGTAAAAATAATTGCATAAAATTAAACTTTTACGCTGTAGTGACTTTTCATTATCACAGAGCCGCGAATTTTTTAAGAATTTCAAGCCCCGTTTCTCCGCTTTTTTCTGGGTGGAACTGTGCACCATAAACATTTCCAGAAAATACAAGCGCAGGAACTTTCATTCCATAGTCGCAATATGCCGAAACGTTTTCGCTCGGGCAATCCGCCGCATATGAATGTACAAAATAAACGTATTCCCCGCCCTTTTGAAGAAGTCCGCAGGAATTGTTCAATACAAGCTCATTCCAGCCTATATGCGGAATGGGGAGGTCTTTGGGCGTCATAAGTTTTACGCTGCCCTTTATAAGCCCCAAGCCCTCTGTTTCCTCAAACTCATAGCCCTTTTCAAAGAGCATTTGCATTCCGAGGCAAATGCCGAGGAGCGGTTTCTTTTTGGATTCTTCTTTTATTATTTCCGTAAGACCGCTGTTGTTAAGCATTCTCATTGCGTCGGGAAAAGCGCCTACTCCCGGCAGAATAAGCCTGTCGGCATTTCTCAGATCATCTGCGTTTTTTGTTATTATGTTCTCTATTCCGAGATAATCGAGCGCATTTTTTACGCTGAAAAGATTTCCCGCGCCGTAGTCAATTATCGCAGTCATTAAAGTTGTCCCCTTTTGTTTACTTTATAAAACGCCTTTAGTAGTAACTATCTCGCCCGAATTCTGCCTTGTCGCCGCCTTTAATGCATATGCGAGAGCCTTAAACAATGCCTCTATCTTGTGGTGGTCGTTTTTGCCGTATTCACAGCGGAGGTGGAGCGTAATTCCTGCATTATAAGCAAATGCCCTCATAAATTCTTCTACAAGACAGGTGTCAAAACTTCCAACTCTTTCGTTTGTAAACTCTGCATTCAAAACAAGAAACGGTCTTCCACTTATGTCAACTGCGCAGAATCCCAAAGCCTCGTCCATAGGAACAAAAGCGCTCCCAAAGCGAACGATACCGGATTTATCCCCTAACGCCTCGCTGAAAGCCTTTCCGAGAACTATACCGACATCTTCTGTGGTATGGTGGGCGTCAACATTTAAATCGCCGTCTGCGTCAAGAACAAGACCAAATCCCCCATGCACCGCGAGGGTATTTATCATATGGTCGAGAAAGCCTATGCCCGTATTTACTTCAACGTCGCCCCCGTCCAACTGAAGGCTTAGTTTTATATCCGTTTCTTTTGTTATCCTTTTCATCTGAGATTTTCTGTTCATAACTTTTCCTCCGTTTCATTCATTATTAGGCGTTGTTTTTTCTGACTTCGATAGAGTTTGCGTGAGCTGTGAGCTGCTCGCGCTTTGCAATTAGAATAATATCGTCAGCCGCGTCAAGAAGAGCATCTTTTGTGTAATAAATGTAGCTCGAACGTTTTACAAAGCTGTCAACTCCTAGAGGCGAATAAAATCTCGCCGTGCCGCTTGTCGGGAGAACGTGGTTAGGACCTGCGTAATAATCGCCGAGAGGCTCGGGAGAATACTCTCCCAAAAACAGCGAACCAACGTTGTCGAGCTTTCCTATGTATCTAATCGGATCTCTTACGACACATTCAAGATGTTCGGGAGCTATCTTGTTTGCTATTTCTACCGCATAGTCCATATCATCGCAGACAATTATTCCGCCGTAGTTTTTCAATGATTCCTCGATAATATCTCTGCGGGAAAGTCCAGCGCTCTGGCGTTCGATCTCTGCTTTTGTCTTTTCGGCAATATCCATGCTCGTGGTTATCATTATCGCGCTCGCAAGTTTGTCATGCTCCGCCTGCGACATAAGATCCGCTGCAAGATATACGGGATCTGCGCTGTCGTCAGCAAGAACAAGTATCTCGCTCGGACCTGCGACCATATCAATATCCACAGTTCCGTAAACCAGCTTTTTCGCTGTTGCAACAAAAATATTTCCCGGTCCTACTATCTTTGACACCCTCGGAATTTCTTCCGTTCCGTATGCAAGAGCGGCGATTGCCTGCGCTCCTCCTGCGAGATAAATGCTGTCTACTCCGCACAATGCCGCAGCAACAAGAATATCCTTGTTTGCTGTTCCATCTTTAAGCGGAGGCGTTACCATTATAACTTCTTTAACTCCCGCAATTTTCGCAGGAATTGCATTCATAAGAACTGACGAAGGATAAGCCGCAGTTCCTCCGGGAACGTATAGTCCGACCTTGTCAAGTTCTCTGACGCGCTGACCCATTATAACGCCGTTTTCTTCCGTAACACAAAAGCCCTCGCGCTTTTGTTTTTGGTGAAATGCCGTTATATTTTCGACTGCGTTCAACATTGCATTTATGAAATCGGGAGATTTTTCGTTCGCTTCGGTGAGCGCGTCTTGAATTGCCTCATCGGGAACGCGGTAATACTGGGCGTTCGGGCTGTCGAACTTTGCCGTATAAGCTTTGACCGCCTTGTCGCCGTTTTCCTTTACGTCTGCAAGAATTTCTTTTACGGTTTTTTCAACCTCGGCATTTACTTCTCCCGCGCGCTTTTCCACTTCTTCAAGAAAGCGCTTTTCGTCGCCGTTTGCTTTTATTATCTTTATCATTTCAATTTCTCCTCGATAAGATTTACAATTTCCTGTATACGTTCTTGTTTAAGTTTCAGGCTTACCGTATTTACTATAAGTCGCGCAGATATGTATGCTACATCCTCGCAGACCTCAAGCCCGTTTTCTTTAAGCGTTGTTCCCGTTTCTACAATATCCACTATTCCGTCCGCAAGCCCCACGAGCGGTGCAAGCTCAACAGAACCCTCAATTTTTACTATGTCAACGTCAATTCCCTTTTTCTCAAAAAAGTTTCTCGTGACATTCGGGTATTTTGTGGCTACTGTCTTTACTCCGTAACCCGCAAAGAAGTCTGTTCCTTTTTTGACCGCAAGCGCAAACCTGCACTTTCCAAAATTCAGATCGGCTATCTCGAAAAACTTTCCGCCGTGTTCCATAATAGTGTCTTTTCCAACAACGCCAAGGTCGCACACGCCGTGTTCAACATATGTGATAACGTCTGCCGCTTTTGCCAGGACAACTTCTATATCCTCGTCCGGTATCGAAAGTATAAGTCGTCTTCCCTTTTCTCTGAGATCCGTTACGTCATATCCTATTTCTTCAAGCAGACTTACAGCCTTTTCTTCTATTCTCCCTTTTGTGAGAGCGATACGCAGTTTCCTGTTTTCCATTTCTCACACTTCCTCGCTTTTAATTATTCCGTCATTTTCGGCTATGTCAATACGCTTTATTCCATGGGATTTCGCATATTCCCTTGTTTCTTCAATAGTGCCTAAAACGGAATTTACCGCGCAGTATCCTGCTGAAATAAGTTCTGTACAGTGTTTTAGAGCTAAAACGGAATCTTCGCTCCAGACTATAACATCGGGATGTTTTTTATAACGTTCGCCGCTTTTTTGCAAAAGTACGCGCGCCACCGCCTCTACATTTACCGCAAAACCTACAGCTCCCGCATCTCTGCCGAAATCTCCAAGCAATCTGTCGTATCTTCCTCCCGAAAGCGCAGGCTGACCATATCCCTCTACATAACCGCGGAAAATTATCCCCGTATAATAATTCTTCCTGCTCAAAAGTCCCAGATCAACACGAATTTTCTCTTTGGGTATAATCTCGCTTAAATCGCGGCAGAGCTTTTCGAGCTGTTTAAGCTTAAGGTCAAAAAACTCTCCGTGTAAAACACCCTTTGCCATTTCCAGAACTTCAATGCCGCCGAAAAGTCTTGGCAAAACCTTAAATGCCTCGGCAAAGCATTTATCTTGTTCAGGTATATTTTTCAAAGAATAAACCTCGTCCAGCATCGGAAGATTTTTGGTTTCTATCCAGTTGCGAGTATTTACGGCAAGCTCAACATCACATTCATACTCAGCCATAAGCTCGGTAAATATCCCCATATCGCCTATTTCTATCCTATAATCCTCGTCGCATAACTGGAGTGCTTTTGCCGCAAGTACCAGCGATTCAAAATCTGCCGCATCGCTTTTTCCTCCGAGAATTTCAATTCCACACTGTGATATCTCGTCATCTCGCCCGCTGTCCTTAGGATTTACCATATAAATATTTTGGTTATAGAAAAGCTTTAGCGGGAGCTGTTCATCTCTCAGTCTTGTTGCGCAAAGTCTTGCAATAGGAATAGTGCTGTCGGGTCTTAAAACCATAAGCCTGTTTTTTCCGTCTACGAGCTTGTACATCATCTCCTGCGGAAAATCGCGGACATAGCCGTTAAACACATCAAAAAATTCCAGACCCGGCGTTATAACCTCGGAATATCCCGAACCTTCAAACAATCCCGTCAATCGCTCGGAGATCTCGCGCTTTGCCGCGCATTCTTCAAAAAGCAGATCCCGCGTTCCTTCGGGAGTAAGCAAATCATTTCGTTTCAAGTTCCCTGCTCCTTTTATTTTTGTCTTTTACAAACGCTTTAGCGTGCTAACACAATAACATAGTATCACACTAACATAATAACATTTTAAAAAGGGTTTGTCAATAACTAAAAGTTATTTCAGCAAATAGCACTTTAATTTTCAACATTGTTGAAAATTACATATCAAATAATGTAAACTGTGCCGACTGCTGGAAACCGTCAAATGCTCCCATTTCTTTGAGCTTATCTATGACATTTGAGTTTACGCCGCTCGCCGCTTTGATATCATCAATACAAGCGTTTTCGTCCATGTCTATGGTTTCTCTGAGCTTTATCGCCGCACTTTCGCCGCAGCCTGCGACCGCAAGGAAAGGCATTCTGAGCTTTCCGTCCTCTATCGAATAAGTAAGAGCGTTTGATTTTCTTGCGTCAACAGGCAGGACATCTATTCCGCGTGCTAGCATTTCGTATACAAGAAACAGTGCGTCAAGAGTATCTTCTTCTTTTGCAGAAGGTTTAGGCATTGCTTTTATCTCTTGTATCCTCTGCTTTACCGCGCCTTTTCCTTTAAGAATTGTATCGAGCTCAAGGTTGTTTGTATGTTTTGTAAGTGTCGCGGCATAAAATTCCGTGGGCTTATGTATCTTGAACCAGCCGAGTTTTACAGCCGCCGTAACATATGCCGCCGCGTGTGCCTTCGGGAACATATACTTTATTTTCTTGCAGCTCTCAACATACCAGTCGGGAACATCATTGTCCTTAAATGCCTGGTATATTTTATCGTCAAATTTTTTCCGGGCGTTGCCTTTTCGGGTTATTTCCATAATATTGAACGCCATTGATGGGTCAAGCCCTTTATGCATGAGATAAGTCATTATGCTGTCACGCGTTCCTATAACATTTGAAATCGTACAAGTTCCGCTTTTGATAAGATCCTGTGCGTTTCCAAGCCAAACGTCCGTACCGTGTGAAAGTCCAGATATCTGCAATAAGTCGGAAAAGTTTTTTGGTTGTGCGTCTTGGAGCATTTGCATAGCAAAGTTTGTTCCAAATTCGGGTATACCGAGCGTTCCGCAGCTTACGCCTATGTCATCCAGAAGTTTAAGCGGTTCGGTCGATACAAACAGCTTGTAAACATCGGGGTCTGTCGTCGGAACATCAGCTATTTTCATACCCGTCATATCTTCGAGATGTTTATACAAGGTCGGAACATCATGCCCGAGTTCGTCGAGCTTTAAAATCGTATCATGGAGCGCGTGGAAGTCAAAATGCGTTGTTATCATATCGCTTTCAGTCTTGTCAGCGGGGTGCTGTACGGGAGTAAAGTCGTATACCTCGTGGTCGTCCGGTACAACGACCATTCCGCCGGGATGTTGAGAAGTCGTTCTCTTTACGCCGGTGCAGCCTTTCGCAAGCCTTTCTATCTCTGCATCATTTATATCTAATCCACGTTCTTCGCTGTACTTTTTCACAAAGCCGTATGCCGTTTTTTCCTGAACAGCCGATATTGTTCCCGCCTTGAAAACGTGATCTTTTCCGAAAAGCTCTTCGGTATATCTATGAACTTTACCTTGAACTTCACCAGAGAAATTAAGGTCAATATCGGGCTGTTTATCGCCTTTAAATCCAAGGAATGTTTCAAACGGAATATCGTGTCCGTCGCGTATCATTTCAATACCGCAATTCGGACAATTTTTCGGCGGCAGGTCAAATCCCGAACCTATTGAGCCGTCTGTAATAAACTCGGAGTGACGGCATTTCGGACAGCGATAATGCGGAGCGAGCGGGTTTACCTCGGAAATTCCCGCCATAATTGCAACAAACGAAGAACCGACAGATCCTCTAGAACCTACAAGATAACCGTTGTCTTCCGAATATTTTACAAGTTTCTGCGCTATCATGTAAAGTACTGAAAATCCGTATCTAATGATTGATTCAAGTTCGCGTTTCAGACGGCTGTCAACTATTTCGGGAAGTGGTTTTCCGTCTTCTTTATACCATGCGTTCGCCCTGCTCCAGCACAGATCCTGAAGTTCCTGCTCGGCGCCCTCGATAAATGGCGTATAAGTTCCCTTGGGGATCGGTCTGATGTCGCTGTCAATCATATCCGCTATTTTATTTGTATTTGTAACAACGACCTCAAACGCCTTTTCTTCTCCAAGATAATCAAATTCTTTCAGCATTTCGTCCGTTGTTCTGAAATAGAGATCCGCTTGATTATCTGCATCTTTATAGCCCTGTCCCGCCTGGAGTATCTTTCTGAAAATTCCGTCTTCTTTATCTTTGAAATGAACGTCGCAGGTCGCCACGCAGAGCTTTTGATGCTTTTCTGCAAGAGCAACAATTTTTCTGTTTATGTCTTTTAATCCCTCGTCGCCGTTTACTTTACCCTCGCGCACAATAAACCTGTTGTTACAGATGGGCTGTATCTCATAATAATCGTATACAGCAGCGATCTTTTCAATCTCTTCTTCGGATTTATCGTCAAGAATTGCCCTGAAAAGCTCTCCTGCCTCGCAGGCTGAACCTATTATTAGCCCCTCACGGTATTTCTGCAATTCGGAAAGCGGTATCCTCGGCTTCTTGTAAAAATATTCAAGGTTTGAAATGGACACAAGTTTGTACAGATTTTTAAGACCAACCTTATTTTTTACAAGGATTATCATATGATAAGTCGGGAGTTTCTTTACATCGACCGTTGAAAACAGTTTGTTGAAATCGCCGAGCTTTTCAAGCTTTCCGTTCTTTTCCGCGTCGGAAATAAGGTGTAGAAAGATCTGACAAAGCATTTTAGCATCGTCGATTGCACGGTGATGATTAAAATCTCCGAGCTTGTATTCTTTTGCAACTATATCAAGCTTGTACTTTTTAAGATTAGGCAAAGCCGCTTTACAAAGCGGTATGGTATCAATATACCCGAATTTATACTCGATTCCGCAGCGCTCGGCCGCCTCTTTTATAAACGAAGTATCAAACAACGCATTATGCGCGACAAGAACGCTCTTTCCCGCAAATTTCATAAATGCCTTCAGCGCCTCGTTTTCCGAAGGCGCGTTTTCAACCATTGCGTCGGTTATTCCCGTAAGCTCGGTTATTGGCGCGGGGATAGACATTCCCGGATCTACAAATGTCTGGAACTCTTCGACAATTTCACGGTTTTTAAGTTTTACTGCACCTATCTCTGTTATTCTGTCATATTTTGCGGAAAGTCCCGTTGTTTCAATATCAAAAACTACTATCTCATCATTGGCAGGATAATCGTCAAGTCCGCTTACAAGCACGCCGCCGTCATCTACAAAATAGGCTTCTACTCCGTAGATCATCTTCATCTTTGAGCCTTTGGCATTGAGCGATTCAATCGTGTTCATAGCCTCGGGATAGCTCTGAAGATTTCCGTGGTCTGTGATAGCCACAGCGGGATGTCCCCAAGCGTCAGCCTGTTTTATAAGATCCTCTGCGGACGAAACCGCGTCCATATCGGACATCTTTGTATGCATATGAAGTTCGACACGTTTCTGTTCTGCGGTATCATTTCTGCTGAGAGGCTCAATAAGTGCTATAGAGCTTGGGCGGAAATTTATCTTATGAGTAAAGTTGTCTTGTTCAAATTTTCCCGTTGCTATAATAGTTTTTCCAACGGCGATGTTTGATGTAAGGATGTCTTTGTTTTCGATGGCTGTTAATATTTTAAGTATCGCGGAAGAAGTCTTGTCAGAAAAATACGCGCTGTAAATATAAGTCTTTCCATCGCGCGAGGTCTTTTCGTCTGAAATGCCGAATATAGTACCCCACAAGGTTGTTTCGTCAGCCTCAGAAAAATTTTCGGACATATTTTCGGGATACTTGAAATTATCTTTTCCGTAAAAGAGCATAGCTTTTTTACCGAATTTTTCATGGTCAAAGCCTAAAAATATTTCAACAGGTTTTTCCAAGAACTGCGAAACCCTTGAGCGTCCGCCGCGAAAACTCTTTTTCTCGCTCTTCTTTTCCTCGACGGGAGAAATTGATATCATTTCTGTCGGGATGCTGTTTTCATGCTTTATATATTCGTCTATGTCAAGCTCGTTTTCGGACGACAATATAACTTTTATCTGTTTATCAAAAAAACCGCGTACATAGTTTTGTATTCTGCCTTCGATGCCTAGCCCCATAAGGACTTTTTTACCGCCGTTTTTAAGCGTTATTTCAAAGGTCGAACCGTCGTCGTTTATCTTTGCACCGTCAAAATAACCGTTTACCGAGACCATTTTCTTTTTGAGAAGTTCAATTATTTCATATATGTAATCAGTTTCAAACAGACTTTCGTGGTATTTCGGATAAACAGTGACCTCGGCATTTATTGCCGCGGAAATAATTTCAGCCGCAGAAAACAGCTCCGCCATAGGTGTAAGCTCATCGAGAGAAAGATTTATCTTTATATCTGTTTTTTCCTTATTGCTGACAATACTAAGCACTGTTCCGTTTCCGATATTTTCGGGCAGATTTACGCTATCGACCAGTTCAAACAACTTTGCCATAAAATTCTTCCTTTACAGTTTATCAATTTCCTTTTTTAGTTCTTCCAGAAGTCTGTCTTCGGGAACTTTTCGCAGGACTTGTCCTTTTCTGAATATAAGACCTTCTCCGTTTCCTCCGGCGATTCCTACGTCAGCCTCTCTTGCCTCTCCCGGACCGTTTACCGCACAACCCATGACCGCAACTTTTATCGGTTTATCTACGGTTTTCAGCATATCTTCAACTTTATTTGCAAGAGAAATAAGGTCTATCTTCGTTCTGCCGCAGGTCGGACATGAAACTATCTCCGCGCCTTTTCCCATTCCGCAGGCTTTTAAAATATCTTTTCCCGCATAAACTTCCTGTACAGGGTCTGCTGTAAGTGAAACGCGGATAGTATCGCCTATCCCGTCGCAAAGAAGAGAGCCTATACCTACCGCAGACTTTATAAGCCCCATACGCTCTGTTCCCGCCTCCGTTACGCCTAAATGTAGCGGATAGTCTGTTTTCTGCGCGAGAAGTCTGTATGCGCTTATCATAAGTTTTACGTTTGAAGATTTTATGCTTATCACAATATCATCAAAGTCAAACTTATTCAGCAGCTTTACATGACCCAAAGCACTTTCTACAAGTGCCTCAGCCGTAGGACTTCCATATTTTTCAAGCAGGCTTTTTTCAAGAGAACCCGAATTTACACCTATTCTTATGGGAATGTTTTTTGCTTTACAAGCGTTAGCTACAGCCTTTACCCTGTCGTCAGAACCGATATTTCCGGGATTTATGCGTATCTTGTCAACTCCCGCGTCAATGCACGCGAGAGCAATTTTATAGTCAAAATGTATATCCGCAACTATCGGAACGGCTACCGCGTTTTTTAAGGCATAAATAAGCTCTGCGTTTTCGACTTTCGGTACCGCCGCGCGTATTATTTCACAGCCTGCTTTTTCAAGCTCAACCGCTTGTTTAACGCTGTTTTCAATATCGTCGGCAGGAATATTCAGCATAGACTGAACATAAATTTTCCCGTTTCCGAGAGCAATATTTCCGACTTTAACAGTTTTCAAATTAAGCTCCTCCTGTCGCAAGTCTAACTATATCATTGAACGTAACGACTATCATAAGCAAAAACAATGCCGCAAATCCTACAAAATTTACTGCTCCTTCTATCTGGGGCTTTACGGGCTTTCTTATAATAAGCTCAATGAGCAGGAATATAAGCTTACACCCGTCCAACGCGGGTATGGGTATAAGATTGAATATACCCACGTTTATTGAAATAAGCGATACTATGCTTAAAAATTCGGCAAGGGTATAATGCGACACTGCCTCGGTTATTACAGAGCCTACGCCTATCGGTCCTGAAAGGTCATTTATACCGTATTTCCCCGTTATCATGTCAAAAAGTGACAGAATTATAATTCTCGCCGTCGAAAGACTTTCGCGAAAGCCTTGTGTTATAACATTTATAAAATTCTTTTCGAGCCGATAAACATAAAAGTCAAAATAAACTCCTGTTGAGCCGTCCTCATTTGTTGTTGTCATAAATTCTACGTCTTTAAGAGTTATATTTTCTCCGTTTCTTTTTACAACAAAATCATATATAAGATTTCCCTCGGCATTTTTTCTGTCGCTGTTCTGGAGCTTATAGGTTATATCAGATGTAGAATAGATAGGAAGTCCGTCTATACTTAAAATCTCGTCATTTACCATAAGCGTACTGCTGCTGACGCTCTGATCACGAAACTGGGCAATAGTTGTCGACGCCATCGCCTCTGAGGCGCAGAGCGAAATAACGACGACAATAAAACCCAAGATAAGGTTCATGAGCGGTCCGGATATTATGACAATTATTCTCTGCCAGACAGGTCGTCTATTATATGCACGGGGATTTTGCATTTCAACAGGCTTTGGAGTGCCGTCGTCAAAATCATCTTCAAACGCGCAAAAACCGCCTACGGGAAAAGCACGAACGACAAACTCCGTTTCCTTTCCCTTTTTGCGGAATATCGCAGGACCCATTCCGAATGCGAACTCTTTTACATAGATACCGCAAGCCTTTGCCGCAATGAAATGCCCCAGCTCATGCAGCATTATAATAACGCAAAAAACCAGAATTGTTATTATGATTGAAAGAAAAGTCATATTTCCCCCTGCTTGAATTTTGAATAAACATAATTTTCCGCAGCTAGTTTTGTTTCAAGTATTTCATCAAGCGACGGATCTTTTATAAATTTAACATCGGAAAGCGCATCTTCTACTGCGTTTCCTATATCGAGAAAGCTTATCTTGTCGTTTAAGAAAAGCGAAACAGCGGTTTCATTCGCGCAATTTATGATACATGGTGCATTCCCGCCCATTCTTATTGCCTTTTTTGCGGCTTTAAGACAACCGAAAACTTCTTCATCTGGCTTTTCAAAAGTAAGCGTTCCGACTTCTGTCAGAGAGAGCTTTTTAGCCGGGCAAGGCAGTCTTTTCGGATATGTCAGCGCCAACTGTATCGGGATACGCATATCCGCTGTTCCAAGCTGCGCGATTATCGCGCCGTCCTCGAACTCAACGGCAGAATGAACAATGCTCTGACGGTGAATAACTATTTCGACCTGTTCGGGACTAACGTCGAAATACCGAACCGCCTCTATAAGCTCCAAACCTTTATTCATCATTGTCGCACTGTCAACGGTTATTTTAGCGCCCATTTTCCAGTTTGGGTGCGAAAGTGCCTGGGCTTTTGTTACATTTTTTAACTCATCACGACTTTTGCCGAAAAAAGGTCCTCCCGACGCGGTCAGGATTATTTTTGACAATTTGTTATTTCCTGCTCCCATAAGGCACTGAAAAATTGCCGAATGTTCGCTGTCTATAAGCAAAAGGCTTGTGTTGTTTTCTTTAAGTGTTTTCATCACAAGCTCTCCACCTGCGACAAGAGTTTCTTTGTTTGCGAGAGCAACGCTGTTTTTCGCCTTAAACGCAGCCAAAGTAGGCAAAAGTCCCGCAAATCCTACGACCGCGTTTACCACTCTGTCGCACTTTAACTGTGCGAGTTCGCATACAGCCTCATCGCCGCAAAGTATTTTTATATTCGTATCGGAAAGCAAGCTCTTTATCTCACCATAATATTTTTCGTCAGAAACGGCAATATATTCGGGGCAAAATTCGCGAGCCTGTTTTTCGAGTATCTCAATGCTGCTGTTTGCGGACAAAGCTTTTACTTTTATATTATGCATACGGCAGACGTCTAATGTCTGCGTGCCGATAGAACCTGTTGAACCGAGCAGAACAATTTCCATAGCATACTCCATTTTCAGCGAAATTATTAGTTTTTTAATAATAAATAATCAATAGGGAGAAAACAAGGTTTTCTCCCTCAGAAGAAATTTTTACTGCATTATCGGCGAAATATAACTGAAAACAATAAACAAAAACGGTACTGTAAACAACACACTGTCAAAACGATCGAGAACTCCGCCGTGTCCCGGCATAAAATTACCGAAATCCTTTATTTCATACTGTCTTTTTATTACCGAGGCTGTAAGGTCGCCGAGAACTCCTATAGCCGAGGCTAAAATTGAAATAGGAATAAGCACCGCATAATTCATTGTGACCTTATGCTGTATAAGCAAATTAAACACAAGGCACTGTATGGTTACCATAATTCCGACTGTAATAATTCCGCCTATAAGCCCCTCGACTGTTTTTTTCGGACTAATTTCGGGGCAAAGTTTATGCTTTCCGAAAAATGTTCCCGCAAAATATGCTCCGCCGTCGCCGAACCATGCGCAGAAAAGCATATAAACTATCATAAATACGCCGACCGACTGGCTTTCATAAAAATATCGGATCATGATTATACAGCTTAGCGACATCGGTATAAACAGCCCTGCGCCTCCGCAAGCCGCAAGCTCCATAAGTTTTATTGACTTGTGATTTGCAAGCATTATCAGAAGTAAACCTATTACATACACAAAAAGCGCGGACAATCTGTATGGAGCAAAAATATCTAAACAGACGGCAAACGGTATTATAAATGCACTGATTATGCAATAACACGACAAAAGCTTGTGTTTTCCGCATTTAACGGCATTTATAAGCTCAAACGTACCAACAGCGGAAAAAGCCGCGATCACCGCCATATAAAGATAGCTGTTGTCAATAATCAAAATACCTACACCGACGATTATTCCTACAACAGCGGAAACAATTCTCTTAACCATTAGAATGCCTTTCGGATAAATACGCTTATATTCCTCCAAATCTACGATTTCTCGCAGAATATTCCGAAATAGCGTATTCAAGATTTTTTTTGGAGAAGTCGGGCCACAGAACGTCCATAAAGACAAATTCAGCATATGCCGCCTGCCAGATGAGAAAATTTGAAAGTCTTTGTTCTCCGCTCGGACGGATAATAAGATCAAGCGGCGGCATTTCAGCGGTATACAACAATTCTTCTATAGAATTTTCCGATATATCTTCGGGAGCTATCTCCGAATTTGCCGCTTTCTGTGCAAGTATCCTTGCGGCGCGCGTTATTTCATCTCTCCCGCCGTAATTCAGCGCAATTCCCACAATAAAGCCATCGTTGTCTTTTGTGCTGTCCATTATATCACTCAGTTCAAACTGTATATCCTCTGCAAGCTGAGTAATATCTCCAAGTATAATGATACGGATATTTTCCTTTGCCGATTCGCGTATATCCTTTATATACCTTCTCAGCAAATTCATTATACCCTCGACTTCGTCAGTGGGACGCCTCCAGTTTTCGGTGGAAAAAGCATAGAATGTTGCGCATTTAACTCCGAGTTCTCTGCACCAGTTTATAGTCTTTTTAAAAACCTCCGCGCCCTTATTATGACCGAAATTGCGCGGCAGTCCGCGCTTTTTAGCCCATCGCCCGTTTCCGTCCATAATAAAGCCGATATGAGCGGGAATTTTATTTTCTTCCATCAGATAGACATAATTTCCTTATCTTTATCTTCGCCGATCTTATCTATTTTTTCAATATATTTGTCGGTGAGTTTCTGAATTTCCTTTTCAGCCTCTTTAACGTCGTCCTCGGTTATTTCATTTGCCTTTTTCTTTGCTTTTATCTTATCCATTCCGTCGCGGCGAACGTTTCTTACGGCAACTTTGCTTTCCTCGCAGGTCTTGCTGACAGTTTTGCAAAGCTCCTTACGGCGCTCCTCGGTAAGCTGCGGGAAAACTATTCTCAATACCGAGCCGTCATTTGTGGGATTTATTCCGAGGTCACTCGCCTGTATAGCCTTTTCTATAGGCTTTAACTGAGATTTATCATACGGAGTTACAACAAGTATCCTCGCCTCGGCAACAGAAATTGATGCCATTTGATTTATGGGAGTAGGCGTACCGTAATACTCGACGGTGATCCTGTCAAGAACAGCAGGGTTTGCTCTGCCTGCCCTAATTGACGCAAGCTCATTTGAAAGTGCCGTAATGCACTTTTCCATTCTTTCTTTTGTCGCTGAAATAACTTCTTTCATAAATTTCTTACCCTCCCATTTTAATTTATAACAAGTGTTCCTACAGGCTTACCCATTGCCGCGTCATAGATATTATCGGGGCGGTCGAGGTTAAATACTATAATAGGAACATCATTATCTGTGCATATAGCGGCAGCGGCGCTGTCCATTACCTGAAGTTTATTTACAAGAATATCATGATAAGTCAACGTATCAAACTTTTTCGCATCGGGGAATTTTTTGGGATCTTTATCATATATTCCGTCAACCATTGTTGCTTTAAGAATAACATCGGCTTTAAGCTCTGCTGCTCTCAGCGATGCCGCGCTGTCAGTCGAAAAGAACGGATTTCCCGTGCCGCAGCCGAAAATAACTATCCTGCCTTTTTCAAAATGCCTTAAAGCCTTTCCCAGAATAAAAGGCTCCGCTACCTGCTGCATAGTTATAGCTGTCTGAACTCTTACTACACAGCCAAGACTTTCAAGAACGTCTGCGACAAAAAGCGCGTTCATTGTTGTAGCAAGCATTCCGATATGATCGGCTCTCGCACGATCGGAACCTACCGCGTCTCTTCCGCGCCAGAAGTTTCCGCCGCCGACAACAATTCCTATCTGAACTCCCGCGTCGGCAGTTTTCTTTATGCTCCTGCATATTTTTTCTACAGTCGGCATATCAAGACCCGTTTCCTTGCTCCCTGCAAGAGCCTCTCCGCTCAGCTTAAGCAAGATCCTTTTGTACTTTGGAGCAGACATTTCACCCATAACAATTCCCCCGTTTTTAAAATCAATAATCCAGAACTCTGATCCTTCCCAGAATTTCAGCTCCGTCGGACACCTTTGCAAGCGCCGAAACAGCGTCCTTTTCCTTCATTACTTCCGTTACGAAAGCAAGTTCGTTTTCTTCCTTCTTGTTTGAAGACAAATACTTCACGTCTCCGAAAAGTGCCTTTATGACAGCCTTTGTTACATCAATGTTCCCTGCTTTTAAACGAACGTAATTCGCACAAGTAAACTCGTCAAAAGGACGAATAAACGACTGTTCGCTGTCGGACCAGCCGAGCGAACGGCTGGTTTCGTTATGCTTTACGGCGGACACAATATCGCTTACTACCGCGCTCGCAGTAGGAAGTTTACCGGCGCCCTTCCCGTAGAACACAACATCGCCCGTTGCGTCGCCCCGTACAAGTATCGCGTTGAATACGTCGCTAACGCCGCTGAGCTGGCTTTCGTCCTTGATGACCGCGGGGAAAACACCTATGGATATTTCGTTGTTTTCTTCGCGGCGCGCGCAGCCGATAAGCTTTATCTTCGCGTCAAAGCTGTCCATGTATTCAACGTCCGCCAGGGTTACATTTGTAATGCCTTCTGTATGAACGTTTTCGGGATAAACGTGACGTCCGAACGCAAGAGAGGCAAGTATGCAAATCTTTCTGCAAGCATCAACTCCCTCGACATCAGCAGACGGATCTCTTTCGGCATATCCGAGCTGCTGAGCGATCTTAAGTGCCTCGTCAAACGACATTCCTTCACGGAACATCTTTGTAAGAATAAAGTTTGTCGTTCCGTTGAGAATACCTGCGATAGCGTCAATTTCATTTGCCTCAAGACAAGCGTGTATAGGCTTTATTATGGGGATACCGCCGCCGACGCTTGCCTCAAAAAAGAAATTTACATGATTATCATGAGCAAGTTTTAAAAGCTCCGCTCCTTTTTTGGCAACAAGCTCTTTGTTTGAAGTAACAACGCTTTTTCCTGCAAGAAGTGAAGACTTTACAAAATCATAAGAAGGTTTTATCCCGCCTATGACTTCTGTCACAACCCTAACTTCGGGATCATTAAGAATAACGTTAAAATCTTTTACGAATTTGTCTGCATATGGGCTGTCGGGAAAATCGCGCAAATCAAGGATATATTTTATGTCAAGCTCTTCTCCCGCTTTTTTTTCGAGATTTTCTTTATTTTTATAAAAAACCTCGACAGTTCCCGAACCGACAACGCCGTAGCCCAGGACGGCTATCTTCTGCATATTGAACAATCCTTTCATTTTTATATAATACTACTTATGTATTATAACACAATAAGGAATTTTTTTCAATAGCAAATTACAAAAAACTTTTTAAGTTGAAATTTCCGACTTAGCGGCGCACTTTTTTAATGTTATCAGCAAAAGTATGATACCAACGCCCGTAAGAATATGTCCGATGCCCGCAATTCCTGATATAGCCGCGTTTGCGCCTTTTGAAAGTTCCGTTCCCGATACCTCGAAAACGCCCCTGACTCCGAGCATAATGCCAGTCAGCGGAACTCCGACATTATACAGCGCTCTGAAAACTTTAAAAGTCTTTTCAGCGTAAAGGTCATAATGCCTAGCAAATAGTGCTATTATCAGGTATATTACCATTCCGAGCATAAAGAAATGAGTATGCACTTTTCCGAGAGCCGTTTTTCCGTCAAATCCGTTTGCCCTCGTAAATTCTCTGTAGAAAACGCCGCCAGCCATTGCTAATACAGCATAGCACAGCGCATAATTCAGACTTTTCTTCATGATTATCCTCTTTTCATAAATTACCGTTTAATTACGGACTTTGATTTTCGCGATATCTGCCTTTTGAACAAATCAAAGCACGACAAGTCAAAAGTATACATCTTGTATCCCAAAAATATGGCGGAGAAATTCCCCGCCATATAATTATTATTGTTCGCCCGTGAGTTCTTTATAAAGTCCGATGTAAAGTCTAGCGGATGTCTCCCAGCTGAAATCTGCGTTCATCGCGCGACCGACAAGTTTCTTCCACTCGGTTTTGTTTCTGTATAGCTCTCTTGCGCGCTTTATAGAATTAAGCATATCTCCCGCGTTATAGCTCTGGAATGTAAAGCCAATTCCGTTATCGCCTGCGTCAATTATACTGTCTCTGAGACCGCCCGTAGCGCGTACAATCGGAACTGTTCCGTATCTTGCCGCTATCATCTGAGCAAGTCCGCAAGGCTCGCTCTTTGACGGCATAAGGAACATATCCGCGCCCGCATAGATCTTCTTTGCAAGAGAGGGGTTATATCCGCGGTAGAAACCGACTTTATCGGGATAACGCCAGTGCATTTCCTGGAAGAAATCCTCATACTGCTTTTCGCCCGATCCGAGAATTACAACCTGCATATCTGTCGCAACTATCTCGTCAAACACGTATCTTACAAGGTCAAAGCCCTTATGATCCGCAAATCTTGATATCATAGCTATAAGCGGAATGTCATACTGCGGCATTCCAAACTCCTCGAATATCGCCGACTTGCAGGCAGCCTTGCCTTTAAGATTTTTAGAACTGAACTTTGCGGCAATGGTGTTGTCGGTTTCGGGATTATAAAGATCAACGTCAATTCCGTTTAAGAAACCGCAGGTCTTATACTGTTTGTTGCGGAGGATCCTGTCAAGTCCGTGAGAGAACCACGGGTCAAGGATCTCTTTAGCATAAGTAGGAGAAACAGTCGTAACTTTATCAGCGACTTCTATTGCGCCCTTCATAAAGTTTATGTCATGGTCATACTCGATTATGCTTACACTCTGAGGCGGTATGCCTACGATATCCTTTACAAGGTCAAGTCCGTACTGTCCCTGATAACCGATATTATGGATAGTAAAAACGTTCTTTATATCGCCGTAGCCCCACTGATTCTTATAGAACAGATGATGATATACGGGAATAAGCGCACACTGCCAGTCGTTTGAATTTATTATCTGCGGGTGGAAATCAATATGACGGAGCATTTCAAGAACTGCTCTGCTGAAAAATACATATCTTTCGGCGTCGTCATAATAACCGTAAAGACCGTTGTCGCGCTTGAAGTAATATTCATTGTCAATGAAATAATAGATAACGCCGTTTACTTCCTGCATAAATACGCCGCAATACTGACTTCTCCAGCCGACAGGAACAGTAAAGTTTGTGAGATAGGTCATCTTTTGTTTCTGTTCGGGCTTTAACGTATTTACATAATACGGCATTACCACGCGGGCATTATGACCCGCCGCCACAAGTGCCTTAGGCAGAGAGCCAGCCACATCTGCAAGTCCTCCGCTTGCTGCGAAAGGAAGTGCTTCGCTTGCTGCATACAAAATGTTCATAATACAGAACCTCCGATTTTATTCAGCATTAGTATCCAAATATAATATATCATATATGCCATAAAAATTCAATAGCTTTTTAAAAATTTAGGCAAATTGACCAAAGCATATAAATTTAATTTTTTTTGAACAAAAATTTTCGATGAAAATAACAGCGGCATTGCAAATGCCTTTACGGTTTCGCAATGCCGCTGTTTATCTTTTTTATTTTTGATCAAGAAACCTTATTTTCCGCCAACCGTAAGCGCCTCAACAAACTTGTTTTTCGGCATAGTCTGGAGATAAATTTTGCCGGGACCAGTAACTACAGTATTGAATATTCCCTCTCCGCCGAACAGCGTGTTTCCAATGCCGCCGACAGCTTTTATTTCCATTGTGCAAGTGCCTGACATTGCCGCAAGATAGCCTGTGTCAATAATCATCTGCTGCCCTGCCTGAAGATCGTATTCAACTACATATCCGTCAACTTCAATAAACGCCATGCCTGAGCCCGACATACGCTGCATAATAAAGCCTTCGCCGCCGAAGAAACCTGCTCCTATATTTTTCTGGAACGCTATAGAGAAATTAACCGTAGGCTCGGAAACAAAGTATCCGCCCTTTTGAACAATAAGGTCGCCCTTACCGATATCAAACGGAATTATCGAACCGGGAAGTGTAGACGCAAAGCCTATCATACCTTCTCCGCCCTGAGCGGTATATGTATTCTGGAACATAGACTCGCCGGAAAACATCTTGCTGAAAGCCTTTCCTATTCCGCCTGCGCTTGTCTGCATTTTCATGTTCGGTGTCATCCAGCTCATTGCGCCCTTCTGGCACATAATGGTTTCTCCTGCCTCAAGGTAGCAGAGCAACACGGGCAACGGTTCGCCTTTGATTTCGTATTTCATAATTTTTCTCCTTTAAAAATAATAATTGCAAAACCTACATTTTCATTATAAGTTATTAAAATATCAATGTCAAGGCAAAAACACCATTTTTGTTTATTTCGTCAATTTTCAGCAAAAATTTTGTAAAATCGTACAGCTATACTTTAAGACAACTTATAATCACAATATACAGTATTATTGCACCAAGTGAGAAAGAAATCCCGCCCGAACAGAAAATGACTGCCGCTAAAATAATTGCCGAGAAAATTCCTGAAAAACGCATTATCTTATCTACATTTTCGGGCTTACAACAGCTTACAGCAAAAAATTTCAGAATCTGTGCGCCGTCTAGCGATCCTATAGGAAGAATGTTGAACAGAGCCGTAAAAAGATTTATAGCCGCAGCTACATTGTTTCCCGCACAAATCAGCAGCAAAGCCGCAATTAGATTTCCTATACAGCCTGCCAAAAGTATGATAATCCTAGGAATTGATCCTGCACGGCAAATATCGCGCGATGATATACATATCCCTGCGCCGTAAAACAATATTTCATCAGCCTTTATTCCGAAAACTATCATCATAATAAGATGACAAAGCTCGTGCAATCCGCAGGCGCAAAGTGCTGCAAATCCAAATCCGCTGTTTGTGAGAAGAAACAGCGCTGTAACGGCAAAAAACGTAAAGCTAAGCCGTACGAAAGTATTTTTTATCCTTATTTCTATCATATAGAAATATATGACGGCAATTTAAGCAATATGCAGGCAATAATTTGATTAATGGGGAAAATAATACTGTATATTTCGTTGCTTATTAGCGCTTTTGAAACGTTATTGAGGGAAAACTTTTTTGTAAAAAAGTTTTCCCTCAAGCTCCCTTTCAAAAAACTTTCGTGCGACGCTCATTCGGTGGTATTAAAATTAAAAGCTCTTCACCGCTCAAAACTAATTCTAACCTCTAACCTTTTGTACGCATTTTAATCTTTAAATACCGCGCCCGTGTTTGACGAAGTGACAAGCTGTGCATAGCGCTTGAGATAGCCCTCAAGCTCTTTCGGAGGAAGAACGCCTTTCTTCTTGCGCTCCTCTATAACAGCATCATCAACAAGCAGCGTTACCGAACGGTTCGGAATATCAATATGTATCTTATCTCCGTCCTCAACAAACGCTATAAGTCCGCCCTCTGCCGCCTCGGGAGAAACGTGTCCGATAGCCGCACCTCTTGATGCGCCGCTGAATCGTCCGTCGGTAATAAGCGCAACGTTTCCGTCAAGACCCTTTCCGACAATTGCCGCAGTAGGCGCGAGCATTTCGGGCATTCCCGGTCCGCCTTTCGGACCTTCATAGCGGATAACGACAACATCTCCCGCCTTTATTTCACCGCCAAGGATTGCGTCGCAGGCAGGCTGTTCGCCGTCGAAAACGCGGGCTGTTCCCGTAAAGTCCATCATTTCTGGCTTTACAGCGCCCTGCTTTACAACAGAACCGTTTACAGCGAGGTTTCCGCTAAGTATTGCAATACCGCCGTCCTGTCTTATCGGATCGTCAATTTTGTGAACAATTACGCCGTCTGCGTCTCTAGCAGCCTTTATTCTGTCAGCCTGTGTACCGCTTACGGTAAGAACATCCTCATGGATATGACCTTTCTTTGAAAGCTCCTTAATAACAGTCTGAATACCGCCTACTGCGTTCAAATCGGTTATAAACACGCTTGATGCGGGATTAAGCTTTGCAAGCTGAGGAGTGTTCCTGCTCATACGGTCAATATCGTCAAGGCTTATATCTACCTTTGCCTCGTGAGCAATTGCAAGCAAATGCAAAACCGTATTTGAAGATGCGCCTATTGCCATTTCTACGGCAAGAGCGTTTTCCATATTCTTTTTCGTGAGAATGTCGGAAGGACGAATATTCTGCTTAACGAGTTCTACAACACGTTCACCGCTCTCTTTTGCAAGACGGCGGCGCGCCGAGGTTACGGCAGGCTCAGTTCCGCCGAAAGGAAGAGACATACCGATACTTTCATTCAGGCAGTTCATTGAATTTGCGGTGTACATTCCCGAACAAGAACCGCAGGTCGGGCACGCGTTGTCCTCGTAGTCCTTTATAACGCTGTCGTCAATCTCGCCGTTTGAATACTGTCCAATTGCCTCATATATCTCGGAATAACCCACTCTCTTATTTTGAACGCAGCCGGGTAGCATAGGACCGCCGCTTACGAATATCGACGGCAGGTTCATTCTTGCCGCAGCCATTACCATTCCGGGTACTATCTTATCGCAGTTGGGAATAAATACAACGCCGTCAAGAGGGTGCGCCGTAAGCATAACTTCAATGCTGTCCGCTATAAGCTCGCGCGATGCAAGCGAATATCTCATTCCCTTGTGGTTCATTGCAAGTCCGTCACAAACGCCGATAGTAAAGAACTCAAACGGAACTCCACCCGCGTTTCTTATGCCGTCTTTTACATAGCGTGAAATTTCCTGGAGATGCTGATGCCCCGGAACATAGTCGCTCGCCGCGCAAACAACCGCGATAAACGGCTTATTCATTTCGCTGTCAATAACTCCGAGCGATTTCAGAACCGCTCTGTGAGGAGTTTTTTCAACTCCCTTTTTAATAAGATCACTTCTCATTTTTAAAGTCCTTTCATATAATACGGTAAAACCGCTTTTTACTTTTTATGCTTTAAACAGCATTGCCGCGCCGATTATACCTGCGTCGTTTCCAAGACGGCAAACATCTATTTCGGTGTTTTTGGCGCTGTTTTTTGAATATATCTGCCTTTTTACTTCTTCTCTAAGGGGCAACAAAAGCGTATCCCCTTCATTACAAACTCCCCCGCCGATACAGAGAATTTCGGGCTGGAATGTATTTATAACGTTAGTTATTCCGCAGGCGAGATACTTTACATATTCGTCCGTAACCGATTTTCCTATGACATCTCCCGCTTTCATAGCTTTATATGCGGTTCGCGCGGAGCATCTTCCGTCCTGCTCTATGATCTCATTTATAATGCTTTCGGGGTGTTTTTGAGCCGCTCTTAAAGTCATTTTCACAAGACCCGTTGCAGAAGAATATGCCTCAAAACAGCCGCGCCTTCCGCAGTTACATGGTTCTCCGTCTACAACAATGACCGTATGACCTATTTCGCCGCCCGCAAAATTAGAGCCGCGGTATATTCTCCCGTCAATGATAATTCCTGCTCCAACGCCTGTGCCGAGAGTAATAACTACAGCGTTTTTTGTTCCCTTTGCCGCTCCCGCAACAAATTCTCCGAAAGCAGCGGCGTTTGCGTCATTGTCGAGATAAACTTTTATACCAAACTCTTTTTCAAGATCTTCGCGAATAGGAGAATTATTAAATCCGATGTTGCTGCAATTTTCTATTATTCCGCTCTCGCTGTTGCACACGCCCGGTGAGCCTACGCCAAGCGACTTTGCGTCCGGTATGTTTATC
Organism: uncultured Clostridia bacterium; assembly: GCA_947631575.1. Lineage (GTDB taxonomy): Bacteria > Bacillota > Clostridia > Oscillospirales > Ruminococcaceae > CAG-115. Next base: position 91,560 of record CANRLW010000004.1, read on the forward strand.
CCTGCCGTTTCACATGCAGAAACTACCGCAGTTTTTATAACATCAAGAACATCGCGGTATTCGAGAGAATTACCGGATGATTTTGTTTTGACCTTAGAGCGCGCTATTATCTCGCATTTATCATTTACTATACCGCAGGCGATATTTGTTCCGCCGATATCTACCCCTATGTAATAAGCCATGATACCTCCGCGAAAATCAATAACCAAGCTCTTCGGCTACAATTATGACCTTTATTCTGTCGGGAACTCTCTGCTGTCCTAAAAACACATATGAACAGCATATTCTCGCAGGACTTTTGCAAGGCTCTCCCGAAATCAGCTTTTCACACTTCCCTGTTTTCGCACAGGGCGTCTGACAGTTAAGCCTTGCGGCATTTTTCGGGGCTGTATGTTCTTGGACGCGGAGTATTGCGGCTTTGCGGTCTTTTACTATTTTATTAGCTCCCGCTACAATAATGACCTGCTTAGGACCGAATATCATAGCCGCAACGCGGTTTCCGTTTCCGTCTACATTATAAAGCTCTCCTTCTTCTGTTATAGCGTTTGAGCTTGAGAAAAATGTATCCGAAACAAACGCCTTTCTGAATATCTCTCCAACTTCATCGGGATTTTTTCCCTCCGAGCGGTCAAGATATATCCCCTTATACTCGTTTAAAAGCAAATCTGTAACTCCGCTTTCTTTCAGCGTCATCGAGCCGCCCGCTGTTATGAGCTTGTCGTTTTTTATAAGCTCACGAATAAGGCTGTAAAGCTCTTCCCTGCCGGTTACGAAATACGGTTTCATTTTGTTTCTCGAAAGAGAGTCCATTGTGCGTTTTATTTTTTCGTCCATTAAAAAGCCTCCTTTTGGATTTAATATATTCCTGCTTTTTGCTTTATTGTAATAAGCGAGTTATCAGAAACGACAAATCCTCCGTCGCTTGTATATTCTCCATAAGGAATATAGAATTCTGCGGGAGAAACGCCGTTTTGAATCATATATAAAAGAGCCGCCTTATGAGCAGAAAAACTATCCGAGGTAAGACTTGTTGTACATTTTTCGGTTAATGAATTAAACAACATTCCAAGTCTGTTGTTATTAAGATCGCGGTAGTTCTGATTTATAAGCTCGGAAAGGATATCGCCTACAATATTGAAACGATAATTTTCGCCTTCCGTAAAATCCGCCCGCATTATATATGCATACAGCGTATCAGCCGAAAACAGCTTGTCCCCCGCGTTTATGGTCTCAGCGTTACGATCATCAGAAATAATGATTGTTTTTGGCACTTTATACATTACATTTCCAAAAGACTGAACGATATCCGTAAATGAATTCTCATTGAAATTAACAAATCCTTCACAAGGCACACCCGTTATATCAGAGACAGCTTTTACAACTTCGTCTCCTCCCTGTGAAGTATAAATATCTCCGAGATTTTTTCCGCGGCTGTCCATACTTATTCCCGAAACAAGAGGTATCAAAGCTAATCTGTTTTCAACAACGTTAAATTCACAGAGAATAAAAAGGTCGGGGCTTGCGGAGTAATTATCGGATATCATGACAATTGTATTAAAATTTTCCTTAAAGGTAGGAGTATAGTCTTCTGAAAGCTCCCCATTGCTGTCAACGAAAGCGGGAGTATCATCTTCCGGAAATAAAAACCACTTGAACGCGACTATTGCCGCAAACGCAAAAACAAGCGTTATTCCAAACGCAATAAAATATATATACCAGTTACTTTTTCTCTTAACCGACATAGCTTTCCTTTCTTTCAGACTGTATAAATAGCCTGAGATCTGACTTTTAATACAGTTTGCTTATATACAATAATACTATTGACAATTTACAAAAGTTGTAATATAATAAATGGTGTGCTTATAATACCTTTCTATAGTATAACACATTATTCTGAAAATTTCAAGCGGTGAGGTGCATATTGATGAATAATTTTTATCAAAGAACGTGGGCTGAAATAAATCTTGACAATTTATGCGGGAATATTGCGGTTTTAAGGGATATTGTCCCGAACAAAAAAATAATTGCCGTTGTGAAAGCAAACGCATATGGACACGGCGACATACAATGCGCTGAGGCGTTGAACGGCTGCGGTATAGAAAATTTCTGCGTTTCCAATTTATGGGAGGCTCAAAGGCTCTACGAGGCAAACATAAAAGGCGAGATACTTATTTTTGGATATTGTGATATTCCGCTTGTTTTGGAAAATATCGGAAAAAACTTTGTGTTTACGGTCGGAGATACGGAATATGCGAAAAAGTTGTCTGACGCCGCCGAAAAATGCGGAAAAAAAGTTCCCGTAAACATAAAGATAGACACGGGAATGAGCCGTGTCGGAATAGACAGCGAGGAACAACTTGACGAGATACTTTCTCTCAGAGGTCTTGACTGCCGCGCGTGTTATACGCATTTTGCGGTTTCGGACAGTCTCGATGAAAACGACATTGCATTTACAAACGCTCAACAGGAAAAAATTCTCAACATGTGCAAAAAGCGCGGATTAAAATTCCACTCGCAGAACAGCGGAGGAATTATTTATCACAAGGATTTTTTGGGCGATCATGTTCGCGCGGGTATCATAATGTACGGGCAAAAGCCCGACGCGCGCTTTCCTGTTCCCGACGGAATAAAGCCTGTTTTCTCTCTGAAAAGCGTTGTTTGCCAGCTTAAAACAATTCCCGCAGGAAAAACAGTAAGCTACGGAAGAACATTCACCGCAAAACATGATACTAAACTTGCGCTTATCCCCTGCGGATATGCCGACGGTTTTAACAGGCGGCTTTCGGGAAACTGGAATGTAACGATAAACGGACTGCCCGCGCCCGTTTGCGGAAGAATATGTATGGATCAGACACTTGTGGACGTTACGGATATTCCCGCAAATTTAGGCGACGAGGTAACTGTTTACTCAAACGAGCTTGATGGCGGAAACTCCGTGACTCAAGCCGCCGAGCAGATCGGAACGATAAACTATGAGCTTTTATGCGCGATAGGAACGCGCGTTCCGAGAATTTACATAAAGAA
>CANRLW010000005.1 GCA_947631575.1 uncultured Clostridia bacterium
CCCGCAACTTTCCCCCTTCCCCTTCGGGGAAGGGGGTCAGGGGGTTGGGGCGAGTGAGCGTTATTTAAAGAAATAGCATTTGAAAAGAACCACCTTTCCGCTATTACTGAATACTGTACCTTGTCTACTGTCAACTGCCGACAGGGGTTGGGGGGCGGCAGCCCCCGCAACTTTCCCCCTTCCCCTTCGGGGAAGGGGGTCAGGGGGTTGGGGCGAGTGAGCGTTATTTAAAGAAATAGCGTTTGAAAAGAACCACATATCTGTTTTGTACAACAATTCGCGTAAATCTCCTATATTTTCTGTGTAATTATGAGGAATTTTATTTAATATTGCTATTGAAAATATGATTAAAAAAGTATATAATAAATAATGTGTAGGAATTTTTAGTTTAATTTTTGGAGCAAGATGAAAACTGTTTTAAATTATGTACGCGATTATTTTAAACACGTTGATAAGATCCTGCCTCTGATATGCCTCGCTCTCACGGCGTTTGATCTGTTTATCATGTACTCGATGACGCAAACGGGATATGTGAGCAGAGGTGGTTTCGTTACGTTTATAGACGAGGGAACATTCAGGACACAAGTAATAGCCTCCGTGCTCGGAATAGTTGCAGGTATAATAATAAGCGCCATTGACTATCGGTTTTTGTCAAAGGCATGGTTTGTTATGGCGCCTGCTGCGATAATTTTGCAGTTATTGCTGTTTACGCCGCTCGGAATACAGCGCGACGATGATGTCGCGTGGCTGGATTTCGGATTTATAACCATACAGCCGTCGGAAATACTGAAGTTTGTTTTTATAATAACCCTTGCGACGCACATTTCAAAAGTCGGAGAAAACATAAACTCTCCAAAGCATCTGCTGCTTGTTTGCATACACGGATTAGCGCCGGTTGCGCTTATCATGCTGCAAAAAGACGCGGGCTCGGCGCTGGTGTTTTTGTTTATTTTTATTTGCATGCTGTTTATGTCGGGCATTTCCTGGAAGTATCTATTAGCAGGCATAGCAAGCATACCGCTGGTAGGGTTATTAGCGTGGAATTTCCTTATGGAAGACCACCACAAAACGCGTTTTCTTATCCTGTTCAATAAGGATATGCAGGAGGCAGAAAAGCTCGACAAGTTCTACCAGCAATATAACGGCACTATAGTTTTAGGCTCGGGACAGCTTTCGGGTCTGGGTTTTGACCAGGAAAGCTATCACTATACCTCGGAGCTTTCAAACGACTTCATTTTCGCGTATATCGGAATGACGCTCGGATTTATCGGCTGTATGGCGCTTGTAATAATGCTGGCGCTCCTGTGTCTGAAACTGTTGTCAAACGCATCGGGCGCACAGACTAACCTGGGAAAGCTTATGTGTATCGGCGTTTTCGCAATGATATTCTTTCACTGTGTGATAAATATCGGAGTTGTGCTTTGCGTTGTTCCTGTAATAGGCATTCCCCTTCCGTTTATAAGCAGGGGCGGCACGGCTGTAATTATGGTAAATGCCTGTATAGGGCTGGTTCTTAGCGTTTCGGCTCACAAAGAAAAAGAAAAGCATATGTTTTATTGACTATGCACATTAACATTTAAAAGCGAATTGTTGTATAAATAAAAAAGTAGACAAAAGGAGACATAACTATTATGCGCCCTATAGTAAAGAAACTTGAAAATATCTATGAAAATCCGGAAAATCAAATAAAGCGCTATGACGGGCTTAAAAAAGGGTTTTCGGGATATTTCGGCGAACACGGTGCTCTAAGGTTTTTCTCTACTCCCGGAACTACCGAAATTTGCGGAAACCACACCGAGCAGAATGGCGGAAAGGTTTTCGCGGCGGGAGTTGACCTTGATATAATCGCCGCTGTAGAAACGACGGACGACGGCTTTGTAACAATAAAATCAGAAGGGCTGCCCGAGGACAAAATTGCTCTCGATGACCTCGAAGTTAAAGCAAGCGACAAAAACTGCTCATCGGGCATTATACGCGGAGTTCTGAAATATTTCACCAAGAAAAGGTACAACATCGGCGGCTTTCGCGCTTATACGACCTCGACGCTTTTCAGGGGGTCGGGACTCGGCAGCGCGGCGGCGTTCGGAGTGCTTACGGGAATTATCCTCTCAAACCTGTTTAACGAAGGAGAGATAAGACCCGTGACGCTGGCGCTTGCGTCTAAATATGCAGAGGAGAATTATTTTCAAAGACCCTGCGGGCTGACGAGGGCGGTTTCATGCGCGTCGGGCGGTTTTACTTCTATTGATTTCAAGGACATTGACGCGCCTATTGTCGAAAACATTCCGTGTGATTTTTCGCAGTTTGAACACTCGCTGTGCATTATTGAAATAAAGGAGGCTCCAAGGCTCGACCTTTCAAATTTGTACAAGCAGATAAGCGACGATATGCACGGTATAGCGGCTTATTTTGACTGCGACAATCTGCGCGCGCTGTCGCTGAGTGACATAATGCTTAATATCACGGATCTTCGCAGGCAGTTCGGCGACAGAGCGGTTTTGAGAGCAATTCACTTTTTCCGCGAAAACGACAGAGTGGAAAAAGTCGCTCATGCGCTTATAAACAACAAGTTCGAGGACTTCTTGTCGTCCGTCCGCGAAAGCGGAAATTCGTCGTTTAAATATCTTCAGGACGTCTACTCCCCCGACGACATTTCACACCAGCCGCTTTCTATCGCATTGCAAGCGGCGGAGATAACCCTTCACAGGCACGGGACGTGCAGAGTACACGGCGGAGGGTTTGAGGGTACGATACAGGCTATAGTGCCGTTTGATGATATAAAGCAGTTCAGAATGAACATCGACAGGATATTCGGCAATGGAGCGTGTCATTTTATGACAGTGCGCGGAGTAGGAACGTGCGAAGTGGATCTGGGATAAAAAATTAAGTGTCAAGAGAAACTCTTGACACAAAACAGCATATCATTCGGCGATATATTCGCTCATCTGCTTTATCAGCACATTTTCTACAAGCGCGTCGATCAGAACGCCGCTTTCGGTATATTCTTCGGAAAATACTTTTCCATTCTGACGTATCTGCGCGGACAAGCCCGCCTTTTCATAAGGCAATAGCAGTTTCATTCTGCGCGAGGTCTGAGGAAGATTTCGGGAAATAGCCTGCATAAGCTCAGGGATACCCTCGTTTTTCAGAGCGGATATTTTTACGGTTTTTTCATCTGTCGGAAGTTCCTCGCTTATTTTATCGCATTTGTTTAAGACGGTTACGACCGGTATTTCTGCCGCGCCAAGCTCTGCGAGCGTTTTAAGAGTAACTTCGGCTTTTTCGGCAACTTCGGGATCGGACGCATCGCAGACATGAATAATGATATCGGCGCTCGCGGTTTCTTCGAGAGTGGACTTAAACGCCTCTACAAGGTTATGTGGAAGTCTGCGGATAAGCCCTACGGTATCTATAAGCACAAGATTTCTTCCGTCGGGAAGTTCAACTGAACGAGCGGTCGGGTCGAGGGTAGCAAAGAGCTTATCTTCCGCAAGAACTCCCGCTCCCGTGAGTAGATTTAACAATGTGGATTTTCCCGCGTTTGTATAACCAACTACAGCGCCGACCTGTACATTATCTTTCTTCCTGCGTGAACGCGCAAGACCGCGCCGCTTTTCAAGCTCGCGAAGTTCTTCGGAAAGCTTGTCTATGCGCCTGCGGATATGGCGGCGGTCGGTTTCGAGCTGGGTTTCTCCCGGACCGCGCGTGCCTATTCCTCCTCCAAGTCTGGAAAGGCTTGTGCCTAATCCCATAAGCCTCGGCAGACGGTATTTGAGCTGGGCAAGCTCAACCTGAAGTTTTCCTTCTGCGGAAACCGCGCGCCCTGCGAAAATATCGAGGATAAGCGTTGTGCGATCGATAACGCGGACTTCGGTCGCGTCCTCTATGTTTCTTATCTGCGAGGCGGTAAGCTCGCAGTCGAATATAATAAGTTCGGCACAATACAGCCTGCAAAGCTCGGAGATCTCGTTTAGTTTTCCCTCTCCCACAACGCTTGCGGCATCGTATGTTTCTCTTTTCTGTATGACGCGCGCGATTTCTTCGGCGCCTGCGGTATTTGCAAGCTCCGAAAGCTCGTCCAAAGACACGTCGCAGTCATATTCACCCGTATCTACGGAAACCAGAATTGCTTTTTCGGGCATTTTATTCTCCTTTGGTTTTTATCATGCCTTAAAAAATAAGACCTCAAAAAAGATTATAGCATTTTTTATACGCCTTGTCAAGTTTTTAGTCTATAAAACCTTAAAGCTCAGAAGGCGGGCTTTAGAAAGGACAAACTATGAAATTCAAGAGATTTGACGTGCTTATAGTCGGCACGGGAATTTCGGGCATTTATGCGGCGCTCAACCTCGACCCCAAGCTTAAAGTGCTTATGCTGTCGAAAAAGGAACTTTCGCTTTGCAACTCTGCGCTTGCGCAGGGCGGCGTTGCGGCAGTTATGGACAGCAAGAACGATGATTTTGAGCTGCACATAAAGGACACGCTTATTGCGGGACAGTATAAAAACAATCTCGACAATGTAAAGATACTTGTCGAGCAAGGTCCTCGCGATGTTGAAAGACTCGTAGAAAAATACGGAGTGGATTTCGACAGAAACGACGACGGCTCGCTTGCGCTGACACTTGAGGGCGGACATTCGCGCAGGAGAATTGCACATCACAAAGACACAACGGGCAAGGAAATTGAAACCTGTCTTATTGCGCAGGTTGAAAAGCTGAAAAATGTTACCGTTATAAATCATTCGGTGCTGTGCAGACTTGAAAAGGACAACGGGCTGTTCTTTGCTGACGTGTTCACCGAAAACGGCTCTCACGAATATTACTGCGCGAATTTTGTAATTATGGCGACAGGCGGAATAGGCAGAGTGTATAAATATACGACAAACTCCGAAATTGCCACGGGCGACGGTATTGCTTTAGCTCACGACCTCGGCGCGGAGATAAAGAATTTAAGCTATGTACAGTTTCACCCGACCGCTTTTGCCGACAAGAAAAACAACGAGTGCTTTCTTGTGTCGGAGGCAGTACGCGGAGAGGGCGCGTATCTCTTAAACTGCAACAAAGAGCGTTTTATGCCCGCATATGAACCCGAAAGAAAAGAGCTTGCGCCGAGAGACGTTGTTTCAAAATGCATTATGGAAGAACAGAAGAAAACAGGCTCTGACGAATTCTGGCTCGATATTTCCTATAAAGACGCGGATTTCATCAAAAACCGTTTCCCGATGATCTATGAAAACGTGCTTGAAAAAGGCTATGACATGACAAAAGAGCCTATCCCGATATATCCCTGTCAGCACTATCTTATGGGCGGGATAAATGTAGACGGAAAAGGCGCTACAAATGTTCAGGGGTTGTACTCTGCGGGAGAATGTTCGCATACGGGCGTTCACGGAAAGAACAGGCTTGCGTCAAACTCTCTGCTTGAGGCACTTGTTTTTTCAAGGCTTATCGCCGAGGACATAAACTCAAAGGATATTTCGGACAAGCAGCCCGAAACAGAATACCCCATGAGCGAGCCTGACGGAAAGCCTCTCACAAACAAAGCGGAAATTCAAGACGAGATACGCTCTATTATGCAGAAAGCATATTTTGTCTACCCCGATTATGACGAAACAGAGAAAGGTCTTAAAAGGATAAAAGAGATAAAAGACGACCTCGAAAACGGCGGGTATGAGATAAACGCGGACCATACCGAAACAAGGTCGCTCGCGGTGGTTGCTTTTATAATCCTAAGTGAAATCTGGGAAAGGAGAAACGAAGAATGATACTCCTGCCGTTTTATGTCGACGACCTTATAAAAACAGCGCTCAATGAAGATATAAACTATATCGACAGCACCGCAGATCTTCTTATTGACGAAAATTCAATTTCAAGCGCGTACTTTATGGCAAAGGCTGACGGAGTGCTTGCGGGAATTGAAATTGCACTGAGAGTGTTTACGATATTAGACCCCGATATGAAAATGACAGTGTACAAAAAAGATGGGGACAAGATAAAAAAAGGCGAAGTCATCGCAGACTTCTGCGGTCACACGCGCCTTATGCTCAAAGCCGAAAGAACAGCGCTCAATATTTTACAGCATATGAGCGGAATTGCGACCTATACGAACAAGTGTGTTGAGGCTGTAAAAGGAACAAAAGCATCGATTACGGATACGCGAAAGACACTTCCCGGGCTGCGTGCGCTACAGAAATACTCGGTGACGGTCGGCGGCGGCAGAAATCACCGCTATAATCTGACTGACGCGGCAATGCTCAAGGACAACCACATTGACGCATATGGCGGCATTATTCCTGCGGTAAAAGCGCTCCGCAAAAAGGCGGGACATATGCTCCAGATAGAAGTTGAAACGCGGAATATTGAAGAAGTAAAAGAGGCGCTGGAGTGCAATGTAAATGTGATAATGCTCGACAATATGAGCACCGAACAGATGAAACAAGCCGTAGATCTTATAAACGGGCGGGCAAAGACAGAGGCATCAGGAAATGTGACGCTCGAAAACATTCGCGAGGTCGCTGAAACGGGTGTCGATATAATCAGCCTTGGCGCGCTTACGCACAGTGTTTCGGCGTTTGATATTTCAATGAAATGGAAAAAATAACGGAGGATAATATGGCGGACGAAATTTTATACAGGTATGACACACAGCTTTTGATTGACGGTGAGAACATTGACGAGGACGAGCTTGACAGCTATATCCGCGAGCATTTTGTAGGCGACAGCCTGCTTGTTATTGCAGATGAGGATACGGCGAAAATCCATTTTCACACAAACGAGCCGTGGAAGATCCTCGAATATTGCCGAACGCTCGGTGAGATCTACGATATCGTCGTAGAAGATATGGTAAGACAAGCAAGAGGAGATAAGGGATAATATAAGGGGGGACCCTTTTGAAAAAGGGTCCCCCCTTAAACCCCCTCCCAAAACTTTTATGTGCCGCCGCTGACGCGGCGGACGAAAGGCGAAAACCGCTGTAATAAGTAATAAGTTGTTTTGAGCGGCGAACCACTTTTATTCTTAAAACCACATAACGGGCGGCGCACAAAAGTTTTTTGAAGGAGAGTCCAGAGAGGAAACTTTTTTGAAAAAAGTTTCCTCTCTGGCAGGGGTGCGGGGACGGAGTCCCTGCGTTCTTCCCCCTTCCCCTTCGGGGAAGGGGGTCAGGGGGTTAGGGCGAATTAACGTTATTTAGAAAAATACCGTTTGAAAAGAACCACAAATAGATTTGTATACAAGATGAGGCAAGAACCGAAGTTCTTGCCTCTTTCTTCTTAACAATTACATTACCTCGTGCTTTACACGAGCCTTTTCTTCGGCGCGCTTTGCGTTGTTGAAACGATCGAGCGTTCCTACGAGATAACCCGTTATCCTGCGGATACGCTGGAAAGGAACTTCCGCAAAGCTGTACTTTGCGTTTACATAGCCGCCGTCAAGCTCAAGCTCGATAGATCTGAGCGTCTTTTCGGGGTACTTCTCCTTCGCCTCGTTGATGTAATACTGAATTTCAGCTTCTGAAAGGCTTCCGCCCATAACGTTAATATCAATCATTTTTATCAATCTCCTATCAATATTTTTGGGGTGTGATTAGAGTATAACACAATATCTTGTATATGTCAATTAGCAAAATACACAATTTTATTATAATTTTTTTGTACAAGCTTTAGACAACGACCTTGTTCTTTCCGCTGTTTTTCCCCTCGTAAAGCCGTTTATCGGCAACCGATATAAGCATATCCATATATGTAGAAGACTGAGCGCCCGAATTTATTTTAAGCTCTGTATAATTTGCAAGTCCAAATGTCATACTTACATTGATATTTTCTTCATCATAAACAAGACCGAGCTTGTTTATGTGCGATCTTATTTTTTCAGTGCGGGCGAGGCAGTCGTTTCTTGTGCCTATAAGTATCATCAGAATTTCTTCGCCGCCCCAACGTACCGCAATGTCTTCCTCTCTGACTTCATCAAGAAATACCTTTGCGACATTTTTCAGCACTATATCTCCGCAGTCGTGACCGTAGGTGTCGTTTATCTTCTTGAAATCGTCTATGTCGCCCATTATAACGCAAAAGCTCTCTTCTTTCTTCATGAGCTCGTCAAAATAACCCCACAGGGCATGGCGGTTGTAAAGTCCGGTGAGCGCGTCATGTTCGGCTATGTATTCAAGCTCGTCGTTCTTTTTGCCAAGCTCTCTTATCAGCCCGGAGATCTCCGCACAGAACATCAGCGTAAATGCGCACAGGCAGACCATTGCGAAGAATATATTGACGGTTTTCATTATGATCGTACCCGTAGCATTCAGGGTATGAATATTCATCAGCTCATAGAACGGACCGAAAATATTGTCGAAAACAACGCTTATTATCAGCAGAATGACCGACGCGGACGTAAACAGAACGATCTGCTTTCTGAACTTTTCCCTGCTGCCGTAAAAGAACAGGCAATATGCCGCGATGGGAATTGTCAGCAGATAGTAAACATAAAAACCCACATCTACTCCGAGAAACAGCGTGCAGAGAAAAGCATGTACAACTATTTCGGAATAGATAGCGTTTATCCAGTTGTCTGCGTGCTCGGATACAGTGCCTTTGTCGCAGGCAGCCGCGCAGCATATGTAAAGGGTTACGCTCAGGACATTAAATCCCGCCAGCAAAAAATAACTAAGCGATGCAAATTCTATCAGAAAGGTCAGATGCGTCACGGCACAGCAAATACAGATGAGCCTGAATTTATTATCGACAGAAAATTTTGACGCATCAATTTTCATCTTTTTCGCTCCCTCTTTAAATAAATTGCAGATATTTACCGATAACTAACACATACCTGCCCAAAACATTATAATCCCTAATACTAAAATTGTGATCTATTTCTTTCTCACAATAGGAAAAATTTTACAGACACGCTATAAAAATATCTTTTTATAATTATACCACAAACCGCGGAGAAAATCAACCGCTTTTTATGACATCTACACAACTTATTGTTAAAAATTTTTTAGTGACACAACATTGAGTAAATTTTGCGCTTTTGGTATTGACAAATTATTTTTTTTATGGTAATATAAATTTATCCAAAAATTTTATAAATCAGGAGGTTTTTATTATGAAATATGTATGCCCTGTTTGCGGATACGTTTATATCGGCGAGTCCGCACCCGAGAAATGCCCTCAGTGCGGCGTTCCCGGAAGTAAGTTTAAGGTTATGGAAGAGGACAACAAGCTCGTGTTTGCCTGCGAGCATGAAGTTGGTATCATCGAGGGTGTTCCCGAGGAGATAGTTGAGGGTCTTCGCGCTAACTTTACGGGTGAGTGCACCGAGGTCGGAATGTATCTCGCTATGGCTAGAGCCGCTTTCAGAGAGGGCTATGCCGAGGTCGGTATGTACTACGAAAAGGCTGCTTATGAGGAGGCTGAACACGCGGCAAAGTTCGCGGAGATGCTCGGAGAGGTAGTTTCCTCTTCTACAAAGGAAAACCTCACAAAGCGTGTTGCCGCTGAACACGGCGCTACAGAAGGAAAGCTTGACCTCGCGAAAAAGGCTAAAGCGGCTAACCTCGACGCTATACACGACACAGTTCACGAAATGGCTAAGGACGAGGCTCGCCACGGAAAAGCCTTTGAAGGTCTGCTCAACCGCTATTTCAAGTAATTTTATCGGAGGAAAATATTATGGAAAAACACGTTTGCCCTTGCGGATATGTTTATGATCCCGCTGTAGGCGATCCCGACGGAGGAATTGCTCCGGGAACAAAGTGGGAGGATATTCCCGACGACTGGGTTTGCCCCGTTTGCGGACTGGGTAAGGACGCATTTGAGACGGAATAAATTAAAAACGGACTGCTTTTCGGCAGTCCGTTTTTCAGTATACAGAGTACAATATTGAACAACCTTTCCTCTAAAACTCTAACCTCTTACCTCTTATTTCTTACCTCTAAAAAAGACCGGCGTTATAAAACACCGGTCGTTTTTTAACTTTTGGGGTTTGTTTATCCCTTTACTGCGCCGAGAGCTACGCCCTTGATGATGAACTTTGAAAGTACGAGGTAGATAGCTACAACGGGCAGGATAGAAAGTGTAACAACAAGATATCTTGCGCCGTAGTCGCTGAGCTTATCTGCCTGAAGTACAGTCTGTACCATCATAGGCATTGTCTTTAAACTGGTGTCCGCTGTACCGAGGAGCAGGGAGGGCGTATAGAAGTTGTTCCAGCTCGTAACAAAAGCGAATATCGCCTGTACCGCAAAAGCGGGCTTAAAGATAGGAAGTGCTATCTGCAAAAACGTTCTGAACTCTCCGCAGCCGTCTATTCTAGCCGCCTCGACTATTTCGAGCGGGAAAGACGAGCGCATATACTGGAGCATATAGAATACTACAGCAGGAGCCGCTATTGACGGAAGAATAAGAGCTAAATAAGCCTGAGGTCCGCCATAGAGGTTTAACTGGATCATAAACTGCAGGAAACCTGTAGATACAACCTGCATCGGGATCATCATGACCGCAAGTATAAAGTTCGTCGCAAATTTCTTTGCTTTGAAATCATAAACTACAAGTCCGTATGCTGTCATTCCCGAGAAGAATACAGTAAATATCGTTGAGCAGCCCGCAATGATAAGGCTGTTTCTATAGCCGTCCCAAAGACGGAAACTGCTCGCGAAAAATCCGCCGTATACCTCTGGGTTTGTAATGGTATCCCAGTTCTTTCCGAGAGCACCGCTGAAGAAACTGATACCGCTGTCAATTATCTCGGAGTTGGTTCTTGTCGCGTTTGTGATGATTACATAAAGCGGGAACAAGCAGATGATAGTAAGTATAATGCAGACTATCAATCTGATTATAGAGTGAGTCATCAAACTCCTCTTATACGCCTTGTTGGACTGATTATAAGAATCTGCCATAATAATTCACTCTCCTCTCAACCCTTTTTATGTTTCTTCTTCGGCGCGGTAGAGTCGGTATTGAACTTGTTTACAATCATGCCGAGAACAAGCGTGATTATAAAGAGAATAACAGATGCCGCCGCAGAAAGTCCGTAGTTCTTTACGCCGCCCGTGGTAAATCTCTCGTATACATATACCGCAACAGTTCTCAATGCAGGATTTATGTTGGTAGCACCGCCTGTATGGAGCATATACGGGATATCGAACATCTGAAGTCCGCCGATAAGAGAAGTAATTACAACGTAAATGAAGATGGGCTTAAGAATAGGCATTGTAATTCTGAAGAATGTACTCGGTCCGCTCGAACCGTCTATAGCCGCCGCCTCGTAAATAGAAGGATCTATTCCGAAAATACCCGACATCAGCAACAGCATGGTATTTCCGAACCACATCCACGTTTGTATCATCATAACAATTAGTCGCGCCGACCATGCGTTACTTACAAACATGATAGGCTCATTTATTATGCCTGCGCCCACCAGGAAAGAGTTCAATGCGCCGTAGCTGCTGTCGCTGAATATCATAAGAAATATAGCCGCAATAGACGCCGCCGTGATGATGTTCGGCATATACATAACTACCTTAAAGAAACCGTTTCCGGGAGTTTTAATTCTGACGTCGGAGAACCATACTGCAAGCAGGAGTGAAAGTACGATCTGAACCACGAAGTTTCCTACCCAAAGAATAAACGTGTTTCCTATGGAGGTCATGAACGTATCATGGTTAGACTGTGCAAACAAAGTATCTCCGCCGAAAAGCAGGTTGGCGTAGTTTTCAAAGCCTACGAACTTATTAAGTCCCTTGGTGGAGAAACCCTGGTTTCCGAAAAAGCTCAGTCTTATGGTGTTTATCAAAGGATAAAACATAAACAATGCGTAAATGATAAAAAACGGCGCAATGAAGATATAGCCATATTTTGAATAGCTTACCATCTTGTGCTGTTTTGTCGTCGCATTTGCCATAAAAACACCCCTTTTGTTAAAAATTTTTTGTATATATTTTTTTGTCAAAAAAATCAATATACTGCTTACGGGATTTCTCCCGTAAGCGTATATTGCAAAAAATCACTATTTTACAGCTATACCGTTTAACTAAATTCTAATTAAACGATCTCGCCGTAGGTTTCACTAACCTTAGCCTTGAACGCAGCAACAGCGTCGTCAACAGTTGCGTGCTTGCCGTTTATAGCATAATCCTGAACAGCCTGGTTGAATGCGCCCTTGATTACAGAGTCATACTTTGTAACAGAAAGGTTAACCTTGTCAGCACTCTTGTAGAGTACGCCGAACTGGTGGATACCGTCCTTGAAGAGCTTGTTTGTAAGAGTAGTATCTTTTGCTACTTCTTCCATAACCTTGCTGTTGTTCATAAGGTCGCCGCTCTTCTTCGAGTACTCTGCCATTGTATCTTCGTTGATAGAGAATGTTTCGATCCACTTCTTAGCGAGGCTCTTGGAGTTGCACTTAGAAGTTACCTGCATATATGTGCCGCCCCAATACCAGCTTGCAGGACCTTCGCAAAGACCGAGAACGCCTGTCTCGTCGCCTGCAAAGTTGTTAGCTATAGAAGTTCCGTTATCAACAACGCCCCATGTAGGTGCAAAGTCGCCGAGAGCCTTACCTTCTCTGATTACGTTGTACCAAGGATCTGACCACTGAGTTTCCTTTGTAACATAGCCCTTATCAACATACTTCTTAACCATATCGATAAAGTCGGTAGCAAAGCTGTCTACAACGAGCTTGCCGTCCTGAACCCACTGAGAAGTTCTCTCGCACTGCTTAACCTGCCAGAGACCGCCCTCTGTTGCGCAGAGAGCAACCCCGTGTTCGGTAGCGAGCTTTTCAGCTGTCTGCTCGAAAGTATCCCAGTCTTTTACAAGAGCCTGCATCTCATCGGGAGTCTTAACTCCGAGATATTCTTCAGCATAGTCTGCTCTGTAAACAAATCCGCCGGGAGTAGCCTGCCATGTAGCGCCGACAAACTGACCAGCCTCGTTTGTACCTACCTTAATAGTATAAGGATAAGCATTCGGGAAATCGCTCTCGCTAAGTCCGAGAGAAGAAAGCGGTGTTACATAGTCGTTTTCGTTGTTTGCATAAAGTGCTGTCCAGTCAGCATCGCAGAAGATAAGGTCTGCGTCGCCGGAGCCATCGAGATAAGCGCCGTAGTTATCACGTGCATCTTCGCCCTTTGCACCAACCTTTGCCCAAACTACTTTCTCCTTGGGTGTACCTGTAGCCTCGCAGAAGTAGTCTATAAGACCCTGCATATCGCTGTTTGTTTCCCAAGCCAGAATGGTCAAGGTATCATCGTCATCTGTAAGTTCTGCTACGGGCAACGTATGAGGACCTGTAGCCCCGTCGTTGTTACAGCCTGAGAAAGACACTGCCGCAAGAGCAGCCGCAGAAGCTAAAACTCCTGCCAATATTCTTTTCTTCATTGGTTTTTCCTCCTAAATGTTATGAGCCTTATCTTATTCCTTATGAATATTCAAAGGCCGGATTCGAGCCTAAAATGATATGGAAATCACTGCTCGTTTACACTGTTAGTTTAACACATTTTTTTCACTTTTGCAAGTGCTTTTTTTTAATTTTTTTCCAAGCGTTTTCGGAAAACGTTTTCAATTTTTTCTTATTGTCTATTTTGCCGACTTTTTAACTTTATAACTTAAATTATGTTTTATTATAAAAAAGCCCGTAAACCCTTTATTTAATCACGTTTTCACAAAGCTTTCACTTTTTACTTAACTAATTTTCACTTTCAAACGTCAAATGTTACTGAATTGTAACTTTTATTTTGTGCATTATGCTGATTTTGATTTTTGAACAACAAAACCCGTATAATTTGAGTAAATTACTTAAATCAGACTGTAGATAACAAAAATGTGAACAGGCAAAAGCAATTGAACTCAAAGAGCAAAAAACGCTCCGCCGCAAAAGCCTTTTTTTGCAACGGAGCGCTTGTTTTATTAGACAGGGTGAACTTTGTTCTGTTTATCCGCGTGAGCAGCGTCAATTCCAAGCTGCTTGTCGCGGCGCGTTTCAAAGAACTTCGGAGCAACCTTCGGGAACATCGCGTAGGTGAGGATATCCTCAACGGACGAGCCGTCGCACCACTCCTTTGCCTCTTCCTTCATCTGCTCGAACTCGGGTTCAAGCAGGTCTGCGGGACGGCAGGTTATAGGCTCTTCTGCGCCAAGTATCTTCTTTCTGAATTCGGGGTCGATCTCGACGGGCGTTCTTCCGTACTCACCCTTTACCATGCCCTTAAATTCCTTTGTAACGGTCTTATAGCGCTCGCCGGTGATAACGTTGAACACAGCCTGTGTGCCGACTATCTGGGAAGTAGGCGTTACTAGCGGCGGGAAACCCGAATCCTTGCGGACACGGGGAACTTCTTTAAGAACTTCTTCGAGTTGATCGGCTTTGCCTGCCTGCTTTAACTGTGAGAGCAGGTTTGAAAGCATTCCGCCGGGTACTTGATAAATAAGAGCCTTTGTGTTTGTAGCGAGCATTGACGGATCGAGCAGACCGCTGTCAATGTACTTCTTGCGAAGTCCCATAAAGTACTCTCTTATTTCGCCGAGAGCTACAAGGTCAATTCCCGTGTCGTATTCCGTTCCCATAAACGTAGCTACTATGGACTCTGTAGGAGCGTGAGATGTTCCGAGCGCAAGCGGCGACATAGCTGTATCGACCATATCTACACCCGCCTCGACTGCCTTTAATATGCACATCGAGGCAAGACCGGACGTGTAGTGAGTGTGGAGCTGGATCGGAATTTTAACCGCGCTCTTTAAGTCCTTTACGAGCGTTTCAGCCTCATAAGGCGTGAGCAGAGCAGCCATATCCTTTATGCAGATAGAATCCGCGCCCGCGCTTTCGACCTGTTTCGCATAATCCATATAGTACTCGTGAGTGAAAACCTCGCCCGTTGTATACGAAATAGCGACCTGTGCATGGCCGTTTTCCTTTTTTGCCGCTTTGATAGCGGTTTCAAGGTTTCTGATATCGTTTAATGCGTCGAAAATTCTGATGATGTCTATGCCGTTTGCAATAGACTTCTGAACGAAATATTCAACAAGATCGTCCGCATAGTGGCGATAGCCGAGCATATTCTGTCCTCTGAACAGCATCTGGAGCTTGGTGTTGGGCATTTCCTTGCGGATAATGCGGAGTCTTTCCCACGGGTCTTCATTCAAAAAGCGTATGCAGGAATCAAACGTTGCTCCGCCCCAGCACTCTGCCGAATAAAATCCTATCTTGTCGAGTGCGGGAAGAATGGGGCGCATATCGTCTATGGACATTCTCGTAGCAAGAAGGCTCTGATGTGCGTCGCGGAGAACGGTTTCCGTTATTTTCAGTTTAGCCATAAATATCTCCTTAGTTTATAGTGATAACAGCCGCGCCTGTTTCGATAGCGTCGCCCTTGTTTACGAGGACAGCCGCAACTGTGCCGTCCTTATCGCAGACGATATCGTTTTCCATTTTCATTGCCTCAAGAACAGCAACGACAGTGCCGTTTGTTACCTTATCGCCGACCTTTACCTTGACCTCGACGATAGTTCCTCTCATGGGAGCGTTTATGGGAGTTCCGCCCGCAGCGGGAGCAGCGGCTTTTTTGGGAGCGGGAGCCGCCTTAGGGGCAGCCTTTGGAGCGGGAGCAGCGCCCTCTCCGCTTTCCTCAACGGTTACGTCATAAGCTGTGCCGTTTACTGTGATTACATAATTTTTCATTTTATATACCTCTCTGTATTTTTATCAAAGCGACAAATTCGCGTGTTTTCTGTGCGGAGCATTCTCGCGTTTTCCCGAATACAAGTCTATCGCGCTGAATACTGCCTCATAAGAATCGGCGGGATCTATGACCGACCCAACAAGCCCCGTTTCTGCCGCGGCAAATGCGGAGGTGTCCTGCTCCTCGCCGGCAAATACTTTCAAAGCCTCGGAGTTCATCGGAGCGATCTCCGCGCCGTCCCATGCTATGGTGATATCCGCGCTGTTGAGTGCGGCAAACGCCGCGCCGAAAGCCTTTCCCGTAACGAGGTTTATCTTTGCGGTAGTTGCGTTTGCGTATACCTGTGCAAGGCGCGCGCAATCGCGGATACTTCCCGCAAGCTCTGCCGCGCTGCTGCCCTCAAAGCCCTCCGTATTGACAACAGTCACAACGGGGATAGAGAATGCGTCTGCAAATTCTACAAACTTTGCTATCTTCGCGCAATCTGCGGCTGTGAGCTTTTCAGCCTTATCGGTAGTAACAAATGCTGTCGTATTTGAATTTATTGCGGCAAGAGCCGTAACTGCCGCTTTTCCGAACTTTTCGCCAAGCTCTATATCAACGCCCTTGTCGGAGAAAGCCTTTACAAGCTCCATTCCCTTTGCGGAAACGGAAATGCTGCCGTCGGAGGGTTCTGCCTCCAAATAGCAAAAAGGCACGTCGAGATTGTTTGCGGGGAGCATAGCAAGGAGCGTCTGCGCCTTCTTTACCGCGTCAGCATTGTCCTTTGCAATTATCTGGCACACGCCCGCTTTTGCGGCGTTTTCGGCAGTACCCGCGCCCGAAAGTTTTCCGTCTTCGTTGTTGAACGGAGAAGTAAGGAAAACCTCGCTCTTTTCCGTTGCTATAACGATATCCGCCGTAGCCGCGAGCATTGCCGCGCAGCCCGCGCAAACGCCCGTAATTACCGCTATCTGCGGAACAACTCCCGACAGCTTTGCGGAGGCGGAGAGTATCTCGGTATAATCCGCAAGAACGCTCATTCCCTCGCCTATATCGCCGCCCTTTGAATCATAAAAACCAACGACGGGGTTCCCCGCTTTTGCCGCAGCCTCATAAACGCGCTTTATCTTTTTTGACGCGTACTTGTCCACAGCGCCGCTTTTTACGCTTACGTCCTGAGCAAACGCGAAAACGTTCGCTCCGTTGACATTTCCATATCCCGCGACAACAGAACTTGTTTCCTTGTCAGCAGCAAGGAACTTATCCGTTTCCGTAAATGTTCCCTCATCGAAAAACTCAGCGAGCCTTTTTCTCGCGTCGCTGTCAGGAACATTCTGTTCCATTTCAGCCAACGTTTTTTTCAATGCCATAATCTTCCTCCTATTTAAAATATGAACCCTGAATAATTGTAATAAATTTCCATTGGCTCACAAAAATATCCACGTTAATTATACTACATCTTTCGGCAAATAACAAGGCATTTTTTTCATTAAACTGTTTTTTTACGTTTTGATAAAATTTATCTTCAATTTTTTGTGCAATCCGCATAAAGACAAGCTGCCGCTTACTACTTCCCTATAACCGCTTAACTCTAAAACGTTATTTCTCTCAATTACGCACACTCACCCTATCCCCCTGCCCCCTTCCCCGATGGGGAAGGGGGAGAGTGCGGGGCGCTGCGCGCCCTGCGACCCCGTAGACAGTTGACAGTAGACAATGTACAGTAGTCAGTAAAAGGAACACCCGCCTTGCGGCGGGTAGGATTTAGATTGTTTTAAGTCAACAGGCACACGAGCCTTACCTTTACGATTGCACTTCAAAACGTTTCATTCCGATAACAATCTAAATATTGTCCGCAAAGCGGACACATAAACTGTACACTTTACACTGTAAACTGTATACTGTCAACACGGTGTAGCAAAAAACGCCTCAATGCTCTCTATCTCGGGCTTATCGCCGATAAAGCGCAGCCGCCTTAAAAGCTCCGTATGCTCGGGCAACTCGAACCTTGCCTTGTCTATCCCGTGCAGGTTCATCAAATTCAATATCGCGCGTATAAGTCCGTCCGCCATAAACTCGTCACACGAAAGCTCGTCAATAACGAACGTATCGATCCCGTCCAGCCTTCCCGCAATGCGTCCGAGTTCTACGCCGTTTTCACGGGCGATATACTCTATCTTGTCAAGATTTTCCTTGTTCTGAATAATTTCTATCATAAACTTTTGTTACCTTTTGCTTTTTCCTATCGAAGAACGTAAAATGCGAAGTTCTTCTTTTGTAAGGTCGCGCCATTCGCCGGGCTTTAACATTCCGAGCTTTACGCCGCCTATTGCAGTTCTGCGAAGTCTGCCGACTTTAAGTCCAACCGTTTCGCACATTCTGCGTATCTGCCTGTTAAGTCCCTGTTTTATCACAAAGCGCAGAACCGTGCGCTCCGACTCCTCTGAAAGCACCTCTACTTTACAGGGGAAAGTCCTTTCCCCGCCGTCAAGCTCTACTCCTCCCGAAAGCTTTGAAAGCTGTTCGTCGGTGACATTTCCGTCAATTGTAACGCGGTAGACCTTGCTGACATGGTGAGAGGGGTGGGTTATTTCATTGGCAAATTGCCCGTCATTTGTAAACAGCAAAAGCCCCTCGGAATTTCTGTCCAGTCTTCCAACGGGGAAAACACGCTCCTCTACGCCCGTGAGCAGCTCGGAGGCTATTTTTCTTCCCTGTTCGTCGCTCATTGTAACGACATATCCGCGCGGCTTGTTCAGCATTATGTAACGCCGCTCGGGAAGAGCGGCGGAAAGTCTTTCTCCGCAGACCGCTATAACATCATTCTGCGGGTCTGCCTTATCGCCGAGCGAACATTTTCTGCCGTTTACGGTGACTTCTCCCGAAGAAATAAGCTCCTCCGCTTTTCTTCTGGAGCAATAGCCGCTGTCGGCGATTATCTTTTGTATTCTGATAGGTTCCATATTTCACCTTAGTTATTCATTTAAGCGTATATGCCGAAGAATGACAATATCTTCTGCCAAAGGCTGAGTTCGCTTTTTACTTCTATCGTTTCTTTTGCAAGGAGCGGAACGGTCTTTACAACTTTCCCGTCAAGCAAAAATTGCAGCTCGCCGAGTTTCTGACCCTGTTTAACGCCGCCGTAGACCATTCTCGGAAGGGCAACGCGCCGTTCGAGCTTTTGGCGGTTTTCGGGCGTAAGTGAAAGCTCCGCGCTTTCGGCGAATACTCCGACCGACCTTCCCGAACCTACTACTGCCGTCTGCGCATTACAGCCCGTTTCAAGCGGATAATTCCTGACCACCGAAAAACCGTAGTCAAGCATCTTTGTATGGTCGTTCCAGTCGTCGGGGGCGTTCAGCGTTACGGCAATAAGCGTAACTCCGTTTCTCTCTGCGGCGGACACAAGACAGCGCCTGGCGTTGTCTGTAAAGCCTGTTTTTATGCCTATTGCGCCCTCATAATTCGATAGCATTTTATTTGAATTGTACAACGTGCGCGGATAGGGCGGGTTTCCAAACTCAAGCTTTTTGGACTTAGAGCTTACGATCTCTCTGAAAGTTTCGTTTTTCATTGCATAAGCCGCAAGCGCCGCAAGATCCCGCGCGGTCGTATAATGCCCGTCTGCGTCAAGACCGGAGGGCGTAACAAAATGCGTATTGCTAAGTCCGAGGACTTGGGCTTTTTCGTTCATCATCTTTACGAAAGCGGGAATACTTCCTCCGACCGAAACAGCCGCGGCGTTTGCCGCGTCATTTCCCGAAGGCAGCAATATCCCGTAGAGCAAGTCTCTGCGGGAAACGCGGTCGCCCTCTTGTAAGCCCATTGACGTGCCTTCGACCATTATCGCATAGCTGTCAACGGTGAACTCTTTGTCTAAGTCGCCCGCCTCAATGGTCAGTATGGCAGTCATTATTTTGGTAGTAGACGCCATTGCCCGCCGTTCGTCGGCGTTCTTTTCGCTTATGACCGCTCCCGTTTCGGATTCTATAAGGATAGCGCTAACAGCGGAAGACGCGCTCTCGGCGCTTGCTCCTATTCCCGAAAGGCAGCCGAAAAATATCGAATTTGCAAGTAACAGCGCAACAATTTTTTTCATAATAAACACACTCCGCAAAAAATTATTTTCACGGATAGTGTGTGTTTATTTCGGGAAAATATTCCTTTTAAAAATTATTCGGCAGGATTTTCTGCGCTTTCGATCTTTGCTTTTTCCTCTGCCGCCTTCTTTTCAGCCTTTGCAGCCTTCTTGTCAGCGAGGAACGCCTTTATCTTTTCAACTACTCCCGGAAGAGCGTCCATAACTCCGTCGAGCGGACTTCCCTTTGCGCCAAGCTCCATAAGCTGAACATCGCCGTCAGCCTTTATGACGATAAACGCAACGGGCTTTACCGTAACGCCTGCGCCCGAACCTCCCGCAAACTTTTCAGCCGCCTGTACGGGCAGATCGCTGCCGCCCGAGGCAAAACCAAACGCAACCTTTGAAACGGGGATTATAGTAGCTCCGTCTGCCGTTATCGGTTCTCCGATAATGGTGTTTACGTCTACCATTTCGCGTATCTTCTGCATGGAAACGTCAAGTATACCTTCAATAGGATTTGCCATAATAAAAACTCCTCTCAAAATTTTTCATTGTATCAAAACGGGATATCCGTTCAGACCAGTTTTTTTACCGCCGTGCGAGCGCCCTTGCCTGTGATGAAATTCTTTATTACCCTGCCGATAAGCGTAAATGCAAACGCGAATGCCGCCGCAACTGTGAGCTTTACTTCTACATAAGCGTCAGCAGTTGTTTCCTCGCTTTCAAAGTCCACATTTACCGAAAGCTTGTCCACGGGCTTTAAAGTAAATATCGTATCGAACCAGCCGAGAAGATTTCCTATCGCCATATTTACCGCGCCATAGGTTATCGCGGCTTTTGCGGCGTCCTCTCCCCCGCACACTATATCCAAAGAAAGATGTGAAATTTCAACGCGCTTTAATATCTTTCTCAGCGGCTTTCCTATACTGTTCAGCGCGAGCTTTGCAAGCGCTAAGATATCGTCGAGATTAAGAGATATTTTCTTCTTCGGTTTTTCCTCCTCGTCTTCGGCTTTTTCTTCCTTCGGCTTTTTGGGCTTTTTCGGCTTTTTTTCCTTCTTCGGTTTTGTTGAGGGCAGCGTCAGGATCGGGAAAAACATATATTTTATTTTCAGGATAAAGTCTTCACTATAGTCGGCTGTTATCTGCACCCTTCCGAGCGTAAGCAGGAGAATGATAATAAAAATAATGCCGGCAATTATCCAACCCAAAACGATCCCTCCTTTCCAAAAAACGCTTTTTAAAACTCGTCGTTTTCGTAATCGTCAAGACTAAGCTGGTCGGTACTTCCCGGAATGGGAGGCAGTCCGTCCAGACCGTTTAAACCGAAACACCTCAGAAAATTTTCCGTTGTCCTGTATGCAATGGGCTTTCCGGGTATGTCGTTCATTCTGCCGTGTTCTTCGAGCAGGTTGCGCTCCGTCAGGCTCTTTACAACTCCAGAACTGTCCACCCCACGGATCTGGTCTATAAATCCCCTTGTCACGGGCTGATTATACGCGACTATCGCCAACACCTCGAGCGCCGCCTGTGACAGTGGAGCTTGTCTGCGCGTTTCAACGGCGGATTTTATATAGCGCGAATATTCCGCTTTTGTCATCATCTGATAACAACTTCCGAGCTTTGCTATTTCAAACGCGCTTTTTTGCTCGCGATAACGGTCGTTTAATCGCTCGATAACGCGAACCGTTACTTCTTCTTCAAGCTCACAAGCCTGCGCCAGCTTTTCAAGCTCTATCGGCTCTCCCACGGCAAACAAAACCGCCTCTACCGCCGACATTCCCTCCGAAAACTTCATTTTTTCTCCTTTTCGGGAATAAGGCTCATGCTTTCGCCGTCGTCGGAAATATAAACTCTTCCCGACTTTGAAAGCTCCAATATCGCAAGAAACATCGACACTCTCTGCGAGCGCGTATGCCCCTTATAAACGTCCTCTATCCTTACCGTTTTATTTTTCCTCAGCGCTTTTAATACCGTCATTATCCCCGTAAACACCGTTACATACGGTTTTGCCACAATGGGCGTTACGGAACGCGGAGCCTCTGTTCTTCTCCTTATGCGCTCGGATATTGCGCCGTATGCCGAGGTTATTTCCTCGGGCTGGTGGGTGCGGCGATAGGAACTGTCAACTTCTATCTCGGTCTGCTTTCTGACAAAAACGTCATCTCCGCGCCACCTTGTTTTCAGCTTTTCAGCCATTGTCTTGCAGAGTGCGTATTCAATCAGCGCGCCCTGCAGCTCTTTTTTCATCTTTTCGGCCTCGTCCTTAGGCAACAGTGCCGCCGATTTTATCAGGATAAGCCGCGCCGCCATTTCGAGAAAATCGGAAGTTACTTCCATATCCTCGTCTGTCATTCTTTCGAGATAAATGAGAAACTGCTCTAAAAGCACCGATATCTCTATGTCCTGTATGTTCAGCTTGTGCTTTTGTATAAGCGACAAGAGCACATCAAGCGGACCCTCGAACTGCTCTAACTTGAAATTCAGCTCTACCATGCTATTTTATAAATAAAAGTGGGAGCTCAAGCAGATACATTACCCCGTTTGCCGCCATACTCAAAGGTATAGAAAGAAGACCGGAGAATATGATGACAAGGACAATTATCTGTATAACTCTGCCGTTGCGCTCCATAAAATAGAGAGCCTTTCCCGGCAGGAACGACGCAAGAACGTGATATCCGTCAAAAGGAGGAATGGGGATAAGGTTAAATATAGCCAGACCAACATTTATCCGCGCGGCATAATATAGCATCTCCGAAATCAAAAACATTGTATCCGACAGCTGATTTACCGCCTGAACAAGAAGAATTCTGTACGGGATAAGCAGGATAAACGCCATAAGCAGGTTTGAAAGAGGGCCAGCAAGAGAAATAAGCACGTTTGCAGTTCGGATAGGCACTTTCCTGCACTTCGCGAGATTTACGGGTGTAGGCTTTGCATAGCCGATATTGCAGATAAATATCATAAGCGCACCTATCCAGTCAATATGCGCGAAGGGATTTAATGTAACTCGTCCTTCCCTTTCCGCCGTATCGTCGCCGCAGAGCTTTGCAACAAGCGCATGAGCGCACTCGTGAACTGGAAAGCAGACGAATATAACTATAAGATCGGCGAAGATCGAGATTATAAGCGTGAAAACAGATACCTGTCCCGCAAGGCAATATATTAAATTTGTAGCAGAACTGTTCAAATCGTTCTCCTCCATATTATTCATTGATATACATTTTATATTATAACACGCTTTATTGATTTTTTCAAGTGCTTTTTCCTTGACAAAGGTGAAAATTTATGTTAAAATAGGTAATGTGAATTTTATCGGTAATTGCAGGTGAATGTATTGAGAATAATGTCTGTGGACTATGGCGACAGCCGCACGGGTCTTGCGATAAGCGACAAAAGCGAAATATTAGCGTCTCCGCTCGTGACAGTGTACGAAAAGGACTTTGACAGGTGTATAGAAACCGTCGCGGAAAATGCCGCAAAAAACGGCGCGGAGCTTATAGTTGTGGGCGACCCGATAAATATGAACGGCACAAGAGGTCCCCGCTCGGAAAAATGCAGGCTGTTCGCTGATAAGCTGAAAGAGAAAACCGGGCTTGAGGTCGTTATGTGGGACGAGCGGTCTACGACCGTTTCGGCTATCTCGATAATGAACGAAAACAACAAGCGCGGCAAAAAGCGCAAGGACGCTTTAGACCAAGCGGCAGCGGCTATTATTCTCGAAAGTTATCTTGCATACAGAAAAAATCAGGGTAAATAAGTTTTGTTATTGACAGTTATACACAAGTCGTGTTATAATGTCATTGTAATAAAATGTTAAAAATTTCCGGAGGTAGAAAAAATGGTAGTAGAACCAAAGGTCAGAGGCTTTATCTGCACAACGGCTCACCCCGTCGGCTGTGAAAAAGCCGTAAAAGAGCAGATAGACTATGTAAAGTCAAAAGGTAAACTAAGCGGGGCTTGCGCTAAAAAAGTCCTTGTGTTGGGCTCGTCAATGGGATACGGGCTTGCGTCGAGGATATCCGCGGCGTTCGGAATGGGCGCGGCGACGCTCGGCGTTATGTTTGATAAGCCCGGCTCGGTAAACAAAACGGGTACTTCGGGCTGGTACAATACAAAGGCGTTTGAAAAATTTGCCGCCGAGGAGGGTCTTTATGCAAAGACGATAAACGGCGACGCTTATTCGGAAGAATGTAAAAAAGAAGTTATCGACACGATAAAATCCGACCTCGGAAAGGTGGATATGGTGGTTTATTCGCTCGCCGCTCCGAGGAGAACGGTAGGCGACGTTGTTTACAAAAGCGTTCTTAAAACAACGGGCGCGCCTTATACAAACAAGACAATTGACCTAAGAAACAACACCGTTTCAGAAATAACAATTGAACCCGCTAATGCCGAGGAAATCGAGGCTACCGTTAAAGTTATGGGCGGCGAGGACTGGGAGATGTGGATAGAGGCGCTGAAAAAAGCTGACGCAATCGAAGAAAACGCCGTAACTATCGCTTATTCCTATATCGGTCCGGAAATAACTCACCCGATGTATTATGAGGGCAGCATAGGCAGAGCGAAAGCCGACCTTCTTGAAAGCTCCCGTAAGATCACAAAGGGCGGTATACGCGCGTATATTTCGGTGAACAAGGCGCTCGTTACGCAGTCGAGCGCGGCTATTCCGATAGTTCCGCTTTACATTTCGATTTTGTACAAGGTCATGAAAGAACACGGAACGCACGAGGGCTGTATTGAACAAATGCAGAGGCTTTTTAGGAGGATATCCGAAAATGACCTTAATCTTGACAGTGAGGGCAGGATAAGAATGGACGACCTCGAAATGAAACCCGAAATTCAAGCCAAAGTAAGCGAGATATGGGAAAAACTTAACCAGGATAATTTCAAGGAATTTACCGACATAGACGGCTATTGGAAGGATTTTTACGCTCTGTTCGGGTTTGGGATCGACGGGGTGGACTATTCTGCTGATGTTGAGGTTTAATGCGTGGTTTACGCATATGAAAAATTAACAAAATAAAGGAGATCATAAAAATGTACGTTACTTGTCTTGACCTTGAAGGAGTTCTTGTACCGGAAATATGGATAGCGTTTTCAGAGGAATCGGGCATACCCGAACTTCGCCGCACAACGCGCGATGAGCCGGACTATGACAAGCTCATGAAATTCCGCATAAACATTCTCAAAGAACACGGGCTGGGGCTTAAAGAAATTCAGCAGACCATAGAAAAGATAGAGCCTATGGAAGGCGCAAAAGCGTTTTTGGACGAGCTGCGCGAGTTGTCGCAGGTAATTATTATAAGCGACACGTTCACACAGTTTGCCGCGCCGCTTATGAAAAAGCTGGGGCTGCCAACTATTTTCTGCAACACGCTGGAAGTTGCCGAAAGCGGAGAGATAACGGGCTATAAGATGCGCGTTGAAAAGTCTAAGCTTACGACGGTAAAGGCACTTCAGTCCATAGGATTTGAAACTATAGCCGGCGGCGACAGCTTTAACGATCTTGGTATGATAAACGCATCCAAATTCGGATTTTTGTTCCGCTCTACGGAGCAGATAAAGAAGGACAATCCGAATCTTCCGGCGTTTGAGGATTATGGAGAATTGCTGGAGTACTTAAAAGAGTGTTTGGAAAAATAAAAGCGGCTGGAAACTGTTTTGAGCGGCAAACAACGTTTAATATTCAAATCACCTGACGGGCGGCGGCACGAAAGTTTTTTGAAAAGGGAGTCCAGAGGGGAAAATTTTTTTCAAAAAATTTTTCCCCTCTGGCAGGGGCGCGGGGACGGAGTCCCCGCAATCCGCAAATTAGCGCATCAGATTAAATGCCTACGGCATTGAATCTGGGGATGTGGGGAAAACAAGAGTTTTCCCCACATTTCCGTTTTTAAAAACCGTGTTTTTAAAAACGGAAATCTTATAGAGATGTTCTGAGCGTAAAACCACCTCGGAATTGCATTTACTTTTGAGCGTGAAAGCAAATGTTCTTATGACAAAAAGAGGTAAGGACTTAAATCCTTACCTCTTATTATTACATCTTAATTTGTTCTGTCAACTTCAAGAAACTCTTCGAGACAAAGTCCGCTGTCATGTACAAGCTTTGCGGTGCTCTTGCCGAGGTATCTGATATGCCACGGCTCGTAAACATAGCCCGTTATGTCTACCTTATCGGCGGGATAGCGTATGATACAGCCGTATTTATAGCAGTTAGCCGCGAGCCATTTCCCTTCTTCCGTGTCGGCATAGTCAAGTTCTGTTTTAGTTATATCCGCCGCATAGCCCGTCTGGTGTTCGCTATGTCCGGAGCGCGCGGAATAAGTTATGGCGTTTTCATAACCGTCCGTCTCGCAATAATAGTTGAACCACCATTCCTGCGTCGCGTAGCTCCTGTATCCCGAAGAAGGTCTTAGCGTCATTCCAAAGCCCGTGTCCGCGCGCATCTGTTCAATGGCTTGCCTGAGTTCGGGTCTAATATCGCCGATGTCCGTTCCGAATTCGCGAGGGAGACTGTATTCCTTGTTAACGAGGAGTATGCCGCCCACATAAGTAACGCCGTCTATTTCTACAGGCTCGGGCGCGTCGATCTTTGCCGTTACGGTGCCTTTGCAGTCTATGTCGTCAAACGAATTTACAACATGTATAATTCCCGAACCGCTTATTGTCGCGTCCTCTTCAATAATCAACTTTCCCTCTACATAAAGATCTCCCGAAAGGTCAAGATCGCCGCCGAGCGTCAGAGTGCCGCCTTTTTCTATTCTTATTTCGTTGCCCTCTTTGCAGGTGATATTATCGTTTATCACAAGAGGCTTGTCCGCCGACACCGTTATATTTTCGTCTTTCGAGGTAAGTCCTGAGCATGTATAGCTTGTGTTATTTTCCATCAGTCCGCCGTTTGTGCAAAGGCACGTTTTCGCTGTACCCCCCCCCCCGCAAGTATCATCACAGCCGCGCCTATCATTGCCATGCTTTTTTTCATTTTTTCTCCTATTCTGCTATATATTTTCCCACTGTGAACACACCTTGTGTTCTCAAGTATAATTATAGAACGTTTAAATATAATGTTTATTAATTTTTTCTTACGATTTGCTTGCGATATGCTTGCGATTTGCTTACAATTTTACGGCTTTAAAAAAATCAGTTTGTTCTTTTGGGTCATGACCAAATACGCGCAACGAACTTTGTTTACTTATCTCTGTTAAGACAACTCAGCAATCATTCATTTCCGCTCTAAGACAAATGCGTTTCTAAGGTGGTTGCCCGCTCAACACCTCTTTTAAGATTGCCGTTTCAAAGCACGGCTTTGAAACGGCAATGCGGGGAAAACTCTTGTTTTCCCCGCACCCCGGGTTCAATGCCGCAGGCATTTAACCTGATGCGCTATGCTAACGCGTTATTGAGGGAAAACTTTTTTGAAAAAAGTTTTCCCTCAAACTCCCTTTCAAAAAACTTTCATACCGCGCCTTGCGGCGCGGTCGAATAGTCAGAACGTTGTTCGGCTATCGTCTGCCGTGCAAGCAGCGAAAAATAAAAGTTTCCGGAAATGATAAAGGGGAAAACCTTTTTCAAAAGGTTTTCCCCTTGTGTGTTCATATTACGCGACCGCCGCCGGGTCCTCCGGGATTTCCACCGTGACCGCCGGGGTTGCCGCCCATTCCACCGGGATTACCTCCCATGCCGCCGTTGCCGGAAACTCCGTTCTGTGCGGTAACTGTGGAAACAGACGTATCATCTACATAAATGTTATATGTGCTGCCCTCTTTGAAATTAAAGCTTGAGAATATAAGCGACTGGCAGTTTTTAGGAGTGGTCGTGCTCATAACTACCGTGCCGTCCTCGCTCTTTACTTCTATCTTACTTCCCGCCGAAACATTCGATGTTATCGAAATGCACGGCTGTGAAAGCGTGCTCGGAGCTTGCGCCATTCCCGAAGAGCCGAGCGCGATAAGCTCGCCGCCGCTTACGGCAAATGATTTTCCGTAATCGAGCGCGCCGTTTCCGCTGTTTGTAGGTCCGAATACTGTGAGCTTTCCTCCGCTCATTGCTATAGAGCCGTTGCAGTCAATACCGTCGCCGTCAGCGTTTACGGTTATATCGCCGCCCGATATTGAAATATAATACTCGTCCGAGTCACTTCCAAATCCGAAATAATCGCCGTTGTCGCCGCCCGCGGCATTCATTCCGTCGTCCGCTGCCAAAAGGTCTATAGTTCCTCCGTTTATGGAAATGCTCTTGCCTTCAAAGCCCTCATAACTTTTTGTAATGTTTATCGTTCCGTTGTCTATTGTCAATATCTCGTCAGCGTGAATTGCGTCGTCACAGCTAGAAAGCGTTATCTGCCCGCCCGCAATATTTACATTGGCATTTGAATGAATAGCGTCGTCGGCAGACGTTATGTCAACAACAGTGTCCTTATTGTAAATTCTTATATCGCCGCCCGCTTTAAGACCTTTTAGGCTCTGGGAAGTTTCGGTAGTTGTGTCCTGACCTGCGCTGCGTCCGCCCCAGTCGCCGCCGAACGGTCTGCCGCCGGGACCCTGACCGTTGTCGGGGGCAACTTCTTCATAAGCCGCGTCGCCGCCCGAAACTATCTTTATATTGCCGCCAAAGACAGAAAGCTTTGTTTCTGCCTGTATTCCGTCATGGTCGGAGTTTATCGTTATATCGCCGCCGTTTATGGTCACGGTGCCAAGCGAGGGGTCGTTGTCCTGGGAGGACTTTATTCCGTCTTTACCCGCGTTTACCGTAATGTTTCCGTCAAAGATCTTCAGGCTGTCTTTTCCCGTTATGCCGTCGGAAACGGAAGTCACATCATAGCTGCCGCCGATTATCTGCAAATTGTCCTTGCATTTTATCGCGTCATTATAATTTCCGTTTACAGCAAGCTCGCCGCCGCCCGAAAGAACAAGGTCGCTGCGGCAGAATATAGCCGCGTCCGGCTCGGTCTCGTTTGCGGCAAGGGTATAATTTTCACTGTCGGAAACGGAGTTTTCGGAATCCTTTGCCGTGCATATGATAAGTTCTCCCGCCTCTTCACAGTCGATAACCGCGCCCTTCTTATACGAAAGAGAAACTCCGTCTAATATCAAGGTCACTTTGTCCGCCTTGTCAGCCTCTATAAGCACTCTTGCGTTTTCGCTCGCGCCCGACAGGGAGAAAACTCCTCCGTTATTTATAGTTACGGTATCAGCCGATGCAAACGCGCCGTTTCCCGAAACATTTATTCCGCTGTCTGAAAAACTTATTGTACAAGTAGCCGTTTCGGACAATACATCATCATTCGATATTGTCGGTTTTTCCGTTTCAAAATTAACCTCTCCCGCCGAGCTTATGCTTGAAGAAAACTGCGGACCCGCTGAGCTTTCATTCGAGCTCTGCGTTTCGGATTTATCACAGCCCGTACAAGCAAGTACAGCCATTGCACAAATTGCCGCAACAGATTTAAAGTTTCTTATCATAATATGACTCCCCTTTAAAAATCACATTTCCTCATGATTCTCGGCTAAGACGCTGCATGAAACAGTAAGATTTCCGTTTCTTTCACGGATCTTATCCAGAAATTCCTTTTCCTTTGCGCTGTTTTTCAATACAACTTCATACCGCAGCTCATAAAGCGTGCCCATATTTACTGTTTTAGACAGTATCAGTTTATAGCTCGAAAGATATTCCTTGAACAGATCGCTGAAACAATCTGTATAGTCCATATCTTCGGGAATGACTATGCGTATTGACTTTGCCGACTTTGTAACGGAAAATGCGGGAATAAATCCGAGGACTACGAGTATTAACCCGACCGCAGCTCCTATCAATATTGCAAAGCCTATGTAACCCATGCCCGTGGCAAGACCTATCGCCATTGAGTAAAACACATAACAAATTTCTCTTGATGTTCCGGGTGCGGAACGAAATCTCACGAGATTGAAAGCGCCCACTACCGCAAGCCCCGCGCCGAGCGACCCGCTTACGAGCATTATCACACTCTGCACCAGCACGGGCAGTACCACGAGCGTTACCATTAAATTCCGCGACGGTTTGGGGTTATGCAGTCTGTACAATATCGACGCTATAACACCGAGAACCGTTGAGGTCAATGTACAGAACAGGACGCTATCTCCCGTAAGTCCGACTGTATTGTCGATTATGCTCGAAAAGAAGTCGAACGGCTTTTGTACGTCTGCGGCGGCGCTGACAGCGCTGTTAATTATGCCTGAAAACATTGTGTTTCTCTCCTGTTCTGTATATTATTCTTTACTTCATCAAGATAAATATTTCCGTATTTTGAAAAACTGTCTGCATATATCCTGTTTTCCGAAAGGAATTTAACGAGCCAAAGCGGTATCGCGTCGGAAACTTTTATTTCCATGACCCTGTACGGCTGACCGAACAAAAGCTCTCCATAGTCGCCTTTTCTGAGGTCCACTTCGTTTCTTCTGCTCCTGACGTTTCCGTCAAACGTTATTCTGAATTCATTATCGTCATTTCCGAAATACGCCTGCCTGTCATAACAGATAACTATCTTCGGGACAAGCCCCAGCCGTTTTATGAAATACTCTATCTCCTCAAATACCTGTTTATCCTTTTCGGGAATATCCGGCACTTCGCCGCCGCTTACATAATCGAACAGCTTTTTGTATGTCATTTCAAGACGTCTTTTATAAACTATCCCTTTATATTTTTTCTTTATTTCAAGAAAAGCCTCGTCGTCGTCTTTGGCAGCTTTTCCGTATGCCCTCAGCCTGAGCTTTTCTTTATACACTGGCTTTGAAAGAGAATTCATGATAACATCATCATTCGTGCTGTCGAAATAGATGTTCATTATCGTATGAACGCCGTATTCATCGGCTGTCATATAAGGACTCATTTCTTTCAGGAGCATGTTGTACTGCTCTTCATCGAGAAGGAATTTCATTTCCTTCCGTTTGAAGGTATTTGCATAAGCCATTCTGTTTCCCCCTTGCAACAATAGTATAAAAACTTTATGTGACAATATTATGATAAAAAAGAAAATACTATTTAAAAATTGTTATTTCCCCGTGACTTTAAGGAATACTTTCTTTCCTTTTCTCACTATTATTTCCCCGTTTATTTCAATAACGGCGTTTGCGTCCTCTATAACATTATCGTTTACGGCTATTCCCTTTCCCGCGACAAGATTTCTTGCCTCACGCTTTGAGGGAGCAAGCTTTGAATTTACAAGCAGGTCAAGAATTCCTATCTTTCCGTCAGTGAGTTCGACCTCGGCTGTCGGCATATTGTCGGTATTTCCCGCGCCGCCGAAAAGCGACTTTGCTCCGTCGAGAGCTTTCTTCGCCTCTTCTTCGCCGTGAACAAGCTTTGTCAGTTCAAATGCGAGAGTTTCCTTTGCCTTGTTGAGCTGTGAACCCTCCCATTTTTCCATTTCGTTTATTTCTTCGAGCGGCAGGAACGTCAGCATTTTCAGGCACTTTATAACGTCCGCGTCCGCAACGTTTCTCCAGTACTGGAAGAAATCATAAGGCGAGGTCTTGTCTGCGTCGAGCCATACGGCGCCCTTTTCGGTCTTTCCCATTTTCTTGCCCTCGGAGTTTAACAGCAGGGTTATGGTCATTGCGTGGGCGTCTTTACCGAGTTTTTTGCGGATAAGCTCCGTTCCGCCCAGCATATTCGCCCACTGGTCGTCGCCGCCAAACTGCATATTGCAGCCGTATTTCTGATAGAGCATATAAAAGTCATAGCTCTGCATTATCATATAGTTGAATTCAAGGAACGTAAGTCCTCTCTCCCAGCGCTGTTTATAGCACTCGAACGAGAGCATTTTATTGACCGAAAAGCAAGCTCCGACCTCTCTTAATACGTCAATATAATTCAAATTCATCAGCCAGTCGGCGTTGTTTACCATAAGCGCCTTATTGTCCGAAAAGTCAATAAACCTGCTCATCTGTTTTTTAAAGCAGGATATATTATGCTCGATATCTTCCTTTGTAAGCATTTTGCGCATATCGCTTTTTCCCGATGGGTCGCCTATCATTCCCGTGCCGCCGCCGAGCAGAGCAATGGGTTTGTTACCCGCCATTTGCAGGCGTTTCATAAGGCATAAAGCCATAAAATGCCCGACATGGAGCGAATCCGCCGTAGGGTCAAAGCCGATGTAAAACGTCGCTTTTCCCGCGTTTATCATCTTGCTTATCTCGTCTTTGTCAGTTACCTGCGCGATAAGTCCGCGCGCCACAAGTTCATCATAAAGTTCCATTTTTATTTCCTCCCAAATTTCAAACCGCGTTGTTCTTAACACGAAAAATTGTTGAATATTTTAAAGCCGAAGTTCCATTTGTATCGTCCTCGGCGAAAGTCCCTGTTTTTCATAAAAAGCGACCGCGCCGCGATTACACGCCGAAACTCCGAGCTGAACGCTTGTACAGCCGTTTTCAATTCCGAATTTTTTTACGGCGCTGAAAAGCTCTGTGCCTATCCCTTTTCTTCGGCAGTTTTCAACTACCGCAAAGCAGTCGATATAGCAAACTTTCCTCGAAAATTTATCCTCGCTGTTTATGTCCATGATTTTCACGACCGTGTAACCGTCAATACCGCCGCCGTTATCGTGAACGAAAACTTTAAGCTCGCCGTCGTCGAGAATTTCCGAAATGCGCCGCGAAAACCATTCTCTTTCGGGCATTCTGAACGTTTCGGGCTTTATCTCAATGTGATGTCTGTGAAGTTGTATAAACATTTTTATAAGTTCTTCGCGGTCGCAATTATTTGCAATTCTTATCATAAATCCTCCTTTAATTCTTTAATTATTAAAGCGAGAATTTTTCATAGCCTGCGAGATAATTACATCTCACGTTTAACACCCTCTTACCTTCTCTCAATAAAAAAGCCCTCTATGAATTTTTATCATAGAGGGCGAATTATCGCGGTACCACCTCAGTTTACGGCGAATAAACGCCGCCTTTAAAAGCTGTAACGGGCTTTCCCGTGCCTGCTATTAAGAACACAAGTTCCGTTCGCAAAGCCGCTCCGAGATGTAATTCATTTGCGGTATTCTGCCGCTTTCCACCAAACAGCGGCTCTCTGAAAGAACGCTCCGCAAACTACTTTGTTCTCATCAACGCTTTAAAAAACATAATTTATTTTAACACAAACGTCGCATTTTGTCAAGGGGTTTGTTGAAAATTTACGTTTACTCGCCCCAACCCCCTGCCCCCTTCCCCGAAGGGGAAGGGGGAGAGTGCGGGGCGCCGGCGCGCCCCTGCACCCCGCCTTTCGGCAGTTGACAGGATACAAGGTACTATAATCTGAAAAAGCAACTTTGATAGGTGTAAAAGAACCTTTTTGCCATCAGCCATAATAGAAAGTTTTTGAAAAGGGTTCAAGGGGAAAACTTTTTTCAAAAAGTTTTCCCCTTGCTAAATCCACGCTTAGGCGTACTTAGTTCGCCTGTTACAGCATGTCAGCTATTTCATAAATCAGCTTTTCGGATTTTTCCCAGCCAAGGCAAGGGTCGGTTATGGACTTTCCGTAAACGCCCTCCTCTATCTTCTGGCAGCCGTCTTCAATATAGCTCTCTATCATCAGACCCTTTACCATTTTTCCTATCTCTGCGGAGTGGCGCATGGAATGGAGGACTTCTTTAGCTATCCTTATCTGTTCGAGATACTGTTTGCCCGAATTTGAATGGTTTGTATCAACGATGACCGCGGGATTTTTAAGCCCCTTTTCATTGTACAAATCGCAGCACAACTTCAGATCCTCGAAATGATAGTTCGGGATAGTTTGTCCGTGTTTGTTCTGTGCGCCGCGAAGAATTGCATGTGCAAGGGGATTCCCGTCAGAAGTTACCTCCCAGCCTCTGTAAAGGAATGTATGAGATGCCTGCGCCGCCTGAATTGAATTGAACATAACGGAAAGTGTTCCGCTTGTGGGGTTTTTCATTCCTACCGCGCATTCCATTCCCGACGCGACAAGCCTGTGATGCTGGTCTTCTACAGAACGCGCACCTACTGCGACATAAGAAAGTATATCCGAAAGATAGCGATAGTTTTCGGGATAAAGCATTTCATCGGCAGTAGTCAGATGTGTTTCCTCGATAACTTTAGTATGGAGCTCGCGGATCTTTATTATTCCTTCAAGCATATCCTCGCCCTTTGTCGGGTCAGGCTGGTGTAACATTCCCTTATAGCCCATGCCGTTTGTGCGGGGCTTTCCCGTATACACGCGCGGAATAACAACAATTTTATCCTTTACCTTTTCCGCGACCTTTGCGAGGCGTGTTGTATAATCAAGCACAGACACCTCATTATCCGCCGAGCAAGGTCCGATTATAAGCAGAAACTTATCCGACGCTCCCGTCAGCACGTCGGCTATTTCCTTATCGCGCTCGGCTTTTACGGAAAGTACGATCTGAGAAAGCGGGTACATCTTTTTAATTTCCTGAGGAATAGGAAGTTTTCTTTTAAATGTCATTGACATAGCTTTATTTCTCCTTTACATATAATCATGTATATTATAACACTTTTGCCGCAAATTGTCAATGCCTGTATATAGACATATACGAATTTAAAAATATTTTGAAAAAGCTATTGACAATTTTTTTAATGTGTGATATAATTCTATTGTTGTGATGCTGATATAGCTCAGTTGGTAGAGCACATCCTTGGTAAGGATGAGGTCATCAGTTCGACTCTGATTATCAGCTCCACGCATTGAACCCCGCTGTTTCACAGCGGGGTTCAACACTGCACATTTTTACTTTCCATTGCCCTAATGGCAATGGAATTTTTGCTACGCAAAAACCGTAAAAATGCGCTGGTAGACAGTATACAGTGTACGCATTATCCGCCTTCGGCGGAAAACGCTATGTACAGTAGTCAGTAATATGTGTCCGCAAACGCGGACTTTTTTTGATTGTTTTTAGAATTTAACCTCTTATTTCTTTTATAACAAACTTGCTTTAATTCGGGAAACAGCTTTTGGATCCTAACTCTAACTTCTTACCTCTAATTTCTAACCTCTAAAAGCGCAAAAACCGTAAAAATGCGCCGGCAGACAGTATACAGTGTACGCATTATCCGCTCGGCGGAAAACGCTATGTACAGTAGTCAGTTATGGTGTCCGCCTTGCGGCGGATTTTTTTAGATTGTTTTTAGCTGATAGGCACACGAACCGTAAAACGGGTAAACGTGGTTCTTTTCAAACGTTGTTTCTCTCAATAACGCTCACTCGCCCTATCCCCCTTCCCCTTCCCCGAAGGGAAAGGGGGGATATGCGGGGCGCTGGCGCGCCCCGTACCCCGCCTTGGGCGCAGCCTCCTCGAAACCCTGAAAAAAACTTTTTATACAGACTGAGGTTAGAGTTCAAACTCTAACCTCTTATTGTATAAATCGTTGATCAATAACTCATAAACCTGTTCTTTATCCACTTTCCGCTTTCGGACAGTTCGTTGTCCGACCAGTTTCCGTTTGCTCCGGCAGAACCCAATATAGCGCAACAGGTCTCGTTTTTGTTTGCAAGCGCCCAGTTGCAGTAGCTTATGTTCAATTCATCGAGAAGGTCAAGCCATTTCGTTGTTTCCGAGAAATTGTTTCCGCCGCCGCCCGAGGCGTCGCAGCAGCCAAACTCCGAAACAAACACGGGCAGCCCTCCCTCAACGCAGCTTTTCAGCTTGTTTCTAAGATCGTCCCTGTGCGTATCGGCATAGAAATGAAGTGCATACATTACGTTGTCATAGTTTAATCTGTCCGAAAGCGCCTGATCAATGTCCTGGCTCCATGTGGGAGTTCCGACGATTATCACCGCATCTGGGTCGTTTGCTCTGATAACGGGTATAACTTTTTCGGCATAGGGCTTTACATTACCGCCCCAGCTTGCTCCGCTGTTAGGCTCGTTGCATATCTCATAGATAACGTTCGGCTTGTCGGCATACTTCTTTGAAACGCTGTCAAAAAACTCTATAGATTCGTTTGTGTATTTCAGCGGATCGCCGGGATTTAAAACGTGCCAGTCTATTATAGCGTACATATCCAGCTTTATGCAAAGATCTACGCCCTTTTCGAGCAGATCGCGGCTGCCTTGCTTGTTATTCATATAGCACTGTCCGTTGTTCCATTCATCGACGTACATCGCCAAACGCACTACGTTTGTTTTCCATTCATCACGCAGCGTCAGAAAAGCCTGTTCGTTTACAAAATCGGGAAACCATGTCAGTCCGTGGGTGCTCATTCCCCTGAGCTGATAGGGGTTGCCGTTTTTATCGACTAAGTTTGTTCCGTTTACTGAAAGCTGTCCGTGTACGGAAACGGGAGTGCCGCTTTCGGGAATATCCGAGCTGTTTTCTTCCGAATTGCTTTCGCTGTCCTGCGTGCTGTCTGTTATATCCGAGCTGTTATTCGGTTCACTTTCCGAAACGCTTGATGAATTGCCGCCCTGCGGTGTGCTGAACTCTCTGTGACAGCCACAGAGCATTGTTATTGACATAAACAGCGCAAGCACAAGTTTTCCTGTTGTCTTTTTCATATATTTCCTCCTAAAAAATGTTCCTATCTTTTGTTCAATACAAATATACATTATATTTCAGACTGTATATAAAGCCCAATTTGTGGTTCTTTTTAAACGATATTTCTCTCAATAACACTCACTCGCCCTAACCCCCTGCCCCCTTCCCCGAAGGGGAAGGGGGAGAATTGCGGGGGCTACCGCCCCCGCAACCCCTGTTGGTAGTGTACTCAGTGTCCGCAATTGGCGGATAACCATACAACACAAATAGGGCTCTACCTAAAGTCTGCAATATAATTATACATTATATTTTTGAAAATTACAAGTAGTATTGTAAAAAATATACATACTGTCCATTATAAAATAAATCATTGACAAATACCGACATATTGTGATATACTGTTCTTTACGGAATTGTAAATTACCGTTACAATATAAATAAAGAACGGGTCATATTTTGGAGGCAAAAAATGGAAAATAATAATGATAACGAGGTATTGTCGCTTATACCCAAGAGGAAAAAAGGACTTCTACGTATAATATTCAGCAGGATAGGTCTTGTGGCATTATTGCTTATTATTGAACTGGGCATATTGTTTTCTTTTTATCACTGGTTCTCGGAATATTTCAAGTGGTTTGCGCTGGTGCAGGCGCTGTTTTCCGTGGGCATGGTACTGTATTTGTTCAACAGCTCAATGGACGCTTCGGCAAAGCTGACGTGGCTGTTTCTGATAATGCTTTTCCCCGTGCCCGCGACAATAATGCTCTGGTATACGCAGATGGACGTTGGACACAGACTGACAAAACAGCGCGTTTCGGAGCTTATAAAACAAAGCCGCGGAATAATTAAACAGGACGAAGAAACAATAAACCGCACCGAGCTGGTTTCATCGGGCACGGACGACCTTTGCCGCTATCTCAGCCGCTCGGGAGATTTCCCGATATTTGAAGATACCGAGGTAAAATATTTTCCGCTTGGCGAGGATAAATTTGCCGCAATGCTCGAAGAGCTGAAGAAAGCGGAAAAGTTTATTTTCATGGAATACTTTATAGTTGACGAGGGGTATATGTGGGGAAGTATATTGAAAATACTTGCCGACAAAGCCGCGCAGGGCGTAGACGTCAGAGTGATGTATGACGGAATGTGCGAGGTGAGCCTTCTGCCGCATGATTATCCCAAGCGCATGGAAAAACTCGGCATAAAGTGCAAGCCCTTTACGCCCATAGCTCCCTTTATTTCTACCGAGTATAACTACCGCGACCACAGAAAGATACTTGTTATAGACGGAAAGACCGCCTTTAACGGGGGCGTTAATTTAGCGGACGAGTACATAAACAAGATAGAGCGTTTCGGTCACTGGAAAGACACAGCCCTTATGATAAAGGGAAAAGCCGTAAAGAGCTTTACGCTCATGTTCTTGCAGATGTGGAACATAGACGAAAAAGAACCGAAGTGGGACGAGTGCCTTATTGAACACAAAGCACAGACTGACGGCTTTGTAATGCCGTATGGAGACTGCCCTCTTGATGAAGACAAGGTCGGCGAAATGGTCTATATGGATATACTGAACAGGGCGAAGAGCTATGTGCATATCATGACGCCGTATCTTATACTTGACAATGAGCTTGAGACCGCGCTTAAATTTGCCGCACAGAGGGGAGTTGACGTTCGGATAATTCTCCCCGGTATCCCCGACAAAAAAGCGGCTTATGCCCTGGCAAAATCACACTACAAGTCGCTCATCGGCGCGGGAGTAAAGCTCTACGAATACACGCCGGGCTTTGTGCATGCAAAGGTGTTTGTAAGCGACGATGAAAAAGCCGTAGTCGGAACGATAAACCTCGATTACAGAAGTCTTTATCATCACTTTGAATGTGCGACATATATGTATAAGACAAGTTGTATCCCCGACATAAAGAGCGATTTTGAAGAAACGCTTTTAAAATGCCGCGAGGTCACGGAAGAAACAATACGCCACGAAAAGCGCTATTATAAAATTGTCGGCGGCTTGATGAAAATAGTAGCTCCGCTTTTGTGAAATCACAAAACATTAACTATAATAAACATTTTTTTAATATAAAAAAGTATTGACTTTTTGCTTTTTATACGGTATAATAAGTTTTGTAAGAATATTCAGCTCCGACATAAGGCGGCAGTAGTTTTGAAGAAAATAATGCATACCATTGACGAAGAAAATGCTGTGGACATCATCATTGAGAACCATAGCGACGTGCTGAAAAGAATAAAAGAATAAGGTGATCAAATGACATTTTTTACAAGCGATCTGCATTTTGGACATGCAAACATAATTAAACACTGTAACCGTCCGTTTTCAAGCGTTGAGGAAATGGATGAAACTCTTATCACAAACTGGAATGCCCGCGTTAAAGACAGCGACAACGTGTATATTCTGGGCGATCTGATGTTCAGGAATACCATACCGCCCGATGATTATTTAAAGCGCCTCAAGGGCAAAAAGCACCTTATTGTTGGAAACCACGACAGTAGCTGGATGAAAAACGCGGATCTCGGCAAGTATTTCATAAGCGTAGACAATATGCTTTATATTGCCACCGGAAAGGAGCAATGCGTTTTGTGTCATTATCCCATGCTTGCATGGCTCCACGAACACAAGAGCTTTATGGTTTTCGGGCATATCCACAACAACACCGACCAGACCTTCTGGCCTTATATTGAGCAGTCTGACGTTATGTTCAACGCAGGCGTAGACGTAAACCATTTCTTCCCCGTGACTTTTGATGAAATGGTAGAAAACAACAGAGAGTTTAAAAAGCTCATAAGCGAGCGGAGAAAGGGTTGACTCTTGTTGTTGAAAAGCAAAGGCTGTTTATTCTTTCGCGGCTTTAATTGCCCGAGAGTTGAACAGCCTTTTTCAAATTGATTTGACAATACAATAAGAAAGTAGAGCTATCAATGATATATTATTACTCAGACCAACTGAAAAACTACATCACACAATTAAAACGGCAGATAATGGAGCAAACAGGGCAGGTATACGAGCGGGATTTAGTCAATGATATCCGCAAGTATTGGTATCGCGGAAAATCTCATTTCAGACAGTGTGAAATGATGTTTCACATTTATGAAGGGTATCCTTTATTGATTATCCAAAGGCTAATGTAGATTATAAAAAAGAGGGGCACTGCCATGGCTTGGCAGTGCCCTTGAATTAATTATTGCTTATTTTTTAGAACGTTTCTTTTTAAGAAACAGTGCGGTTGCCATTGCTAAAGTGGCTGTCGCAAACATCGTCAAATTCGGCAAAACACCTGTATGCGGATTATCATTATCATTATCACCGTCTACATCAGAATCATCGGAATCGTCAGAATCATCAGAATCGTCGGAATCATTAGGATCATCAGGTTTGTAAGAATTGGTGAATGTAAGGTTCACTTCATCAAGGCCGTCAATGACCTGAAGAGTATAATGTTCATCATCACGCTTTACGCTGACAGTAACGGTATATTCACTTGTATCGTAAATTATTCCGTCATCTGCGTTGCTTAACTCGGTGATCGTAAATGTGTACTCTCCTTCATCCGTAAAGGTTATGTCGCCAAACGACGCTGTAGGAGCGTCCTTTGTAACAGTGACAGTAGCAATGTTGTCGGCGAATACAACGCTTTCTGCGTTGCCGCTTGTCAACGTAATTTCAAACGTGAAACTGTCGCCGTCTTTCCAGTTTTCCAGTACCTTGGTTATGATTATGGTACCTTTCGGCAGCTTTGCGTCATTAATGTAGTGGTTGACAAACTTCAGAGGATTCGTGCTGTCGCCGCTATCAACGCTTGCAACAAGTTTGCCGGTGCTTTCATCTGCGCGTACTTTAACTGTTACTTTTTGTGATTTTGCGTAGATGATCTTATCATTTGTGCCTTCACGCTCGGTGACTGTAAATTCATAATCGCCTTCAGCCGTGAAGATTATCTTGTCAAAGGTAGCTGTTGGAACGTTCTTTGTAACGGTGAGGTAGGTAAGGTCGGGCATTATAACGTTCGCTGAATTTCCGTTTGTCAATGTAATATCAAACGTGAAACCGCCGTCATTGTCCTTCCAGCCGTCCAGTTCCTTTTCAACATAGATCGTTACATCAGTCTGTTCGGGCTTGTAGGTATTTGTAAAGCTGTAGCTACCTGCCTCCTGAGTATATCCGCTCGAGTCCTGTTTCATTGCCGAAGGACTTACAACAAGCT
Organism: uncultured Clostridia bacterium; assembly: GCA_947631575.1. Classification (GTDB taxonomy): domain Bacteria; phylum Bacillota; class Clostridia; order Oscillospirales; family Ruminococcaceae; genus CAG-115. The sequence continues at coordinate 40,426 of CANRLW010000005.1, forward strand.
CACCATTGCCATCACGTGTAACCACAACAGTTATGATGTACTGAGATAAGTCACATGTCATGTTGCCGCTGCTTTGAGTGGATTCTTTAAGGATAAACTTATAAGTGCCGGGATTTGTGAAGTTGACGCCCTCGAACGCCTTTTCCGCCTTTTTCAGCGAAACCACATCAGCAAATGTGAGCGTGATGTCATCAGGCATAGCGTCGGGTCCTACCTTATCGGGCGAATCGGGAGCAAGCGAAAGCGTAAAGGTAAATGCATCGCCGTCCTTCCAATATCTGCCGTCAATGGTCTTTTCCACAAGAGGAGGCCATGAAACTTCTGTGGAATAAGTGTTCGTAATTGTCAAATTGCTGTCGCTGCCGGTGTCTGTTCCACTGACGTCTGTAATAGTAAGCGTACCGTTTATGTCTTCTACTGTTACAGTTATCTTGTGAGGAGTGGTGTCATACTTGACAGCGCTTATATCGCCTTGCTTTTCTTGTACGGTGAATTCATACTTTCCGGCAGCCGTAAAGGTAACAGTCGGGAAGTCTACGGTTTTGTGTTCGCTGTCTGCCGTTACGGTATTTTCCGCGTATTTAACACCGTCAGTTCTCGTGGGAGGAGTTATAGTGAAGTCGAATTTATAATTGCTTTCCCACGTCGGTTTGTAAGTAATGACCTTAGTGACTGAAGGAGTCCATGTAACGGGCTTGGGTTCATATTTGTTCACGAACTCAAATGTTACGTCGTCGAATTTGTCTGAAACCTTGTTGTCTTCGTAGGTGATCGAGCTTATATTCAGAACTCCGTTTTCGTCGGTTACACTTACAGTGACTTTGTAAACGTGCTTGTCATATGTCAAGCCGTTGCCGTCTGTGCCTACCTCGCTTACTGTGAAGGTATATGTGCCTGCCTTGGTGAACGTGATATCGCCAAAGCTCTTGATCTTTTCCGCATCTGTTCCATTGATGACAACCTTTCCGCCGTCAGCGAATGTTACATTTTCGGAAGTTCCGTCGAGCGCAATGCTGAATGTGAAACTGTCGGTGTCTTTCCAATTTCTGCCGCTAAGCGTCTTTGAAACCTTCGGAGCCCATTTTATTGAATTCGGCTTGTAGGTGTTCTTAAACGCCGCAACATTGTCTTTTGCTTGAGTACCGTCAGCATTAGTTACCTCGACTGTAGAACTAATTGTGCCGTCGCCGTTATCTGTAACTGTCACTTTGATATTGTACTTGGTCTTGTCGTAGATCATTCCGTGAACATTGCCGCTGTCTTCTGTCAAAGTGAAGTTATAGACATTAGAATTGCCGCTGTCAAATGTGATGTTTTTGAAATTGATCTTAAAGATCTTCTTAGCTGCACTGCTCAGTCCGATTTCAGGAATTGAAACTCCGTCATAGTCACCATCCGGCGTAAGAGTGAATGTGAAGTTGTCGCCGTCCCACTCTTTGCCTTCAAGCGTTTTCTGAACAGTAAGCTCTGCTGCGCCTGACGCGGTATATTTGTTGGTGAAAGGAAGAACAACGTCTTTTGTCGGGTCATAGTCATCACCATTTACCGTGATGCTTTCAATGTAAAGCTCGCCGTCCTTGTGTCCGGTTTCCGTGCCGTTATAGCTCTTTACCGTTACGACAATTCTGTATGCCTTGGTGTCCTTTGTAAGTCCCTTTGCTGCCTGATCGGAAGTGAGCTCTTCGTTAACAGTGAAAGTATACTCGCCAATTTCAACAAACCTTATCGTATTAAATGATTTGCTTTCACTGCTTACGACAGAGGTAGTAGTATCCGTCGGCATAATTATCTTATTTTTATCAACGACGCCATTGTATGTGATACGGAATTTAAAGCTGTCGCCTTTTACCCAATCTCTGCCGCTAAGCGTTTTCTGAACGCTAGGCTTCCAATCGACTGCTTTATGAGAATGATGATTTACAAAAGTCAGCTGAACATTTTCTGCGCTTGATCCTGTCCATGTTTCATCAACACCTGCATGATCGGCGTCGGTATCATGCTCAACACTTGTTATAACCAAATTTCCTTTATTGTCGCTGCCTACATGAACAGTCAGTATATGCTCGGTGGAATCATACAAAATTCCTCCTGCTGTGCCCTGTTCTTCATAAACTTTAAAGGTATAGTCTCCTTTTTTATTGAAAGTTATCGTGTCGAAGTAAGCAGACCTTACGCCTTCTGTATTTTTACTATTCTTGTCGATTTGGATATAATTTTTCGTCGGCATATCAACATTTGTTCCATAGTCATTTTCAGGACTTATGAAGAATTTAAACACATCAATGCCGTCGAGCCAATCGCCCTCTCTGCCTTCAAGTATTTTGTTTATCGAGACAGTCCAGTCGACAGGTTTGTCTGTATAGGTATTTGTAAAGCTGAACGTGTGACCGTCAACATCTTTTCTTGCAATTGTGGTCGTGCCATAGGAAATGCTGTCTACATAAAGCTCACCCTTATCAAGGTCGTCGCCTATCGTAACGGTCACGTTGTAAACATTCTTGTCGTATGTAAGACCGTTGCCGTCTGTGCCTGCCTCGCTTATGGTGAATCCATATGTGCCTGCCTCGGTGAATTCGATCGCCTCAAAGCTTGCATCAGCAGGAGTATTTGTGCCGATAGTGCCTGAAACGGTTGCCTCGGTGTTAGCAGGCATTTTCACGCCGTTTGCGGGTTCTCCCGTGATAGGAGTATGCTCAATGTTGAATGTGAATTTATCGCCTTTTATCCAGTTTCTGCCAATAAGCGTCTTTGATACATTCGGAGTCCAGCTTGTAGAAGTAGCCTTATAAGTGTTTGTGAATGCCGCAACATCGTCTTCTGTTCCAACTACCTTGACCGCTGTTTCAAGTTTGCCATCGTGGTCTTCATCGGTAACAGTAACTTCGATCGTGTACACGGTCTCATCATAGGTCATTCCGGGATATTTGCTGCTGTCGTCCTCTTCCAAAGTGAAGGTATAGGTCTTTTGGGTTTCTCTTTCACTGAATGCGATATCTTCAAATACGATCTCAAACGTTGATTCTCCGTCTTTGGTCAGCTCAATGCTATCGGGAAGTGTAATTGTGCCTTTAGGATTGCCGGTGGCAGGTGTAAGAGTGAATGAGAACTTGTCGCCATCTTTCCACTTTCTGCCGTCGATCGTCTTTTGGAATTTAACACTTGCTTTACCGGACGCGGTATATTTGTTCGTGAAAGAAAGAACTACATTTGTCGGGTCACACTCTTCACCATTTACTTTTAAGTTATCAATGTAAAGCTTACCGTCCTCACGGCTCTTAACCGTCACTATGATCGTGTATACGGTAGGATCCTTTGTAAGACCCTTTGCTATCTGCTCGGCTGTGAGATTATTCTCGGAAACGGTGAATACATAAGTTCCGATCTCATGGAAAGTGATAGTCGGGAATGAAGTTTTTGTATTTTCGTTTTTAACTGTTGCCGAACTCTTTTCATTAATATTTACTTTGTGGGTATTCGGATCATATACTAATTCTACTTCTCCTTCAACTTGCTCGCCTTTGTATTCAAGTGTAAAGTTGAAGTTGTCGCCGTCCCAAACTCTGCCTTCAAGATCTTTTGTTACAGAAGGCGTGAACGAAATAGCACCGTGATGATGAGTGTTTGTGAATTGCAGCTTGATTTCTGTTTTATCATCATATGCTTTGTCATTGCAAGACACAGATTCGATGTACAGTTTGCCTTCATTATTGTCCGAAACAATTACAGTAATATTGTAAACAGTTTCGTCATAATGCATTCCGCCAACTGAACCCTTTGTTTCTTTTACCGTGAATTTGTATGTGCCGGCTTTGGTGAAGATTATTGTTCCAAAACTGCCGACTCTGAACGGGCTGTCGTCCTCTTTCAACGGTGATTTCATATCGAGAATTACGGACGTTTTATTATCTTCGAATTCTACATTTGCGGGATTATTTTCACCGGGTTCTATTGTAAACTCGAAATTGTCAACATCGGTCCAGTCTTTATCTCTGCCTGTTTCTTCTTGGTCGTAGATCTCCTTTTCAACGGTAACAGTCCAGCCAACGGGTTCAGGTTCATAATTGTTCTCGAACTCTAAGGTTATGCCGTCGAAATTGCTTTCAACCGTTATTTCATTATCTTCCTTGTCCTTATAAACGATACTGGTTATCTTCAGGTTGCCCAGCTTGTCGTCTTCGACTGTGACTTCAACGGAGTAAACATAATCGTCATATGTCAAGCCTTTGTCGTCAGTGCCGTCCTCGCTTATAGCGAAAGTATATTCTCCTGCCTTGTTGAAAGTGATCGTGCCAAAGCTCTTGGTCTTTTCCTCATCTGTTCCATAAATGGTAACAGACTTCTCAGCAAATGTTAAATTGCCGGAAATTCCTCTGGAGAGATTGAGGTTGAATGTGAAACTGTCGCTCTCTACCCAATCTCTGCCGATGAGCGCCTTTGATACCGTCGGAGTCCAGCTTGTAGAAGTCGGAACATACTTATTTACTACCTCTACTACATCTGTTTCTTCTTCATCATCATTTACTTTGACTGACGTACTAATTGTACCGTCGCCGTTATCGGTAACGGTTACATTGATCTCAATTACGTCGCTATAAGTCATTCCGGGATATTTGCTGCTGTCGTCCTCTTCCAAAGTGAAGGTATAGACCTTAGACTTTCCGTCCTTGAAATCAATGTTATCAAAAGTGATCGTCAACGACTTAGGATCTGCGCTGTCCAGCTCAAAACTGCTTTCAGAAACTTTAACTCCGGAATATACTTCCTTAGGAGTAAGGGTGAATGAGAACTTGTCGCCGTTCCACTCTCTGCCTTCGATCGTTTTCTTAACGTCAAACGTTGCCTCGCCTGACGCGGTATATTTGTTGGTGAAAGGAAGAACAACGTTAGTTGAATCAGACTTTTCGCCGTTGACTGTTACGCTTTCAATGTAAAGCTTGCCGTCTTCATGCCCGTCATCTATGCCGTTATAGCTCTTAACAACAACGACAATTGTGTATGCCTTGGTAATCTTTGTAAGTCCCTTTTCTGCCTGCTCGGAAGTGAGCTCTTCGTCAACAGTGAAAGTATACTCGCCTATTTCTTTAAACACTATCTGATTAAACTGAGACTTGCTTTCTTCGCTTTTGGCATTCACAGTAGCAGTATAATCAGTTGGCATAATTATCTTATCGGTGCCTTCTGTGCCATTATAAGTGATAATGAATTTAAATTCGTCGTCTGCCCATTTTCTGCCAACGAGCACTTTCTGAACTTCAGGAGTCCACTTAACCGACTGATGAGAATGATCGTTTTTAAAGCTCAATTGAACGTTTGTTGCATTATCACCTGTCCATTTGCCTGTTTTACCGTAATCATAATCGACACTGGTTATAACCAGATTTCCTTCATTGTTGCTGCCAACATGAACAGTCAGTTTATACCGGGTTTGATCATAATGGATTCCTCCAACTCCGCCATCGTATTCATAAACTGTAAAGATATAATCTCCTTGTTTATTGAAAGTTATCTTGCCGAAGGAATTAGATCTTACGCCTTCTGTATTCGCACTTGTTTTATTGTCTATTATTACAAAATTATCCGTCGGCATATCAACATTTGTTTTATCGCCTTCTTCAAGTTCCATGAAGAATTTAAACACATCAATGCCTTCGAGCCAATCGCCAACTCTGCCTGTAAGCGTTTTGTTTATCCAAACAGTCCAGTCAACAGGTTCGTCTGTATATACGTTTGTAAAGCTGAACTTGAGTTTTGTAATACTTTCCTCATCTTCAACTTTAGTCACGCTTGTAGTGCTGTCATTGATATCATCATAGGCAACGCTTGCAACATAAAGGCTACCCTTTCCGTCATCAGCTATTGTGACGGTTACTTCGTATTTGGCGTTGGAATATGCTACACCGTTTAATTTGCCATTTTCGTCAAGTTTAGGTTTAACTTCGGAAATGGTGAATTTGTATGTGCCTGCATTTTTGAAAGTGATTTCTTTAAATTGTGCAGTAACATTATTTTTGCTGACCTTTGCTGTGGTATCAGCAGGCATTTCAACGCCGTCTTTGGGTTCCCCGGCAATGGGAGTATGCTCAATGTTGAAGGTGAATTCATCGCTTTCTATCCAATCTCTGCCTTCAAGCGTCTTTTCAACATTCGGAGCCCAAGTTACCTTATCTGCCTCGTATGTGTTTGTGAACGTTGCAACAGTGCCTGTTGTTTCTTTGGTTTCATTGTCAGTTATCACTACTGTCGTTTCAAGTTCGCCATCGTGGTTTTTATCTTCAACAGTAACTTTTATCTCGTATGTTTTATTGCTATAGGTTACCCCGGGAATACTGCCACCGTCTTCTGTCAAAGTGAACTTATATTCCTTGGAGTTTCCGTCTTCAAAGGTAATGCCGCTAAATCCAATCGTAAACGTTTTGCTGGCTGTTGTCTTGTCAGTTCCACTTATATTGTCGTAACCCAGTTCAATATCACCAAATGTAATTTTGCCTTCAGGATTGTCTTTGTCAGGCGTAAGAGTAAACGTGAATGTTTCGTCGCCGTTCCAATCTCTGCCGTCGATCGTTTTCTTAACGTCAAACTCTGCGTCGCCTGACGCGGTATATTTGTTCGTGAAAGGAAGAGTTATTTCATCATAGTCAGACTTTACCTCTGTTGTTTTGCTTGTGGTACTGTTTATATAGGTAATTTTTGTTATCACAAGCTGACCCTCATTGTTGTCATCTACAACGACGGTTACAGTGTATTTGGTGTTAGAATATTCTACGCCGTTTAATTTGCCACCTACAAGTCCTGCGGGCTTATCTTCGGTAATGGTGAATGTATATTCGCCGGGCTTGGTGAACTCGATCTCATCGAATTTCTTAGTATAATCTTCGCTCTCATCGCTATCGCTGATGGTGACCGTATTACCTTTAATTGTAGCACCATCGGGATTTTCCGCGCCAGCGGTAAGTGTGAATGTGAAACTATCACTATTCCACTCTCTGCCTGTCAGATCCTTTTTAACAGAAGGAGCCCATTCTACAGGAGCAGCCTTGTAGGTGTTTTTAAAGAGCATATGACCTTCACTGAGTTCTCCACCTGTAACTTCAACTTTGGAGGAAAGTTTGCCTTCTCCGGCGTCAGAAATTGTTACAGTAACGGTGTAAACAGTTGTATCATAGGTTATACCGCCCTTGCCGCCATTAACCTCGGAAACTTTATAGGTAAAGGTTTTTGTGTAATTGCCCAGTGTGTCTTGTTTCAGCTCAATACCATTGAAATTTAATTCAAAGTTGACGATACCTTTTTCTTCCGTGATAGTAACTTTGCTGTTCTTAATCGCAGCTTTTGCCTCTTCGTCATCTTCATCTGCTGCTTTGATTTCAAATTCAAACTGGTCGGTACCGAGCCACTCATTGTCCTCACGTCCCGTAAATGTCTTTTGAACAGGTATGCTGACATCGCCGGTTACTTTATATGTGTTGGTAAATTTAAGGCTTGTGCTTGTATCAGCGGGTTCTCCGTCAACGGTAACACTTGTAACTTCAAGAACACCTGCAGTTTCATTTGCCTTTACAACAACTTTAATTATATGTGCTGTTTCGTCATAAGTTACGCCTTTAATTGAGCCTTCAGTTTCTTTAACGGTAAAGGTGTAAGTGCCTTCAGAATAGAAGTAAACGCCAAATGTTGCTGTATGGGTGTCTTTGTTTACAGATTTTTTATCTTCCGTTTTACCTGTTCCTTCGCCAAACTCAACAGGGGTCGTTACCTCTGTGCCACTAGAAGATACTTCGGCTGTAAATTCAAATGTATCGGATTCAAGCCAATCCCTGCCCGTCAAATTCTTATCTACATTGAAAGACCAGTTGACAGGTTTTGCCTTATTTGTGAATGTGAGTGGGGTTCCAGTTTCATAATCGGTTGGACCTTCAGTTACGGTAACGTATGTGACCTTCAGATTAAGTTTTCCGCCTGTGCCTCCGGTTACTTCAACTGTAACTGTATATACTGTCTTGTCGCTCTCCAGACCATTACCATCGCCGCTTGTCTCTGTAACTGTAAATGTATATGTTCCTATACGGTTAAAGATTATCTTGCCAAATTTAGCGGTATGATCAGTTGTTTTATTGTTAATTTCAACAGTAGTTTCTGTAGGCATAGTTACAGCGTCATCAATACCTTTATCAGTACGCTTTACCTCAAAAGTGAATGTATCTTTATCGATCCACTTTCTGCCTTCAATTACTTTTGCAACTTCAAGTTCAAGCTCGCCGCTTGCACTATATTTGTTGGTGACAGTGACTGATTTTCCTTCTTTTGTAATTTCACCAGTCGCTGAAGGGGAATCTGCTGTATATCCCGGTACATTTTCTTCTTCCTTTACAGTAAATGTCGTTCCTACGGGGATACCTTCAATAGTGGCAGTTTCGTCTTTTTTCAGCGTAATTGTATTGTGTGTGGCGTCGATTGTTCCAGCTTTAACATCGTTAATTTTGTAATCAAAAGATCCGGGAAGGTCTTCTTCACCACTCTTTAGTATCACTTTAAACGTAAATTCGGTATTATTGTCATAGAAATTGCCATATTTACTGGTATCATAATCTACTTTTTTGGTTATGGAAAGCGAACCCTTGTCAATGTCGCCTTTGATAAGGAACACACCGAGGCGGTCGTTAATATATTCGCCAACTGTTGTATTAGCTTTCGTTTTATCATTCCAGCCGAGATAAATTTTGCTGCCATCTTCATTGCTAAATTCCGCTTTATATTTCGACCATTCGGTTAGATTATCTACCGCGGACATAAGAGCAATACCACCAGACGACTTGGGATCATAGCCGTCAAAGTCCTTAGAATAAGCATCATTTATTTCTACCGCTGTAGCAGAATCAAATCCTTTAAAGCATTTGCCCAACAAGGTTTGTAGTTCAGTTTTGCTCTCGCCGCCGATAGTTGTTTCTTCTTTAGCAAGGGTATACGAACCTATGGGCAGACCATACTTGTTCTTGAGTAATCTGTCCTCATATTCACTATCAGGAGTAAACGTTGCTTTTGTGGTAGGATTGTCGCCGCTGCAATTTATAACAACTTCAAATTTTCCTACCTGTTCGGTCATTACCTTGCCGGCATTGTCTAAATAGCTGCGCATAAGGTCGGCAGTGTATGTTATAGTTGTGTCGGGGAAGTGGTTTGCAAGATACGCTAATGTATCGTTGATAAGCTCCCATTCAAGGATTATCTCGCCTGCAACAATATCTACATCATACGGTCCTGCAATATGCTTTTCGGTTTGTTTTGTTCCTGCAACGGGCTTGTATTCCTTGTCACGCTTATAGTGGTCGTCTGTAACAAACGTTTCAAGTTTTGTTTCTCTGTCAGACTCTTCGTCAGCAGTAAACTGAACCCAGATAATATAAGAGCGCTCTTTTGTATCTTTAGTCGTAACAGGACCGCCAAGCTCGTCTTCGGGCGTGTTCTGAATTATCATATAGGTGATAGAACCTGTCTGGTCTTTTTGATAATCTTTATCACCTACAGTGTTTGTATAATCATCGCCAGCTTGGTTCGGCAGATACATATACGGAACAGTCAGCTTATGAGCGGTGTTTATTGTTGTGGCGTCAATACCTTTTAGTTTCAGATAATCCTCAAGTCCTGCATAATCACTGACTTTAAAAGCATCTCCCGTAACAGTGCCTTTCAACAGTTCTGTTATTGCATTTTCAAATGCATTGGCATATGAAGTTGAATCAACCGTTTTTCCTGCGCTTGCTAGTTGCCCCAAAGGATCCCTTGAATAATATCTTCCCAGATAATCCCAATAGCAGTTGTGCTGTACCATTTCAATAATGTCCTTCGCAACTGCCTGCGGGTTTATGGTTTCGCCCATATAGATCTCATTTTTACCGCCATCTGCCTTAGGCGTAAGCAGGCGCACGTTGACCGCGGTGCGCGGGAAACCCTTTGAAACATACGGGTCTGTAACATTCCCCTCACCGCCTTTTTCAACTTTTTTATTATCTACGCCCGAGCTTGTTTTTGTTTCATCTTCTTCAGGGCAGAATACCCAGTTTTCCTTTGCACCATTACCGTTGGAAAGGATAGCGTTTCCGCCTATAAAGTCCTCCTTGGCTTTTATGCGGAAAGTTCTTGACCATATGGTAAGGCTGTTCTCTCTCGGAGTTGTACCGGGAATGGTCTGCTCTACCCACTCAAGATAATATCTGTCCTTGTCGGTATTATAGCAAAGTATTGCTTTTTCACCGTCGATGTTGTAGATAACGCCTTTTGCATTGGGATTTGAATAACCTTTGGGGTAGTCTGTGCTCAGTGTTTCTTCTTTAACTTTGCCGTCCTCACCTTTTATGGTCACTTTACCGTCCTTGCCGAGAACGATAGTGTCTCCCGTGCGGTCAACAAGGTCAAAGCGCGGGTCGATATAGTCCTGAACAGTGTAATCAATAAGGCTTGAGGAGATCTGGCTTAATATTTCGCCGGTAAATGCGGAAGTCAAGCTATTAACATCGTTTGCCTCAAAGATATATTTGTCTGCCAATGTTTCATAAGTTTCACCTTTTGTAGCACTATTTCCGGCGATTTCCGCCATATACTTCCGTACTCTTTCGCCTCTGGTCTCCTTTCCGGATTCAGCACCGGTATCAAATGTCTTGTTTCTCAATACAACGCAGAAAATAGTATATTCTTTTTTTAACTCATTTGCAAGTGTAATGGCGTAATTCCGCTCATCCTCAGTTTCATCAAGCATATTATCCATACCGTCGGTAAAGAGGATAATATATTTCTTTGCCTCGTCGCCTTCGGCAATTTGTTTATTCAGAAACTCAGTATATGCCTTAAAACCTGTCCAGGTATATGTTCCGCCCGTCATGCCATAGTTATACTGTTCAAGTGCTACTGCATCTTTGGCAAGATCTTTACCCGTCGGGTCGGATGTTTCAGAGCCAGTGCTGGTCATTCCGCCGTCGCCGCGAGTTAAGCTCAATAACTCGGATATTTCCTTTGTGTCGGAAGTCCAGTCAAGCATAACGAGCTTTTTCAGCACATTTTTATCGTATCCATCTTCATCGGGTTTGCCTTTTGCGTAACCCTCTGCAACGTTCTGGTTGCTGAATCTTACAGCAGAAACCATACTGTTGGGAGTAGCGTTGTGGAGCTTTGCAGCAAACTGACCCAGAGCATACGAAAGGTCTTCGGTCTTTATGGTCGTATCATCGTCTTTCTGATAAACGTATGAAACGCCCGAACGAAGTTCGTCAGTATAATTGTCGTTACCCTTAGAATCTTTTGTATGTGTATTTCCGCCATTGTTATAGAAACAGCGCAAATAACCCGCACTGTCTATAAAGAAAACGCAGGGTGAATTTCCGTCTACTTGTCTGCTGCCTTCGGAGGGTACTTCTATAGCGACTTTATATGTTGCCTCTTCTGATGATTCGACTGTTACATTAGTAGCACTATCCTTGCCGTCCCACAAATAACCTTTGCCTGTAAAATCTTTTCCCGAAGTGGCGATAAAGCCGCCGTTGCCCTCTTCTACAAGAGCTTTCTTTTCATCGTCGCCAAAGTAATCCTGAACACTTTGAGGAAGTTTGCTGAGGTCTATTTTATTTGCTATAACCTCGTCCGGTACAAGACCGCAGAACTCTTTTGCTGTGCCGATATTATCATAGAAGTTCTTGAGGTTGCTGCCGGAGTTTACAAAGTACCAGCCCGCTCTTTGCTCCGGTGTCAGACTCTCCATTACATCAGGATATTTACCAATAACGCTCCCGTCTTCGGTAACTGCAATATGATTGTTTTCACTTGAGCTTATTTCTTCTACCTGCTTGTCAGTAAGAACGGAGTCGTATATGGCGAAATCTTTGATCAGAATATCTTTGCCGTCATATTCATCTTTTAAGCCGCCCAGAATGATATTAAAATCATCTTCGTCTAATAAACCAAACGTATTTTTGTTGGAAGAACCGCCGGCAGTTTCAACTGCTAAGCCATCTACATAAGCTTTTGCAACACCATTCTGAACGGTGAATGTTACTTTTTTCCAATCTCCGCCTTGATTAAATACATTAGAACCACTAGCTTTGTTACCGTATTGACTGTTTTCAGAAAATCTTATATGTTTTGGGTCGCCACTTGAAGAAGTACTCTTATTTTGAGAACGATATATATTATAATACTCGCTTTCTGTACTTAATGGACCCATGTAAACCAATTCTGCCTCGTGGTTTGGTGTATCGCCGGATTCATTTTTTATAAAAAATGAAATGGTGAAATTATTTTTATCTGTCGGAACGACATTAAGCAGAATGCCGCCTTTTTTTGCGGTTTGCGTTAAATTCAGCGCGCCGTCTTTATCAAAAACCGGATCAATCGGAGTATCGTCTGTGAGCTCTTTTTTGCTGAACTCGCCGTCTTTTGCCTGTTCGATAAATGTGAGAGATTTGCTAGATTCAACAAGGTTAGCTAATTGCTCATGAGCACCATTACTTGTATCGCCAAAATCGTAATATGCAACTAAGTTGCCAATGTCACTCATTGTAGTGTATTTTTTAATATTGGTATTGGTATTTACTGTTGTGAGATCACCACTGCCTAATACTTTATCAAATACACAAAATTCTGTTAATTGCATTGGTGAATATTCACCACTTCGTCCGTCAATATCACCACCGATTATAATTTTCGCATTTTCTGTAGAAAAATCAGAAAGTGTATATGAATTCGTTCCTATCGATGTAGTTTGTTTATTATCATATTCCGCTATTGTTATGTCTTTTCCATCGTATGATAAACATACATTTACCCATTCATTATCATGAAACGGTTTTTTTGTTGTACTACTACCATAGTTAATGATCATGTTATTATTTTTATAAACTTTTATATTTCTTGCATCGCTACTACTTCTTACCACTTTTATGTAATTTTGTCCGTTAGGATCACCGATATAAACAAGCGGAATCTCTTCGTATTTGTTTTTATCTTGGGCATAAACAGTAGACTGAATACGCATTGCAATAGTAAACTTTTCTGGTGTATCAATATCCAGCATAAGTCCACCTTTTTCAGCAGTTGCTTTTAAATCAAGCGTATTGTTATCGCCCGTAACATAAGTCGGCGCAACCGAAACTGTTGGTATTGAATCTTTATTAAATGTCCCGCCTTTTGCCACATTGTTAATTAATTTAGCCACACCGCTTTTTATTTTTTCGTTCAACGTGCCATCAAACGGGTAAAGGGCTATAGGCTTGATCTTGGATTTTTCTTCGCCCCCCCAATACGCCAGAGGAACAAACTCCTGTGTAAAGTCACGGGTATCGAAAATATAATATGTATAGCCACTGTAGCTGAGCTTTGAATTGTCCGTAAGATTTATATCGAGCAGTTGATTTACCTGCGCGGGGGTGAGGTATTGATTCGGCTTTACATCTAAATTAGTGTTGCTCCCAATTTTATAACCTTTGCCTTCATCATAGTCAAAATGCATAGGCGTCAGACCATCGGAAATGAACGCCATACTTCCCGACGCGTCAAGTATAAGTCCTACTTTTGCTTTTGCCTGATAGTTATACCAAGCCTCAAGGTTTATATCGAACACACGGGTGCCGTTATCTTTTATGTCATCTTCGGTTGTGCCTGCATCGTTTTCATCGCCATCATAAACAGCCGTAGCCGTTTTGTCGGTATGCAGACCTTCGGAGGTATTGTAGAGCTTGATAAGATCAGTATCGCTCAAAGAATCGGGATCTATAACACCGTCGTCACCGAGAGCTTTTATTATATTTTCTTTAAGGGTGGGATCCAGGTCTCCCCACGTCTGTGTTTTTGTATCTTGGTATTCATCATCTATTTCTACGCCTGTTCCTGCTCCTACCTGCATTTCAGTACCGGGAACGAGTTTCGGCTTTGCGCTATAGAAGACATGCACCTTTACGAGATGAACGTTGGGGTCATACTTTACAGTAAAATTAGGCGTTGCTGCGGAGCTGTTAAGCGTAACGCAGTCGTTGCCCGCAGACACAGCAAAGCCGGAGAACGTTTCTTTTGATGCGTCAGGATTTGCATTGAAAGTCAATGTTTGTTCATCAGCCGCACCACCTTCAGGCTGGACTTCTTCACCATTATCATTATATGTTCCATCTTTATGAAGAGTGATGTCTGATACTTTCGGCTCATCGTCTCCGGCATGCCAGTGTTTAACAATGATATGCATTTCCGGCTCTGTGCTCGCCGCAGACATAAGAGTGTTCAGCGACAGCCCCGCGAAGGTTGAAATAACTATCGCGAAACTCAGTAATACTGAAACAAAACGATTGAATCCTTTTTTTGTTGTCATATAAAGTTCCCCCTCAGAGAAAAAATATATTCAATTTTTATCTATATAGATAGATGCACACTATAATTCTAGCAAAAAAATCGTTTTCTTTCAAGTAATTATGAATAATTTTTCATCTTCGTGTTACTTTTTTGTGCAGTCTGACGAATTTTTCTCTTTGACTTTGTTATTTGTGACCGTGAAAAAAGCCCCGCCATTTCACGGCAGAGCAGAGGTTTTATTAAAATTTCCATATAATAGAAAACACATCAGCGCATTTTTGCGGTTTTAGAGGTAAGAAATAAGAGGTCAGAAATGAGCGAACAACTGTTCGGCACAAATTCTAACCTCTTACCTCTAACCTCTAACTTCTAATGCCTAACCTTTACAAAAAAGATTTTTTCGGTCGAGCCAAAAGAAATCGTCCCGCAACAGCGTACGGGACGAACCGGGTGCACGCATTATCCGCCTGCGGCGGAAAACGCTGCATTGCTCTGCTGGCGGAAAGAGAGGGATTGAATTTAACCAATTTTTTAGTTTTGCTTTTGTCCACTTATCTTTTAAATTCCTTGATATTATGCGGAATTTTCTGTTTGCCCGTTTATGGAAAATTAAGGAAAAACCAACGAATTTCGACCAAAACGGGGTAAAAACGGGGCAAATTTATAACCCAAATTTCTTGACCGTCCTATAAAAAGTGTTTGGTTTTAAGCCAACTTTCTTCATTGTTTCGGTAGCTGTTTGTTTGCCCGACCGCCAAAGTGCGCACTCTTTGCGGAGAAGTTTTTCATCATAAGAAACAGGCTTTCTTCCCGCATATTTGCCCTGCTGTTTAGCAATTTCAATTCCCTCACGCTGACGCTCTTTAATGACCTCACGCTCAAATTCGGCAAGCGCTCCGAAGATTGTGAGCATTAACTTGCCCTGCGGCGTTTTCGTATCGAGGTTTTCTTTCTGCGAAATAACTGCAACGCCTTTAGCTTGAAGTTTGTCAATTATCGTCAGTAAATCTCTGACGCTCCTTGCAAGTCTTGCATACTCCGTAACAATCACGGTATCGCCCTCTCTTACATAGTCCAACATTGCCGACAGTTGAGGTCGCGCCATATTCTTCCCCGACAGCTTATCGAGGAACACCTTGTCGCAGGGTATCTTCTTGAACGCCTCTAACTGCCGAGCCTCGTTCTGGTCGATACTGCTTACTCTCGCATAACCTATGTTTGCCATATTAACACCTCCAGATATGTTATGTCATAATTATATCACTTTTTATGAAATATGTCAATATACACCATAACAAATGTTTTGACATAGATTTTGACATTTTCACTAAAGTATACTTCAATGACATATAAAAACAAAGTACTTCGCTTGTTGTGATTCCCGCCAACGACATAAACTGTTTTCTGGCTATTTTTTACAAATTTAACCAGAAAAGTAGAAAATTACAATAACAATATTGACAATAAGCGCAATATGTGGTAGAATGTATTAAAACAAGAGAGGAGAAGTATAAGTTTACTGTATCTTTTAAAAATTTAACATTTTGAATATGTTTCCCACTGGGCGTTTACACGCTTGGTGGGAATCTTGCATTTTAGGGAAAATGTACATTGATTTGGTACAAAAAATTAAAGAAAGGGGTTTGTTTTATGGAATTTTCGGCGGAACAAATTAACGACAAAATTAAGGAATTAAAAAGAGCGTATGCGCGTTCTTATGCGGCACAACATAAAGAGCAGCGCAAGGAACAGCAACGCCGTTGTTGGGAACGCAAGGCTCTCGCGGCTTTGGAACAGGAAATGAAAGAGCAAGAAAAAACCGATTAAAAAGAAATGGCGGACTTTCGCCCGCCGAAAAACTGTGTGATGAAGGTCTGTAAACTTCACCGTTGTGATGAAGGTCTGTAAACTTCACCGTTTGCATAATTATTATATCAAATATCTGGCAATATGTCAATATATTTTTTTGGAATTAACCGCAAAAATGGTTTACAAAGTACAGACCTTTATCTTCCTACTTATATATGTTTATAGTACGTAAAAAAAGACAAATTAGTAGAAAGATGAGGTAATTTTAATGCAAAAAATAGATAAATTCTTTTACGACGGACTGACATTTACAAGGCAAAAAGAAAACTTTACTGAAATATGTAATTCAGAATTTGACTACGAAACTTTCGTCTTTCCTGCAACTTCAGACGAAAAAGTTATGGTAAACGTAAAATTGAAATCCTGCTATCCTAAAGACCTCTTGGAAATTAATGAACTGAAAGAAGTTTACGCATATTATGACAAATTGGAGAGGGTTCATTTATTTGGCGAAAGTGAAATAGAAGAAAGCACAACTATATCTTCATCTTCATCAAGCGACAATAGCAATTCGCAAAAGCAAAAAGGTGAAAAAACAAAACGCGAAGAACCAAACGTTGCACTAATTGATGACACATACTACGTCAAGGGCTATGAAGCAGTTGAAGTTGATTTGTATAATGGTGAATTAGCATATTACGATTTGGAAAACGATGAATTAAGTAAATTCAACTTTCGAGGTTTGCAACAATTGCGAAGAGGTCATAGAGAAAAAACTAAGGACGTTTTGTTCAATTGCATCGAAGGCAAAACGCTGTTTCTCTCTTTCAATTCAGGCAATAAGTATATTCTTGACACCCTTCAAAAAATAGTTCGAGCATTTGAAAAATGGATTAAAAGAAAATACGCAGACAACCTTAAATTTGCGGTTTTGGTATATGAACCCAACCCAGACGGCAGTTGGCACTTCCACGCTCTTATAACTTTCAATACCGTTCCCGCCGACTTTGATAAAGTTTTTGCGGACTGGGCAGACAAGTATAACAGCAAGCGCGGGATAAAAGACCAGACAAACGTGCAGCTCCTACAAACAAAGAACGATGTGCGCTTGACGTGGCTTTATTTGGACGCGACCTCTGAAAAGAAGAAAGATTATGCCGTTTTTTATCCCCCTCGGTTTAAGAATATCGTTATTTTCGGCGAGAGAATTTCGGTACCGTCCATCAAAGTGACGGGCGAAACATTGCAGGCTTTTATAAGCGAAACCAACGCAGAGCAAATAGACGGACAGACAATGATAGTTTCAGACACACAAACAGGAGAAGTTTTATACGAGTATGGCGAATGGTGGTTCACGGTTGATAAGAGCGTTTTGCGCGACTTAGTTACGAAAACTATAATGGATGCGATAATGTGTGACAATGAGGATATACTCACATTTTCACTATCCCGTATCGCCGAAAATGGGGGTGCAGGGGGAACGCCTGCCACAATACCTTTTGCCCGTCAGGGCGAAAGTAGTATTGTGCCTACTGTGCCACCCTATCAACTTTTAGCAAGCAAAGGAGCTTAATTAAATGGGAAATAATGGAAAATGTTTATCGGTATCAATGAGCCAAGGGACGGTCGCACTCAATCACAATCGCAGAGAGCATACCCCGAAAAATGCAAACGCAAACCTCTCACATCACAATGTTTATATCAAAACTTGTTCGGATTTAGAAAAAGCGTTTAATGAGATTTTTGGAAATGATGTTGCAAATTACAACGAAAAGCAAACCCGCAGTGACCGCCGAATTAAAAATTACTATCAGAAAATTCATTCAAGTGAGGGAAAAGAAAATACGGCTAAGACCTGCTATGAATATGTATTTATGTTCGGCAACAGTGAAGATAACAACATAGCAGAGTTGGGCGAGAATGAAAGCGTATGGGACAGCAGGAATATGCTATTGGAACTTGAAAAGGCATTTGAAGAAAAATATCCAAACCTGAAAGTCGTTTCTGCGGTGGTGCATATGGACGAGCAAACGCCACATCTGCATATTGATTTTATTCCCGTTGCGACAGGTTACAAAAAAGGAATGGAACATCAATGTTCTTTAACAAAGGCTCTTGAAAATTTAGGTTTTCAGAAAACCGAAAAACTTGCAGTTCAAAATTGGCAGGACGATGCAAAACAACTGATGACAGATATTCTTAACAAGTACGGATATGAACGCGAGTACAAGAATAACACCGAGAAACATTTGTCTGTCGACAAATTCAAACTCCTAAAGGAAAACGAAGAACTTCTCGAAGAAACTGAAATCAACAAAAAGGTTGTTCGCGAAAGTCGGGAACAGGTTGCCAAGATAAAAGCATTACAAGAGAAACTACAAACTGAAACCGAAGAATTTGTTTCATCACTAACGCCTGCACCCACCAAAAAAGTTAAAACGCTTTTTGGAGAAAAGGAAGTTGAAAAATCTGCCGAGGAGTTACAGCGCGACAAAGAAATCTTAGCGGCACAGTCCGCACTAAAAGCCTGCGCCACTCGACAAGAGAAACAGGAGATTAAGGAAAAGCAACTGAAAGAATTGTCAAAGACCGTTGAAAAAGAAGCACTGCAAAATGAAATAGAGCGAAAGACGCTTGTTGAAGAAAAACAGGCTCTTGAAAAAGAAAAGCAGTCATTTGCTATGGCGGTAGCATTAAAGGCAAGACAAATAGTTGACAAAGTATTGCGCTCACTTGGCATTAGACTGAATAGAGGACACGATTTGACCGAACAGATAAATTTAGCAATCCAGAAAGAAAGGAACGGTGAAGAACAGTGGAAACAACGATAACGATTGAGCCTATGTCAGTCTCTCACTTCTCGGAAAATGCGCAGAAACGTTATTCGGTCAGTTTTTCAACGACTATACCGCTTGAAATCCCTGTGCAGGACGCTTGGGAAATCGTTAGGCAGGTAATCAGTATATGCTTTCCTACCGAGAACGTAAGGCTCGAAACGCTGACAGAGGACTTAGCGCAAGACCGATATGCCTTTTCCGTCAGCGGAAACAGGATAACGCCAAAACGACAAGAGGTGACAATTTACATATAACGTAAACTTGGACAAACGAGGAATGGGGTTTGAAGATTGTTTCCGTACCGACAGCCACACCGAACAACAAAGCTCTTTTCTCCCTCTCGCCGCGCACGCCGAAAGGCGGTATGAGCCGCGACAGCGGCGATTTGGGTAAGCCGCAGGCTGGTAGATAAGATACATAAACTCGGTTTTCAATCAACAATAAGCGCTCAAAAATGCGTTCTATCGTGCTTATAAAGTAAGGCTTATAAGTTTATCGAATAAGCTCTGAAACGCAAATATAGGGCAATTTAGACGGCAAATATGATATATTAAAATACAAAACGAATAAAATACTTGACATTTCAAAGATAATAATCTAAAATAAAGCTGAAAGGATAAGTATATATGAGAAAAAATAAAGTTAATATACCAGCAGTTACAAGTTTAAAGACCGCTTTGGAGATTTATTACACAAAAATACAACTGAACAATGCAGACGTAGCCGAGCTGTTCGGCAACCACGCTCAAAGCACTATTTCCGCATTAAAAAAGGTTGCAAGAGATTATATGACAGAAAACAAAATTATGTTATACAATTCGAGAGATGTAAACACCAAAGCAGCGTATGCTGCGTGGGGTATCGACATAGCAGAAATCGAAAGGCGATACAAGAAAAGCAAAGAAATTGAACGAGTATAAAGGAGTAATTACAAATGCCTATAACAATTGATAATCGCATTAAGAAGAAAAACGGCGTTTCGCGTTACCGTGTCCGCATAAACTATACTGATACTAACGGCAAACAAAATCAGATAGAACGGTTGGTATGGGAAAAGCAGATGCGGAGATTGTCGAGCGTCAATTGGAAATGGAGTTCAAGAACAAAAAGCAGGTCAAATCAAGCAAAATTACCGTTGAAGAACTGTTTTTGATGTATGCCGAGTATCACGCGACTGAAACCCGCAAAACCTCACACTATGCTGTAATGAAACGCTTAAAACTCTGGGTTTTGCCTTATTTTCAAGATAAACGTCTTGACAAACTCTCACAACAGGACTTCGCAGAATGGAAAGTCAAGATAAACGGAACAAATTTATCTATTGCAAGCAAACAAAACGTTTATTGTGCTTTCGTTGCTATGCTCAATTATGCTGTTAAGTTAGAAATGATACCTAAAAACGGACTTGCTGTTCTCGGAAACTTCAAAGACAGTTCTATTCCAGATAAAACAAACGAGGAGTTTCAATACTACACCGCCGAACAATTTCAAAAATACATCTCGGTCGCAAAGTCTGAATGTAAAACAATAGAGGATTGGGACTTTTATGTTTTCTTCTGTATAGCCTTTTTTACGGGCGCAAGAAAGGGCGAAATACACGCTCTGAAATGGTCTGACATAGAGGGTAATATAATGCATATTCGGCGCAGTATTGCTCAAAAACTCAAAGGAGATGACGTTGAAACTGCGCCTAAAAACAAGAGCAGCATAAGGGATTTACAATTGCCTGTGCCGTTAATGAAAGTTTTAGACGAACACAAACAACGTCAGATAGAGTATGCAGGCGAACATTTTAGTGAGGATTTACGAATATGCGGTTGCACCAGACCACTTCGTGATACGACCGTAGACAAGCGGAACAGGAAATATGCCGAGAAAGCGGGTTTACCTCGTATTCGCATACACGATTTCAGACATTCTCACGTTTCCCTGCTTGCAAATGAGGGAATAAATATACAAGAAGTCGCCCGCCGAATGGGGCATAGCACAGTTCAGGAAACTTGGAACAGATACAGCCATCTATATCCCCGCGAAGAAGAACGTGCTGTAAATGTGCTGAATAGCATATCGGTTGACTAAACTTTTTCGGGGTTTTTTCGGGGTAACAAAAAAGGAAACCGCATAACAATGCGATTTCCTGCCAATGTGGCGGAAAGAGAGGGATTCGAACCCTCGAACGGGTTTAGCCGTTACACGATTTCCAATCGTGCGCCTTAGACCAGCTCAGCCATCTTTCCACAACTATTACCGTAATATTATATCACAAATGCCGATTTTTGTCAATAGGATTTTTTCAATTTTTTTAGCCCGCAAAATTCCGCCAAAATGCGTTTACTGCTATAGACAAAACCCGTCTGCGTTTGTTTTTACGCAAGCGGGCTGATTTTGGTTATGTAGTCGGAAACTTTCCCGGCAGGGACATTATATTGTCCGAACCGGGAAAATTTGCGACTGTCTTGATATTATAATCAGCGATTGTTGTTCTGGTTCTGCTGGTTCTGGTTGTTCTGCTGGTTCTGATTATTCTGCTGGTTCTGCTTGTTCTGGTTATTCTGATTAGACATAATACTTATTTCCTCCTGTGAAAATTCACATTTATTCAGCGGATTTTCTTCCGCAAAAATATTTTGTCCGGATTTTTCGGGAATATTCAGCATTTTTATTTTTGGTCAAGTTCAAACGCCTCAAGCGTTATTTTGTTTTTTCTCGCTATGCTGTAAAGCTCGTGAAGTCTGCATATTGTTGCGTTTTCTTCGAATATAAGTGCGTCTATTGAAAACGGGTCGTCTGTATGATCGAAATTTGTACGAATGTCAGAAAGACGGTCAAGAAGACGGTTGTATTCTCTGCGAAGTTTTGTGTTTTCATTTTCCGTGCTTTTACGTTTAAAAATTTTCAGAAAGATTTCCTTTATGTTCATAAATATCACCTCAATAATATTTACTCGTCTGTTGGACAAAAAAGAACAGTTTATATAAAAACCTTTGTTCTTGTCATACTGTATTTCTCTAAATAACGTTTTTTCGCCCTATCCCCCTGCCCTTTTAGAGGTTAGATGTAAGAGGTAAGAGGTTAGAGTTTTAGAGGAAAGGTTGTTCGTTTTTCGTAAGTTTTCTTACCTCTAACTTCTAACCTCTAGACCCTGAAAAGAAACTTTTTATACAGACAGAATAATTATGCACCCAGCAAAAGCTTTACGGTTATACCGCAGACAAGCCACGCGGTGAGGTCGGCGGTAAGAGCTGCGGCAGTCGCATAGCGCGTTTTTTTAGCTTTGACCGCCGAAAAATAAACGGCTATGGTATAAAAAGTCGTTTCGGAAGAACCGATGAGCGTTGCAGCGACGCGCTCTGCAAAGCTGTCAGCGCCGTTTGCGGCGGCTATTTCGTTATATACCGCCATTGCGCCGCTGCCCGAAAACGGGCGCAGAATAACGAGAGGCACGACTTCCGGCGGGAAAGATACCGTTTCGCATACAGGCTTTAACAAATTTGTAAGCACTTCGACTGCTCCGCTCGCCTGAAACATTCCTACGCATACTATCAGCAGCGTAAGCGCGGGAAGAATATCCGCGCAGGTCTTTAATCCCTCGGACGCGCCCTCGCAGAACGCCCCGAACACATCGACCTTTTTTATTGCCGCATAGATAAGCACTCCGACCGTAAGAACGGGAATTATGTAATCCGTCATAGTTCTCCCCTTTTCCGCGTTTTTATCCTTGACATGAGCTTTGCGGAAAGCACCGCAATGAAAAGAGAATATGCGGATACTATCCAGACGCAAGGAAGAATTTCCATGGGAGCTTTTGCACCGTTTGCCGCGCGGAGAGCGGCGGCTGTCGCGGGAATAATCTGAAGGCTCGCAGTATTAAGGACAGCCAGCATTATCATTTCATTTGTAGCATAGTCGCCGCTTTGCTGTTCTTCGGATATTGCCTTCATTGCCGCAATGCCTAAAGGAGTAGAGGCATTTCCAAGACCCAGTATATTTGCGGCAATGTTCGCGGAAATAAGGCTCATGGCTTTTCCGCCCTTTTTTAAATTTCCAAACAGAAAACCCAGCGGCACAGAAAGCAATTTTGAGAGCTTTTCTAACAATCCCGCTTTTTGAGCTACCCGCATAAGTCCGCTCCAAAAGCACATCATTCCGCAGATCGAAATAACAAGCTCGACTGCCTCTCCAGATTTAGAAATGATACTTCCCGAAAGCTCGCCTATGTTTCCCCTCAAAGCCGAAAATATCAGCGAAACTATAGGTATAATTATCAAAATTACTTTCATTTTATCACCTTTTGGCAAATAATTTATTTTTTGTAAATTTTTGTCAATAAAAGTATTGACATTTTTGTAAAATTATGGTATAATATGTTAGCAGGCGAGATAACAGAACTTTTATGCAGAAAAGCATAGGAAAATTCCGTTGCTCTTCCTGCTGAAAAATCAAATAAGGACAGACAAAAGTCTGACAGAAAAGGGGAATCTATTATGGTAAAATCAACGGGAATTGTAAGGAAAGTAGACGAGCTGGGGAGAGTTGTTATTCCTATAGAGTTGAGAAGAAACCTCGGTATCGACGAGCGCGACGGCATGGAAATATTTGTAGAGGACGACAGGATAATACTTAAGAAATATTCGCCTTCCTGTATTTTTTGCAACAATGCGGGCAATATGGCTGTATTCAATAACAAAAACGTTTGTACAAGTTGTCTTGAAAAACTGAAAGAGCTTTCAATTGACTCAACTTCGGAATCTTGAGAAAGTATATTCGTTCTAAAACAAAAAAATGCCCGCGGGAGAAAAGCTCTCCTGCGGGCAGGTTTATTATTCAGACTGTATATAAAGCCCCATCTACTTCAGCGTTTTCCGCAAAGCGGATAATGCGGTATTTGGGACTTTCTCTACAGTCTGAAACTTGACTTTTTATACAGTTTGCATTATTTCTTTTCCGTTTATTCTTCCGTTTCCTCCAGCGGCTTTATAAGGTATGGATTTTCTTTGCGGATACCCTCTACATAGGGAACATCTACAACCTTTCCTTCTACCGTTTCTGTTCTCCACTCAACAATGTCCTCGTTCAGGTTTTCATATTCGGCGGTGTGGAGGTGCTTGCTGCCGATGACCATTTTACATTCTCCGAACGGGATACTGCAATCTCCCGCTGTTTCTTCAACATAATACGACACCGTTCTTCTTACTCCGCTGTCCTGAAGATAACGCACCACGCGATAATCGCCCGACTTTGAAACATATTCATAAGAAGTATCCCTTCTGCTCAGATCTACTCCCGTAAAACTTATTTTTCCGATAAATATCTGTATCGCGAAAAATGCCGCAATGCTTACGACAAACATAAGAAGATAGATCGTTCCGAAAACGGTTTTAAGCGTTTCGTTTGATCTTGCTGCCAAAAACGAAATTGTCATTACAACCGCAGGCGGCACTATGATATACCAATGTCCGAATCCGAATACCAGCAGCGCCAACACCGCGATCGGAATAATAAAAGTGTTTACCTGTGTTATTACCTGCTTTCTCGTATATATCAAAAGCCCCAAAGACGCCATATTTACAAAAAGGTAAAGTATAAAAAGCGGCGCGGGGTTTTCAAGTATCATATAATATCCCAGGCACAACCACGCGACCCATGCAATAAACGCCGTATATCCATAGCACAACACCGCTACCCCTCGGCGAAACCATTTATTTTTTAAAAATGCTACAATTTTATCCATATTTTCACTTGTCCTCGCACGCCCGAATTATACCGGTCGGTCATTTTTTAAGAATATATCCGTAAAATTACTCATATTATATTGTATAACAAATCGTAAAAAAAATCAAGTCTTTTGAGAAAAAAAGTGTATTTCAAAAAATAAATGTCCCCGAAATAAACGGAGACATTTAAGCTAATTACTCAACAAATCAGTTTTCTCTTCCCTGATTGAATTTTCTGAGAAGTGTGTCGATATCCTGCGTTTCGCTGAAACCTGTTTTTCTTACTCCCGCAGACACAGCCTCGGAAGGAACAGGTGTTTCTTCAACATTTTCCGCAGGCTCGGCGTTTACTCCGATACTAACCACGGGCTCGGGGTCTTCGTCGATAAAGTCTGTAGCGATAGCTATAATGGAGATCTCGTCTTTTTCAAGAGTTTCATCGAAAACAACTCCGCATTTATACTTTGCCTCGGTGTCGAAATTCTCGGTTATCTTCTTCATAAGAGAATCAAACTCTTCAAGCTCGAACGATTCGGGAAGGCTTACGTTCAAAAGTCCGCGCCTTGCTCCGGAAATAGAGGTTTCGAGCAGAGGGCTGTTCATAACTTCTTCTATAGCCTCATCAACTTTTCTCTCGCCCTTGCCTGTTCCGATAGCCATATGAGCTATTCCGGACTCGCGCAGCGTCGAGCAGATGTCCGCAAAGTCAATGTTCAGATATCCTGTCTTATGGATAAGGGAGATAATTCCCATAACGGCTTTTGTAAGTATCTCATCGACCTTTTCAAAAGCGTTCTTTATCGTGATATTGCTGCCTTTAAGCTCTTTTATGCGCTCGTTCGGAACAACTATAAGCGCGTCAACGTTCTTTTTCATCTCGTTTACGCCCTTCAGAGCCTCGCGCATTTTGGGCTTGCCCTCAAAATCAAAGGGCTTTGTAACAACGCCTACAGTCAGTATTCCCTTTTCCTTTGCAATGGAGGAGATAACGGGAGCAGCGCCTGTTCCTGTTCCGCCGCCCATTCCCGCGGCAACGAACAGCATTGACACTCCGTCGAGCTTATCTGCGATATCGTCGCGGTTTTCCTCGGCAGACTGTCTGCCTCTGGTGGGGTCGTTTCCTGCGCCCTGACCGCGTGTCGTTTTTCTGCCTATCTGGATACGGGTCATCTTACTTCCGTCTTTACTTCTGAGAGCAGCGACATCAGTATTTGCTATAACATACTCAACGTCGCCTACTCCCGAATTGACCATATGTTCAACCGCGTTTCCGCCTGCACCGCCGACACCGAAAACCATTATCTGCGTCGCAAGCTGAAAATCCTCGGCGACTTCAAATCCGTCGTCTAAACTATCCGGTATGAATGCCATATCTGAAAATCCTCCTTAATAAACTTCCTCGGATCGGATATTTTTTTTATATTCAATTTATTATAGCACATCTCATAAAAAATTGCAACTATTTTTTTATAATTTTCATAAATATTATTTTCACTTGGCGATTTTTGAGGAAATCAGCCTTGTGAAGAATCAGTGTCTTGTGTTTCGTCGGTGTCAGAATCTTCCGGCTCTTCGGGTTGTTCGGGCTGCGCGGGTATGTCGTCATTTATCGGACGAACGCCCGGTTTTTCGGGATTTGAAAGGGAGATAACGACTTTTTCTTCCGCGCCGATCTGTTTTTCTATGAGGTTCTTTGCGACAATAAATTTACTTTCAAGCTCTGTGGCGCTGCCGAGATTTAACGTTATTCTGCCGCCGTCAACATAAACCTTTGGCGAATATCTGTCGGTCATGTCTATTTCCGTTACATTATTTAGGGCGGTCTTATCTATAAGCTCAAGCATTTCCCAAGGGAACTCGGTCTTTGTTTCATTTTTGGATCTGAGCCATGCGCCAAGCTCCAGGCTTTCGGGCTCGTATCCTTTGAGCATTATAACGCCGTCCTTTTCGGCACTATCCGTATGTTCAATTACTCTTCCGCCGCGAGATATTCCGGCGTTTATGCCGTTTTCCGAAAGAATAAAGCACTCTTCGGCCTCTTTAACGGTAATTATTACCTTTGTGGGGAAAGACTTTCTGACTTCGGCTGAGTCTACAAAAAGGCATTTGTCCACGATATTCTGTGCTGTTTGTTTTTCGTCTATATAGAGGAGGTTTTCGCCTGTTTTAAGCTGCGAACCCTGGATTATATTTTCAGGCAGATAACGGACGGTTCCCTTAACTTCGATATCCGAAAGCCTGAACAGAACGGTATTTGCAAGAATTACCAGCACGACAACTACAACCACCGCCGCAAGGATATAATACAGAATATAATTTTTGCCGCGATTCTTGCGCTTTTTGCTTGCGGGAGCTTTTTCTGACATAACGCGGGAAAGCTCTCTGTCGGCTTTTTGATTATAAGGTGCGTTTCTTTGAGGGGCGGGCTTTTTCTTTGCGAAAGGTCTTTTTTTATTTTTCAGGGGCTTTCCGGGAAGATTGCCCTTTGATTTGACAAAATCCGACTGTTTATAATTAGCCGTGTTCTTTTTTGCGCCGCGCTGTGGTGTATGCTGTGGTGATTGTGGTGATCGCGGTGCATTATTTGCAGGCGGTTTTCTGTTCTGCTGTACAGGCTTTTTTTCCATATTTTCACTTCCGGTTTTTTATTACTGTAGTTTCTGAACTTTTTTAATATCAGCGCCGACCGAGCGCAATTCCTTTTCTATTGATTCATAGCCGCGCTCTATATAATTCACGCCGCTTATTTCCGTAGTACCCTCCGCCGCTAAAGCCGCAACGACAAGCGCCGCTCCTCCGCGGAGCTCCGTCGCGCAGAGCTTTGCTCCCGAAAGCTTTTTAACGCCTTCTATAACGCATACTCTGCCCTCAACTTTTATCTGCGCGCCGAGCCTTATCAACTCGGACACATGACGAAAGCGATTTTCAAATATCGTTTCGACAAATACCGACGTACCCTCGGCTGTAGAGCACAGCGCCGTAAAAGGTGCCTGAACGTCGGTAGGAAAAGCGGGATAGGGCATTGTGCGGACAGTCTGAGGAGCGACAAGCTTTTTTCTGCTGCTTAGATATATCTTTCCTCCGCCGTATGCGTATACCCTCACTCCCATTTGTTCGAGGACGGGAATAAAACCGTTCATCTGTGAAGGCTCGCAATGTGTAAGTATAAGTTCGCCGCGCGTCATTGCCGCGGCGCACATATATGTTCCCGCAACTATTCTGTCGGGAATTATCGTATGTTCGCAGGGACTGAGCTTTGAAACTCCCTCAATGTAAATACTGCTTTCCCCTGCGCCGTTTATTCTCGCGCCGAATTTATTGAGGCAATTTGCAAGGTCGACTATTTCCGGCTCTCTTGCGGCATTATGTATTTCCGTAACGCCGTTTGCAAGCACCGCCGCAAGCATGATATTCTCCGTTGCGCCGACAGATGAAAAAGAGAGCGTTATTTTTGCGCCGCGCAGTCCCGACGGAGTTTCACAGTCAAGGTAGCCGTGTTCTTCGGTTATGACCGCGCCCATTTGCCTTAAAGCTGACAAATGAAGGTCTATAGGTCTCGAACCTATATCGCAGCCTCCCGGAAAAGACAAACGGCAGCGCCCCGTTCTTCCGAGGACCGAGCCCAAGAAGATAACACTTCCGCGCATACGTCGCATAAGGCTGTCGGGGATCTCGTTTTCCGAGATATGCTGGGCGTCTACGCAAACGGTATCGCCGCTCCTTTTGCACTTACAGCCTAAACAGGAAAGTATCCTCAAAGCCGCGTCTATATCGGTGAGCTTAGGGCAATTATGAAAAACGCTTTCCCCATGCACAAGAACTGCCGCAGATAAAAGAGGAAGTGCGCTGTTTTTCGAGCCTTGAACGGCAATTTCTCCTTCAAGGCGTTTCCCGCCGTTTATTATAAGTCTGGGCTGATTATCCATAAAACCACCTCTCAACAATTATGCTGGAGCATAATATGTTGAAAGAGGATTTTTTGTGATTAGGGCTTGTTTGGTTTACATAAAACTACTGGGGTCGTTTCCGAAAAGGTCGATTATTTCTTTCATTATAGCGTCGGACGCGTTTGACTTTTTCATTGAGCCCGCGTTTCTTTCCATTTCAAGAAGAGCGTTTCTGTCCTCATACAGCCTTGAAACTGTTTCAACAAGCAGCTCTCCCGTAAGGTCTTTGTCTTCTATTATAACTGCCGCGTTTTTGTCGGCGAGGGTCTTGGCGTTGAAATACTGGTGGTTTTCCGCCGCCTGCGGGAAAGGCACAAGAACAGACGCTCTGCCTATTTCCGTAAGCTCGGTTATGGTCATTGCTCCCGAACGGGATATAATAAGATCCGCCGCGCACATACAGGTATACATATTGTCGATATAATCGCGGAAGATATGGCGCGACTTGTCCTCGGTTATTTCGTTTTTCTTCAGTTCTTCGTAAAACATATCGCGACTTCGCGTGCCGTAAGAATGGATATGATTTATTTCGCCTGTTTTAAGCTCCCACTTTATAAGCTCCGCAACTGCCGAGGTTATGTGATTTGCGCCGAGAGAGCCGCCAAAGGACAGAACGGTAAAATTGTCTTTTAAACCTAAGCGCTTTCTCGCGGACTGTCTGTCCTCTATGGGAATATTCGTTCTGAGAGGATTTCCCGTTACAACACAGCGCGATGTGTCTTTGAGATACTTTTCGGCGTCCTCTGTCGCAAGAAGGACCTTGTCGGCTTTTTTTGAGAGCATTTTAGTGGTAAGACCGGGATAGGAGTTGCTTTCGTGGGTGACGGTCTTTATTCCCATTGCCGCCGCCTGTGAAAGAACGGTAGCCGTGACATAGCCGCCCGTGCCTACGGCGAGCATGGGCTTGAACTCCTCGATTATTTTTTTAACGGCGAGCTTTGCCGAGATGAAATAACAATACGCCGCCTTTACGTTTTTTACTAAGTTTACCGGAGTAGGCTTGCGCTGAAATCCCAGCATCTCTACCCCGCGAAACTCATAGCCTGCTTTTGTCACAAGCTGTTTTTCCATTCCGTCGGGTTTTCCGACGAAGAGGATATTTGTATTCGGAAAGACGCTCTTTATTTTGTCGGCAATTGCGAGCGCGGGATTTATATGTCCCGCAGTACCTCCCGCCGCAAATAACACGTTCATTTTATCACCACCGTTTGTTTTATCTCAGCTTAGCTCTCTTGCTTATGGACAACAGAAGTCCCATTTCCCAGAGTTGTAGCATGAGCGCAGTACCGCCGTAACTGAAGAACGGCATTGAAATTCCCGTGTTTGGTATACAGCAAAGGCAAACGCCGATATTTAAAAGCGCCTGAAGTCCGATATGGAACGTAATGCCCGTCGCCATAAGACAGCCAAACCTGTCCTCGGCATGAGAGGCTATGACAAATCCGCGCATTACAAAGATAACGAACAGGAGTATAACCACCATTCCGCCAACAAAACCGAATTCTTCGCAGAGTATTGAAAATACAAAGTCATTTACCGCAAACGGAAGGTAATAATATTTCTGAGTTGAATTTCCGAAACCCTTTCCCCATATTCCTCCCGAACCTATCGCAAGGGCTGACTGGTAGTTTTGATACGACCTGTCGCCCGGCTCGGAAAGAGGATCCATATACATAACTCTGTCGCCGAAATATGTAAATCCCGAAAGGGAAATCATTACTATAACGACCGCTATCGCCGCAATTGCTACGGGGATAATGGGTTTCATATTGATCCCGCCGACAAAGAGCATTACAGCACATATCGCAGTCATAATCAGAAGTCCCGAAAGGTGAGACTGTATTCCGAGCATTATTGCAGCGACAATTACGAACAATATTCCGGGCTTAACTATTCCGACGCTGAAACGTCTGATATTGTCGGAGTTTTTGTGGATATAGTATGCCAGATAGATTATAAGGCTTATTTTTAGAAAGTCGGACGGCTGAAACGTTCCGAAAAGAGGTATCTGTAGCCAGCGTTTTTGTCCTGCCTCCGCCTCGACGCCGAAAATACACATAAAATTGAGCAAGAGCGTAGCTATAAGGAGTATATGCGCTAAAGTAAATTTAACCTTTCCGCCGAACAAAGACATCTCGCGGCGGAGCAAGCGATAATCAAAAAAGCAAAGCAGCACCATTCCCGCCAGACCTATCCCCGCGGCGGTTACCTGTCTTACGGTATAAGCAAAGCTGTCGCCGTCGTTATCTACATAAGACTGGGCGTGTCCCGCAGAAAACATCATAGTTATTCCAAAAACAAGAAGTACCAGAATTATGACCGTCATAGGCATGTCTACTCTTCCGCGCACGGATAAAAAACGTATCCTGTTCGGGTCTTTGTTTTTCCGGTTTTTTACCGCGCCTTTTGGCGCACGGGTCATTTCTGCCATAGCTCCCTCCGAACCAAAATTTTACTCTGACTTTATTTCATGAACATCATCACGGCGAACCAGACCGAAAGCGCTCCTGCCGCTACCGTGATAACGGAGAAAACAACGTCTATTTTTATCTCGCTCCAGCCGCTCATCTCAAAATGATGATGTATGGGCGTCATTTTAAACAGGCGTTTTCCCTCTTTTGTATGGTATATTTTCTTTGTTATCTTGAAAACCGTAGACTGTATAACGACCGAAAGCGCCTCGAGAACGTAAATTATTCCTGCCAGGACCATTAAAAATTCCGCTCCGCAGCCTACTCCCAAAGCGCAGACGATACCGCCGAGAAACATCGAACCCGTATCGCCCATAAACACCTTTGCGGGAGGAAAATTCCACATGAGAAATCCGATAAGAGCGCCCGCTGTGCAGAAAGCTAAAAGCGACTCTCCGAACATTCCGAGTATTCCCGATATTGCCGCGAATGCCGCGCAGTATATGACTGTAACCGAAGAACAAAGTCCGTCTATTCCGTCAGTTAAGTTCACGGCGTTTACAAGGTAAAGTATTCCAAGTCCCATTACGGGATAGTAGAAAATTCCCATATCCCACTGCCAGCCCCACGGGAAAGCAATGACCGTTCTCGCAAAGCCGCTTATATAAACAGTCGCGAAATATGCGGCAATTATAAGCACCTGGAAAATTATTTTCTGTATGGGAGTAAGTCCCTCGTTGCGTTTTTTCGCTACCTTTATATAATCGTCAAGAAAGCCAACCGCTCCGAAAAACAGCGCCATTATTACTCCAGAAAGCGACACAATAAACTCGCGTTTGTCGCCGCCCGTTATGTCCGCTCCGTTCAGGCATATTATTACCATTCCGACGGCGAAGGTGATCACCACCGCCGTTATGAACATTATGCCGCCCATTGTGGCTGTGCCCTGTTTTTTTGCATGCCATTTAGGTCCTATATCAAGGATAGTCTGCCCGTATTTCAGCTTATGCAGCCACGGTATGACCACAAAGCCCAGCAGCCATGCGATCAGAAAAGACGCTGCGGCGGCTATAACATTAGTCCATACATTCATGTAGATCCTCTTTTATTCTGTTCTTGCGGCTATTTCTTCCATTTTCATGCCTCGACTTCCTTTGAAAAGAACATTGTCGCCGCTTTTTAAATTATGGTTTAAAAGCTCGGTAAGCTCCGATTTCTTTTCGCTGTGGAAAACGGGGAACTCGTGTTTAAAAAGCTCATCGCGGAGCGCTTTCATCTCTTTTCCGTAAAGGAAAGCCATGTCGGCGTTTTTCATCACGCACTCTGCAAGTCCCGCATGGAGCTGCTTTGACATCTCACCAAGCTCCAGCATATCGCCGAGGACGGCTATTTTTCTACCGCTCATTGTTCCCAAAACGGAAAGCGAGCTTTCCATAGAAGTGGGGCTTGCGTTATAGCAATCAAGGATAAATGTATATTCGCCGCATTTTTCTATCTTCTGCCTCATGCCCGACGCCTGATAATTCATAAACGCGGGTATTATCCTTTCGGGCGTTATATTAAACTCAATTCCTACGCAGAACGCCGCGAGCGCATTTAAGATATGATGTTCTCCGATAACGGGAACGCTTGCGGGATATTCCTTATTGTTATAATGAAGGGTAAATTTTTCTCCGCCGTTTTCATGAACTATATTATCCGCAAAAACGTCGTTTTTATCGGAAAAGCCGTAGCGGATCATCTTTCTGTCGACGTTCACGGTTTTAAGCATATCGTCATCTCCGTTTATTATGAGCGGAGCGTTTTCGTCCGTGCCGTCAAGGATCTCTAGCTTTGCTTTGAGGATATTTTCACGCGACTTCAGGTTTTCTATATGACACCAGCCGATGTTTGTAATCACCACGCAATTCGGGTGCGCCGTACGGGAAAGCGCACTTATTTCTCCGAGGTCGCTCATTCCCATTTCTATAACCGCGGCTTTATAGCTGTCGTCAAGTCTGAACAGCGTTTTCGGAAGTCCTATGTCGTTGTTGAAATTTCCTTCGGTTTTAAGCGTATTGAACTCGGACGACAAGACCGCATAGATCATGTCCTTTGTCGAGGTCTTTCCGACAGAGCCTGTCACTCCGCAGAGCTTTACGCCGAATTTGTCGCGGTAGTATCTCGCAAGTTTAAGCTGTGCCGTTCTTGAGTTTTCAACATATACAACAGGCTTTTCAACATTTAAACTGCCCTTTTCAGCGTCTGACAGCGCCGCCGCAGCCCCTTTTTCAAATGCTTTTCCTATAAAATCGTTTCCGTCAAAATTCTCGCCCTTTATTGCTATAAACAGCGCAGACTCTTCTATAGCGCGGGTATCGGTAGATATGGAAGTTACGCTGACATCTTCTCCCACAAGAACGCCGCCTGTCACCTTTGCAATTTCTTCTGCCGTAAACATAATTATCACCTGCCGTTTTTAAAATAATTATCTACAATTTCCTTTTCATCAAAATGAAGATATTCGTCGCCTATCGCCTGATAGTCCTCGTGACCCTTTCCGCAGAGCGCTACGATGTCACCCGCTTTGGCAATTTCAAGCGCGCGGACTACCGCTTTTTCGCGGTCGATATATTCTTCAAAAGCTATTCCCTTTGGTATTCCTTTCACAACATCGTCTATTGTCTGCTGCGGGTCTTCGTGACGGGGACTGTCCGTTGTCACTATGATGACATCGGAATATTTCGCGGCTGTCTTTCCCATGTCGGGACGCTTTCCAGCGTCGCGCTCTCCTGCTGCTCCGAAAACACAAATAAGGCGGTTTTTTGCAAGAGGTCGTAAAGTTGAGAGCAGCTTTTCAAGTCCGTCCTCGGTATGAGCATAGTCGCGTATTACCGTGAAATCCTTGCTGTATAAGGTTTCGAGCCGCCCGCTTACGCCCTTTATTTTTTCTAAAGCATTTACGAGTTCGTCCGTATGAAAACCGAGCAGGCTGCACATAACGACAGCAATCAGCGCGTTTATGACATTGTATTCTCCCGTAAGCGAAAACCGAACGGGATAGCTCTTTTTTGCCGCCGCGTCCGTAAAAACAAACTCCGCTCTGTCGGGATATATCTTTATAAGCTCCGTATAATAATCGGCTTTTTCTTTAAGCGACACGGTCTTTAGCGGAACATTTTTTTCGCGGCAATATTCGGCTGCTTTCTTTCCGTACTCATCGTCTATATTAACGACCGCATATTCGCAATTATCAAACAGCGACAGCTTTGCGGCGAAATAGTTTTCCATTGTTTTGTGATAGTCGAGATGGTCGCGGGTAAGGTTTGTAAAAGCCGCGACGCGAAAACAATTCCTCGCAAAACGATGCTGGGCGAGAGCCTGGCTTGACGCCTCTACAAAACAATACTCGGTCTTTTCCTCCGCCATTTTTCCGAACAATGAATACAATTTCCTCGGTTCGGGAGTGGTCGGAGGACCGATATGCGAATAATCAAGACCGTCTCCCGTATCTGTTCCGAGAGTTCCTATAACTCCTGTTCTGTGCCCCATGATGCGCGTTAGTTGAGCGCAGATGTTGGCAATAGTCGTTTTTCCGTTTGTGCCCGTTACGGCGCATATCTTAAGGGTTTTCTCCGGCTCGCCGTAAAATCTCGAAAGCAATTCGGGATAGACCGCGCGCGTGTCCGATAGGTTTATTTCATTTTTTATTCCGAGCTTTTTTTGTGTAACTATAGCTGCCGCGCCAAGCTCTAAAGCCTTTTCCGCGGCGGAATGTCCGTCGAAATTTTCTCCCTTTATGCAGACGAAAACAAAACCGTTTTCTGTTTCTCGGCTGTCCGAGGTCACTCCCAGAACTGTCTTTTCGGACAGCTCTGCGGGAATGTCGGCTATATTTTCAAAAAGCTCTCTTATCTTCATTTCAGTTAATCTCCGCGGTCGTTTACCAAAAACGTAACGTCTACAACAGCGCCCTTATAGCCTACTATGCCGCCGGAAATACTTTGCGATACGGCAACGGCATTTGCGTTTTCCGCTGCGCCGCCCGATATTTTTATATTAAAGCCCGCGTTTGTCAGCTTTTCGTTTGCCTCTGCCACGCTAAGTCCTATTACATCGGGGACAGTAGCCGTTTCGGGCTTTGCGCCGTTGAAATAAACAACAACGGTAGAGCCTTTAGGTATGCTTTGTCCGGACGACGGTATTTGCGAGGTAGCTTTTTCGTTTCCTGTTTCGTTTCCTACAAAGCGATACTTAAAGCCGTTTGAAACAAGCAGGCTCTCAACGTTCATAGGAAGATTTCCGGCAACATAAGGAACAACTGCGTCCATTTTCTCCTGCTCCTCGGCAGTATATGTCGGATATATACCCATGTGCTCAAGTCCGTCATGGAATACAGACGAAACAACAGGTGCGGTTACTGTAGAGCCGTAATATGCCGAGCCTGTCGGCGTATCCGCCATTATCAGCATGACTATCTGAGGATCGTCCATAGGCACAGCCGCAGCGAATGTTGAAACATAGGTCATTTTCGCGCCTGCTGCACTTCCGCCCGCGGCGTTATATTCGTCGATCTTTTCGGCTGTTCCCGATTTTCCGCCTATTCTATAGCCGGGAATATAGGCGTTGCTGCCGCCGTTCTGAGTTACAATTGTTTCAAGTATTTTACGCATTTGCTCCGAGGTTTCCTCGGAAATGACCTGACGTCTTATTTCGGTTTCCCTTGTTTCAACAACGTTTCCATCGCTGTCCAGTATCTTATCCACAAGATGAGGTCTTACGAGATATCCGCCGTTTACTATCGCCGCAAATGCCGTGACCATCTGTATGGGCGTTATTTTGTTTGTCTGTCCGAACGAAGATGACGCAAGCTCCACGGGACCCATATTCGATCTGCTTACATAAAGGCTCTGCGCCTCTCCGGGGAGGTCTATTCCCGTAGGCTCCGTAAATCCGAACGCCTCGAAATAATCACAGAATTTATCGCGTCCGAGCGCCTGACCTATAGCAATAAAACACGGGTTGCATGAATTTGTAATCGCACCCTGAAGGTCTAAAAGTCCATGTCCCCAACTTCTCCAGCAGCTTATGCTTGTTCCCGCTACTACCGAAACTCCCGTGCAGGTATGATGCCATGACATATCTATAACTTCCTGGTCGAGGGCAGACGCGCAGGTGACGGTTTTGAATACAGAACCGGGGTAATAAAGCTCGTTTACTCCCTTGTTCTTCCACTGAGTTTCGCGGATGACGGAATTGAACTCTTCTACTTCCTCGTCCGTCGCTCCCGACGCTATCAGCTCTTCAAGCTGCTGTCTTTCATAGTTTCCCGCGATCTCCGAAGGGTCGTTCAGGTCATACGACGGAGTGGTCGCCATAGCTATTATTCCGCCCGTCTTGCAGTTCATCATTATAGCGCTGGCGCGGTTTATTATCTGATACTGCGAAACGCACTGTTCAAGATATTTCTCGCAATAATGCTGCATTACTTCATCAATAGTAAGTACCAGGCTGTATCCGTCTATCGACGAATAGTAATAATCCTCGGCATATTCAACGCCCTGTCCTCTGCCGTCCGTCCTGTAGTATGCCTTTCCGTCGGTCCCGCGAAGATATTCGTCATAGTATGACTCAAGCCCGTAAACGCCCACGCCGTCAAAATTTGTAAATCCTATGACCGACGAGGCGAGA
The DNA here is from genome assembly GCA_947631575.1 of uncultured Clostridia bacterium. Taxonomy (GTDB): domain Bacteria; phylum Bacillota; class Clostridia; order Oscillospirales; family Ruminococcaceae; genus CAG-115. The sequence continues at coordinate 77,136 of CANRLW010000005.1, forward strand.
GAACCGTTCGGATAATAACGCTTGCTCGACTGCTCGGTATCAATGCAGTCGCTCAATATGCCGTTTTCTTTCATGAAATTCTGTATAAGCGTAACTTCGGGTTTTTCGACCTTACGCTTTACGATATAATACATCTTATCGTGATCTTTACATTGCTCAATAAGATCCTCGGGATTTACTCCCTCAAGAATATTCGCCAAATTTGTTGCAATAAGCTCATCAAGCGGAACATATTCTTCCATCGGCTCTTTATCCGGATCTTCGTTTGCTATCCATTTATCGAGCTTTTTCTGATAAGCCTTTTGGCGCTCCTGATCCGCAAGATATATGGCTTTTGGCGCAATGATCACATTCCATACCGTAGAGCTTTGTGCAAGGACGGTTCCGTTTGTATCGTAGATAGTTCCGCGGTTTGCCATAAGCGAAAGCTCGTGGGTCTGCTGGGTGGTGGCAAGCATTTTCCACTTGTCGCTTTCTAGCACCGTATATTTTAGCAGATTATAACCGACAAAAGCCGAAAACCCGAAAACGCCGATAAGTATCAACAGCTGTCTGCCGCGATAACCCAATATCGGCTTTTTTTCGACTTCTTCGTCTTCTTTCTTTTTAAAGAAGAGCGCAATATTTTTAAATCCGCGCTTTATCCTCTGCCCGAATGTGAGCTTTTGCTTTTGGGGTCTGCGCTCGGTATTTGAATTCTGAGCTCTGCGGGGATCCGAATTTTTGTTTTTATCAGCCACTTATTTCACTCCTCCAAAAAACCAAAAAAGCAAAGCCGATGTTGAACTTACCTCCACTTTCTCATTCTGAAAGTAAGCAACGGTCAGCCTTGCTAATTCTAGCTGACAGCATAACTTGTCTTTAATATTGTATGCCGTCAAAAACCAATGTATTCCAAAACTCCGTCCCACCATGATTTAATGCTGCCAATAAATCCGAGGTCTTCTTCCTTTTCAACATTTACAAGATTTTCGGTATTTATGCTTATATATTTCTTCTGCGAAGGAGAAACCTTTGTCATTCCAAGGTTTTCTTCGGCGTACTTCTCGATATATGAACTATTTACCATACTGTCGAGCTTGTTCTGCAAAAGCGCGTTATCATCGAGTGCGTTCTGTAGCTCTGCCTGCTGGTCTTCGATAAGAACGGAAATGTCGTCTACCTTTGTGTTTGAATAATTGACCGCGCACAGCGCCCCGAACACCACGACCGCCGCCACAGCCAATTTGAATTTTGAACCGCTTTTTGAAACGGACGGTGTTTCCGTAATTTTTATTTTTGGTTTTTCCTCGCGCTTTTCGCGGTTTTCTCGATTTGACCTGTCAAAAAGCGACAAATCATATGCAAGGTTTGAATCGTTATGATAACTCATCGCTCTCACTCCTTTTTTATGTCCTTATTTTTTGTATAACTCTAAGCTTTGCGCTGCGACTTCTCGGATTTTCCGAAACTTCTTTTTCGCTCGGCACTGTCGGTTTTTTTGTCACCAATTCTCCGCGCGGGAGCTTTCCGCATACGCAAACGGGAAACTCGGGCGGGCAAGTGCAGCCCGTACAAAAATCCCTGAACGTATTTTTAACGATCCTGTCTTCAAGAGAATGAAACGTTATGACCGACATCTTCCCGCCGATCTTCAGCCTTTCAAACCCTTTTTCAAGCGCCTCTGAAAGAGCGTTAAGCTCATCATTAACTTCGATCCTTATTGCCTGAAAACTTTTTCTGCAAGGATTTTTTTCGCGCCTGTACGCCGCGGGAACGCTTTCCTTTATTATCTCGGCAAGCTGCCCGGTTGTTTCTATCGGCGCTTTCTCACGGGAATTTACTATTCCTCTCGCTATTTTTGCGGCAAACTTTTCCTCACCAAATTCGTACAATATCCTTTGCAGATCCGAAAGCTCGTATTCGTTTACAACATCACGCGCGGACAATCCCTCGCCGCTCATTCTCATATCAAGCGGCGCGTCGTTATGGAACGAAAATCCGCGCTCGGCGTCATCGAGCTGATGCGACGACACCCCAAGATCCGCAATTATCCCGTCGAGCAAATCTATCCCAAGCTCGTCGAGAACTTCGCTTATTCTTCTGAAGTTACTTCTTACAAATGTGACAGGCATTCCCTCTAGCCGCTTTTTCGCAGCGTTTATAGCCTCGGGGTCTGTGTCAAAGCATATGAGCCTGCCGCCCGTTTTCGGGTCTAATCTTTTCGCAAGCTCCAGGCTGTGACCGCCGCCGCCTGTCGTAAGGTCGGCATAAACGCCGCTTTTATCCCCAAAAGCGTCGTCTACCGTTTCCTTTAACATTACGGGAATATGTGAAAATTCGATCCCCATCAAATATTCAGCTCTCCCTGCACCTGTTCAAAATCGACGCTGTCAAATATCTTTTCATACTCTTCCCATGCCGACTTGTCCCAGATCTCCGCGCGATCCGCCAATCCAACTACGACGACATCGCTCGTAATTCCCGCATAACTTCTGAGCGCTGCGGGGAGCGCTATTCTTCCCTGCTTATCGGGCTCTGCCTCGCACGCACTTCCGAAAATAAATCTCTGTACAGCGAGCGCGTTCTTTGAGGAATTGCCCTTTAATTTATCACGCAGGATCTCCCAGCTTTCGCCGGTATAAACAGTAAGGCATTTTTCATTAATGCTTTTGGAGATATAGAAATGTTCGCCGAGCTCTTTTAACAGTTTTGCGGGGAAATTCATTCTTCCCTTTGCGTCGACCGTATGCTCATAGTGTCCGTACATTTCCATTCCCCCCTTTCCAAAAGCGTTAATTCCCCATGAAATCCGCCTTTTGTGCCGTTCTCCTCAAACGGCGTTTCCGTAGAAAAAATTTTCCCCATTTAGGAAAAGTGATTTTTTAGTGAAATTTTAAACCATTTTAGTGAATTTTAAACCTCTTTTCCCCACAATCCTATTATATCTCAATTCTTTTAGAATTGCAAGATTTTTTTTGAAAAAGATAAGATAAACTTTTGTTTATGTTTTTGTGCAGTTTCCACAAAAAAGTATCTTCAAGTCTGTAGAAAATCAATCAATTTTGTGAAAAATTTACACAACATATAGACAATAATTAGTTGACTAAATCTATATGTTGGGCTTTTTTGGCGTTTTTTTGACATTTTTCGCGGTGGGCTGACAGTTGATAGGAGACAGGGTACAGTATGCAGTAATAACCGAAATGTTGTTCGTTAAGATAACGCATAAAAAAAAGAGGCTATGGTTTAACCTTTAGCCTCTGAAATGGCGGGTGCAGGGCGCGCCAGCGCCCTGCAATATTCCCCCTTCCCCATCGGGGAAGGGGGTCAGGGGGATAGGGCGAGTAAACGTTATTTAAAGAAAATAACGCTTGAAAAGAACAACAAATAGGGGTTATTATGAAAACAGAGAGGCTAGGGTTTAAACTCTAGCCTCTAGACTCTTTCTATGAACATCAAAAAACTTTATCGCCAAAACAACATTTAAGCTCTTGCCTCTAACCTTTAGTCTCTATCCTAAACTCATTATTCTTCACAAAAAAGAACCTCACAAACTCTCCCTTTACAAGCTCCGCGACTGCGAATGTATGCGTTTTCTCGGAGAAATTCAACGAATATTCGCGGCTGAGTTTTGGATTATACTCTATTTTGTCAAGGTCTACCCCGTTTTCAATAAGCAACCGCACCGCGTCCTCCGGCTTATCCGCTATGACCGCGCTTTTCATTGTCAAAAGCAGATTGCAGATCATGACCTTTATAAGCTCGCTTATGATATCGTCCGAGGGCAGGACCTTTGTTTTTCCCTGTGCGTCAAGTTTTATAAGGAATATCCGAGGATCTTCGGACGCCTCGTTCTTGACCGCTATCTGAAACTCGCCTATACGTCCTATACACAAAAGAGAAAGCTCCGTTTTTCCCGCAGAAAACTTCATAACGGTCATTAAATTCGGGTGGAAGAACCTAAGACTGCCGCCCTGTCTGTTTACGGGCAAATATGCATATTTCGACAGAAATTCTTTCAGCAAAAACGGCACAACGATACCTCGGCTGTTTTCGTTCAGCTCAAAATCGTTTTTGGTAAAACCGTCCGTTATGCTGCCGTAAATCGTCTGCAATGCGGGGAGCGGTTTCATATTATACTGCACTGACATTTTTTCAAAGCCTTTCTTTAAAATCGCTGTAACCGAAACTTTTCAACAACTCTGTTTCGCCGTTTTTTTTAAGCAGGTAAATTGACGGCAGGGGCATACCGTTAAAGGTGTTGTTCTTGCACATAGAATAAATAGCCATATCCTCGAAAACGAGCCTGTCGCCCTCTTTAAGCACGCTGTCAAACGAATAATCCCCGATAATATCCCCCGCAAGGCAGGTGTTCCCGCCGAGGCGGTAGGTAAACTGCTTTTCGTTCGGATTTCCCGCGCCGATTATATTCGGTCTGTACGGCATTTCCAGAACGTCGGGCATATGACATTCTGCTGACGCGTCGGTTATTGCTATTTTAACGCCGTTTTCGGTAACGTCAAGAACGCTCGTCACCAGATACCCCGCATTCAGTGCGACAGCCTCGCCCGGTTCAAGATAGACCTCCAAGCCGTATTTTTCGCGGAAGTCCTTGATTGTCTTTATCAGCAGTTCAACGTCATAATCTTTTCTCGTTATATGATGACCGCCGCCGAAATTCACCCACTTTATCCTGTCGAACATAAAGCCGAATTTTTCCACGAAGTGCGGCAAAGTTCTTGCCAGCACGTCCGCGCCCTGTTCGCACATAGTGTGAAAATGCAAGCCGTCAATTCCGTCAGCAAGCGGCAAATCTTCCTTAAATCGGGAAACGGTCGTGCCGAGCCGTGAACCCTCAAAACACGGGTTGTAAATATCCGTTTCTATCTCGCTGTATTCAGGATTTACGCGAATTGCCGTTTGAATATAACGCTCGGACTTGCGAACCTTATCGCGGAATTTCGCCCACTGTCGCGGAGAATTGAACACAATATGCGTGCATATTTTCAGCAGCTCGTCAAGATCATTTTCCGTAAAGGCGGGAGAAAAAACGTGATTTTCTTTCCCGCGCATTTCTTCAAACCCCAGCTTTGCCTCAAACAATCCGCTCGCGGTACAGCCGTCAAGATACCGTGCTATAAGCGGGTAGGTCTGATACACCGAATACGCCTTTTGCGCGAGAAGAATTTTACAGCCCGCGCGCTCTCTGACGTTTTTCAGAATTTCAAGGTTTTCCGTAAGTTTCCGCTCGTCAATGACGTAGCAGGGAGTTTCGACTTTTTTTATCCAACTCATTTGAGCCTGTTCACCTAATTCTTTTTACTCAGCGCAATGCTTGATACTATCGCGTAAATCACCGCTCCCGCTATTGCGGGTATCAGCAGATAAAACACATTATTATTTTTCATAAGACAGCCTAAAGCGTTTATCAGAAATATTACCGCGATAAACAGGAAAACTATTGCCGACTGTCTGAAAAGCGGCTTTAAATTCATGGTTTCGCGCTCTTGTTCGCTTGCGAAGATATATGAATTGTTGAACGGCTTTCCTACTTCCAAAAAATGAACTATGCCCAAAATCACGCTTGCCAGCATAAATGCCAGACAAACAATGCCGGTAATAATTTCAGCCATTGTCAGCTCTCCTTTCAGTCAACCAAAACAGGATTTCTGTCCTCTTCCCACGGCAATCCCCACTTATTCAGCGCGTCCATAAACGGATCGGGATCGAACTGTTCGACATTCCACACGCCCGCTTTCTTCCATTTTCCCGTGAGAACCATCATTGCGCCTATCATTGCGGGAACGCCCGTTGTGTACGATATTGCCTGCGAGCCGACTTCCTTGTAACACTCCTGATGATCGCAGATGTTGTAGAGATAATAATTCTTGTCCTTACCGTCCTTTTTGCCGCGGAATATACAGCCTATGTTGGTCTTGCCGACGGTACGCGGACCGAGCGACGCGGGGTCGGGGAGTACTGCCTTTAAAAACTGGAGCGGCACTATTTCCCTGCCCTCGAACATAATAGGCTCAATGCTGGTCATTCCCACATTCTCTAAACACTTAAGGTGTGTCAAATAACTCTGCCCGAACGTCATAAAAAAGCGTATTCTCTTTATGCCCTTGATGTTCAGCGCAAGGCTTTCAAGCTCTTCATGATGCAGCAAATACATATCCTTTTCGCCGACGCCTTTGAAGTTGTACACGCGCTTTATCTCCATAGGCTCGGTTTCGACCCACTTGCCGTCCTCGATATAGCTGCCCTTTGCGGAGACCTCGCGAATATTTATTTCGGGATTGAAATTTGTGGCGAACGGGTAGCCGTGGTCGCCGCCGTTGCAGTCGAGAATGTCAATATAATTTATCTCGTCAAACTCATGCTTTTGCGCGTATGCCGAGAAAACTCCCGTAACTCCGGGGTCGAACCCGCAGCCGAGAACAGCGGTTATTCCCGCCTTTTCAAAGCGCTCTTTATACGCCCACTGCCACGAATATTCGAATTTCGCGGTATCCTCGGGTTCGTAATTAGCCGTGTCAAGATAATCGACCTTACATTCAAGACAAGCGTCCATAATGTGCAGATCCTGATACGGCAGGGCGATATTCATAACGATATCGGGCTGATAAGACTTTATCAATGCGACAAGCTCGGGAACGTTGTCCGCGTTTACCGCAGCCGTCGTGATAACGGTTTTAGTTTTGTCCTGCCATTTTTCCTTTAATGCGTCGCATTTCGCTTTTGTCCGCGACGCTATCATAATTTCCGAAAAGACCTCGCTGTTCTGGCAGCATTTTGCGACTACCACCGACGCAACGCCGCCCGCGCCTATTATCAATGCTTTGCTCATTACTATAAAACCTCCTACTTATTTAATCAATAAACCATACCAATATTACAGCCAATGCCAAAATCGATACGATAAGCACCGAAGTGGCTGCTGTTCCGACTTTGCTGTTCAGCATTTGCAGAGCGTGCAGTCTGACTAAAGTTATCACCAAAGCGGCGATAACAATTATCAGCACGCCCGCCGTTATTTTAAAAACGCCTGCCGTTTTATAACCGATGTCGGCATACAAATACTCGTTTATCGAAATATCACTGTCGGAAAGCAAATTATTTATTTCGCGCGTGTTAAGTCCGTTTTTGGGAGCAGTTCTCCGCAAAAGCGCGGTTATATGCACCGGAGAGTCTGAAAAGCCGTTCGAGGGGAAATTGTCCTTGACCCATTTTTCGCTTGCGAGAACAATATACTCGTTCGCGCCATATTCGCCGACAATGACGTAAAAATGCTCGTGCCGCGTGGGGATAAAGCCAAACAGCCTGTGCGTTATCTCGTATACTTCCTCTGCATAATACGCGTTATATTCGATAACTTCGCCGTCGCCCGCCGTTTCAATAGGAGCGGTGTGGGCTGTCAGATCCTGTATGCCGCCTATTATCGACATTACAAGAAAGATCGCGGCAAATACCGAAACTATAATAATGCTTAATCTGCTGTTTCGCGCTCTCACTATTCTGCTCTCCCTTTCGTTTCACTCAACATTCTGCGAACATTCACCTTTATTTAATTTTCAGTTTATCACTATCATTATAACAACAAACGCCAGAAGCTGAATTATAAAAAATATGCACATCATATTGCCCGTGACCTTGTTCAGCATATTCATTCTGAAAAACAGCATCATCAGCACAAACGTTATCGCCGCAGTTAACAGCAGTATTCCCGCGACAATTTTCATCACGGCAGTTGACGTGTACCCGACGTCTGCGTAATAAACGCTGTCGACCCGCCCAAGTTCTTCAATATCCGCGTTTATCTTAGCAATATCGAGCGCGCTGTTGTCCTTTACAAGCTTTAACATTGCCGTAATTTTAACGGGAGAATTTGCAATACCCTGCGCACTGAAATTCTCAGAAAACCATTTTTCGTCAGCTTTTATCGCAACGGGATTAAGACCGTTCGCGCCCGATGTAACGTAATATTTGTCAGAATAAAGGTTGAAAATTCCGAAAAAGCTGTGGCGCACCTCTTTTACTTCCTGCGCGTAAACAGCGTAATACTCCTGAATATCGCCGCTTTCGCCATGCTCAACAGGCTCGGCGTAAAGCTCGGAAATCCCCGAAACGACTGTATAAAAGAAAAACACCCCGACCAGAATTACGGTTATAACGGTGCATATTACCGCAGTTTTCCTGTCGGTTACTTTCATAAATTCGCTCCCTTTGTTTCCCTGAGCACGTCGCGCACATTCTGAGGAAGTGCAAAACAGCCTATATGCACAAAGCGGTTATAATAGTAGGTTTTGAGTTGCTGACTTACCCACCAGTCGGCTTTGAAATCTTCTACGGGGTGGAATTTCTTTGACGCAAAACCGAACAGCCAATGCCCGGAAGGATAAGTCGGAATGTGCGCCTGATAAACGAGCGCAATCGGAAAAAACGACTTTATACGGCTGTGAGCGCGTTTCATTGCCTGAGCGTACTCGTCATAGAACGTGCTTTCGTGCTGGTTTACAAGTATTCCGTCCGCTGTCAGTGCCTTATAGCAATTTCCGTAGAACTCTTTTGTGAACAGACCTTCGCCCGGTCCGAAAGGGTCGGTGCTGTCTACTATTATTAAATCGTACTCATTCTCCGCGCCGCGCACGAATTTAAGACCGTCCTCATAATAAATATGAACGCGCTTGTCGTCAAGTGAACAGGTGGTCTGCGGGAGATACTCCCTGCAAAGCTCGACAACACGCCTGTCTATTTCTACCATGTCTATATGCTCGACGCTCTTAAATCTGCAAAGTTCGCGAATTGTTCCCCCGTCGCCCGCGCCGATAACAAGAACGCGCTTTATGTCGGGATTTACCGAAAGCGGCACATGGGTTATCATCTCATGATAAATCTTCTCGTCCTTTTCGGTCAGCATAAGGCAGCCGTCAAGCACAAGTATTCTCCCGAAATCAAAGCTGTCGAGAATGTCAATTTTCTGAAACTCGCTCTGCTCGGACACTAAATGTTCTTTTATTTTA